>NZ_QRJZ01000022.1 GCF_003470665.1 Collinsella sp. AM17-1
CCAGCCCGTGGGAGGCCAGGGCGCCGCTGACCGGTGGACGGCACCGAGCCGTCGCAAGACTTGAAGAAGGGGGAGGCCTCGCGGCCTCCCCCTTTTTTGCGTTTTATAGAGAGCTGTAATACAAGAACTCGCCTTCTTTTAGCTTGTCTTACTGTTTGGCTGTATTTTGAGTCCTTCTTTTGTATTTGCGCGATAATAACTCCCATTGGCGTTAGGGAGGACTTGATGTTTACCGTTTTTGTCTTGGGCAATATTGCTTCGGGTAAGTCGACTGCCTGCCGCTATCTCGAATCTCATGGCGCCATGCTTATCGATCTGGACGAGCTTGCCAAATCGCTGTATGTGCCAGGCTCCGATATCGTCAATGCCCTCGCGGAAGAATTTGGCTGGGATATTTTGGACGAGGAGGGCGGCGTTCGCCGTAACATCCTCGCTTCTCGAGCTTTTGTTTCTCCTGATGCGGTCGCGAGGCTCAATAGCATTGTGCACCCCGTTCTCATTGAGCAGCTTTCGCTTAGGATTCTTGATCCGGTTTGCTGCACGGTTTCGTCCCCCCGTTATCCCTTTGCGGTTGTCGAGGTTTCTGCCCCGACTGGTTTTGAGGATGCTTTTGGCCTGGCTGATGAAATTCTGGTTATCAGCGCTCCTTTAGCAGTTCGTCGCGGGCGTGCTATTCATCGTGGTATGGAGCCCTCTGATTTTGATGCGCGTTCTGCATGCCAACCTGATGAGGCTTCGCTTTGCAATCTCGCTTCGACGGTAATCGATAATGCGGCGGGCGATAACTCGCTCTTTGAACAACTGGACGCTTGGCTTGTGCGCCATGGCTTCGGGGATGTAGTGGATAAGGAGGAGGTCGATGCCTAGGACACGTTTCTTTACGTGGTATCGCGTGGCGCCACTTGCCGTTGTGTTCGTCTTTGGCCTTATTTCGCTCGTCTACTCGTATGCTCCTGCCGCTTTCTTTAAGCCTTTGTATCCGATTGACTACGAGGCGTACGTAAAGCAATCGAGCATTTCGCACAATCTTGATCCGTATCTGGTGTGTGCTGTCATAAAGTCGGAATCGAATTGGGATCCCGAGGCCGAGTCGAATCAAGGCGCTCGGGGATTAATGCAGCTGATGCCCGAGACTGCCCAGGATATGATTGCCAAAGGTCTTGTCGGTGGTAGCGAGTATTCAGCCGACAACCTTAACGATCCCGCTACGAACATCGAGTTTGGCTGTGCGTATCTTTCGTATCTTCTAACGTATTTTAACGGGTCGACCGACAGTGCCATTGCTGCCTATAACGCTGGCATGGGCAATGTCGACGGTTGGGCGCAGCAGAGCACTTCGCTTCATAATGCAATCACCTTTCCCGAGACGCAGGCGTATCTGATTCGTGTCAATAATGCCTGGGTTCGCTATAAGACCCTCTATCCCGATCGGTTCGTATAGGACTATGCCTGCCGCCTGCGTATACTGCAGATATATGAGTTAGGAGTATCCATGGCGGAATTTGAAGTTGAGCGTGTTGGAGGAGAGCTCAAACGTTTTGGCGTTGAGGGCTCTGCGGTGCCATTTAAGGTTGTATCTCCTTATGAGCCTGCAGGTTCTCAGCCTAAGGCCATTGAGTCGCTTGTGCAGGGCGTGAGGGATGGAGATCGCTATCAGGTTTTGCTGGGCGTGACTGGTTCGGGCAAGACCTTTACGATGGCTAAAACCATCGAGGCCCTGGGGAAGCCGACGCTTGTCATGGCTCCCAATAAAACGCTCGCCGCTCAGCTTGCGAGCGAGCTCAAAGAGTTCTTTCCCAACAACGCTGTGGTCTACTTTGTCTCGTACTACGACTACTATCAGCCCGAGGCGTATGTGCCGCAAAGCGATACATATATCGAGAAAGACTCCTCGATTAACGAAGAGGTCGAGATGCTGCGACATCAGGCGACCGCATCGCTGCTCTCTCGACGCGATGTGATCGTTGTCGCATCGGTCTCGTGTATCTATGGCATTGGCTCTCCTGAGGACTATGCGGGTCTGGCTCCAAACGTCGACAAGAAGGTGCCGCTCGAGCGCGATGACTTTATCCACGCACTTATCGACATTCAATATGATCGCAATGACTATGACCTGGCGCGCGGCACGTTCCGCGTGCGTGGCGATGTCGTCGACGTGTATCCGCCTTATGCCGAGCATCCGTTGCGGTTTGAGTTCTTTGGCGACGAGGTCGAGCTGATTGCCGAGATCGATGAGGTCACCGGAGAGATGCTTCGTGAGTACGAGGCCATCCCCGTGTGGCCGGCCTCGCACTACGTGACCGAGAAGCCGAAGGTCAAGGCGGCTCTGAAATCGATCAGCGAAGAGTGCGAGAAACGTGTGGCCGAGCTCAAGGCGACTGATAAGTTGCTCGAGGCGCAGCGTCTGCAGCAGCGCACCGATTATGATCTTGAGATGCTCGAGACCATGGGTTTTTGTAACGGTATCGAGAACTACTCGCGTCATCTGGACGGTCGCAAGCCGGGTGAGCCGCCGTTTACCCTGATCGATTACTTTCCCAAGGATATGCTCTGCATCATCGATGAGAGCCATGTGACGGTGCCGCAGATTCGCGGCATGCACGAAGGTGACCGCTCGCGTAAGGTGACGCTGGTGGAACACGGTTTTCGTCTGCCCTCGGCGCTCGATAACCGCCCACTTCGTTTCGATGAGTTTGAGGCGAGGATTCCCCAGTTCATCTATGTTTCGGCCACGCCGGGCGACTATGAGCTGCGGGTGAGCCAAAACGACGTTGAGCAGATTATTCGTCCGACCGGTCTGCTCGACCCCAAGATTGATGTGCGTCCGGTTCGTGGGCAGATTGACGATCTTGAGGACGAGATTCGCGAGCGCGTGGTGCGCAAGGAGCGCGTACTGGTGACCACGCTCACCAAGCGCATGGCCGAGGACCTGACCGACCATCTGCTTGATGCCGGCATTAAGGTCAATTACATGCACTCCGATACAGCGACGATGGACCGTGTCGAGATCCTGCGAACGCTGCGCGAGGGAAAGATCGATGTTCTCGTTGGTATCAACCTGCTTCGCGAGGGCTTGGATCTCCCCGAGGTCTCACTGGTGGCAATTCTCGATGCCGATAAGGAAGGCTTCTTGCGCAACCGCCGTTCGCTGATTCAGACGATTGGCCGCGCGGCCCGTAACGCCGATGGCGAAGTCATCATGTATGCAGACGTTATGACCGATTCGATGAAAGAGGCCATCGAGGAGACGCAGCGCCGTCGCGAGATTCAGATGGCATATAACGAAGAGCATGGCATTGTGCCCAAGACGGTGCGCAAGGCCATCAACGACATCTCAAGTTTTATTGCCGAGGCCGAAAAAACCGTGGGTTCCAAGGGACGCTCGAAGGGCGACTCTCTTGGCCATGGCGCATTCTATACGCCCGATGAGTCGGGCGAGGGTGGCGTGCCGGAAACGGTGGCGCCCGAGCAGACACTTGCGGAGCAGTTGGAAGAACTGCCGCATGACGAGCTCGTGCGGATCGTCGAAACCATGGAAGAGGATATGCGTAACGCTTCTGCTGCCATGGACTTTGAGGAGGCGGCGCGCCTGCGCGATGCCGTCGTTCAGATTCGAGCGATGCTCGAGGGTGCGTCTGAGGACGAGACGATTGAGCGCTTACGTTCGCAGGCCCGCAAGGGTTCCACGTTCGCATCGGGCAGAAAACGCCAGGGTGCACGGTTTAAGAAATAGTGAACAGGCCCCGAGTTCCCTGTGGAGCTTGGGGCCTGTGTCTTTTGCGCGCTGGAATTCGTGCGTTAGAGGTCTGCGATCAGGGCTTCGGCACAACGGATGCCGTCGGTGGCCGCGCTCATGATGCCGCCGGCATATCCAGCTCCCTCACCACAAGGATAGAGGCCCGGGGTCGACACGGCATGGCACGTTCGGTCTCGGGTGACGGTGACCGGTGAGCTCGAACGAGTCTCCACGCCGGTAAGAACGGCGTCGGGGCGGTCGTAGCCGCGCAGCTTTTTTCCGAGTAGGGGAAGTCCCAGGCGGAGCGACTCGACGATATGCTGCGGCAGGGCTTCGTCAATTGCCGTCCAGGTCACACCGAGCGGATAGGTGGGCTTTACCTTTCCGGGCGCCTTGCTGGCACGTCCTGCGAGGAAATCTCCGACGAGCTGTGCCGGTGCGTTCCAGTTGGAACCGCCCAGGCGATAGGCGGCCGCCTCGCAGGCACGCTGGAGCTCGATGCCGGCGAGCGGGTCATCGTTGGGAAGGTCCTCGGGTGTGACGTTAACGAGCAGGGCGGCATTTGCGTTGCACCCGCCGCGGGCATTGAGACTGGCGCCGTTGACGCACAGGTGGCCCTGCTCGGAAGAGGCGGCGACAACCTGCCCGCCGGGGCACATGCAAAACGAGAACACGCTGCGGCCGTTGGGAAGATGGGCGACGAGCTTGTAAGGGGCTGCTCCGAGGGCAGGATGTCCCGCCGAGGCTCCGTATTGGACTCGGTCGATGTCGCGCTGCGGATGCTCGATGCGAACGCCCATGGCAAAGGTCTTTTGTGCGAGGGCCACGTTGTGGCCCTTAAGGAGCTCAAAAATATCGCGAGCAGAATGCCCGCAGGCGAGGATGAGGTGCTTTGTCTCGATTGGCTCGCAAGCGGCGTCTTGGGACGATTGGACATCAATACCGGTGATGGCGCCAGACGCGTCGATGCGAATGTCGACGAGCTTCGTTCGATAACGGACGACACCTCCGAGCTGCTCGATGCGCTGGGATATAGCGGTGACAACCGTGGGAAGGATGTCGGAGCCAATGTGCGGCTTGGCATCCCACAGAATATCGCGGGGCGCGCCCGCCTCGACGAAGGTTTCGAGGATAAGGCGATGGGCGGGATTTTTGGTTCCCGTATTGAGTTTGCCGTCCGAGAAGGTTCCCGCGCCGCCCAGGCCAAACTGGATATTGCTCTCGGGGTCGAGGATGCGCTCCTTTAGAAAGAGGTCGATCGCCTGCGAGCGGCGAAATGCCGGGTCGCCGCGCTCGATGAGCAAGGGCTTAAGACCTGCTTCGGCGAGCGTAAGCGCAGCGAAAAGGCCGGCGCATCCGGCGCCGACAACGACAGGGCGTTCTTGAGGCGCGTCGGAGGCGGGGGAGGGGAATGAAGGCTCATCGTCTTCTATCGCGCGTACGCGCGAGCGGTCACGCTCGGCAACGCTGTCGACCGCTTCTCGCTCGAGGTGGGGACTAGTCAGCTCAACACGAAAGCTCAGGATAAAATGGACGTCTCGTTTTTTGCGAGCGTCGATTGACTTGCGGTGGAGCTCGATGGACTTGATCTCGGAGTCCTTGCAACGTAGGACGCGCTTGGCGACTCGCTTGCCAACAATGAGACAGGCATTTTCATCGCCGGCTTCATCGAGCGACGCGTTGACTTGGGTGATTTCGATCATCGAGGTCTCCTTAGAGGCAAGAAAGAGGCCGTCCGGTATCCCAGACGGCCCGAATGTGTTTTTGATTATAGACTGCGCGGCTACAGGCTGCTTGCAGCGCGAATGCCCGAGATCCAGGCCCACGCAAGGTTAAAGCCTCCGCAATCGGCGTCGATGTCGAGCGCTTCACCGCAAACGTAAAGCGGAGCGTCGACAACGCTGCGCGCGCGTAGACTGGGTGTTGAGATACTCTCGACAGATACGCCACCACGCGTGACCTGCGCTGAGCGCTCCTCGGCTGTTCCCTCGACGAGCAACTTAAAGTGCTTGAGGATCGAGACCAGATGGATGACATCGTTGGAGCCTGGATGGCACTGCTCGAACGCTGTGCAGACGACGCGGGAGAGTTGCGGGGCGAGCATGCCGTCGAGCCAACGGGGATCGCGGGGTGAAAAGTCACCGAACAGCTCAACGCGCCGGTTGAGCATATCGAGCAACTCGTCTTTGGAGAGGTCGGGGAAAACGTCGAGCAGGATCGTATCGCCGTGCTGGATACGACGAGAGAGGTTGAAGACAGCGACACCCGAGATACCGAAGGTTCGAAACAGCACTTCACCGTCTTCGTGCCAGAGCTCATTATGATTGCGGGCGAGCGTCAAGCAGGCGCGGACGCGCAGGCCGTCCAACGTCTTGAGTGCCGCTCGATCGCCAACGACCGTTGCCGATACGGGGCAGAGGATGGGGCGCAGCGAAGTGAGGGGAAGGCGAAACGTATCGGCGATACCGGTGGGGTTGCCGCCCGTAGCGATAATTACGGCATGTGCCTGCAGGGCCTCGTTCTTGCGAGGGACATCGGCGAGCGCCTTCCGAAGCGAGCGGAGCTCCGATTTTCGGTCGTCGTGCTTTTTTGCCTTGAGCGCCCGCGCTGGACGGTCTATTTGGAGTGCCCAGCCTTCAGAAGCTTTGTACGCCGAGGCAACGTTGGCTCCGCAGATTAAGGTGATACCTAGGCGGTCGCAAGCGTTGAGAAGTGCGTCGCGCACCGATTCGGCGCGAAGGGAGCGCGGGTACAGCCGGCCTTCCTCGGAGGTTGTCATGATGCCCAGCGAGGAGAAGAAACCCATAAGCTCTTGTTCGGGCTGGGGGCCCATGACGGATTCGACGAATGCGGGGTGGTTATACCGCTGAGGATCAATCGATTCGTTGGAGAGGTTGCAACGGCCGTTACCGGTCGCAAGGAGCTTGAGGCCGCAGGCGACATCGCGCTCAACGATGCAGACGCTTTTGCCAGCGCGTGCGGCCGTAATGGCGGCGGCGAGGCCTGAAGCCCCGCCGCCGATTACCAAGACGTCATAGAGGGCGCTCGCGTTCACTTAGGCCTCGTCGGTCTCGTGCGGGGTAATAGCCTCGACGGCAGAGACTGCCTTGGGCAACATGCCATCGGGCAGCGCGGTCTCGACCTCGCCCTTATCGCAGGCCTCGGCGAGTGCCGGATTAATGGGAAGCTGGCCCAAGATGTCGAGGTTATAGCGCTCTGCGACCTCGGGGAGCTTGCTCTTGCCAAAGACCTCGATCTTCTTGCCGCAGTCGGGGCACTCAATATAGCTCATGTTCTCGACAATGCCCAGAATGGGGACGTTCATCTTCTCGGCCATGTTGACCGCCTTGGCGACGATCATCGAGACCAGATCCTGCGGGCTCGTGACGATGACGATGCCGTCGACCGGCAGCGACTGGAAGACGGTGAGCGCGACGTCGCCTGTTCCCGGAGGCATGTCGACCAGCAGGTAGTCGATGGGGCCCCACGAGGTCTCGCTCCAGAACTGCCTAATGGCGCCTGCGATGACCGGACCGCGCCAAAGGACGGGGTCGGTCTCGTTTTGGAGCAGCAGGTTGGAGCTCATGACCTTGACGCCGTGCTCGGAGATTTCGGGCAGCATAAGGTTGCCAAGGGCATGGACGTGGCGTCCGCTCATACCGAACATCTTGGGGATAGAGGGACCGGTGATGTCGGCATCGAGGACGCCGACCTTGTGGCCGTGACGGGCAAGCTTGGTGGCGATGGCGCCGGTGACAAACGACTTGCCGACACCGCCCTTGCCGGAAAGCACGGCGATGACGCGCTTGACCTCGGACAGCGTGTTCTCCTCAAATTGCGATGGCGACGTTTGTCCGCCGGCGGCCTGTGCGTGTTCGCAACCCATGTATGACTCCTTTGTATATGCTGGGGCCGGGGCCCCGCGATGTGACACGAGCGTCATTGTACCCTCGTTTGCGAGCGGGAGTCATTTGCGATGCATTTGGGCCGAGTGCGCTTGCAATATGATGGGCCCAAGCGAATGGGCGGGCTTACTGAACTTTGCTGGCGAACTCGAGGTACTGCATGCGCTGCAGCTTGTCGATCGTCGAGGCGTATGGGCTGTCTTCCGATTCCAAGTCGTAGCGCAGCCCGTCGGCACCGAGATAGCCGGCGACATTGATGGTGGGCACATCTGACCTTGTCGCAAGCAGGGCCTTTTGGTAATTGGTGAGCGGGGCGCCGATCTTATTAAGGGTAATGGCTGCAATCTCGTTTGCCCCGACGGTGTCGTAGACGTTGAGCTCGGTATTGCCGGCGATCTCATAGTTAGCCCAGACGAGATATGTCGACTGATAGATACGGAAAGCGTGGCTTGCCGTATCTTCCTGAGGGTACAGCTCGTCGTTGAGAGTCGTTGCGGCGCTCGGCTGATGGTCGCCAAAAAAGACAAGAACAACCGGTCTGCCGATATTGCGGAGCTCGTTGATAAAGTAATCGAGGTCCCGGTCGGATGCGTTGATGCAGGTGAGATAGGTGTTGAGCGCGCTGTTGGCGCCTTCGCTGGCTCCCTCGACCCAATAGTTTGTCAGCTCTTCGGCGGGAACGGTGCCATAGTCGTAGCCGCCGTGATTTTGCATCGTGACGTCAAAGATGAACTGTGGCGCTTCGTCGGTTCTAAGCAGGTCGAGTATCTTGTCGTAGGTGGCGTAGTCGCATACGCCGGCATGGTAATAGGGCGCACCTTCGAAATCGCCGATTGAAAGAAAGTCTCCAAAGCCCAGCTGCTGATAGATTTTATCTCGATGGTAGTTGACGGGGTTTTGCGGGTGCATAGCGGTAGTGGTATACCCAAGCTCTTTAAGGTCCTTTGCCAGGCTGTTGACGCCATTCATCTGATACAGCTGATAGGGGATCTTGCCTAATCCGACAAAGGCCGTTGTCGCTCCGGTCAAAAATTCGAATTCGGAGTTCGCCGTTCCGCCACCGGCGACCGAAGCTAGCATGGTGCCGCGAACAAGTGTGTCGGGAAGCGAGTTGTAGAATGCGGGGCCGGTGTACCCGGCCGCCTGGAGCTGCTCAAAGCACGAAAGGTCGCTAAAACTCTCATTCATGACGGCAACAATCGTCGGCTTGATTTCATTGAACTGGGCAACGGCCGCCGCGCGCTGCTCGCTCGAGCCATATGTGCTGTCGTAGGCGGCGGCGAGCTCCTGCTCGATGCTCTGCGCCTCATCGGGCGTATAGTCTTCGGGCTTCTCAATGGGCAACTCGTTGACCATTTCGGTGAACGAAGTGATAAAACCCTGAGACGCATACGTGGTGATGGGCTGCCAACGGTCAAATCCAAAATCCAGCGCCTGCTCCAAGTCGATGTTGGAAAAGCCTGAGAGCCCCACAACGGTCACTAGCAGAAAAGCACAGAGGTTAGCGGCGATAGCGGGGAAGACATGGGTGGGCGTACGGAGCTTTCGCGGTCGGATGAGCGAAAGAAGCCCCAGGGAAATCTCCAGCAGGGCGAGAGAGGTTACGATTCCGGCGGTAAAGGTAAACTCGTATCCCTCGCTCACTTCCATTGCGGTGCCAAGGGCCAAGATATCGCTTGGCAGGATGGCTTCGCCTTTAAACGTTATGACGAAGTGCTCGGCAATGCCAAGGATGCAGCAGACGACGGGCACGAGAGCCATGACGCCTCCATGACGCTGTCCCAGCAAATAAAGGGAGAGCAGAACCGTCGCGAGCAGCCCGACGGAAAACCCGAATGAGTTGGCGGGAATGCGATAGAACGTTTCGTTGCAGGCAATTTCGAGTGAAACGAACGAGAGCGCTGAAACAGCGGCGATGACAAGGATGTCACGGCAAATACAGGCAACCGTTCCCGTCGCAAGGTCGGTTTGGTCGATAAGTCCCGAAACCAAGGGCTCGACAAGAAGCATGACGGCGGCAGCACCGAGCGCCGAATAAGAAAGGACCCATAGGGAGCTGCCCTCATTTACGAGCAATTGATTCGTAACCCATGCAGCTACCATGCCGAGCGGGATGAGGAGCGTCGCGCACCAAAAGACGCGGGCAATGGGTGGCTTTTCGTTGCGTTTGATTGAAAAATACACGCGCACGACGACGGCGGCCACGATAAGGACGGCGATGAATATGGGCAGATTGGCCATGTCGCTCGAAGTGATTTCAAGGGGGATATCTTCGGTCATGGACGTTCCTCTGGTACAGCAAATTAAGTTCAGTATTAGATTACTGTAACCTTTCCACGGCATTTCGAGAAACAAAGCGCCCGATACGCAAAGCTAAAGGTCTGCGAATCTTGTATTACGAACATCTGTGCGCGTCGAGTGCGCTAAACTCATCGGCAGTATGATTCGATGCAATAGGAGGCAAGGAGCTTCCATGTCTGATTCTTCTATCGTTATTCGCGGCGCTCGTGAGCACAACCTCCGTGATATCGATGTTTCCATTCCGCGTGACCAACTCGTGGTCATTACCGGTCTTTCTGGCTCGGGCAAGAGTTCGCTGGCATTTGACACTATCTATGCCGAGGGCCAGCGTCGATACGTCGAGAGCCTTTCGAGTTATGCGCGCCAGTTCTTGGGCCAGATGGACAAACCCGACTTGGATTCAATCGACGGCCTTTCGCCGGCGGTGTCGATCGACCAAAAGACGACGTCTAAAAACCCTCGCTCGACGGTTGGCACCGTAACCGAGATTTATGACTATCTGCGCCTGCTGTTCGCCCGTGTGGGCACCCCGCACTGTCCCGAATGCGGCCGTGTCATTGAGCGTCAGACGACCGATCAGGTTGCCGACAAGGTCTTGGCGGCGGGGGAGGGCCGCCGCGCGTTTGTGCTGGCACCGGTGGTACGCGGGCGAAAAGGCGAGTACACCAAACTGTTTGAGGACCTTCGCGCCGAGGGCTTTAGCCGCGTGCGTGTCGACGGCGAGGTTCGCTCGCTCGACGATCCGATCGATCTGGACAAGAAGTTCAAGCACGATATCGAGGTCGTGGTCGATCGCATCGTGATCCGTGAGAACTCTCTGGGCCGTATCGCCGAGTCCGTTGAACAGGCGACTGCGCTGGCGCACGGCAATGTGAACGTATACTTGCTGCCCGACCGCGACGCTCCCGAGGGGACCGAAGGCGAGTTGCTGGAGTATTCGCTGGCGTTAGCGTGCCCGGAGCATGGACACTCCATCGATGACCTGCAGCCGCGTGATTTCTCGTTCAACGCGCCCTATGGCGCGTGCCCCGAGTGCGATGGCCTGGGCTTTAAGAAGACGGTCGACGCCGAGGCCCTAATCGAAGACCCCTCGAAGTCGATCGCCGACGGGGTCTTTGGCAGCCTGTTTGGCAACTCTAACTACTATCCGCAGATTTTCGCTGCGGTCTGCAAACACTTTAAGGTGAGCGTCGATACGCCGTGGGAGGATCTGCCTCCGCGGGTGCGTCGCGCGTTTTTAGACGGCATGGGCGACCAGAAGATTTCGGTCGACTATCAAAAGCTCGATGGGCGCCGCAGCCAGTGGGACACTAAGTTTTCGGGCGTGCGCAATATCCTGTACGAGCGCTATACCGAGACGACGAATGAGAACACCAAGGCGCGCTTGGAGAAGTACATCCGCGAGGAGCCGTGCTCGAGTTGCCATGGTGCTCGTCTGCGCCCCGAGATGCTCGCCGTTACCGTAGGCGGTAAGTCCATTTACGAGGTCTGCTGCCTATCGTGCCGCGAGTCGCTCGAGTTTTTTGAGGGCCTGGAGCTTACCGAGCGCCAACAATTTATCGGCGGGCGCATCGTTAAGGAAATCCTGGAGCGCCTGCGCTTTCTGGTCGATGTCGGACTCGACTATCTGACCCTCGACCGTGCCTCGGCGACGCTTTCCGGAGGCGAGGCCCAGCGCATTCGCCTGGCAACGCAGATCGGCGCCGGCCTCATGGGTGTGCTGTACATTTTGGACGAGCCGTCGATCGGCCTCCATCAGCGCGATAACGAGCGCCTGATCAAGACGCTTGAGCGCCTACGCGATATCGGCAATACCGTCATCGTCGTCGAGCATGATGAGGATACGATTCGTGCTGCCGACTATGTGATCGACATGGGCCCCGGTGCGGGCGTGAACGGCGGACACGTGGTCGCCGCGGGAACGCCTGCCGATATCATGGCGTGCCCCGATTCGATGACGGGTGCCTACCTGACCGGCAAGCGAATGATTCGGGTTCCCGATGAACGCCGCAAGCCCGGTCGCGGCTGCCTTAAGATCACGGGCGCCCGCGCCAACAACCTCAAAAACGTTACCGCCAAGATCGAGTTTGGTACGCTTACGGTTGTTACCGGCGTGTCGGGATCGGGCAAGAGCTCCCTGGTTACCGACACCATTGCGCCTGCGCTTACGAATGCCATTCACCGTTCGACGCGTCCTGTGGGCCCGTACAAAAAGCTCGAGGGTATCGAGTGTATCGATAAGGTTATCGATATCGACCAGTCGCCGATTGGTCGCACGCCGCGTTCCAACCCTGCTACGTACATTGGCCTGTGGGATGATCTTCGCGCGCTGTTTGCGAGTACGCCGGAGTCGAAGGCGCGTGGCTACTCGCCGGGACGTTTCTCCTTTAACGTGAGCGGCGGTCGCTGCGAAGCATGCAAGGGCGACGGACAAATTAAGATCGAGATGCACTTCCTTCCCGATATCTATGTCCCCTGTGAGGTCTGCGGCGGCAAACGCTATAACCGCGAGACGCTTGAGGTCGCCTACCGTGGTAAGACCATCTCGGACGTGCTCGACATGAGCGTCACCGAGGCACTGGCCTTCTTTGGGAATATCCCGCAGATTAAGCGCAAGCTCCAGACGCTGTACGATGTAGGCTTGGGCTACGTGAGCCTGGGCCAGCCCGCCACGACGCTCTCGGGCGGCGAGGCGCAGCGTGTGAAGCTCGCCAAGGAGCTTCATCGACGCCAGACGGGCAAGACGTTCTATATTTTGGATGAGCCGACGACCGGCCTTCATTTTGAGGACGTCCGCCAGCTGCTTGATGTGCTGCAGCGCTTGGTCGATGCGGGCAACACGGTGCTGGTGATTGAACACAACCTTGATGTCATCAAGGTTGCCGACCGCCTGATCGATATGGGCCCCGAGGGCGGTAACGGCGGCGGAACCGTCGTGGTCTCGGGCACACCGGAGCAGGTTGCGGACTGTCCGCAAAGTTATACGGGCAAGTTTTTGGCGCCGTTGCTCAGGCGTGACCGGGAGCGTCAGGCTCAACTTGATGCTCAATAAATAGGCGATTCAGTTTATGGGCGCCATCGACTCCTTGTGATTCGATGGCGCTTGCTGTGTCGAAGTGACGTATGCAGCCGAATTGGACATATACTTAATCCTTGCGTCCGAATGCGAGGGAAAGGATATGCCATGGCAAAGGCTGTAAAGACGCCAAAAACCAATGCGATGCGCGAGCTGGAAAGCGCCGGCATTTCCTATGTTCTACATACGTACGAAGACGATGGTGATGAGTCGGCGGGCCTGGGGGTCGCGATTTCGGAGCAGCTTGGCGAGGAGCCCGGACAAGGATTTAAGACCTTGGTCTGCGTGACGCCGTCCAACGACCATGTCGTGTGCTGCATCCCTGTTGCCGACGAGCTCGATCTAAAGTCCGCCGCGCGTGCCGCGGGGGAGAAGTCCTTGGCCATGATGCATGTGAAGGATTTGCTTGCGGCGACTGGCTACGTTCGCGGCGGCTGCAGTCCGGTCGGTATGAAAAAACGCTACCGGACGCTCATTGATGAGACATGTGTCCTTTGGGATACCATTTTTATTTCGGGAGGCAAGCGTGGTTATCAGCTCGAGCTTGCACCCGATGATTTAATTGCATTTTGCGGGGCGACGGTCGCCCCGATTACGAGAGAGGACTGAGCGATGCCGCAGGAAGAATTGAAGTGCGGAGCTCATTTTGCAAAAGAATCTGCGCCTCAGACACCCTCATCCGAAGCTTCTTCGTCGCGAGATGGCACTGATGATATGGGCTCGTCGGACTACTCCACGGTTGGTCGTTCCGCCGGGCTTATGACCATCCTGACCATCGTGTCTCGCGTCACCGGCTTTATCCGCACATGGGCAATGGCGGCCGCTATCGGCATGTCGCTGCTCTCGTCCTCCTATCAGGTCGCCAACAACCTGCCCAATATGCTCTACGAACTCGTGATGGGCGGCATGCTCGTGACGGCGTTTTTGCCCGTGTACATGGGCGTGAGGCGTGAGCAGGGTCGCGAGGCCTCGAACGAGTACGTGGGCAACCTGCTCGGTATTCTGCTATTGGTGCTGGGTGGCATTTCGTTGCTGGGGACCGTGTTCGCCCCGGGCTTTATCTGGACGCAATCGTTCCTTTCGGGTGACGGCGGCAGCATGGATACCGCTGCGTTCATGTTCCGTTTCTTTGCCATCCAGATTCTGTTTTATGGTTTGGGCTCGGTGTTTTCGGGCGTCCTCAACGCACACCGCGACTACTTCTGGTCGACGTTTGCCCCGGTCCTCAACAATGTGATCGTCATTGCGAGCTTTATGGGCTTTGCGCCCGTGTCCGCACAGTTTGGCGAACGTGCCGGCATCATCTTGATTGCGGCCGGTACGACCCTCGGTGTCTTTGTTCAGATGGCATGTCAGATCCCCGCGCTTGGCAAGCACGGCGTGCATCCCCATATCCATATCGACTTTAAGGACCCCGCACTGCGCCAGACGATTGCGCTCGGTATCCCGACGCTGCTCGCCACGGTGTGCATGTTTGTCTCGACTTCTATCACCAACGCTGCTGCGCTGGTGGTCCAGCCCGAGACTGGTCCTTCCGTCATCGCCTATGCGCGCCTGTGGTACACGCTGCCCTACGCGCTGATTGCCGCCTCGCTTTCGACGGCGCTCTATACCGAGCTCTCTCACGACGCACAGGAGAAGGATTACGACAGCGTCCGCACGGGCATTTCGCGCGGTGTCGCCCAGATGCTCTTCTTCCTGATTCCGTTTGCACTGTATCTGATCGTCTTCGCCCGTCCGCTCAACATGATCTACTGCGCCGGCAAGTTCGATGAATCCGGCGTGGCGCTGGTGTCGGAGTTCCTTATCTATCTGGCACTTTCCTTGCCGCTCTACGGCGTGGTCGTGCTGATGCAGAAGAGCTTCTCGGCCCTGCTCGATATGAAACCTTATAGCCGCTATTGCCTGTACTCCGCTATCGGTCAGGCCGGTTCGGTGCTGCTGTTTGGCGTGGTGCTGGGCTACGGTATGCCGGCAATTGCGCTTTCGTACGTCGTTGACTACGTTGTCTTGGTCGGATGCTCACTGTGGTGGCTGCGCCGTCGCCTGCATGGCCTTCAGGTCAAGTCTATCCTGCACGGCGGTTTCTTCGGCCTATTGTTCGGTGTCTTGGGTGCTGCCGCAGGCGCCGGCGTCATGTGGGCGCTTGAGCACTTTGTCGGGGCACTTGGCGGCTCGATTCTGATTACTCTTGGCTACGTTTGCGTTGCGGGTGTCGTCTCGCTTGCTGTTACCTTTGGCCTTGCCGTCGTCCTTAAGATGCCCGAGGTCTCGGCGCTGCTTCGTCGCAAGTAGGTGCGCGTGGCCGGTCACGACAACATTCCAACGCTTGCCGAGCAGGTTTCGCGCGTTCCTACACAACCCGGTTGCTACCTTTGGAAGGATTCCAAGGGCGATGTCATCTACGTGGGCAAGGCGAAAAACCTACGCGCCCGCATGCGTCAATACGTGACACTGCAGGATGAGCGTCAAAAGATCCCGCTGATGATGCAGCTGGTGGCGAGCTTTGACTATATCGTGGTGGAGACCGAGCATGAGGCGTTGGTGCTCGAGCGCAATTTGATTGGTCAGTACCATCCGTACTTTAACGTCGACCTCAAGGATGACAAGAGCTACCCCTTTATCGCCATTACAAAGGGCGACCTGTATCCCGCTATCAAATATACGCGTGAGCGTCATAAGCCGGGAACGCGCTATTTTGGACCCTATACCGATAGCCGTGCGGCACGTGAGACGATAGATACGCTGCGCAAAGTTATCCCCATCTGCTTCGCATCCTGTGCGGAGTGGCGTCGTTGTCGTCGTATCGTCGAGTCCCACAAGGGCGAGGAAGACATCGTCAATATGATTTGCGCGCAAAACGGGCGTCCCTGCTTTGACTACCATGTCGGGCGCGGCCCGGGTGCGTGTGTCGGCGCGATTTCCCCGGCAGACTATGCCAAGAACGTCAAGCGTGTCGAGCGCTTTTTGTCGGGCCATCGCAAGGATGTCGTCGATGAGCTGACCTCCGAGATGACGGATGCCGCCGAGGCGCTCGACTTTGAGCGCGCGGCACGCGTCAAACGTCGTTTGGAGGTCATCAGGGGTCTGGACGATCGTCAGCAAGTCGTTTTTCCCTCCAGTGTCGATATCGATGTCATCGGGTTCTATCGCGAGGAGACCATCTCCGCCGCTTGCGTCTTCGTCGTTCGCGAGGGCCGAACAGTTCGCACCTGCGAGTTCATTCTCGACAAGGGCCTTGATGTTGACGAGGAAGAGCTCCAGTCGGGCTTTCTTAAGCGCTATTACGACGAGACGGCTGATATTCCAGCTGAGGTCAACCTTTCCGTCGAGCTTGAGGATGCGGAGGCGCTGGGGGAGTGGCTTGCGGGCAAGCGCGAGCGTTCCTGCCATCTCCATAGGCCGCAGCGTGGCGAAAAGCACCGTCTGCTCGATATGGCATCCAAAAATGCGCGCCATGCCCTCATGCGCTACATGATGCGAACGGGGTACGCTGACGACCGCACCAATCAAGCGCTCCTGGAGCTCGAAAGTGCGTTGGCGCTGCCATCGCCGCCGTTGCGTATCGAGTGCTTCGATATCTCTACACTGCATGGCACCTTTACGGTCGCCTCGATGGTGGTGTTTACCAACGGGCGCGCCGACAAGAGCCAGTACCGTCGTTTTAAAATTCAGGCCGAATTGGACGAGGCAAACGACTTCGTGTCGATGTCCGAGGTTTTGGGACGACGCTATGCTCCCGAGCGCATGGCCGACGAGCGCTTTGGCTCGCGCCCCGATTTGCTCGTTGTCGATGGCGGTAAGCCGCAATTGACCGCTGCGATCAAGCAACTTGAGGCTCTTGGGCTCGATATACCAGTTTGTGGCTTGGCAAAGGCCGACGAGGAAGTTTTTGTGCCTTGGGACGAGACTCCCGTCGTGCTGCCGACCGGGTCTGCTTCGCTCTATCTAATTAAACAGGTACGCGATGAGTCCCACCGATTTGCCATCACGTTCCACCGCGAGTTGCGCGATAAAGCCATGACGGTTTCGGTACTCGATGACGTTCCAGGCGTGGGACCCACCAGAAAACGCGCCATTATGCGCCATTTTGGCTCGATGAAGCGTTTGCGTGCGGCAAGCGAGCAGGAGATTGCAGAAGTTCGAGGCGTTCCGGCCGATGTCGCCAAAGCGGTCCACGAGGCACTTGTTGCATGGAATGCCGAGCGCGCCCAGACATCGGCCAACCGTTCCGAAAACTAAATGCGCTTCTAAACAACTGATATACATGATTGGCCGATTTTCAATCATTTATTTCGCGGCGATTACCAACCGATTTCGGGTTCTATTAACGCTAAAACGTTTGACTAGCCATGGTGAACAACCTTGCTATCCTGCGGGTTGACGAAGACTGATATCTCACCTCGTCGATACATACTGTCTGGCGAATCGTTTGTCAATGAATTCGGTGAACGGTAGTAAATACCGTTCAAGCGTATGTATGTATCGGTCGCCGAGCGCGGCACCTCAGTTGGGTTCGTCGGTAGGTAAGGTATATATCGTCCGCAAGTTGCGCGGGGGCAAGTCTAGGTGCTCCCGAGTAAGATTCTCTATTGATAGGAGAAGACATGGCCATCATCAACAAGGGTATGTCCAGGCGTTCGTTCCTCGGTCTCACCGGCAGCGTCGCTGCTGTCGCAGGGCTTGGTCTCACCGGCTGCGGTGGCAGCTCTAGCGACGAGGGTTCCGCTTCCGGTTCCACCGATTCCGCCAATCGTGGCGGCGGCGTGATCACCGCTGGTTCCGCTTACGCTCCGTCCAGCTTCGATCCCGCCAGCACCGGCTCCGCTGTGGGCCTGGGTGCTAACTGGCACGTCGTCGAGGGCCTCTACGGCATCGATTACCACGACTACAGCACCTTCAAAGAGCTCGCCACCGACGATCCCAAGTCTGTGGACGACACCACTTTCGAGGTCACCATCCGCAAGGGCGCAAAGTTCTCCGATGGCACCGAGGTCACCGCTGACGATGTTGTCGCCTCCTACACCGCTTGCGCCGCTTCCGCTACCTATGCTCCGTTCTTCCAGCCCTTCGAGTCCATCGAGGCCAAGGACCCCAGCACCGTGACGGTCAAGACCAAGGTCCCCAACTTCTCCCTGCTCAAGGATCGTCTGGCCATCGTCCGCGTTACCCCGGCCACCCAGACCGAGGAGGATCGCGCCAAGCAGCCGATCGGCTCCGGCCCCTGGATGTACGACTCTATCTCCGATACCGAGATCACCCTGGTTCCCAACCCCGAGTACAACGGTGAGTACGCTGCCGAGGATAAGAAGATCCAGTACAGCATCCTGACCGACCCCACCGCTCGCGTTACCGCTCAGCAGGAGGGCTCCACGCTCGTTATGGAGCTCGTTACCGCTGACGCCGTCGACCAGCTCGAGAGCGCCGGCTGCAAGATCGATAACGTTCAGGGTTTCGGCACCCGCTTCATCATGTTCAACGTCGCCAAGGAGCCTTGGAACAACGTCAAGGTCCGTCAGGCTGTCATGTATGCGCTCGACACCGAGAAGATGGTCAGCAACACCTTCGCCGGCCTTGCCACCGCTGCCAGCTGCTACCTGCCCAAGAGCTTCACCAACTATCATGAGGCTTCCACGGTGTACAAGACCGACGCCAAGAAGGCTAAGAAGCTCATCGAGGAGTCTGGCATCACCCCGGGTGCCATCACCCTGCGCACCACCGACAACGAGCAGATTAAGGGTATGGCCGCCCAGGTCAAGAACGACCTCGACGCTCTCGGTTTCGATGTGACCATCCAGACCGATACCTCGCCGGCCACTTACGCTGCCATCGACGGCGGCGAGGCCTACGATATCCTCCTTGCCCCTGGCGATCCTTCCTGCTTCGGCGCTGACCCCGACCTGCTGCTCAACTGGTGGTACGGCGACAACGTCTGGATGCAGACCCGTTGCCCGTGGAAGGAGTCCGCTGAGTGGCAGAAGCTCCACGGTCTCATGGACGAGGCTCTTGCCGCTGAGGGCGACGAGCAGCAGAAGAAGTGGAACGAGTGCTTCGACATCATTGCCGACAACGCCGTTCTGTACCCCGTTGTCCACGTCAAGACCGTCTCCGCTTCCTGGGACGATCCGTCCACTGCGCCCAACGGCGAGGCCCTCGATGGCTTCAAGGGCATCGGCACGACGAGCATGTCCTTCAGGGGCGTTGCGACCGTCAAGGCGTAAGACTCGCTTGAGTCTGTATGCAGGATGTCGGCCGTTGGGACCGTATCCTCATAGTTGAAACAAAGACCCGGGCGGCAACGATGTCGCTCGGGTCTTGTAATGAGTATCCGTACTCATATACCAGTTGGTCCTACCGACAAAAGAAAGGGGAGAGAACGTGAACAACTTGCTACGTTTGATTGGAAGGCGTCTTGTGGCGCTGCCGATCATGGCATTGGGCGTCACCGTCCTGGTGTTCTTCCTTATGTCGTTCTCCAAGACCGACCCCGCCTACACGGCGTTGGGTGACGGTGCCTCGCCCGAGGCGGTTGCCGAGTACCATGAGAAGTATGGTCTGGACGACCCCTGGCCCGTGCGCTACGTGCGCTATATGGGCGACCTGATCCATGGCGACATGGGCACCTATGGTGCTGCTCGCAACTCCGTTGCCAAGCGCATCTCCACGGCCCTGCCCGTCACGATGCAGCTGACCTTTATCGGTCTTGCCATCGGTGCAGTCGTTTCGTTTTTGCTCGGCGTCATCGCGGCACTGTATCGCGATAAATGGCCGGACCAAGTGATCCGCGTCTTTTCCATCGCCGGCTTGGCAACCCCGTCGTTCTGGCTTGCCGTTCTGTTGATCCTGCTGTTCTCTTCCTACCTTAAGGTGCTCCCGGCATCGGGTGCTCTGCCTCACTTCACCACGAATCCGGTTGGCTATCTGGGACGTATGATCATGCCCGCTATCGCCTTGGCATTTCCGCTGACGGGCCAGATGACTCGTATCGTGCGTACCGCCATGGTCGAGGAGCTCGACAAGGATTATGTCCGTATGGCTCGCGGCGCCGGCGTTCCCGAGAAGGTCGTCGTCGGCATCAACGTTCTTCGCAATGCGCTGATCACCCCGGTCACCACCCTCGGTCTTAAGATCGGTTACCTCATGGGCGGCGCCGTCGTCATCGAGGTTATCTTCAACCTCCCCGGCATGGGCACCGCGATTCTGCAGGGCGTTCAGGGCAACGAGGCGAACCTGGTTCAGGGCGTCGTTATCGTCGTTGCTCTTGCCTTCATCATCATCAACATCGTGGTTGACATGCTCTACCTGCTCATCAACCCGCGCATCAGGACGGTGTAGATTATGGTAAAGATTCGAGAGAAGCAAACCGAGCAGCTCGAGAAGGCTGCCTCCAAGGGGCTCAAGCTCGGTGGCTGGAAGAAGATGACGCTGTCTTCTAAGATTGCCGCCGTCGTGTTGGTGCTGGTCGCCCTGACTGCGATTCTGGCGCCCCTTCTTGCCCCCTATAGCCCGGTCGAGATTTTTACGGCTCGCCAGGCTCCCGGCAACGGATTTATCTTCGGTACCGACGATAAGGGTCGCGACATTCTGTCGCGCATGCTCTACGGTGGTCGTTACTCGCTGATTATCGGCTTTGGCGCCACTGCCATGGCTCTGGTCTGCGGCTCGGTCGTGGGCGCCCTTGCGGCGGTTTCGCGCAAGGCCGTTTCCGAGACGATCATGCGTATCCTGGACATCATCATGTCCATCCCGGGCATCGCCCTCGCGGCCGTCTTCGTCTCCATCCTGGGCAACTCCGTGCCGTCGATCATCTTCGCCATCGGCTTTATGTACACTCCGCAGATTGCCCGTATCGTGCGCGCCAACATCGTGTCCGAGTACGGCGAGGACTATGTCCGCGCGGTCATCGTTTCCGGCGCCAAGGCTCCGTGGATTTTGATCAAGCATGTTCTGCGTAACTGCATCGCCCCGATCATGGTCTTCACCGTTACCCTGGTCGCCGACGCCATCATCTTCGAGGCCTCGCTGACCTTCATCGGCGCTGGTATCCAGGAGCCCACCGCTACCTGGGGCAACATCCTCGCCGACGCCCGCGGCGGCGTGCTCGCCGGCCGTTGGTGGCAGGCGCTGTTCCCGGGCCTGGCCATCATGATCACCTGCCTGGCACTCAACATCCTCTCCGAGGGCATTACCGACGCCATGGCCGCTGCTCCCTCCGCCGCCCTGGATCCGACCGATTCCTCCAAGCGTCGCGAGGCCGACCTGCTGGTCTCTGACCCCGTTCGCGCCTACAAGGAGCAGGCCCAGTCCCTCTCCGCTCGCCTTGGCGCCCTGCGCGATGTCGAGCTCAAGCGTGACGATCGCCATGTGCCCGACGAGTCTGTCGAACCGATCCTTTCGGTCCGCGATTTCTGCATCCAGTTTGAGCATCACGGCGATATCAACGTCGTCGACCATGTCAACTTTGACGTCCGTCCTGGTCAGACCATGGGCCTGGTGGGCGAGTCCGGTTGCGGTAAGTCCATCACCACGCTGGCCATCATGGGCCTGACCGACGATGACGAGCACCTTTCCGGCGAGGTCCTCTGGGAGGGCCGCGACCTGCTCAAGATGAGCAAGAAGGAGTGGTTCGGCCTGCGCGGTACCGATATCGCTATGGTCTATCAGGACGCCCTGTCCTCGCTCAACCCCTCCATGCTCATCTCTGCCCAGATGAAGCAGCTCACCAAGCGCGGCGGCACCCGCAGCGCCGAGGAACTCCTGGAGCTCGTGGGCCTCGACCCCAAGCGTACGCTCGAGAGCTACCCGCATGAGCTTTCCGGTGGCCAGCGTCAGCGTGTCCTGATCGCTATGGCCCTTACCCGCGACCCCAAGCTGGTCATCTGCGACGAGCCCACGACCGCTCTGGACGTTACCGTCCAGAAGCAGGTCATCAAGCTGCTCAACGACCTTCAGGCCAAGCTCGGCTTTGCCATGATCTTCGTCTCGCATGACCTGGCGCTGGTCGCCGAGGTCGCCCATAACATCACGGTGATGTACGCCGGTCAGGTTATCGAGCAGGCGCCCACCAAGGAGCTGCTCACCAACCCGATCCACGAGTACACCCGCGGTCTTCTGGGTTCCGTTCTGTCCATCGAGAGCGGTTCGGGCCGCCTGCACCAGGTGCCCGGCGCCGTTCCGAGCCCGCGCGATTTCCCCAAGGGCGATCGCTTCGCGCCCCGCTCGAGCCATCCGCGTATTGGCCTGGACACCCGTCCGGTCTTCAAGCGCGTGCCCGGCACCGAGCACTTCTATTCCGAGCTCCCCGACGAGGTGCTCAAGGCAAATGGTTTGACCCCTCACGCGGAGGTGATGTAGATGAGCGAGACCGCAGTCAACGGCGTCGAGCCGATCATCTTCCTTGATGACGTCCACGTCACCTTTAGGACCCGTACCGGCTCGATTCTGCACCCTAACCTGGTTCACGCCGTCCAGGGTGTAACGATTAGGCTCATGCCCGGTCAGACGATCGGCATCGTCGGCGAGTCCGGTTGCGGTAAGTCCACCACCGCCAACGTCATGTGCGGCCTGCAGGCCCCCACGAGCGGCAAGGTCTACTTTAAGGGCAAGGACGTTACCAAACGTACCGCCGAGGACCGTCGCCACATGGGTCGCGTCATCTCGGTCGTGTTCCAGAACCCGGCCACGGCACTCAACCCCCGTATGGTCGTTCGCGAGCAACTGCTCGACCCCATGCGCGTCCACAACCTGGGTACCGAGGCCGAGCAGGAGAAGCGCGTCAAGGAGCTCTTGGAGCTCACCGGTCTGCCCAGCTCCGCCGCCGAGGTTCTTCCCGGCCAGCTTTCGGGCGGCCAGCGCCAGCGCGTCGCAATTGCCCGTGCCCTGTCGCTGAACCCCGATGCCATCATCGCCGACGAGCCAACCTCGGCTCTGGACGTTTCGGTCCGCGCGCAGATTCTGAACCTGCTGACCGACCTTAAGAAGGAGCTCGGCCTGGCCATGGTGTTCATCAGCCATGACATCCAGACGGTCCGCTATATCTCTGACGACATCATCGTTATGAATGGCGGCAAGATCGTCGAGCAGGGCGAGGCCAAGCAGGTCTTCCAGCACCCCCAGGACCCCTACACCAAGATGCTGCTCGGCGCTGCGCCGTCGCTGCTGCATCCCAAGCTCGGCGAGTAGCCTCGCTTTCCCTCCCGTGCGCCCGGTTCCCTTGCCGGGCGCACCTCCGTTGCGATTTCGAAAGGTTGGGTTCACGAGCCATGCCAAGTGCTCAGGAGCTACAACATCAATTTGGTGAATATCGAGGCGCCATGCCCCGTCCATCAGATTTCGATCTCTTTTGGAAGGATCGCATGGCCGAGGCCGACGCGGTCGGGCTTGACTATGCGATCGAGACGGCATCGGTCACAGATGCCGTGACCTGCCAGCTTTTCGACCTCTGGTATACCGGCATGTGTGGCGCTCGCCTGCATGCCAAGTACCTTAAACCCGTCTCGGACGAGCCCGTGCCATTGGTACTTCAGTTCCATGGATATCCGGGTGCAAGCCGCAGCTGGTTTGAGCAGGCGTCGTTTGCGGGCATGGGCATGGCACTCATCGCCCTCGACTGCCCCGGTCAAGGAGGTCCCTCCGAGGACATTGGTGGATTTGAGGGCACAACGGTCGTGGGCCATATCGTCGCCGGTATCGACGGCGACCCGGCCAACCTCTACTATGTCCGCTTGCACCAAGATATTCGCATCCTGTGTCGCATCGTTCGCGAGCTCGAGGGCATCAATCTTGCCCGTGTGTTTGTGAACGGCGCGTCGCAGGGCGGCGGTTTGGGCATTGCGACCTGTGCACTTAACAGCGAGCTTATCAATCGCGCCGCCATCCTCTATCCCTTCCTGTCGGATTTCCGCCTGGTCTGGGATTTGGATGCCGACGACATTGCCTACGAGGGCCTGCGCTATTGGTCTCGCTGGTTTGACGAGGACTCGACTCGTATCGACGAAGCCTATGCCAAGCTGGCGTACTTCGATTCCAAGAACTTTGCCCCTATGGTCAAATGCCCCGTGCTGTTTGGCACCGGCACAGCCGATACCGTCTGTCCTCCAGCGACGCAGTTTGCGGTCTATAACAACCTGACCTGTGAAAAGCGTCATGAGTTCTTTGAAGGCTTTGGCCACGAGGAGATTCAGGATTTTGACGATCTGATCATTCCGTTTTTCTGCAAGGGAGGGGAGGCTCATGTCTAAGTGCGAGAGCAATGTCGGCGAGCTGATTGTCCCCGACCTTGTGGGGATTCCCGGGACGGTTTCGTCAAGGCTCGCTGATTTCCGGGATTGGCGCGGTGATGCTTCTGCGGATGTTTCCGAATTAGAGATAGCCGCTTCGGACCTTGAGGTTTGCGGGCCGAGTATTACGGCGATCGATTTCGCCAATCCGTATGCCCGCTACTCCGAGGTTTCCTTTGAGCTTAGTGGCGATGTGGTCCACGCGCGTTTGATCGAGCCTGTCGGTCGTGCCCGAGTATCTGAGCGCGTGCCGCTGTGCCTGATGTTCCACGACATCGATCGGCCTGTGCGCGGCTGGCATCACATGACGAGATTTGCCGCCATGGGGTATGCCGTCCTTGCGCTGGATGACGATGTTGCTGGTGCGGACGACCTGCAGTGGGGGATTGCTTCGCCCGCTTTTGTCGAGCGCGTCCGTTGGGGTTGCGCGCTGGCGAAGGTGGCGCGCAATCTTGATGGCATGGATCCCGACCGCATCTTTGCATGGGGCGAGGGCCTTGGGGGCGGAGTCGCGCTGGCGGTTTCTGCTCTGGACGAGCGGGGCCTCGCCTGCACGGCGGTTGCCAATCCGCTTCCTGGCGGCCTCGAGACGCTGTCGTCTCGGGTGCGCGGATCGGTGCTCATGGGCACATCGCTTATGGATACCGTGAGCGATCCCAAGGATCAGTTTGCCGTATTCAACGGTCTTGAGTGTGACCGGAGGCATATTATCTATGCAAAATACGCTCACGAGCGCATCAATGCGTTCGAAAACGAAGTTGTCGACTTTTTTAACCAAACGTTCTACTCGTGTTCTTTGGCCTAGACGGCCTGGACACTGCCAACAAGAGTGGGTGGCATAGGGCCGCCCGCCAGACAGCTAAGGAGATTCTTGTGGCAACTCAGAAATTCACCGGCGTTATCCCTCCCGTCGTTGTTCCCGATACCGAAGATCACCAGCTCGACGTTGCCTCCTTTGAGCGCAGCATCAACCGCATGATCGATGCCGGCGTCGATGGCCTGTTCTTCTTGGGATCCTCGGGCGAGGTCGTCTTCTCCACCGACGAGCGCCGTCGCCAGATTATCGCCGAGGCCGTTCGTATCGTCGACCACCGCGTTCCCGTTCTGGTCGGCATCATCGACACCGAGACCGAGCGCATGATCGAGCACGGTAAGGTCGCTCAGGAGCTGGGCGCCGATGCCCTCGTCGCCACCTGCCCGTTCTATGCCCTGCAGGGCATGACCGAGGTCGAGGAGCACTTCCGCATCCTGCATGAGGAGCTCGACCTGCCCATCTTCGCTTACGACATCCCCGTGTGCGTCCACACCAAGCTCCCCTGGAAGCTCCTTGCCAAGCTCGGTGCCGAGGGCGTTCTGGCCGGCGTCAAGGATTCCTCGGGTGATGACATCTCGTTCCGCTACCTCGTTCAGGAGAACGAGAAGAACGGCCATCCGATGAGCATCCTCACCGGTCACGAGGTTGTTGTCGACGGCGCTTACCTCGGTGGTGCCGACGGTTCCGTCCCGGGCCTCGCCAACGTTGAGCCTGAGGGCTACGTGCGTCAATGGAAGGCCGCTCAGGCTGGTGACTGGGCTACCGTCAAGGCCGAGCAGGATCGCCTCAATGAGATTTCGCACATCTGGGATGTCACCTCGGGCGTCCAGGGCTATGCCGGTGGCGTCGGCGCCTTCAAGACTGCTATGAACCTCATGGGTATCTTCGACAGCCCGACCATGCCGCGCCCGGTGAAGGCCATGACCGGCGAGAACGTCGAGGCGATTAGGAAGGTCCTTCAGGACAACGGTCTCCTGTAAAGCTTCCCAGGCACCCGACCTCGCCGTTCAACCGTGTGGTCATGACCCATTAGGTCAATGGCCACACGGTTTCTCGGCGATCTCGGACACCTGGAAAACCTTTACTGCGCTGTGACGGCTAGCCTGACGGCGCATTTCCTGTAGTTGTTTTTATCTCCGAAGGAGAGCGACATGGAGAACAAGTACGTCTGCTCTGTCGATATCGGCGGAACTAAGATCGCGACTGCCATCATGGAGTACCCGGCTGACGGCAGCGTGCCCCATCCTGTTTTTGAGGCCGAGGTTCCTACCGAGGCCCAGGAGGGCGGCGAGGCCGTCTTCCAGCGTATCGAGGCGTCCATCAAGGCTGCTCTCGAGGCGAATCCCGATGTCGAGGTCCTTGGCGTCGGTATCGGTGCCGCCGGCGTCGTCGATCCCAAGACGGGCGCCATCGCGTATGCCAACGAGATCATGCCCGGCTGGTCCGGCGTTCAGTTGGGGCCGCGTCTGCGCGAGGACCTCGGTCTTCCCGTTGCCGTTGTAGGCGACGTGCAGGCTCATGCACTGGGCGAGGCCCACTGGGGCGTCGGCAAGGGTAAGTTCTCCGTCTTGTGTCTTGGCATCGGTACGGGCATCGGCGGCGCATATGTCGAGAACGGCCGCGTGATGCAGGGCTTCCATGGTGCTGCTGGCCATATGGGCCACATCGAGTGCTCGGCTGCCGCCGGCATTCCCTGCGCCTGCGGGCGTTCCGGCCATCTGGAGTCGGTTGCTTCGGGCACTTCCATTGGTCGTATGTACGATGAGCGCTTTGGCCGTGTCGACCCCAGCCGTCCTTCGGTCGGTCGCGATGTGAACGACCTGTGCCGTGCAGGCGACGCAAAGGCGACCGAGGTCATCCATGATGCCGGCTTTGCGTTGGGTGCCAGCTTGGGCTCGCTCGCTAACATCCTGGACCCTGAGGTCATCGTGCTTTCGGGCGGCGTGATTCACCAAGGTCCCGATTGGCGTTCGCAGACGTGGAAGGATTCGGTGCACGAGGGCTATGCCAGCCAGGCGCTCGATCCGCTTCAGGACACGCCGATCCTCATCGGTTCTCTGGAGGGCGATGCTCCGCTCATCGGTGCCGCCGAACACCTTCTTGCGTCGTTGAAGTAAACATAACTACCAAGTGCGCCTTCTGAGGTGCCGCAGATTGACGTGAAAGAGGAGCGAAGCGTACTTCGGTACGCGAGCGACGGTTTGAACGTCAAGGTGCGGTGTCTCAGAAGGCTGTTTTGAGAAAGGTTGAGTCGAACATGACCGTCGATCCTTTGATTCAATCCCTGAAGGGCAAGCTCGTCGTGAGCGTTCAGGCGTATATGGGCGAGCCGCTTCGTACGCCCGAGACCATGGCTCAAATGTCTCGCGCTTGCGAGCTTGGCGGCGCCGCCGCCATTCGCTGTCAGGGCCTTGCCGACATTGCCGCCATTAAGGGTCGCTGTGAGGTTCCTGTTATCGGCCTGTGGAAGGATGGGCACGAGGGCGTTTACATCACGCCGACGCTGCGTCACGCTCGCGCCTGCGTTGCCGCGGGTGCCGATATCGTGGCGATCGATGCCACCGATCGTCCGCGTCCCGATGGCAAGACCGTCGAGGACACCTTCCGTCCGCTGCACGAGGAGGGTGTGCTCCTGATGGCGGATTGTGCCACCATCGAGGACATTCGCCGTGCGGTTGATATGGGCTTCGACCTTGTATCCACCACGCTTTCTCATGGTGTCGCCGCCATCGACTGCACCATGGCCGATGGCCCCGATCTTCCGCTTCTGCGTCAGGCGACCGAGGAATTCCCCGGTCTTCCCATCATCTGCGAGGGCCGTGTGCACACGCCCGAGGAGGCTCGCGCCGCGATCGATGCTGGCGCTTGGGCCGTTGTCGTCGGCACTGCCATCACGCATCCCACGAGTATTACGAGTTGGTTCAAGGCTGCGCTTGAGGCGTAAGACAGGCCTCGTATCCGCTCGGGGCGGTATACTCAATATAGGCAATTGACCGCGCGGGATCCGGGTTGCTGGGTCCCGCGCTTGTTTTCGGGAGGCAACACATGCAAAAGGGAGATGCCATGGATGCGGCGGAGCGCTCGGAGCGCATCCCCGATATCGTCATCATCACCGGAATGTCCGGATCGGGCCGCACGCAGGCCATGCACGTGTTCGAGGACATGGGCTATTTTTGCATCGATAACCTGCCTCCGCGTCTGATCGCCCAGCTTGCCGAGCTCGTCGGCATCAATACGGGCGTGGGCAGGCATCTCGCCGTCACCTGCGATTTGCGTAGCCAGGGACTGTTTGACGAGTTGCTCGATGCGGTCGCCGCGCTCGAAGAACGCGAGATGAGCTGCGACATCGTGTTCCTAGAGGCTTCTGACGAGGTGCTGATCCGTCGTTATAGCGAAAACCGCCGCCGTCATCCCATTGCCAAACCGGGGGAGACTACGGCCGATGCCATTCAGCGCGAGCGCCTTCAGCTGCAGGGCGTGCGCGATCGAGCCGATATGATTATCGACACGAGCCGTCTGCGCACCTCTGCGCTGCGCAACAAGCTACGTATGGCATTTTCCGAACTGTCCGACCAACAGCTCATGGACGTCCATGTGTTCTCGTTTGGCTTTAAGCACGGCATGCCCGTCGAGGCGGACATTATGATCGACGTCCGCTTCCTGCCCAATCCGTTCTACGATCCCGAGATGCGCACGATGACCGGTCTCGATAAAAAGGTCTCGGATTTTGTTCTGGACCATCCCAAGACGCAGGAGTTTTGGAAGGCTTGGACACGGCTACTCGATACGGTGATGCCGGGCTATATCGCGGAGGGTAAACCGCAGCTTTCTATCGCCATCGGCTGCACGGGCGGACAGCACCGTAGCGTCGCCATTGCCGAGGCCACGGCCCGTTACCTGGAAGGCGCCCAGTATCACGTGAGCATCTCCCACCGCGATCTGTCGCGCGCCAACACGAAGGCATAGGCCTGCATGTCGTTTACCGCTGAGGTGCGCGACGAGCTTGCGCGCTGCGAACCCGAATGTGAATACTGCGACTTGTCGACACTTGCCGCCCTCACGCGCGTGAGTGGTACGCTCTCGCTTACCGGCTCTGGGCGGTATCGTTTGACGGTTGCGACTGAGACGGGAGCCGTCGCACGCACGATGATCACGCTGACACATCGCATCCTTAAGCTCAAAACGGAATTCACCGTTCGTAAATCGGTCTTGCATAAGGTCCGTAATTATCTCATTACCCTGCCCGATCAACCCGACCTGGACAAGGCTCTGGTGCTGCTGGGCATTCTAGACCGCAGGGGAGGGCTCGTCGCTGGTGTTCCCCGACACATCGTTGCCCGTCCCTGCTGCAGGCTTGCCTACATCCGCGGCGCGCTCATCGCGGGTGGCTTCGTGGCCGATCCGCGCGGCGATTTTCATTTGGAGATCGCGGTGCAGGGCGAGCAATATGCTAAGGGGCTTTGCGACCTGTTGGGGCAGATTGGGGTCCATGCTCGTGTTAATGCACGGCGGGGGTCATATGCCGTGTACATTAAGAGCGCCGAGGAAATCGAGCATCTATTAAAGCTGATTGGTGCCAAGCGCAGCGTTGCCGAGATTGAGGAGGCGCGCGCGGTCAAGTTGGTTAAGAACGATGTGAACCGTCGCGTGAACGCCGAGCTCGCCAACCAGACCAGAAGCGCCGGTGCTGCCCAACATCAGCTTGCGCTTATCGATGAGCTCGAGCAGCGCGGCCTTCGCGATGCGCTTCCGGATGCCTTGGCGGTCTTTTGCGACCTGCGCGAGCGCTATCCCGATCTGTCGCTGCGTGATTTAGGGGAGATGGCTGACCCTCCCTTGTCGAAGTCGGCCCTCTACCATCGTGTTTTACGTCTTGAAAAGCTCATTGAAGCAAACAAGTAGTTTAAAGTATTGACGTATATACGGATTTAGCTGCTATTTTATTCTTTAAAACGTTTTAACGTAAATTTGATTTTCAATTTCGAGCATTCTCGTGAAATTCAAGTCAAAAAAAAGGTATATTAGGCGAGTGGTTAGTTTGTGGGCCTCAACGGCGGGCGCTGTAGCTTGCGGGGGCCTTACGAAAGGAGACACAATGGCAGTAAAGGTTGCTATTAACGGCTTCGGTCGCATCGGTCGTCTGGCTTTCCGTCAGATGTTCGGTCATGAGGGCTCCGAGATTGTCGCTATCAACGACCTCACCTCTCCCGATATGCTCGCTTACCTGCTGAAGTACGACTCCACGCAGGGCAACTACGCTCGCGATCACGAGGTCGTTGCTGGCGAGGATTCCATCACCGTTGACGGCAAGGAGATCAAGATCTACAAGGAGGCCGACGCCAACAACCTGCCTTGGGGCGACCTCGACGTCGACGTCGTTCTCGAGTGCACCGGCTTCTACACCAGCAAGGCTAAGGCTCAGGCCCACATCAACGCTGGCGCCAAGAAGGTCGTCATCTCCGCTCCGGCCGGCAGCGATCTGCCCACCATCGTGTACAACGTCAACCACGAGACGCTGACCGCTGAGGACAACATCATCTCCGCTGCTTCCTGCACCACCAACTGCCTCGCCCCGATGGCCAAGGGTCTGAACGACTTCGCTCCCATCGTGTCCGGCATCATGACCACCATTCACGCCTGGACCGGCGACCAGATGCCGCTCGACGGCCCGCAGCGCAAGGGCAACAAGCGTCGTAGCCGCGCCTGCGCCGTCAACATCGTCCCCAACACCACCGGTGCTGCCAAGGCTATCGGCCTGGTTCTCCCCGAGCTCAACGGTAAGCTCATCGGTGCCGCCCAGCGCGTCCCGACGCCGACCGGCTCCATCACCAACCTCTACGCTGTCGTTGACAAGAAGGTCACCGTCGACGAGGTCAACGCCGCTATGAAGGCCTACGCTTCCACCATCTCCGAGACCTTCGGTTACAACGAGGACGACATCGTCTCCACCGACATCATCGGCGAGACCCACGGCTCCATCTTCGACGCCACTCAGACCATGTGCTCTGACCTCGGCAACGGCCAGACCCTCGTTCAGGTCACCTCTTGGTACGACAACGAGAACTCTTACACCTCTCAGATGGTCCGCACCATCAAGTACTTCGAGAAGTTCGTTGCTTAATTTAGCTTTTAGCGAATAGCTCGTTGAGCGTCTAAAGAAGGGCGCGGCCTTATAGGGCTTACACCCTAGGGTCGCGCCCTTTTTATAGGAAATCGTCTGCCGTAATGGGAGGCAGACACGTACGAAAGGTAGAAGCAAACATGGCCTTTACCAAGAAGACCGTCCGCGACATCGATGTCGACGGCAAGCGCGTTCTCGTCCGCGTTGACTTCAACGTGCCTATCAAGGATGGCGTCGTTGGCGACACCACCCGCATCAAGGCTGCCCTGCCCACCATCAACTACCTCGTTGAGCACAACGCTCGCGTCATCCTCATGAGCCACCTCGGCCGTCCCGAGGGCACCGGCTTCCAGCCTGAGCTCTCCCTTGAGCCTGTCGCCAAGAAGCTCGCTGAGCTCTCTGGTCTCGATGTTGCCTTTGTCGCCGACACCTACGGCGAGAAGGCTGCTGAGGCTGTCGCCGCCGTCGAGCCGGGCAAGGTCCTCGTTCTCGAGAACGTCCGTTTCGACAAGCGTGAGAAGAAGAACGATCCCGAGATCGCCAAGAAGCTCGCTTCCTATGGTGACGTCTTCGTTCTCGATGCCTTCGGCACCGCTCACCGCGCCCAGGGTTCCGTCGTGGGCCCCGCCGCTTACCTGCCTGCCGTCGCCGGCTTCCTGCTCGAGAAGGAGGTCGACACGCTGACCGGCATCTTCGCCGAGCCCGAGCGCCCCTTCGTCGCTATCGTCGGCGGTTCCAAGGTTTCTTCCAAGATCGGCGTTCTCGATCACCTCATCGACTCCGCTGACACCCTGATCATCGGTGGCGGCATGGCCTACACCTTCTTCCTGGCTCAGGGCCTGACCGTCGGTCAGTCCCTCAAGGAAGAGGACTGGGTCGAGCGCGCCGGCGAGATGCTCAAGAAGGCCGAGGAAAAGGGCGTCAAGATCCTGCTCCCCATCGACAACCGCGTTGCCGATCACTTTGGCGAGGACGCTGTCCCCGAGGTTGTCGCTTCCGACGCTATCCCCGACGATCGTGAGGGCATGGACATCGGCCCCAAGACCGAGGAGCTCTACGCCGAGGCCGTCAAGGGCGCCAAGACCGTGTTCTGGAACGGCCCCATGGGCGTCTTCGAGTTCGACAACTTCGCTCACGGCACCCAGGCTATCGCCGAGGCCGTCGCCGAGGCCGACTGCACCTCGATCATCGGCGGTGGTGACTCTGTCGCGGCTGTCAACAAGTTCAACCTGGCCGACAAGATGAGCTGGATCTCCACCGGTGGTGGCGCTTCCATGGAGCTCGTCGAGGGTAAGGCCCTGCCCGGAGTGGAGGCGCTTCTCGATGCCTAATCGCACCCTTCTTATCGCTGGTAACTGGAAGATGAACAACGACGTCGCCGAGGCCGCCAAGCTCGCCGACGAGCTGGCTCAGGCTCTGCCCGAGGTTCCGGCTGGCGTCGAGGTGCTCGTCTGCCCTCCGACCATTGACATCACCACGGTTCATGACCGCATTCAGGCTGCCCCCATCGCCCTCGGTGCACAGAACGTGTACTGGGAGGCCAAGGGTGCCTTCACCGGTGAGTCCTCTTGCGACATGCTCAAGTCCGCTGGCTGCACCTACTGCATCATCGGTCACTCCGAGCGTCGCGACTACTTCCACGAGACCGACGAGGACCAGAACAAGAAGGCCAAGGCCCTCGTTGCCGCCGGTCTTGTTCCCGTCTTCTGCTGCGGCGAGTCCCTCGAGGTCCGCGAGGCTGGCACCTATGTCGAGCACGTCGTGAACCAGGTCAAGGCTGGCCTTGCTGGTCTTGAGATCACCTGCCCCAAGCAGGTCGTCGTCGCCTACGAGCCCATCTGGGCTATCGGCACCGGCAAGACCGCTACCGCCGAGGACGCTCAGGAGGTCTGCGGCGCTATCCGTGAGACCCTCAAGGAGATGTTCGGCGAGGAGCTCGCTAACGGCATCCGCGTTCTCTACGGCGGTTCCGCTAAGCCCGGCAACATTGCCGAGCTCGTCGCCAAGCCCGACGTTGACGGCGCCCTCGTGGGCGGCGCTTCGCTCAAGGCTGCCGACTTCGCCTCTATGGTCGTCAAGGCAGGCGAGTAGGACATATGGCACAGCGTCATCTTCCTGCACTCCTGATCATCATGGATGGCTGCGGCCTTGCTCCGGCTGATGGCGAGAACGCCGTCGCCGCTGCCAAGACGCCCTTCCTTGATAGCCTGTACGAGAAGTATCCTCACACCACGCTCGGTGCTTCGGGCGAGGACGTGGGCCTTCCCGACGGTCAGATGGGCAACTCCGAGGTGGGTCACCTCAACATCGGTGCCGGTCGCATCGTGTTCCAGGAGCTTTCGCGCATCAACAACGCCATCAAGGACGGCTCCATCGCCAAGAACGAGGTCTTCGTCAAGGCTATGGACGACGTCAAGGCCGAAGGCAAGACCCTGCACCTCATGGGCCTTATGAGCCCTGGCGGTGTTCATTCTCACATGAACCACGTCGAGGCCCTGGTCAAGATGGCTGCCGAGCACGGTGTCAAGACCGTTCGCGTCCACGCCTTCATGGATGGCCGCGACGTTGACCCGCAGTCCGGTGCCGGCTACATGAGCGAGTTCTGCGCCTTCCTGGCTAAGATCTCCGAGGAGACCGGTTGCGACGCTCGCGTTGCCACCGTCTCGGGCCGTTATTGGGCCATGGACCGCGATAATCGTTGGGAGCGCATCCAGCGCGCCTACGACGTCATGGTCAACGCGTCCGATGCTGACACCGACCCCGTTGCCGGTATCAAGGCCTACTACGAGAAGGATCCGCGCGGCGACGAGTTCGTCGAGCCCTTCGCTGCCCACAACGAGGGCATCCACGAGGGCGACGCGGCCATCTTCTTCAACTTCCGTCCCGACCGCGCTCGTCAGATGACCCGCGTGTTCACGGACAAGGAGTTCGACGGCTTTGAGCGCGAGCAGATTAAGCTTTCGCACTTTGTGACGATGACCGAGTACGATCCGACGTTTGACGTTGAGGTCGCCTTCCCCAAGACGTTCCCCGAGAACGTCCTGGCCGACGTTATCGCCACCAACGGCCTGAAGCAGCTGCACACCGCCGAGACCGAGAAGTACGCCCACGTGACGTTCTTCCTCAACGGCGGCATCGAGGAGCCCAAGGAGGGCGAGGAGCGCGTGCTCGTCGCTTCCCCCAAGGTCGCTACCTACGATCTGCAGCCTGAGATGAGCGCTCCCGAGGTTACTGAGAAGCTTGTCGCCGCCATCAACGAGGATCGCGCTGATTTCTACATCGTGAACTTCGCGAACTGCGACATGGTTGGTCACACCGGTGTCTTCGACGCCGCCGTTAAGGCCGTCGAGGCTGTTGACGATGCCCTGTCCAAGGTTGTCCCGGCGATTCTCGCCAAGGGCGGCTTTGCGCTGATTACCGCCGACCACGGCAACGCCGATCACATGTTTGACGTTGCTTCCGACGGTTCTAAGCATCCGTTTACGGCTCACACCACCAACCGCGTGCCGTTCATCATCGTTGATGAGAAGGCCAAGCTCACTGGTATCGAGGACGGCCGTCTTTCCGATATCGCTCCGACCATGCTCACCATGGCTGGTATTGAGCCTTCCGCCGAGATGACGGGCCGCGTGCTCGCCACCGAGGCCTAATAGAAAACAAATACCGTTTTCTAGTAAGGGGGTTGTCCACAACCGGACAACCCCCTTTTTGGTATTTCTGCCATTTCCGCCCCGTCCTTGAGTGGCAGGTAGGGGAGAGCGGGGGATTGTGGTACAGTACTGGCGTTTGAACTGTTCTATTAAGGAGCTTATCTATGGGTCCGTTCCAGATTCTTCTGTTTGTCGTTTGGGCTGTCTCTGCCGTGGCGCTGACGATTCTCGTCCTGATGCATTCCGGTAAGGGCACCGGCGTTTCGGATATGATCGCTAGCTCGCTGTATAACTCCAGCTCTGCCACGGGCGTCATGGAGCAGAACCTCGATCGCCTGACGGTAATTATGGCCGTTGTTTTTGCCGTGTGCGTCGTCCTGTGCATGTTCTTCTTCCCGCAGGGCATCGTCGGCTACTAAGCATCGGCGTATATACGTTTGAAAAGGGTCCCGCATGTGCGGGGCCCTTTTTGTTTACAGACTTGTAACAGAGTCAAAATATCCCCACATACTTCGCCCAACTAAAGAAATTCTCGACCGTTAACCGGAATTAGCCCCAAATCGTGCATAAAATGCGCTACTGTATTGCAAAACGTTGGTCTGTTGTGCATAACCAGCCATAGCAACGGACGGCGTTTTGATGGTTCGGATCGGATTGCCTCGACATGTGTCCGACTGAACATTTCTTTGTCCTATCTCATAAGGAGGATGGCATGGCTGATTCTATGTTCCACCAGCCCGTTATGGGTCGTCGCGCCTTTGTTGGCGGCACCCTTGCTGCGAGCTCCATGGCTTTTCTTGCCGCATGCGGCAAGAAGGGCGGCGACGCTTCCGGTTCTGAGTCCGGTTCGACGCTGAACTTCTACATCAACAACCCGGTCTGCATCGACCCCTACAATGTCCAGGAGGACCAGGGCACTCAGGTCGAGTACCAGCTCTTTGACGCTCTGACCTCTTATGACGCCGAGAAGGGCGAGATCGTTCCGCTGGCTTGCGAGTCCTTCGAGGCCAACGACGACGCCACCGAGTTTACCTTCAAGATCAAGAAGGCCAAGTTCCATAACGGTGACGACGTTACCTCCAAGTCGTTCAAGCTCGGTTGGGAGCGTCTGGTCAACACCAAGTCGGCCATCGCTACCGAGTATGGCCCGTCCGAGGTTTCCTATCACCTTTCCATGGTCGAGGGCTATGACGATCTGCTTGCCGGTAACGCTACTGAGCTCAGCGGTGTTACCTGCCCCGACGATGAGACCCTCGTCGTCAAGCTGTCTTCCGCTTACGCCGACTTCCCCTTCGTCGCCTCTCACCCGGCTCTGGCCCCGGTTCCCGAGTGCGCCGAGTCCGATGCCAAGAGCTTCTATCTTGCACCGGTCGGTAACGGCCCGTTCATGATGGACGGCAAGTGGGAGGATGGTCAGGAGATCAACCTCAAGAAGTTCGACGATTACTATGGCGACAAGGCCAAGATCGATGGCATCCACTTCCAGGTCATCAAGGACATGGAGACTGCTTACAAGGAGTTCCAGGCCGGTAACCTCGACGTCTGCGACGTTCCCGTTGCTCAGATCGACGCCGCCAAGAAGGATCGCGGCGTGTCCAAGGACGGCTACACCATGGGCGACGGCGAGCGCATGCTGCTCGGCTCCGAGCCTTCCACCTACTACCTGACCTGCAACAACACGGCCGAGCCGTTCAACAACGCCGACCTGCGCAGGGGGATCTCCCTGGCCATTAACCGTGAGGCCATCTGCAAGACCATCTTCAAGGGTACCCGTACCCCCGCCGACGGCATTGTTCCTCCGGGCATCGATGGCTACAAGGAGGGCGCATGGGAGTTCTGCGCCTACGACGTCGACAAGGCTAACGAGTACCTCGACAAGGTCGCTCCCGCTGGCGCTAACGGCGATCGTGGCATCAATGTGACCCTGTCCTACAACCAGGACGGTGGCCACAAGGAGATCATGGAGTCCATCATCGGCGACCTCGCCAAGGTGGGCGTCACCGCCGTCTCCGATACTCCCGAGTGGTCTGCCCTGCTCGAGCAGTATCAGAACTTCAACTATCAGTTCGGCCGTCTGGGCTGGATCGCCGATTACCCGATCATGGACAACTTCCTGTACCCGCTGTTCCACTCCGACTCCCTCGGTGGCGACAACCGCTCTGGTTACAACAACCCCGAGTTCGATGCCAAGGTCGATGAGGCCCGTGCCACGGTTGACGACGACGAGCGCATCGCCAAGATGCAGGAGGCTGACGCTATGGTCGCCGCTGACTGCCCGGTTATCCCGGTGATGTTCTACACGCACACCATCGTCGGCTCCGATCGCGTCAAGTACCTCTATGTCGATCCGCAGAAGCACGCCGATCTGGGTACCGCTGAGCTCGCCTAAGAGTTTTGCAGCTTCCATGAGGGTCAAGTATTTACGTAGACCTCATGGGAAACATACAGTTCTCCCTAACCTGGGGTAAACTGGCTGATGGTAATTTTGGGATGCCGGTCTGGCGATCGGCATCCCATTTAGGTTAATCCCTAGATAGGGGAGTGGTATGGGTAAGTACATCGTTAAACGTGTGCTTCAGTTCATCCCGGTATTTTTGGGCGTTACGTTGATTCTGTTCGCCCTCCAGAATATTGTGCCGGGAGACCCGATCAAGCTGATCGGTGGAGACAAGGCTCTGTCCCCCGAGGTAGAGCTTCAACTTCGCGTGCGCTATCACCTGGTCCAGGCGGACGAGGACGGCAACGCGATCCTTGACGAGAACGGCGATCCCGTTCCAACGTCGCTTGTGGACCAATACTTGAATTACATGAATGGTCTGCTTCATGGCGATCTGGGCAATTCGTATCAGCGCAAGCTGCCGGTTGCGGAAATCTTTGCCCAGAAGTATCCGTATACGGTTAAACTCGCCGCGTGCGCCATTGTGCTCGAGGCAATCATGGGTATCGGTGCGGGTATCATTTCGGCGGTAAAGCGCTATTCCTTCTGGGATATTTTGGTAACGCTGACCACGTCGATCCTCGTTGCCGTTCCTGCATTCTGGCTCGGTATGCTGCTGCAGCTGTTCTTTGGCGTCATCCTTAAGGATGCCACCGGCGGCGCATTCTCCATGCCGATCTCGGGTGCCGGCGGCTCCAGCTCTCAGTATCAGGATTGGATGCACTATGTGCTTCCGACCATTACGCTGGCTTCGGTTTCGACCGCCTATGCTGCCCGCATCATGCGCTCGCAGCTACTCGACGTCATGAATCAGGATTACATCCGCACGGCAAAGGCCAAGGGTCTCTCCAATCGCGCGATCATCGTCAAGCATGCGCTTAAGAATGCACTCATCCCCGTTGTTACCTATATTGGTGTCGACTTCGGCGGCATGCTTTCGGGCGCCATCCTGACCGAGACGGTCTTTAACTGGCCCGGTATCGGCTCTGAGGTCTACCGCGCCATTAGCATGCGCGACTGGCCCATCGTTATGGGCGGCGTTACGCTCATTGTTGTCGTCGTTATGGTGATCAACCTTCTCGTCGACATTAGCTATGCATTCCTCGACCCGCGTATCCGCCTCGGCGGTCCGTCGGATAAGGCCTAAGGGAGGTACGTCTCATGCAGGAAACTGATTCTCAGTCTCAGGAGCAGGCTACCGCCACTAAGGCCGCATCTGCTCCCGCCAAGTCCCGCACGCTGTGGGGCGACGCTTTCAAGCGTCTTCGCAAGAATAAGCTCGCCGTTATCGGTATCTGCTGGATTATCATCGTCGTTTTGGTTGCCTTGACCGCAGACCTGTGGGCTAAGCCCTGGCTCGGGTCGCCGACGGCTTCTGACTCGACGACCATGGCCGAGACTTCGCTGCTGGCTCCGTGTGCCGAGCACCCGTTTGGTACCGACGCCCTTGGCCGCGACATTCTCGTCCGAGTTATCTACGGCGCGCGCGTTTCGCTTTCCGTCGGTATTATGGCCACCGCCATCTCCACGGTGATCGGTCTGATCATGGGCGCCCTGGCCGGTTTCTATGGCGGCATCTGGGATACGATCATCATGCGCTTCGCGGATATCTTCCTGGCGTTCCCGTACGTGCTGTTCGTTGTCGCCATGATCGCCGTTATCGGCCGTGGTCTTCAGAACGTCTTTATCGCCATCGGTATTCTCGGCTGGCCCTCGATTGCGCGCGTCTTCCGATCCGCGATCCTGACGGTCAAGGAAAACGACTATGTTGACGCTGCGCGCGCGATGGGCGCATCCGATGCTCGTATCGTCGTGCGTCACATCTTCCCGAACTCCGTCGCCTCCATCGTGGTCTACGCGACCATGAACATTGGTGGTGCCATTTTGACCGAGTCCGCTCTGTCCTTCCTCGGCATGGGCGTTATTCCGCCTACGCCTTCGTGGGGCTCCATGATTCAGGACGGTCAGCAGTATCTTCTGACTGCTCCCTGGATGATGATCATGCCCGGTCTGGCAATTCTCTCGACGGTGCTCGCCTTCACCCTGCTGGGTGACGGTCTGCGCGACGCCCTCGACGTCAAGATGAAGGACGCATAAGGATGAAGAAGAACAAGAACTATGTGGACCTGAAGGACCAGCCGGTTCCCGAGGGCCAGCATCTGCTCGAGGTCGATGACCTTAAGATGTATTTCCACACCGAAGATGGCGTTGTTCGCGCTGTCGACGGTGTCTCCTACACGCTCGATCGTGGCGAGACCCTCGGTGTCGTCGGTGAGTCCGGCTCCGGTAAGTCCGTGACCGCCATGACCATCATGGGTCTTATCTCGATGCCTCCGGGAAAGATTGAGGGCGGCGACGTTCGCTATCGCGGTCGTTCTATCCTCGAGATGACCGAGGAAGAGATGCAGCACATTCGCGGTAACGATATCGCGATGATTTTCCAGGATCCTATGACCTCCTTGAACCCGGTCTATAAGATCGGCAAGCAGGTGGGCGAGGGCCTTCGTCTGCACCGTGGCTACTCCAAGCAGGAGGCGCTCAAGCGCGCCACCGAGCTTTTGGACCTCGTGGGTATCCCCGAGCCCGAGAAGCGCGTCAATGAGTATCCGCACCAGTTCTCCGGCGGTATGCGTCAGCGCGTCATGATCGCTATGGCTCTTGCCTGCGATCCCGATATCCTGATTGCCGACGAGCCCACGACGGCTCTGGATGTTACCATTCAGGCTCAGATTATCGAGCTCATGCAGGAGATGCAGGAGAAGAACGGCAACGCCATTATTATGATTACCCATGACCTGGGCGTCGTCGCCGATATGGCCGATAAGATTATGGTTATGTACGCCGGCCGTCCCGTCGAGTTCGGTACTGCTGAGGAAATCTTCTACGAGAGCCGCCATCCCTACACCTGGGGTCTTATTCGCTCCATCCCGGAGCAGGCCATCGATGAGAAGAAGCCGCTGACGCCGATTCACGGCAACCCGCCTTCGCTCATGAACCTGCCCGAGGGCTGCGTCTTCTCTCCTCGCTGCCCCTATGCGACGGACAAGTGCCGCAAGCAGCGCCCCGAGCGCGTTGTCACCGAGTCCGGCCACTATTCTGCGTGCCATTATTCCGGTGACCCCGAGTTCCTCAAGAACGCCCCTGAGACGTCCCGCACGCGCAAGGATTCCAAGAAGGGAGGCGAGGCGTAAATGACAGACAATAACGAGCGCACTCCGCTGCTGAAGGTCGAGCATCTTTCTAAGGAGTTCCCCGCAGAGTCCGGCATGTTCGCCAAGCGTTTTTCCAAGCGCGTCGTCTCTGCTGTGAATGACATTTCGTTCGAGATTTATCCGGGCGAGACCTTTGGCCTGGTCGGCGAGTCTGGTTGCGGTAAGTCCACCACGGGCCGCACCATCATGCGCCTGACCAAGCCGACGGCAGGTAAGGTGTTCTTCCAGGGCAAAGACGTTGCCGAGATGAGCAAGCATGAGATCAAGGACATGCGTCGTGAGATGCAGTTCATCTTCCAGGACCCCTATGCTTCGCTCAATCCTCGTATGACCATCGGCGAGATCGTCTCCGAGCCCATGACTATTCATGGCGTGGGCACCAAGGAGGAGCGCATTGAGCGTGTCCGTGAGCTGCTGGACGTCGTCGGTCTGAACCCCGAGCACATCAACCGCTATCCGCACGAGTTCTCGGGCGGTCAGCGTCAGCGTGTCGGCATCGCCCGTGCGTTCGCTCTGAAGCCCAAGCTGATCATCTGCGACGAGCCCGTTTCCGCTCTGGATGTTTCCATTCAGGCCCAGGTTCTGAACCTGCTCAAGGAACTTCAGGACAAGTTCGGTACGGCCTATCTCTTCATTGCCCACGACCTGTCCGTCGTGCAGCACATCTCCGATCGCGTTGCCGTTATGTATCTGGGTAAGATGGTCGAGGTTTCGGACTGGAAGACGCTCTATAGCGAGCCTCACCATCCGTACACGCAGTCGCTGCTATCTGCCGTGCCGGTTCCCGATCCGGATATTCAGAAGACCCGCAAGCGCATCATCCTCGCCGGCGATCCGCCGTCGCCGCTGGATCCGCCGACCGGCTGCCGTTTCCACACGCGCTGCCCGATCGCGCAGGGCATCTGCTCCGAGAAGCTTCCTGAGTTTAAGGAAGTTGCCCCGGGCCACTGCTGCGCGTGCCACTTCGCCGAGCCGTTCCCGATCAAGGAATCGCACATCGACCTGTAGTCGGTTGTTCTCGTCCGGGCCCGCCCTGGTGTTGCTTTTCAGAACGTCCTCGGACATGTCGGAAGCCCCGCTGCGCGCTACGCGCTGTGGGGCTTCCTCCGTCCTGCGGAATGTTCTGAAA
>NZ_QRJZ01000023.1:0-37756 GCF_003470665.1 Collinsella sp. AM17-1
TCATGCGGACTCCAAACCGGACCTGATGGTCCAACTTTTTGTCCGCAGTCCCGTCCCGTTTTGAGCGTCCAGACTGGGACGCGCTTTCCGCCAGCGTGGCTGCTGGGAAAGCATGTCCCAGATTGGCAAGATGCGACGAGGCGAGTCGCCGTTCAGCGGCCCCTACAGCTCCACGTCGTTAAGCCATGCCGGCAGAGCGGTCTGCCGGATGCCTGCCGTCTGCAGCTTTTTCGCGAGCATTCCTGCCGAGCGGACCTCGTTCATGGTAAAACGCAGCAGAGGGTGACCGTAGAGCGACAAGTGCGCCTCGCGCTGTCGTTCGGCAACGAGCGCCTCGGCGGTGGTGCGTCCGGCCAGCATGGTCTGGTCGGTATATTTGATGAGTCCGTCGAGCTCGCCCAGTGTGAGTTCCCGCGCCTGGCGTTCCCAGGCAAAGTCCGTTCGTATGGGCTTGGCCGAATCGAAGGGATCCGTCAGCTCGTATTGAAGCCAGTCGGGCGCAAAGCCCGTCTCGATCATGACGGCTCGGGCGACCGATTCCCCGCCGCTCTCGGCGCGGGCGTCGGCATATCGAAGCGTTGTGAGAGCCGTACGAATCGCGCGACCATTGCGGGCAGTCGCTCGTTGCTCAACGGCCTCCATCAGCTGTTCCGGCGCAAGGCCGAGCTTTGAGATCGCCGAATCGGCAATGGGCATGCCGTCGGCAAAACCAGTTTGCAGCAGACAATCTGTGGCCGTTTGGATGGGCGGCGTTACCGATACGCCGGCTTTGCGTATTGCTCCGGCCGGCTCAATCTGGTGTCGCTGAATATGTGCGCCCGGACGAGCCGACGGCTTTGTCGAGCTGCAAACATGCACGACGTTCAGGTGTCGCCACGAGACCTCGAGCCCCAGCAGGCAAGCTGCCGAAAACGAGCAGAACGTCCAATCGGGATGGATGATCGCAAGGGCGCGGATAATCTCGCAATGGCGTTGCGCTCGGTTGAGTTCATCCCAGCGCGTTTTTCGCGCAAACAACCCCGGCATGGGCGAGACAACCGTGCCGCCGGTGCGCCGAAGGAGCGCTTTTCGGATCGCCGTGCTCGGGGGAATCAGACAGCGCCCCTCTTGTTCGGCTTGAGTGAGCAGTTGGTCGATGAGCTGGTCATTGCAATGGGTCATGAGCTACCGCCTCCTTTTGGGTAGCAAAAACGTATCAGCTGGAACTTGCCGCTCAGCTGACCAAAAGCTGACCAAAATCTAACCAAGCAGGTAGATGACCTGCTTTTGGCGACATATTTCTTGTTTGAATCGGTGGGCGGTAATCGGCGACCGTGAACGGTGGCTGGATATGAAGTCTTGGTAAGTTTCGGGACGTGTACTTTTTGAAAAAGAGCATTCTATCTGCTGTTTTGTGTTTCTGGATCGCATATTTGAAGGCATGTGATAAGGGCGGCGGACTGTCGCCATGTATCTGCGGAAACTGTGACCCGGAATTGCCACTCGGAATGGGACGTGCTTTCCGGATCGCCCTTCAAGCGGAAACTACATCCCAGATTTCGGCTCCAAACCGGGATGTGCTTTCCCGGCGGCGTCTCTGGCGGAAATTGCACCCCGGAATGAGCGCTCAGAGTGGAACATGCTTTCCTAACGAAGCCGCATGCGGAAACTACGTCCCGGATTCGATGCTCAGGACGGGATGCCGTTTCCGATAGAAACATGGGGTGGAAAGCCTCCCATTTCTAATGTTCAAGAAATGGGAGGCAGCTCATCGCGAGTCGGGGCCTTTTGTTTGGAGCGGAGGCAGCATCCCGGAATTCGGGCAATCCGGTGGACAGGGGCCGAGCGAGCGTCGCGCTAAGGATGCCAAGCGTAAAACCTTCAATGAACATAGCGTAAAAACTACATCCGCAACGGCGTAAAAACTACATTGGAAGTAGCGTAAAATCCGCATTGATAATGGCGTAATTTCGTATATCGCATGATCGCCCGAGCTTGCACACGGCCTTTTGCGAGCTCTTGCCATGAACGAGAGCCAGGCTGTCACGTACAAGACGCTCATAAAGGACGCCTCGTACGGTGGGCGGGTCCCGACGAGAGGACCATCGCTGCGTACCTGGACCTCTTCAACAGGCTCAAGCTGACCGAGGACCTGTGCGGATGGGAGCCGCCCATGCGCTCGAAGGCCCGCGTTCGCGTGCGCCCCAAGCGCTACTTCTGCGACCCGTTACTTGCGGCGACGTTGCTGGGGGCTACCCCTGAGCGGCTGCTTGGCGATATGCAAACGTTTGGGATGCTCTTTGAGAACCTCGTTCTGCGCGACGTGCGCGTGTTCCTTTCCACCTACGGCGGTGTCGACAACAGTGTCCATTATTTCCGAGATGAGAAGGGCCTTGAGGTCGATCTGATCGTTGAGCACGACGGGCGCTGAGGAGCCATCGAGGTCAAGCTGAGCGATGCGAAAGCAGACGATGGAGCGAGAAATCTCAAGGCGCTGGAGAGGAAAGTGCTCTCCAATCCTGACGCCCAGAATGCCGCGCCGGCGTTTTTGCCGGTCGTGGTTGGAAAGGGGAGCATTGCCTACACACGCGACGACGGCGTGGCGGTGATCCCCGTGGCGGCACTTGGGGCGTAGTGTTTTTGCGGGCGTGCCGTGCTTCCTTTACCGAAAATCCATTTGGTAAACCCGGTGCCCGTGGGTAAAATAAGGTCGACGGCAGCCCAAGTAGTGAAGAGCTGGGCAGCGCCGTTGCTTGGATTAAGGGGTCATCGCCTTAGCGGCGTCGACCCCTCTTTTTATGCTTCGTATGCTGCTTGAGTGCCTCGGTAAGTCCGATAAGCGCCGTGAGGAGCGAGACCAAAGCGGTCAGGAGCTTCACAAAATCAGTCAGATCGGTCATGGGCATCACCTCCCGTCGCATGGAGGGCGCTGCCCGGCACATGGAACTGCCGTCAACAATAACCAGTCTATCAAACTGCAGCCATAAATACGAATATATGTTCGATAATAACAGCGACGTGACCATCTCAAAGCGCAGCTTTACGCAAGGATGCCGGAAAGCTGCACTGTGCGATTTCATGTCCGCACGGGCGCCTATCTTTACGGCAATGTAGCCGCCTATGTAGCAAGCGGCAGGCAACGGAGAAAGGCCCTAACCGTGCCAGCTAAAAAGACGCCGTGCATCTCGGCTATCGATACGACGAACTTTGCGCGCCAGATCGTGCTGGACTTTGAGTTTGCGCCGGTGCCAAAGCAGCGCCAGCGCCGTGGACTGCACAATGAGATTATCGAGGTCGGCGCCGTCGAGCTCGATTACCACGGCAACGTGATGGGCGAGTTCTCGCAGTTTGTGCAGACGGAATTTACCGAAGGCGTTGCGTTTCCCGTCCGCGAGCTTACAGGGATATCGACCGTGGACACCGCGATGGCCGATCCGCTCTACACGGTGATCAAAAGGCTCAGCGATTGGATCGGTCGCTACTCCGCTCAGATAGTTTGCTGGAGCGGGACGGATCGTCGACAGCTTTTGACCGAGTGCCAGGCAAAGCACATCGACCTTGCCGCATTTCCTTCGGACTGGGCCGACCTGCAGGCGTTTTACACCTCGATTATGGACGTGGGCAGCCATGGGCGCGTCTCGTTGGGCGACGCGGCGACGTGGTCTGGCATCGAGTTTGACGAGTCGACGGGGCACGCCCACAGCGCTCTGGCCGATGCGCGCGTGACCGCCAAGCTGCTCAAGCAGATGATGGACGGGGACTACCGCGTGAGCCCGCGCGCCCAGGAAGTCCGCCAGCGGTGGGGGATGGGCGAGCGAGCCCGGATGCGCCTTTCCGACAAGTGCCCCGGGTCGAGCGACCTGCTGCTGAAGCTGAAGGCGGAGGGGGTAGGCCTTTTGAGAACGCCATTCGGTTTGGCATGGCAGCGCTGTAAGCGCGACTCCGCCCTGCTGTTTGAATCGAAGCGTCAATCAGTATGACGAGTGGCTCGGTCCGCCTACCTGCACTTCCGCAATCCCGCCCGCTGCACTCAGCAGCTCGTACTCCCTTTGGCTCCACTGACGCAGCTCGGCTGTGCGTACGGCGTCGCGACACAGGTCCAGAAACACCTCAGCGCCCTCGCAGAAGCGCTCGCGGGCAAAGGCTCCGGACCCGCTTGCGACACACGCGCCGTCGGCAAAGAGCTTCCAGCTAGACGGCTCGCGCGAGTCGTCTCCGAGCAGCTGAATCTGCAGTACGTGCGGATTGCCAGCAGCACAGAGTTCCTCCTCGAGCTTCTGTATGGTAAAGCGCATCTGGTGGGAGAGGCCGCTCTTCACCAAAGCCGAGGTGTAGCCGCTCGGCTCGTCTAGAAGATGCATTCGTTTTGGCTTGACGATCAGGTTGTGGAAATTGCGCTCGCTGCGCACGGAGAAATTGTCCATACGGACTCCTTTCATCGATGTTGGCAGGGCCACCGTGCCTCTTGGCCGGTTGGCGTCGGGATCGTGGAGCCAACTCTCTACCCCGACTCTGGATAAAACGCGCCCGCTCCTTGCGGGCAAGAGGAAGTCTATCAACGTGTACGGACAGAAATCAAGCGCCATCCGCGAAATGACGAGCGGACTGCGTTGGTTTCCCAAGTGATTATTCGGCTTTCATCCGGAAAAGTGTCGAAATAGGCACCTTAAAACTTCGGAAAAGTGTCAAATTCGATAGGCAAATTATCCGGAAAAGTGTAGCTGGATGACAAAACAGCACTTAGAAGCCAGTGCTGGATGCGGGATCCTGCGGTCGCCTTCAGCTCTCGCTACTCATCGTCTCCGTCGTTGGGGTCGCCTTTGAGGGTGTTGATGTCCAGGTGCTGGTTGTCGTCCTCTTTTTGCTGGGTCTCCGACTCCGCCTGGGTGGGGCCGCGGAACAGCTGGAATCCCTCAAACGCAATGACGCCGAGCAGGGCAATGACAATGACGATAAAGGCAACCTTGACTGCCTGCGGAAATTCCGAGAAACGCAGCGCCTTTTCCTCGGCGTAATAATCGGCGAAGCGCTCTTCGCCCGTGCTTTTGGTATACGCCGGCGCGGACGCGGCCTCCGGGTCATATTCCGGTGCAGGCGTGGCGGCGTACGGATCGTTGAGATAATCGCTCGATGTGGTGCCATAATCCTCGGTCTCGATGCGACCGGCGTCAGCATAGCCATCGGAATAATCGGAATATGCCGCACCGCCCTCATAGCCCGCGGCGCTCGTGTTGGCGGCAAAAAGCGGGTTAACTGGAACGTCGAGCGCCGGCATGCCGGTAGAGGTCTCATCCAGATCGGCTGCAGCCCAGGAATCGTAGGCAACCTGATGGGCAACGGGCTCATCGAGCCTTGTGACCGGAGGCTTGCGTGCCGCAGGAACAGGCAACTGCTGGGCGCTGTACATAACGGTGCTGTCGGGCGATTTGCTCTGCGTCGCCGCAGCGAGAAACGCCGCCGTCTCGGACGGGTCGCTTGCGGGGCGGGGAGTGGGCGTGGGCGCCGAAGTGGGTGTGGGCGCAGACGCGGGCGTCGAAACAGGCGACTGCGCAGGAGCCGGCGCAGATGCGGGCTTAGGCGCAAGTGCGGGATTGGGGCTTGACGGGCGAGCCCCGCCGCCCATGAGTTCGTCGGCGGTCCACGGGCGATCATCCATCACGTCGTCAAGGCTCAGCGAAAACAAGTCGTCTTCACCCTCATCGAACATGCGGTGCACATGTCCACCAATTGCCGGAATCAATCCGCGACCGGTGCACGATGCCTTGCTCAACGCCATTCTGTTCCACCCTTTCGAAATACTAATGACATCGATTATATGGAACTTCCCAAGCGGCTCGGTCTTGGATTCATGCTTTCCAGAACTCGCGCCCAAAAGGGGAGGGGCAATCCAGGTGAGTGCCTACTTGTCGCCTGCTGCCGCCTTGGCCTCATTGAGGTAGCTATAGAAGCTGTATTTGGAGATGCCAAAGAACTCGCAGGCGCGCTCGCTCGACTTGGAAATGAGGAAGGCGCCGCGACGGTCGAGGTAGCCGATGGCGCGAATGCGCTCATCTTTGGTCATAAGTGCCGCGGGCTTGCCCACAAACTGCTCGCACTCGTGCAGCAGGTCCTCGAGCAGGTCACCGATGTTCTTGGTAATGGGCTCGGGCTCGGTATAGCCCGTGCCGCCGGTGCCGGTAAAGGCGTCGAGCGAACGCTCAAAAGCCTTCATAAGCGTAATGTCAAAGTTGATGCCCAAAATGCCGACGGGCTTGCCCTCGTCGTTGCGGATAAAGATGGTCGAGGACTTGAGCAGCTTGCCGTCGGTGGTTTTGGTGAGGTACGGCTCGCGGTCGTGCACGTCGGTGGTGCCCTCGTGCATGGACTCAAACACAATATGGCTGGGGCCGTCACCCAGTTTGCGCCCGCTGACGTGGCCGTTTTCGATCACCACGATGGAGTGGTCCACGTCCTCGGTCTCCAGATCGTGGACGACGACTTCGCAGTTGGGACCAAATTGGAGCGCCAGACCGTGTGCGAGGCGCTTATAAAACTCAATCTGTGCGGGGGTCATGGGTGCCTTCCTAAAAATTAGTTTGGGCACACTTTGCCATAAACCACACTTGTTCGCAAATAACGAAGGCGTCGCTGCGTTATGCGACCGTTCGGCGGCGAAAAAGTACCGATTACGGCAACAAACAATTTGTTAGGTTTACCAATCAAAAAGTGTGATAGAACAGTGCTAACAAACTTTTTGTTTGGCATCCACATAAAAGTTCAGCCGTGTGAATGGGATCGGGCTGAAACGCGTATGCGGGGGCCGGCAAGAGAGAACTTAAGGAGTTCACCGTATGGCCGATAAGATCCAGTGGGCGGGCAACACGATGCCCAAGAGCGATGACAAGCACTTGGGAATCATGAGCCTCGACCACGTGAAGAAGGCCCGCGCCTTCCACCAGTCGTTCCCCCAGTACACCGTCACTCCGCTTGCCCGCCTGGACGGCCAGGCCGCGCGCCTGGGCCTGTCCAACCTGTGCGTTAAGGACGAGAGCTATCGCTTTGGCCTCAACGCCTTTAAGGTTCTGGGCGGTTCGTTTGCCATGGCCAACTACATTGCCGACGAGACCGGCAAGGACGTTGCCGAGTGCACCTTCGATTACCTGACCTCCGATCAGCTTGCCAAGGATTTTGGCCAGGCTACCTTCTTTACCGCCACCGACGGCAACCATGGCCGCGGCGTGGCATGGGCTGCCAACAAGCTGGGCCAGAAGGCCGTCGTGCACATGCCTAAGGGTTCCACCAAGCCTCGCTTCGATAACATCGCCGCCGAGGGCGCAACGGTGACCATCGAAGAGGTCAACTACGATGAGTGCGTGCGCATGGCCGCCGCCGAGGCCGACGCCTGCGAGCGCGGCGTCATCGTTCAGGACACCGCCTGGGAGGGCTACGAGAAGATCCCGTCCTGGATCATGGAGGGTTACGGCACCATGGCCTCCGAGGCTGCCGAGCAGCTGCGCGAGATGGCCATCAACCGCCCGACGCACGTGTTTGTCCAGGCTGGCGTGGGTTCGCTCGCGGGCGCCGTGGTGGGCTACTTCACCAACCTGTATCCCGATAACCCGCCCACCTTCGTCGTGGTTGAGTGCGCGCCTGCCGCCTGCCTGTACAAGGGCGCTGCCGCCGGCGACGGCGATCCGCGCATCGTGGACGGCGACATGCCCTCCATCATGGCCGGCCTGTGCTGTGGCGAGCCCAACATCTTGGGTTGGGATATCCTGCGCAACCACACCACCGCCTTCGTGTCCTGCCCCGACTGGGTCACCGCTCGCGGCATGCGCACCCTGGGCGCTCCCGAGAAGGGCGACCCGCGCGTCATCTCCGGCGAGTCCGGCGCTGTGACCACCGGCCTGGTCGAGACTCTCATGCTCGATCCCGAGTACGCCGAGCTCAAGGAGCTCATCGGCCTGGACAAGACGAGCTCCGTGCTCTGCTTCTCCACCGAGGGCGATACGGACCCCGACCAGTATCGCCGTATTGTTTGGGAAGGCGAATATCCCACTTGCTAATCGTTAGGGCGGAGTGAATAGGTATCGCTCCGCCACCTCACAGGTAGATTCCTTCGTTTGAAAGGTTATGAACAATGGCTAAAGAACTCGATTTCGACGCTATCAAGGCTGCTGCTGAGTCTCATCGTGCTGATATGACTCGCTTCCTGCGCGCTATGATCTCTCACCCCTCTGAGTCTTGCGAGGAGGGTGAGGTTGTCGCTTGCATCAAGGCCGAGATGGAGAGCCTTGGCTATGACGAGGTCAAGGTCGACGGCCTGGGCAACGTTATGGGCTTTATGGGCGAGGGCGACAAGATCATCGCCATCGACTCCCACATCGACACCGTCGGCATCGGCAACATCGAGAACTGGGATGCCGATCCCTATGAGGGCTACGAGACCGACGAGATCATCTACGGCCGCGGCGGCTCCGACCAGGAGGGTGGCATGGCTTCTGCTACCTACGCTGCCAAGATGATGAAGGACATGGGCCTCATCCCCGAGGGCTACAAGATCATGGTCGTCGGCACCGTCCAGGAAGAGGACTGCGACGGCATGTGCTGGCAGTACATCTACAACAAGGACGGCATTAAGCCCGAGTTCGTCATTTCCACCGAGCCCACCGACGGCGGCATCTATCGCGGTCACCGCGGCCGTATGGAGATCCGCGTCGACGTTCACGGCACCTCCTGCCACGGCTCCGCTCCCGACCGCGGCGACAACGCCATCTACAAGATGGCCGACATCATCGCCGACGTCCGCGCCCTCAACAACAACGGCTGCGACGAGTCGACCGACATCAAGGGCCTCGTCAAAATGCTCGACCCCAAGTACAACCCCGAGCACTTTGAGGATGCCCGCTTCCTGGGCCGCGGCACCTGCACCGTCAGCCAGATCTTCTACACCAGCCCCAGCCGCTGCGCTGTCGCTGACTCCTGCGCCATCTCCATCGACCGTCGCATGACCGCCGGCGAGACCTGGGAGTCATGCCTGGACGAGATCCGCAACCTGCCGGCCGCCAAGAAGTACGGCGACGACGTGAAGGTCTCCATGTACATGTACGACCGTCCGTCCTGGACCGGCGAGGTCTACGAGACCGAGGCTTACTTCCCCACGTGGATCAACAAGGAGACCGCTCCGCACGTCAAGGCCCTCGTCGACGCCCACAAGGCCATGTTCGGTGACGAGCGCATCGGCTGCGAGCCCAGCATGGACAAGCGCACCGGCCGTCCGCTGTGCGACAAGTGGACCTTCTCCACGAACTGCGTTTCCATCCAGGGCCGCTATGGCATCCCCTGCGTTGGCTTTGGCCCGGGTGCCGAGTCTCAGGCTCACGCTCCCAACGAGGTCACCTACAAGGACGACCTGGTCACCGCTGCCGCCATGTATGTTGCTGCTTTGAACCTCTACGATCCGAGCCAGGCCGATGGCGACGCTACCGTGTTCCGCGCTGGTCTGACCAACAACAAGATCGACTAGTCCCATTCCTCGATCTTGTTGAGCCGGGGACAGCCTGTGTCCCCGGCACCCCCTGTTGACTTGGGGCCCGCGGTCGTTATCTCCCATGCTTCCTCAACGGTAGCGGGTCCTCGTCATAGTGCTCTGCATGTTCTAGCCACACGCGCATGCCGGAGCACATCTACTCATTGCGATCGTTTCATCTATGGAAAGGATATTTACATGGACGCCAAGTTTACCGAGCTCGTCGAGCAGCTGAACGGCCTCGATTTTAAGGGCATGTACGGCAGCGACTTCCTGCACACCTGGGATAAGACCACCGATGAGCTCAAGGCTCTCTACATCGTTGCCGACGCCCTGCGCGAGCTGCGTGAGAACAACGTTTCGTCCAAGATCTTCGACTCGGGCCTGGCCGTCTCCCTGTTCCGCGACAACTCCACCCGTACGCGCTTCTCCTTCTCTAAGGCCGCCAACCTGCTCGGCCTCGAGCTGCAGGACCTGGACGAGAAGAAGTCCCAGATCGCTCACGGCGAGACCGTCCGCGAGACCGCTACCATGATCTCCTTCATGGCCGACGTCATCGGCATCCGCGACGACATGTACATCGGCAAGGGCGACGCCTACATGGCCGAGGTCTCCGAGTCTGTCCAGCAGGCCTACGAGGACGGCGTTCTGGATCACCGTCCCACGCTCATCTCCCTGCAGTCCGATTCCGACCACCCCACGCAGTCCTCTGCCGACATGCTCTACCTCATCAACGAGTTTGGCGGTCTTGAGAACCTCAAGGGCAAGAAGGTTGCCGTCACCTGGGCCTATTCGCCCTCTTACGGCAAGCCGCTGTCCTGCCCGCAGTCGCTGATCAGCCTGCTGCCCCGCTTTGGCATGGACGTCACCCTGGCCCACCCCGAGGGCTACGACCTCATGCCCGAGGTCGTCGAGCGCGCCAAGGGCTATGCCGCCGAGTCCGGCACCACCTTTAAGCAGGTCAACACCATGGCCGAGGCCTTCGAGGGCGCCGACATCGTGATCCCCAAGAGCTGGGCTCCGTTTGCCGCCATGGAGAAGCGTACCAACCTGTACGCCGAGGGCGACGACGCCGGCATCGCAGCGCTCGAGAAGGAGCTGCTCGCTCAGAACGCCACCCATCAGGACTGGTGCTCCACGACCGAGCTCATGGAGAAGACCGCCAACGGCCAGGACACCATCTTTATGCACCCGCTGCCCGCCGACATCTCCGGTGTCTCCTGCGAGCACGGCGAGGTCAACGCCGACGTCTTTGACATGCACCGCGTGGGCATGTACAAGGAGGCCAGCTACAAGCCGTACGCCATCGCAGCCATGATGTTCCTGCAGAAGGTTGCCGATCCCGCCGCTACCCTCAAGGCCCTCGACGAGCGCAACACCGCCCGTTGGTTCCAGGCCTAAAGCCGCGCTGAGGTAAGCCATGTAAAGGGGGCGCTCTGCCAACCGGCGGGGTGCCCCTTTTTGCATCGTGGGCGTGCGGGATAAGCGCTTTCGATGTAGATGCCCCGCGACGCGAGTTATGGGTACGATGGTTTCAGGGGAGGTATCGCCATGAAACTCGGTTGCGTCATTATGGCTTCGGGCGAGGGCAAGCGGCTTGGCTCTAACAAGATGCTTGCCGATATCTATGGCAAGCCGCTGATTGCCCGGACTATCGATTCGGTTCCCCGGGGCTTTGACGTCGTGGTTTCGACGCGTTGGCCCGAGGTCGCCCAGATTTGCGAGGACAAGCATTGCCCGTGCGTGCTGCACGATGGCAAGCTCAGGAGCGAAAGCGTCCGTGCGGGCCTTTCGTGGGGGGCGAGCCGCGGCTGGAAGGGTTGCCTCTTTTTGCCGGGCGACCAGCCGCTCGTGAGTTCGGATTCTTTTGAGACCATGGTTCGCGCGTTTGATGAGCGTGGCCGCAAGTATCCGGTGCGTCTTGCGTGCAACGGTGAGCCTTCGAGCCCGGTGCTCTTTCCGGCGGAACTGTTCGATGCACTTATGTGTCTTGAGGGTAAGGACGGCGGCGGTTCGATCCTCAAGGACCGTACCGACGTGGTGCTGGTCGAGGCGCGTGCCTACGAGCTGTGGGACGTCGATACCGTCAAGGGACAGCGACGCATAACGGAGCATATCGCCGCCTGCTCGTATTTTGATCGCGTGGCCAACTGCATCAATCAATAAGGAGCAATTATGATCATCATCAAAAACGGCGCACTCGTGACGCCCCAGGGGCTTCGCCGCGCCGATCTTGCCATGGATGGCGATAAGATCGTACGGATTGCCGCGGCGATTGAGCCGGCCGAGGGCGATACCGTCGAGGATGCTGCGGGCTGCTGGGTGTTCCCGGGCTTTATCGATGGGCACACGCACATGCAGTGCTGGACCGGCATGGATTGGACAGCCGATAGCTTTGAGACCGGCACGCGCGCGGCTGCCTGCGGCGGCACGACGACCATTGTGGACTACGCGACGGCCGATCGCGGCGTGACCATGCCCGATGCCTTGGCCGAGTGGCATCGCCGCGCCGACGGAACCTGCACGGCCAACTACGCCTTTCATATGGCACTCGCCGAGTGGAACGAGCGCAACCGCGCCGACCTCTCGGCCATGCGCGAGGCGGGCGTATCGTCGTTCAAGACCTACTTTGCCTACGATCATCTGCGCCTGGACGATGCCGAGACGCTCGAGGTGCTGGAGGAACTCAAGCGTATTGGCGGCATACTGTGCGTGCATTGCGAGAACGGTACGCTGGTGAATGAGCTGCAGAAGCGCGTGTTTGAGCAGGGTATCCACGGGCCCGAGGGCCATGCGCTCAGCCGTCCGGATGTGTGCGAGGCCGAGGCCGTGAGCCGTCTGCTGTATCTGGCACACCTGGCCGGCGACGCACCGGTCAACGTGGTACACCTTTCGACCAAGTTGGGGCTCGAGGCCATTCGCGCTGCCAAAGCGCGCGGGCAGAAGAACATCTATGTCGAGACCTGTCCTCAATATCTGATGCTCGACGATACGCGCTACTTGGAGCAGGGCGAGGACGGCTTTGCGGGCGCCAAGTATGTGATGAGCCCGCCGCTGCGCCATGCCGGCGACCGTGCGGCACTGCGCGAGGCGCTTGTGGCCGGCGAGATCGATACGATTGCGACCGACCACTGCAGCTTTAACCTGCACGGGCAAAAGGACCGCGGGCGCGATGACTTCCGCGCGATTCCCAACGGCGGGCCCGGTGTGGAGCATCGCCCCGTCGCGATCGCTACGAGTTTTGAGGGACAGCTGGGCCCCGAGGATCTGTGCCGCTTGATGAGCGAGAACCCGGCGCGCGTGTTTGGCATGTATCCGCGCAAGGGCTGTCTTGCCGAGGGCTCCGATGCCGACGTGTGCGTGTGGGATCCCAAGGCGCGCTGGACCATTCGCGCGGCGACGCAGCATCAGGCCGTGGACTACACGCCGCTCGAGGGCTTTGAGGCGCACGGCCGCGCCAAGGCTGTGTTTGTGAACGGCGTGCTGGCCGCGCGCGACGGCGAGCCCACCGGAGCCCAACCCGGCCGCTACGTCCCCCGCTAACGGGGACGACGCCAAATTGGCTACCCCTGGAGGCTGGTGGCGACGATGGGGCGGCCGAGGGCTGCTTCGAAGCGGTCGGCCATCGTGGGGTCGCTGAGCGTGTCGACTTGGTTGAGCATGACGCGTGCGGTGCTGAGTTCCAGCGCCTGCATCTCGGCATTGAGCACCTGGGCGACGCGCTCGGGTGTGGCGATGTCGGTGAGCTCGCAGCCGCAACGCTCGCAAAAGAGCTCGGGGCGGTGGACTGCTTCGTTGATGGGCTTGCCGAGCCCCGAGGCGCCGACGATCCAGACGATGTTGGCCGCGCCAGAGGGAATCACCGGCTCCCAGGTGGCGTGGGCCTTGAGTGGGAGCCGCTTGCTGCCGTCCGCCTCGGCCAAGACGTAGTTAAAGCGCCGTGCCAGCTCGTTGAGCGGCTCAGCGGGGGCGGAGAGCTTGCCTGTCTCCGGGTCCAAGACGCCTGCCTGGCAGATGCTTCCGTGCACAAGGCCCGTGCAGGCCTCGCAGGTGCAACCGGGGACATGCGCGGCGCCCGGCTTCCAAGGCGCGGCGTCCAGGCGACGGTTCGACCCGTCCCATGGCACGCCGGCGACGGGAAACATATGCGTGGTGGTGCAGAGGAGCACGCGGCCACCAGCGCGCATAAGCTCAAGGCCGAGCGTCTTGAGCAACGTCGACTTGCCGCCGCTGCCGATAATCGCGGTAATGTCCGGCTCGATCCTGAGCGCCGAGGCAAGATTGCCGCTAACCGTTTCCATCTGTTCACCGCCGTATAATACTGTGATAATAAATAATCATCAGAGTAGCGGTCGAACCGCTTTTGCTCTGCTCAAACCGTAGCACAGGGAGGTGCCCCGGGAATGCTCGTTTATGTTCGCGGCGCCGGCGATATCGCCACGGGTGTCGCTGCCCGTTTGGTACGTGCCGGCGTGTCGGTCGTTATGGCCGATATCGCGGTCCCCACGTGCATCCGTCGCACAATCAGTTTTTGCGAGGCCATTCGCCTGGGTGAGGTCGAGGTCGAGGGCATTTGCGCTCGCTTGGCGCAGACGCCGGCAGAGGCGCTTGCAATTACCGAGGCCGGAGACGTCGCCGTCGTGGTAGACCCCCAGGCTAAGATGCTCGACGAACTGAAGCCTGCTGCCGTGGTCGACGCGATTCTGGCTAAGCGCAACTTGGGCACCATGCGCGATATGGCGCCTGTCGTCATCGCCGTAGGGCCGGGCTTTACCGCGCCGGTCGATTGCGACGCCGTGGTCGAGACCATGCGCGGTCATTTCCTCGGCCGCGTCATCACCCAAGGTTCGCCCCAGCCCAATACGGGCGTGCCGGGCATCATCGCCGGCTATGGCAAGGAGCGCGTTATCCACAGCCCCGCCGCCGGCGTGTTTAGGTCCGACCGCGCGATCGGCGACATCGTGAGTGCCGGAGACGTGATTGGCTACGCGGGCGATACGCCCATGTGCACGCAGATCGATGGCTGTCTGCGCGGGCTTTTGGCGAACGGCGTGCAGGTGACTGAGGGCTTTAAATGCGCCGATGTCGATCCGCGCGGCGATGCCAGCTATATCAACTACATTTCGGACAAAGCGACGTCGGTCGGCGGCGGCGTGCTCGAGGCGCTCGCCATGCTCACCGGTGTATTTCAGGAATAGGAAGCGACGATGGAAAAGCTCGATGTGGTGAATGCTGCGCTTGGCGCTCTGAAGGCTGGTAAGACGTGCGAGCTGGTGGTCGTGGCCGGCACGGCAGGGTCATCGCCGCGCGGCGTGGGCGCCTGGATGGCCGTCTTTGCCGATGGCAGCCAAGCGGGCACCATCGGCGGCGGCAAGATTGAGCTCTTTGCGCTGGACGAGGCGCGCGAGCTGCTGGCCGCAGGTCAATCGCGTCTGGTCCGCTACACCATGGGCGGTGAGAACTCCGATACCGGCATGATCTGCGGCGGAGCCATCTGCCTGTGCTATCTGCACCTGGATGTATCGCAGGTGCCGTTGTTCCAATCGGTTGCCGACGTCTTGGCATATCGACGCATCGGCGACTTCGTCATCGACTTTGAACCGTTTATCGCAAACGCGCTCGAGGGCGATGTGGCCGAGTACCATGGCGGGGCATCGCGCCATACCATAGCCGACTGCCCCGAGCTTTCGCTGGTGGAGGAGGGGAGTAAGGTCACCTACACCAACGCCGCCTCCGAGATTCCCCCGGCGCACATCGAGACGCTCTGCCCCGAGGGCCTGACCTACATCTTTGGCTGCGGACACGTGGGCGCCGCGACGGCGCGCGTGCTCACGGCGGCGGGCTTTGCCGTTGTGGCGTGCGATGACCGCCCCGGCACGCTGACGCCCGAATGGGTGCCCGGTGTCTACGATCGTCGCCTGGTCGATTACAAGAACCTGAGCGAGCTGTGTCCCATCGGTCCGCGCGACTTGGTGGTCGTGGCCACAGCAGGCCACAAGTCCGATATCGACGTGGTGATTCAGGCCATGCGTGCCAAACCCGCCTATCTGGGCTGCTTGGGCTCGCGTCGCAAGACGGCCTTTGTGCGGGCTCGCTTGGAGCAGGAGGGCTTTACGCAGGACCAGATCGACGAGCTGCACCTGCCGATCGGAGTCGCCATCGAGGCAGAGGATCCCGAGGAGATCGCTATCTCCATCGCCGCCGAGATGATCCACCTGCGCCGCACCAAGCTCGTCCCCCGCAAGCGCTAATCGCATCCCCACCAATAAGTTGCGGTGAAATACGGATTGTTTAAGCCTGTTAGGCCGCCCAACAGTCCCTATTTCACCGCAACTGCTTTTTGGGACCCATTTGTGCGGGGGAGTTGTGGAGTTGTGCAGGCAGACGAGGTTTTTCTGGAAATACGTTCCCGATGCGCGTATAGTACCGATTGTTTTGTCGGCTCCTGCTGCGTCGAGTCCAAACCGCGAAATGCCATGAGCGGCGCGGATGCAGCCAGGAGGCACGAGGACAACCCATCGTGGCCACGCCCCGTGCTTAAAACCCCAAGAAGGAGTGAACAATGGCAGAAGAGAAGTATGTGCCGCGTCTGAAGACCAAGTACAACAACGAGGTCAAGCAGCAGCTTCAGGACAAGTTCCAGTACGAGAACGTCATGATGATCCCCAAGTTTGAGAAGATCGTCGTGAACATGGGTGTCGGCGAGGCCGCTACCGATTCCAAGGCCATCGACGGTGCTGTGCGCGACCTGCGCGCCATCACCGGCCAGCAGCCGATGATCACCCGTGCCCGCAAGTCCATCGCTACCTTCCGCCTGCGCGCTGGTATGCCGATCGGCTGCAAGGTTACCCTGCGTGGCGACCGTATGTGGGAGTTCTTCGATCGTCTGACCTCCGTCGCGATCCCCCGTATCCGCGACTTCCGCGGCATCTCGGCCAAGAGCTTCGACGGCCGTGGTAACTTCTCCATGGGCGTCACCGAGCAGCTCATCTTCCCCGAGATCGACTTCGACTCCGTCGATCACCAGCGTGGTATGGACATCACTTTCGTGACCACCGCCAACACCGATGAGGAGGCCAAGGCCCTTCTGGACGCCTTCGGTTTCCCGTTCAAGAAATAGGTTCACCTGCCCTATAAGCGCCGTTCCCACAAGGGGGCGGCGCTTGGGGCGAACAATACTCTATGTGAGGAGGATATAAGTGGCTAAGACATCGATGATCGTCAAGTGCAATCGCAAGCAGAAGTTCTCTACTCGTGAGTACACGCGCTGCCAGCGCTGCGGCCGTCCGCACTCTGTGTACCGCAAGTTCGGCCTGTGCCGTGTCTGCTTCCGCGAGCTTGCACTCAAGGGCGAGCTTCCCGGCGTTAAGAAGGCCAGCTGGTAAGTCACTACCAGCGTTTCAAGCATCAGTTTGGAACAGGGAAAACGCGCTAAAAAGGCTTTGCCGTTAAGGGCGGCGAAGAACCAAGAGCACGTGTTCATCAAGAACGAAGGAGAATCTGTATGAACCTTACAGACCCGATCGCAGATATGCTTACGCGCATCCGTAACGCTAACTCTGTGAACAAGGCCACGGTCTCCATGCCGAGCAGCAAGAAGCTCGTCGAGATCGCTCGTGTTCTGCACGAGGAGGGCTACATCGAGGGCTACGATGTCGAGGACACCGTTCCCCAGAAGACTCTGCACATCACGCTTAAGTATGGTCCCAAGAAGGCTAAGGTCATCAACGGCATCCGCCGCATTTCCAAGCCGGGCCTGCGTAAGTACACCGGCGTTGCCGACATGCCCCGCGTCCGCGGTGGCCTTGGTACCGCCATTATTTCCACCAGCCATGGCGTCATGACCGACCGCGATGCTCGCAAGCACAACGTCGGCGGCGAGATCATCGCTTACGTCTGGTAATTCGCTCGGTAGGTAGAAGGAAAGGAGATCACCGTGTCTCGTATCGGTAATAAGCCTGTCCAGATTCCCGCCGGAGTCGAAGTGGCAGTCAACGGCAACAACGTTGTCGTCAAGGGCCCCAAGGGCCAGCTCGAGCTCGATGTCTTTGAGAAGCTCGCTATCAACGTCGAGGACAACGTCCTCACCGTTTCCCGTCCCGACGACGAGCGTGAGACCCGTGCCCGCCACGGCCTCACCCGCGCCCTCATCCACAACATGGTTGTTGGCGTTTCCGAGGGCTTCGAGAAGAAGCTCGAGCTCGCCGGCGTCGGTTACCGCGTGCAGCAGAAGGGCAAGAACCTCGAGTTCTCCTTGGGCTTCTCGCACCCCGTGATCGTCGAGGCTCCCGAGGGCATCACCTTCGAGGTTCCCGACAACACCCACGTGAACGTCAAGGGTATCAACAAGCAGCAGGTCGGTCAGATCGCCGCTGAGATCCGCGGCCATCGTCCTCCCGAGCCTTACAAGGGCAAGGGTATCCACTACGTTGGCGAGCACATCCGCCGCAAGCTGGGTAAGGCCGCCAAGTAGTCGTAACCGACTCACTCGCATAAGACCAGCACCCCGTCAGGTGCTGGCAAGATCAACCTTTTTAGGAGTTTACGTATGAACAAGCATAAGGCGAAGCTGGAAGGCCTCAAGCGTCGTCAGCGTCGTGTTCGCGGCAAGGTCTCGGGTACCTCCGAGCGTCCGCGTCTTCGCGTGACCCGTACTAACGCCAACATCTATGCCCAGATCATCGACGACAGCAAGGGCTCCAGCCTGACGCTCGTCTCTGCCTCGACCCTCGAGGCCGAGTTCAAGGGCACCCACACCTCGAACAAGGAGGCTGCGGAGAAGGTCGGTCAGCTCGTTGGCAAGCGTGCCATCGAGGCCGGCATCACCAAGGTCGCCTTCGATCGCGGTGGCCGTATCTACCATGGCCGCGTCAAGGCCCTCGCCGACGGTGCTCGTGCCGCCGGTCTCGAGTTCTAGGAGGTATGTAGCACATGGCTCGTAATCAGAAGCAGCAGCGCGAGGCCTCCGAGTTCGAGGAGCGCGTCGTTTACATCAACCGCGTGTCGAAGACCGTCAAGGGTGGTCGTCGCATGAGCCTCGTCGCTCTCGTCGTCGTTGGCGACGGCAAGGGCAACGTCGGCGTTGGCATGGGCAAGTCCGCTGAGGTGCCCCTGGCCATCTCTAAGGCGTCTCTCGATGCCAAGAAGAACATGTTCCACGTGCCGGTGACCGAGCAGGGCACCATCCCGCACGAGGTTCTCGGCCACTTTGGTGCCGGCCGCATCATCATCAAGCCCGCTGTCGAGGGTACCGGCGTTATCGCCGGCGGCGCTGTGCGTCCCCTCTTTGAGCTTGCTGGCATCAAGAACGTCCTGTCCAAGTCCCTCGGTACCGACAACGGCCTCAACATCATCAAGGCTGCCGTCGAGGGCCTCAAGGAGCTCTCCAGCCCTGAGGACGTCGCGGCTCGCCGTGGCCTGACGGTCTCCGAGATGTTCGTCGGTAAGGAGAACTAAGCATGGCTGACACCATCAAGATCAAGCAGGTCCGCAGCACCAACGGTTGCAAGCAGGACCAGGTCCGTACTGTCCGTGCCCTCGGTCTCCACAGGATCCGCGAGGTTCGCGAGATTGCTGACAACGAGTCCGTCCGCGGCATGATCTTCAAGGTCAAGCACCTTGTCGAGATTGTAGAGGAGTAGCAAATGCAGCTTCACGATCTTACTCCCGCGCCCGGTTCCACCAAGAACCGCAAGCGCGTCGGCCGTGGCAATTCTTCGGGTCACGGCACCACTTCTGGCCGCGGCCAGAAGGGCCAGGGTTCCCGCTCTGGCGGCACCAAGGGTGCCGGCTTCGAGGGTGGCCAGACTCCGCTGGCTATGCGCCTGCCCAAGCTTCCGGGCTTCCGCAACCCCCGTCGTATCGAGTACACCGCTGTTAACGTTGAGCGTCTCGAGCGTAAGTTCGAGGATGGCGCTGTGATCGACGGTGCCGCTCTTAAGGCCGCTCGCATCACCAAGAGCGAGTTCGAGCCCGTCAAGGTGCTCGGCAATGGTGAGCTCACCAAGAAGTTCACGGTCAAGGTCGACAAGGTCAGCGCTTCTGCGCAGGCCAAGATCGAGGCCGCCGGCGGAAAGGTCGAGCTGCCGTGCTAAATGGTCTTAAGAATGCTTTCCGCATCAAAGAATTGCGCGAAAAGATTCTTTTTACCATAGCTATGCTCGTCGTGTACCGCATTGGTGCGCACGTTCCTGTGCCCGGCATTCCCTTCCAGGGGATGCTGGGCCTTTTCTCGACCGATAACAATTCGGTCGCCGCAGGTGCTATGGCCCTCCTGAATCTTTTCTCTGGCGGCGCGTTGAGCTATGTGTCGGTGTTTTCGCTGGGCATCATGCCTTACATCACCAGCTCAATCATCCTCCAGATGCTCCAGGCCGTCGTGCCTTCCCTGCATGAGCTTGCCCGCGAGGGCGAGGTCGGTCAGACCAAGATTACGCAGTATTCGCGTTACCTCACCCTGGCTCTGGCAATCCTCAACTCCGTGGGTTACCTCTTCCTCTTTAAGAGCTTCGGCATCAGCTTTAATGGCGCCGGCGCTCCCGAGATCATCTTCGACCTCATGATCGTCGGCACGCTCACTGCGGGCGCTATGCTGATCATGTGGATTGGTGAGCTCATCACCCAGCGCGGTATCGGTAATGGCATGTCGCTGATCATCTTTGCGAACATCATGGCCGGCCTGCCGCAGGCGATCTTCTCCAGCACCGAGGGCAATGCCGGTGGCATCATCACCATGGTGATCATCTGCGCCATCATCCTGCTGGTTATCCCGCTGATCGTTTTCCTTGAGCGCGGCCAGCGCCGCATCCCGGTCTCCTACGCCAAACGCGTCGTGGGCCGTCGCATGATGGGTGGCCAGACCACCTACCTGCCCATCAAGGTCAACACCGCGGGTGTCGTGCCGATTATCTTCGCTTCGGCGCTGCTGTACTTCCCGGCTCAGATTGCCGTGTTCTTCCCCGGCATCGGCTGGATTCAGGCAGTTGCCTCCGCGCTTTCGACCGGTTGGCTCAACTGGGTGCTTAACGTTGTCCTCATCGTGTTCTTCGCGTACTTCTACACCTCCATGGTGTTCAACCCCGATGACACGGCCGACAACCTTAAGAAGCAGGGCGGCTTTATTCCGGGCGTGCGTCCGGGTAGGGCTACCGCGGCCTACATCAAGAACGCGCTCAACAAGATCACGCTTCCCAGCGCTGTCTTTTTGGCGCTCATCGCCATCGTGCCTTCGATCATCTTCTCCTTCACGGGTAACCAGCTGATCCAGGCATTTGGCGGCACGTCCATCCTCATCATGGTCGGCGTCGTGCTCGACACGGTCGATAAGCTCGAAGGCCAGATCAAGATGTATGATTACGATGGATTCTTTAAATAGGCTAGAGGAGGATTGCTCATGAACCTCGTATTGCTCGGAGCTCCGGGTGCCGGTAAGGGCACCGTTGCACAGGAGCTCGTCGCTGAGTTTGGCGTCGCTCACATTTCCACGGGCGACCTGCTGCGTGCTGCTGTCAAGGGTGGCACCGAGCTTGGTATTCAGGCTAAGAAGTACATGGACGCTGGCGAGCTCGTTCCCGACCAGCTCGTAATCGACCTTGTCAAGGAGCGCCTCGCCGCCGACGATGCCCAGCAGGGCTTCATCCTCGACGGCTTCCCGCGCAACACCGCCCAGGCCGTGACGCTCGATTCCGAGCTCTCCGCCATGGGTCGCGAGATCGACTGCGCCCTTCTGGTCGACGTGGCCCCCGAGGTCATCATCGATCGTCTGTCTTCGCGTCGTACCTGCCGCGCCTGCGGTTACACCGGCACCGCTGCCGATGTCACCTGTCCCAAGTGCGGTGGCGAGATGTATCAGCGCGAAGACGACAAGCCCGAGACCATCAAGAACCGTCTTGACGTCTACGAGAAGTCCACGAGCCCGCTCGTCGACTACTATCGTGGCCAGGGTCTGCTCAAGTCGGTCAACGGTGACCAGGCTCGCGAGACCGTGTACGGGGATGTCAAAGAGGCTCTCGGTCTATGATCAAGATTAAGTCTGCAACGCAAATCGAGCAGATGAAGAAGGCAGGAGCGCTATCTAAGATGGCGCTCCGCCACGTTGGAGCCATGGTGCGCCCCGGCGTTTCGACTTTTGAGCTCGATCAGCTCGCGGAGCAGATTATCCGCATGCATGGCGGCACCCCGGCCTTTAAGGGTTACGGCGGGTTCCCGGGGACCATTTGCGCATCGATCAACGATGCCGTGGTCCACGGTATTCCCAACCCCGACATGATCCTGCGCGATGGCGATATCATCTCCATCGATACGGGAGCCGTTGTCGACGGTTGGGTCGGCGATAACGCTTGGACGTTTTTCGTCGGCACCCCCACGCCCGAGGCCAAGGCCCTGTGCGAGGTTACGCGCGATTGCCTTAAGGCTGCCATCGAGCAGGCTGTTCCCGGTAACCATATCGGGGATGTTGGTTATGCCGTTCAGTCCCTCGCCGAGTCTCACGGTTACGGTGTGCTTCGTGACTATGTGGGCCATGGCATTGGCCGCGTGATGCACGAGGACCCCAACGTTCCTAACTATGGAAAGAAGGGGAGGGGCGTTCGCCTCCAGGCCGGCATGGTCATTGCCATCGAGCCGATGGTTACGATGGGTTCCAACCATGTGAGCACGGGCTCCGACGGTTGGATTGTTACGACCAACGACCACCTGCCCGCCGCGCACTACGAGAACACCGTCGCCATTACCAATGACGGTCCGGTGATTCTCACCACGGATGCCCAAGGTGCTTGGTGTTCCTTGCAGGGCGGTGAAATGTAGGACTTGCGTCAAATGCACGCCTTAACATTTCAAATGTAACAAGTTCCACTTAGTTGTGGAGCCATTACGAAGTTATTACGATGCGTGCATACGTGTTGTAAAATACTCAATCGCTGTCGTTTTCTAGAGAAAGATGATTGCTTGTGAAGAAGGAAGACGCAATTGAGCTCGAGGGTACGGTAAAGGAACCGTTGCCCAATGCCATGTTTAAGGTTGAGCTCGAGAACGGTCATTCGGTTCTGTGCAACATTTCTGGCAAGATCCGAATGAATTACATCCGTATTCTCCCCGGTGACAGGGTTGTCGTGGAGCTTTCCCCGTACGACCTGACCCGCGGCCGCATCACCTATCGCTACAAATAGCGGCACGCATACACGCACTCCATTTCCGACTGCAGGCTTAGCTCAACCTACGGTCGGATTGTGTGTGAAGACCAGCCATAGTTTTAAACGCCTGCGGCTGGGCGAGTAGATAGTAGGGAAGTAGTTTGAGCGCTACCGAAAGGAAGAACGATGAAGGTACGTCCTTCGGTCAAGAAGATGTGCGATAAGTGCAAAATCATTAGGCGCCATGGCAAGGTCCTCGTCATTTGCGAGAACCCCCGTCATAAGCAGCGTCAGGGTTAAGAGAGGAGACTACGTTGGCCCGTATTAATGGTGTCGACCTCCCGCGTGAGAAGCGCGTTGAGATCGGTCTGACCTACATTTACGGCATCGGCCGCACCACTGCGACGAAGATTTGCGTCGAGTGCAACATTAACGTGGATACGCGCGTTAAGGACCTCACCGAGGATGAGGTTAACGCCATCCGCGATTATATCGACAAGAACCAGATCATGGTTGAGGGCGACCTCCGCCGTGAGCGCAACCAGAACGTCAAGCGCCTTATGGACATCGGCTGCAACCGCGGCCTTCGTCACCGCAAGGGCCTCCCGGTCCGCGGCCAGCGCACCCACACTAACGCTCGTACCCGCAAGGGCCCGAAGCGTCAGATCGGTGCTAAGAAGAAGAAATAAGGAGCGCTAGATAGATGGCTACTGCTAAGAAGAACGTTCGCGCTGCCCGTCTGAAGCGCGCGGACCGTAAGAACATTTCCGTGGGCCAGGCTCACATTCGTTCTACGTTCAACAACACGATCGTTTCGATCACCGATCCCCAGGGCAACGTCATTTCCTGGAAGTCGGCTGGCCAGGTGGGCTTCAAGGGCTCCCGTAAGTCCACGCCGTTCGCTGCCCAGATGGCTGCCGAGGCTGCTGCCAAGCAGGCCATGGAGCACGGTATGAAGAAGGTTTCCGTCTTCGTCAAGGGTCCCGGCTCCGGTCGTGAGACCGCCATCCGCTCCCTCCAGGCTGCTGGCCTCGAGGTCTCGAGCATCCAGGACAAGACCCCCATTCCGCACAACGGCTGCCGCCCCAAGAAGCGTCGCCGCGTGTAACTGAAAGGATCGTATCAATATGGCAATCGACAGGACTCCTGTTCTTAAGCGCTGCCGTCAGCTCGGGATCGATCCCGCTGAGCTCGGTTACAGCAGCAAGAAGGAATCTATCCGTCAGCCCAAGCGCCGTCGCAAGGAATCTGAGTACGGCATGCAGCTGCGCGAGAAGCAGAAGGTCAAGTTCATCTATGGCGTTCTGGAGAAGCAGTTCCACGGCTACTTCAACAAGGCCCGCAAGATGAACGGCGTCACCGGTGAGAACCTCATGATCATCCTTGAGTCTCGCCTCGACAACGTCGTCTTCCGTCTTGGCTTCGCCCGCACCCGCAAAGAGGCTCGTCAGTCCGTCCGTCACGGTCACTTCACCGTGAACGGCAAGCGCGTGGACATCCCGTCCTACCGCGTCAAGGCCGGCGACGTCGTCGCTGTCGGCGAGAAGTTCCGTGACCTCCTCCCCATCAAGGAGGCCCTGATTTCCTCCGAGCGCTTTGAGGTCCCTGGCTGGCTCGAGGTCGATATCGAGAAGCTGTCTGGTAACGTGCTCGCTCTGCCGACGCGTGAGCAGATCAGCGGTGATATCAACGAGCAGCTCATCGTCGAGCTCTACTCTAAGTAGTCCATCCGGGCTGCTGAGGCTGGAGGTAATACATGTCAGAATTCATTAGGCCTCAGGTTCAGGTCGAAGAGATCAACGAGACGTCTGCTCGTGTCTCCGTCGAGCCGCTCGAGCGTGGCTACGGCGATACGCTGGGTAACTCCCTTCGTCGCGTTCTTCTGTCCTCGCTCGAGGGTGCCGCCGTCGAGGCTATTCAGATCGATGGTGCGCAGCACGAGTTCATGACCATCCCTAACATGGTCGAGGATGTCACCGACATCGTCCTGAATGTCAAGGGTCTTGTCTTCAGGGCTCTCGGCACGACCGACGAGGCGACCGCCACCATCTCGGTTGACGGCCCCTGCGAGGTCACCGGTGCGGACTTCTTTATTCCGTCCGAGTTTGAGTTGGTCAACCCCGAGCAGCACATCGCTACGCTCACCGAGGGTGGCCATCTCACCATGAGCATGCGCATCGGCTATGGCCGCGGCTATGTTTCTGGCGAGGCCAACAAGCGCGACAACGATCCCATCGGTGTGATCCACGTCGACTCGCTGTACTCGCCGGTTTCCCGTTGCGCCAAGCTCGTTGAGGCTTGCCGTGTCGGTCAGCACACCGACTACGACCGCCTTGTCCTCGAGATCGAGACCAACGGCTCCATCGCCCCGCGCGACGCCGTGGTCCAGGCTGCCAATATCATTAACCAGCATATGGCCGCCTTTATGAACCTTGCCGAGACCCCCGAGGTCGAGGAGGAGGCTTCGATCTTCGCTCCCGAGGTCACCAACGACAACGCCGAGCTGGACAAGCAGATCGAGGATCTGGACCTTTCCGTCCGTTCCTACAACTGCCTTAAGCGCGCCAGCATTCACTCGGTCCGTCAGCTCGTTGAGTTCTCGGAGAACGATCTACTCAACATCCGTAACTTCGGTGTTAAGTCGATCGAGGAAGTGAAGGACAAGCTTGAGTCCATGGGCCTGAGCCTGAAGGCTTAATGCTTCGCATATTTGAGGAGAAACTAGACCATGCGTCACAACGTTAAGAAGGGCCTGAAGCTCGGCACCGATGCGAGCCACACCAAGGCCATGAAGAAGAGCCTTGCTAAGGCCCTCTTCGAGAACGACCGCATCAAGACCACCGAGACCCGCGCTAAGGCGCTGCGTTCGGTCGTCGACCCGATTATCACTTGGGCCAAGAAGGGCGACCTGCACTCTCGTCGTCTGGCTATCGCCAAGCTCGGCGATAAGCAGCTCGTTGCCGAGATTTTCGACAAGGCTGCTCAGGGCATGTGGCAGGACCGCAACGGCGGTTACACCCGCATCATGAAGCTCGGTAACCGTAAGGGCGACAACGCTCCCATCGTTATCATGGAGCTCGTCACCGAGCCTTGCACGCCTAAGGCCAAGAAGGCTGCTCCGGCCCCCAAGAAGGCCGCTGCTCCCAAGAAGGTCGAGGCTGTCGAGGAGACTGCTGCTGAGGAGACCGCTGAGTAGACATTCCGTCTGCATAGGCTATATTCGAGGGGTACGTTCGCGTACCCCTCTTTTTTTGTCGCGATACCGTTGCTTGTTTGTTGGGAGCGCCCATGACTGCGCCGTCTGATTTCAATTCGATTTCCGAGCTTGACGCCACGCTCGTATTTCGCGTGGCCTATGATGGCTCGTTGTATAGCGGATTTGCCGAGCAGCCGGGACAGACGACGGTTGCGGGTGAGCTACGTCGAGCAATTGAGACGCTGCTTCGCCGCCCGATTGATCTGACGTGCGCGGGGCGTACCGATGCCGGCGTACATGCCGTGGCTCAGTACATCAGTGTGCCCGTAACGGACGCTGAGCTCGCGTGTACGCGCCGTAGGTGGCTGCGGGCTATGGATGCCCTGCTGCCCAAAGACATCGCCATAAACGAGGTCTACAGGGCCCGTAAGGGCTTTTCTGCACGCTTTGACGCGCGTTCCCGTACGTATACGTACCGTATTGCCGATCGCGATGCACGCCCCGTGCTGTCACGCGGTGCTGTGTGGTGGCATCGCTATCCCCTCGACGTCGATGCGATGGCGGCCGCCTGCCCCGCGCTGCTGGGCGAGCAGGACTTTAAAAGCTTTTGCAAGGTTGCCTCGGCCGTTGGCAAGCCCACGCATCGCTGCGTGATGCGTGCCGAGTTTGGCCATGAGGTTGCGTTTGGCGAGGACATCCTGACGTTCACCATCGAGGGCAATGCGTTTCTGCATTCGATGGTCCGTACGATCGTGGGCACGCTTGTCGAGATTGGCATGCATCGCCGTGAACCCGAGTGGATGCGCGAGGTTATCGATGCCTGCGACCGTACCGCTGCGGGCCCCACGGCTCCTGCCTGCGGCCTTACGTTTATGGGCGTGGATTACGATCCCGCCGAGCTTGTCGTGCTCGACTAGGGGAGGGCTCGACGCGCCGTTCGTCGGCACCTGTCATCTGTGGGCTGCGCGTGTGCAACATCTGTTCTTGGCGTGCAGTGCAACCGGTGCCTCGTTGCTTTTATAGCTCGGGTGTACCATGAACGACAGTTTGATTTGGTGCTATCGAGAGGATGGAAAACTTGGTTCGACGTTGTTCGCATCCGCGACTTTCGGTGATCCTTGTGGTAGAAGGTTCGCCCAGCTATGCGATGCGTGCGCTCGAGAGTATCCAGAACCAAGACCTCTATGATTTGCAGATTGTCGTTGTCTGCCGCGATGCTGTGCCCGGTGTGCGCCATTCGCTTCAAGTTGCTGCTGACAGGGACATCCATATTGATTTGATTGACGTCGAGGACGCGAAGCGCGGCGCTTGTCTTCGTGCCGGTTTTGATGCCTCGCGCGGCTCTCAAATCATCGCCATGAACGCCGATGAGTGGTTTGCTCCGCAGTCCCTTTCCAAGATGGTCGATATCGCGTGCGATACTGCGGCAGACATAGTGTTCCCCACGGTGTCGCTCGACCGCTATGATGCACATCGAGAGCGCCATTCGCGTGTCTTGGATGCTGCCTCTATTGCCATAGAAGACGAGTCTTCTATGGCGACTGGGCTGTCCCAGTTGATTTTGGGCGGCCTAGTCGCTCAGACCTCTGGCGTGATGTATAGCCGTCCGCTGTTTGAGGCATGCCTGTCGCGCGGCAAGGCGTACCGTACGGTTGAGTTTATGGCTTATGCGCTCTCGCAGGCACGATTCGTGTCTGGCTGCGGCGACGCTTGTTTCCACGCGGCGGCACCTAAGCTTACAGATGCCTTTGATCCCACCATGTATGCCAGGATATCCGATGACACTCGAGCGCTCGACGAGCTTGCGGACTCACTCTCGGAAGCAGATAGCGGTGGTCGGCTCAAGCTGGCAAGCCAAAAGTTCTACTTTGCCGGACTGGTCGCCTGCATCGAGAATTTGTGTCTGAGCCCGCATGGGGTGTCGTCAATCGAGCGTTCCGCCCGCATGCGTGATATGCTCGAGGCGCCTCGAACCCGTCAGATGGTCGCCGCGCTCAAGGATAACCATCGGGGACTCGGTCTGTTGTTTGGGCCGATCGCCAGCGCCAAGCCCGCGCGCTGCGTGATGTGTACGCATCTGGCAGCTTTTCTTAACCGGACGGGCGCAAAAACCGCCTAAACGGCTCATTACGAAACAAACTTGCATAGAATTGTTTCGAAATGCGTTCTTATACACAAAAGCCTTCAAATAGCGTTAAACTATTCAATCACTGATTGATTGTCTCCGCCATCTTTTGGAGAGAGGGTTTGTATGGCTAAAAAACGCAATGGGCGCCAGGATGCCATTAGAGATATTGTGCGCAATAAGGATGTCCGCACGCAGCGCGTGCTGGTCGATGAGCTCCGTGCTATGGGCTTTGATTGCACGCAGGCGACTGTCTCTCGCGATATTGCCGATATGGGGCTGCGTAAGCTCCCTGAGGGCATCTATGTTCTGGCAGAGGACCTGCACCTGCAGCGTATGGTTTCCGAGCTCGTAACGGGCGTTCTGCGTACTGATAATCTGGTTATGATCAAGGCTCAGCCTGGCACGGCTTCCGGCATCGCCGCCGCTGTTGATGCGGCAGAGTTACCCGATGTGCTTGGCTCGCTTGCCGGCAACGATACGATTTTGGTTATTGCCCAGACGGCCGAGGACGGCGAGCGTCTCGAGGCGCTGATCAATAAGTTGAGCAATTCTCGCAAGTAGGTGTGCGGGTCGTGCGCTCGGCATTGTGTGCGCTGACATAGTGGCTTGTAAGGGGCATCGACGTTGGTCGGTACCCCTTTTTGTTTGCCGGTATAAAGACCGCCCACCAGGTCGCTTCAAACTAAAAGGCCCCGAGCAGTTCAATAAGCTGCTCGGGGCCTTGTTGGCTTTAGTCGCGTACTTCTTAGCCGACCGTATCGTCAGGCGTGGGCGAGGGGTCGGGAGTGGGAGTGGGCGTAGGCGTAGGCGTAGGCGTAGGCGTGCCGCCATCGCCGCCGGTCGAACCACCAGTGGAGCCGCCCGTCGAGCCACCGGTCGTACCGGTGCCGCCGGTGGTGTCGCCGCCCGTGGTCTCGGTGGTCGTGGTCGTCGTGGTAGTCGTTGTGGTGGTTTCCTCTTCGTCCTCGTTCTCGTCCTTGTCCTTGTCCTTGTCGTCGTTCTCCGACTTCTTGGTGTTGTTGGTGCCGTAGAACTTCCAGACGCTGTTGTTCTTATAGGTGGGAGCCGTTCCGGTCACAAACTCCTCGCGCTCGGTACCGGTCAGAACGGTGTTCATAAACCGCTTAAAGACAGGCAGGTTGGTGCTGTCGCCCAGCAGGTCCGTGCCGTATTTTTGGATGGGGATCTCGCCCGCGGAATAGCCGGTCCACAGGGCGCACGCCAGCTGCGGGGTATAGCCGCAGAACCACAGGTTGGTGGTGTTGTCGGTGGTGCCCGTCTTGCCGGCATAGGGCTGGTTGACGCTTAGGGCACCGGCAGCGCCCGTACCGCCGCCCTGCATGACGCCGGACAGAACATCGGTGACCGCGGCGGCCTCGCCCTCGGTAAGCACCTGTGAGGGATTGTCAGTGTGCTGGTACAGCACCGAGCCGGTACGAGAGTCAATCTCGGTGATGGCGATCGGCTGGCGATAGTAGCCGCCGTTGGCAAACGTCGCGTAGGCGGCGGCCATCTCGAGCGGCGAGATCGAGCCGGTGCCGAGCGTCATGACGGGAACGTCCTCGATGTTGTCCTTGGCGGGATCGATGCCGAGCTTTTTGACGAGCGAGATGATCTTGCTGTTGCCGACGGCTTCCGCCACCTGGATGTAGCCGGTGTTGGAGGAGTATGCCGTCGCCTGCTTAAGCGTGATGTTGCCATAGCTATGGTTGGCGTAGTTTTGGACCTCGGTCGTGGTGCCCTTGGCCTTGAGCGGCGAGTTGCAGTTGAGGGTGACGTTGGGGTTCATGCCGTTTTGGATGGCAGTTGCCAGCGTAAAGGCCTTAAAGGTGGAGCCGACGGGACGCTTGGCCGTGGCATGGTTTACGTGGTTCTCGTCGGCGTTGTAGTCGTAGCCGCCCACCATGCACTTGATGTAGCCGGTCTTGGGGTCGACGACGACCATGCCCATGTCCAGGCCGTCAAGCGAGAGCGTGTCGAGCTGCTCGCGGACGGCATTCTCTGCCACCTGCTGCATCGTGGGGTCGATGGTGGTCTTGACGGTCAGGCCGCCCTTAAAGAGCACGTCGGTCGAGAACTCCTGCTCCAGCAGCTGCTTGACGTAGGAGACAAAGTAGGGCTGCGAGTATACGTCGACGCCGCTGCCCGAGATTTCGGTCACATTGAGGGTGATGGGTTCGGCCTGTGCGGCATCGTGCTCCTCCTGGGTGATGTGGCCCAGGCGCAACATGTTGTCGAGGACCTTGTTGCGACGGGACAGCGCCAGGTCGGGGTTGACCGTGGGGTCGTACTGCGAGGGCGAGTTGGGAAGGCCGATCAACAGCGCGGCCTCGCTCAGGGTGAGGTCGGCGGCGCTCTTGGACAGATAGGTCTCGGCGGCGGCCTCGATACCGTAGGCGCCGTGGCCGTAATAGATGGTGTTGAGGTACATCATGAGGATCTCGTCTTTGGAGTACATGTCCTCCATCTTGATGGCGATGTAGGCCTCGCGCACCTTACGCTCGATGGTCGAGTCGAACTGCTCCTCCTGCAGGATGGTGTTGCGCACAAGCTGCTGGGTGATCGTCGAGGCGCCTTCGTGTCCGCCGCCGAGGGTTGCCACCGCAGCACGCGCGATACCCCACAGGTCGATACCGCCGTGCTCGTAGAAGCGCTCGTCCTCGACGTCAACGGTGCCTTGCAGCACGTAGGGGGAGACCTCGTCCTTGGTGATAGACTTGCGGTTTTGCGTGTAGAAGCTCGCGATCTTGTTGCCGTTGCAGTCGACGATCTCGGTGGGCTCGCTCACCAGATACGCGTTGGCGTCGGTGTAGTCGGGCAGATCGGACAGCCAGCGGTTGACGTTGCCGACCATGCCGATGCCAAACGCCACGCCCGCAATCAGCAGAAAGCCCAAAAACGAGAGCAGGATTATGGGCAGGGCGTGCGTCTTTGAACGGCTGTGTCCCTGTCGTTGGCGAGGACCCATATATTGACCTCCAGGTATGTCGTGCCGGACGGTGGATGTGCCGTCGGGGCAGGATGGACATAAGTTATTACACGATAAACCAAACGGGGCGCGCGAGGCCTCGTGTATGCTGGAAGACGGCATTTTTCAGAGTGAATGCATACCTTGGTAAGGAGTTTGTCGATGGCGATTCGGGCGATGGGGCCGAGCGGACAATGCGAGACTGGATTGGATGTCGTCAGTGCGGCGCTGCCCGAGCTGCTGGCGCCGGCGGGCGGACTCGACCAGATGCTTGCGGCTATCGCCGCGGGTACCGATGCCATCTATGCGGGGTTGGGCGGCTTTAACGCCCGTGTGAGCGCCCACGGCTTTACGGATGACGAGTTTGCGCGCGGCTGCGCCGTGGCGCATGCCCATGGCGTGCGTGTGTACGTGACGCTCAACGTGTTCGTGTTTGACGATGAGTTGTCCGACGCGGTGGCGTTGGGAGCTCATGCACTGGAGCTGGGCGCCGATGCTCTGATTGTGGCCGATGCCGGGTTGGCCTGCGCGCTGAGCGCGGCGATTCCCGGGGTCGAGATTCACCTGTCTACGCAGGCGGGCGTTCATAGCGAAGGCGCCGTGCGGCTTGCCGCCGATGAGTTGGGGGTCGAGCGCGTGACGACGGCGCGCGAGCTGACGGTCGACGAGATTGCGGCGCTCTGTGCCACGGGCGTGCCCATCGAGGTATTCTGCCACGGTGCGATTTGCATCGGCTATTCGGGGGCGTGCGAGTTCTCGGCCCTGCGGCGTGGACGATCGGCGATGCGCGGCGACTGCACACAGCCGTGCCGTCTGGCGTACGACCTAGTGGACGAGGCGGGACAGAGCGTTGTCGCCGTCGAGGGGGATCGTCTGCTGTGTCCGCATGACTATCTGGGTATTGCGCATCTGCCCGAGCTTGTAGATGCCGGCGTGGCGTCGCTCAAGATCGAGGGGCGCATGAAGAACCCCGATTACGTATTCAACGTGGTGCGGGTGTGGCGCCGGGCACTCGATATGCTGTGCGACGGCGCGTGGGACCCCGGTGCCGTGGAAGAGTTTGAACGCGAGCTTGGAAGATCGTTTAACCGTGGGTTTACCGATGCGTACCCGCGAGGGCGTTCGGGTGCCGAGCTGATGAGCTTTGAGCGCGCAATTAATCAGGGCGTGCGCGTGGGGCGCTTGGTCGCTGTGGGCCACGAAGAGGTGACCGTTGAGCTCGACGCTGCCGTGGCGGCGGGTGACACGCTCGAGATTCGGTTCTATCCGGGTGCCGACGCGCGTCCCGATGTGCCCAAGCGCTGGCCGCAGGTGCCCTGCCCGGTGGATGCCGCAGCGGGGAAGCGCGTCGTCGTGCATTGCAAGCGTAAGGTGGGCACGGGCTGCGAGGTATACCTGATTCGCAGCGCCGGCGTGTTGGATCAGACAGCGGCGGTGTTGGAGCGCATGCGGGCCGAGGCGGATGCGATTGCGCCCGTTGCGCGTGCCGTTGAGGTGCTGCCCTTTGAGGACGTTGCGGTGGATGGCGGTGCGTCGACGGAGTTGGTGGAGCGCGCGGTTCCCGCTCGCATGGTTTTTGCTTGGCAGCTGATGGATGCCGACCCGCGCGGAGAACTTGATTTGTCCGACGCCGTTGTGGTGCTGGACGAGGTGTGCCGCACGGGTGACGCTGACCGGACCCGCTCGCTGATGCAGCGTGCCGGGCGCGTCGTCTGCCGCAACCTGGGACAGGTGGCGATGGTGCGTGAGCTGGGCGTGGCGTTTGACGTGGCGGCGCCGGTGTTCTGCGCGAATCGGGTCACGCTTACCTGGCTGCGCGGACTCGGGGCGGGGCGGGTGTACTTGTCGGCCGAGTTGCTCGGCAATGATGCCGAGCGTGTTGCCGAGCTTGCCGCTTGTTCCGGTGTCTTGGGGCCTGTCGATGCCGACCGTCCCGAGCTCATGGTGTGCGAGCACTGCTTGCTGACTGCCGAGGGCGCCTGCGCCACGGATGCAACGGGGCAGATCCGTTGCCGTGACTGCTCGCGCCGTCAGCAAACACGATATTTGGTCGAGCGCGACGGCATGCGCCTGCCGGTCGCCGTTGATGCGTGCGGCAGGACGAGGATTTTCCTGTCGTAGGTGTTCGGCCGCGCCGTTTTGGTTATCATAAGAGAGTTTATGAACTTCCAGCACCGCCGTATCCGGTGAGGGTGCTATGGCAAAAGGAGGATACCCAATGCTGTCTGTTGACGAGCAAATGCGTATCATCACCTCGGGCGCCGCGAAGATCGTCCCCGAGGCCGACCTTCGCAAGAAGCTTGAGAAGGGCGAGCCCCTCAACATCAAGCTCGGCGTCGACCCCACCAGCCCCGACCTGCACCTGGGCCACGCCGTGCCCCTGCGCAAGATGCGCCAGTTCCAGGACCTGGGCCACAACGTCACCCTCATCATCGGCAACGGTACCGCGCTGATCGGCGACCCCTCGGGCAAGAATTCCACCCGTCCGCAGCTTTCGCAGGAGCAGATCGAGGCCAACGCCGAGACCTACGTGAGCCAGGCCATGAAGATCCTGGACCCCGAGAAGACCACCATCGTGCACAACGGCGACTGGATCCTTTCGATGGACCTGGCCGGTCTTTTGCAGGTGTGCTCCAAGTTCACCGTCGCCCGCATCCTTGAGCGCGACGACTTTACCAAGCGCTACCAGTCCCAGACGCCGATTGCCCTGCACGAGTTTCTGTACCCCGTGATGCAGGCCTTCGACTCCGTGCAGATCAAGGCCGACGTCGAGATGGGCGGCACCGACCAGCTCTTCAACCTGCTCGCCGGCCGCGAGCTCATGGAGAAGATGGGCATGGAGCCGCAGATCGCGCTTACCATGCCGCTGCTCGAGGGCACCGACGGCGTGCGCAAGATGTCCAAGTCCTATGGCAACTACATCGGCCTGACCGACGCTCCCAAGGATATGTTCGGCAAGACCATGTCCATCCCCGACGAGATGATCGGCAAGTACTATCGTCTGGCCAGCTCGCTCGCCCCGGCCGAGGTCGACAAGATCGATGCCGCCCTGGCCGACGGTTCCGCCGACCCCTACGAGCTCAAGCGCGCTCTAGGCCGCGACCTGTGCGACACCTACCACGGCGCCGGCGCCGGCGACGAGGCCCAGGCCGAGTTCGACCGTGTGTTCAAGGAGGGCCAGCTTGCCGACTTCCCCGAGAAGCACGTTGAGCTGACCGTCAACGACGAGGGCCAGATTTACCTCGCTGGCCTGCTCAAGGACCTGGGCCTTTCGGCCAGCGCCGGTCAGGCCCGCCGCGACATCGACGGCGGCGGCGTCAAGATCAACGGCAAGGCTGTGGCTCCCAAGAGCTACAACATCGATCCGAGCGCCCTCAAACTGGGCGACACCCTCTCCGTGGGCAAGCGCAAGGGCTTTAAGTTGGTCTAACGAGCGAGTTGACCTCACAAGTGCAATAAGGCCGCAGCCGGGAATCCCGACTGCGGCCTTTTTGGTTGCGACGATCCCTTGGGGACGGAGGGATCATTTGGCGGTGCCGTTAAGCGGAAGGGGTGTTAGCGGGACTTTCTTTTTGGCATACAATGGCTATTGGCTTGCTGCGGTGAAGGTCTGTCCGCTCCGCAGCTTTTTTCTACGGTTAAAGGAGTATGTATGTCCGTTGAGGTCATGAGGTCTGTGATCGATGCTGCCGAGGGGCGCGTGCCCGTCGACACGCTGTTTGCCAATGCGCAGATTGTCGACGTGTACGGTCAGCGCGTGGCGCCCGGTAGCGTTGCCGTCAAGGACGGTCTGATCGTCGGCGTGCTCTACGATGGTCGCGACGATGCCGCTGACACCTACGAGGCAACTGAGGTCATCGACTGCCAGGGTCGCTATCTCGCTCCTGGTTTTATTGACGGGCATCTGCATATCGAGTCTTCGAACATCCGCCCCGCCGAGTATGCGCGCATGGCGGCGACGCGCGGTACCACCACTGCCATTGCCGACAGCCACGAGATCGCCAACGTGGCGGGCCTGGACGGCCTGCACTTTATGATCGAGGACGGTCGCCGCGCGCCCATTTCCATCAAGTACATGATGCCCTCGTGCGTGCCCGCGCTACCCGATGAGCAAGCGGGCGCTGTGATTACCGCCGCTGACATGCAGGCGTTTTTTGCCGAGCATCCGGGCGATGTTTTTGGCCTGGGCGAGATGATGAACCTGCCGGGTGTCTTTATGGCCGACCCCGAGACCTGTGCTCGCATCGATGCTGCCAACCAGACGCCGTCCAAGCAGGTCGACGGCCATGCACCGCTCGTTGCCGGCAAGGACCTTAATGCCTATGCCGCGGCGGGCATTATCGCCGATCACGAGTCGACGATTCCCGAGGAGGCGCTCGATAAACTGTCTCGTGGCATGTACGTGATGCTGCGCGAGGGTACGTGCAGCCATGACCTGGCCAATCTGTCGCCGATGCTGCTGGAGAACCCCGCGCGCGCCCGCCGCTGCTGCTTTGCGACTGACGACCGCGCCCCTTCCGATGCGCTTGCGACTGGCATGATCGACAATGCCTGCCGCGTGGCGATTGAGGCCGGTATCGACCCCGTGGTCGCTATCTCTATGGCGTCCCTCTCCACGGCCGAGGCGTTTGGCCTGGATCACGGCTGCCGCGACCCGCACGAGCTGCGTGGTGCGATTGCCCCGGGCAAGCGCGCCGACCTGCTGGTGCTTAATGACCTGACGTTCGCCACGGCTCCGCATCGCGTATATGCCGCCGGTGCTCTGGTGGCGCAGGACGGCACCTTTGTGGGCGAGATCGCACCCGAGATGGCTGAGGTTGCGGCGCTTGCCGATGAGCTTCGCGCCTCCGTTAAGCTGCCGAAGCTTTCGCTCGACGTGTTTGACTATGCCTTTAAGCCGGGCGAGGCCGTTATCGATGTCATCCCGGGTATGGCTATCACGGGTATGGTTCGCCCCGAGAGTGCCGAGGGCCTGCGCCGCATTATGCTGATCGAGCGCCACGGCCGCGGCGTGTCGCTGCAGGCCGAGGGCGCCGACGGTGACGGCCCCGCGGGTCTGGGCTTGGTTGGCAAGCATATCGGTCGCGGCTGGGTGCGCGGCTTTACCATCACGGGTGGCGCCATTGCCTCCACGATTGGCCACGACTCGCACAACGTGTGCGTGGTGGGCGACAATGCGGCGGACATGATGGCTGCCGTTGAGGCCGTGGGCCAGGGCGGCCACGTGCTGGTGCGCAACGGCGAGGTCGTGGCGCGCATTCCGCTGGCGCTCGGTGGCCTTATGAGCGAGGGCACGGCCGAGGATGTCGCCGCGCAGCACGACGACTTTATGGTCAAGGCGCGCGCCATGGGTATCGAGCCGCCGCTCGACCCCATCATGGGCATCATCTTCCTGCCCCTGCCGGTCATCCCGACGCTCCGCATCCGCCCCGAGGGCATGTTCGACGTCACGACCTTCACCTACGCCGACTAGTCATCGGGGACGTTCTTAAACGACTATCCGTCGGGGTGGCGTGTCGCCTGACGCCGCGACCGTGAGACCTCTGGCATGTGTGAGCTATTTGCCAGGTCCTTGTAACGTTTACGCCCGCGGAGTCTTATTTGAGCTCCCTTTGGGTACGTTGGAATCGGATACACGTTCGATTCCAACAAGCCCGAAGGGAGCTTTTCTATGTTTAAACTGATTGCATCCGATATGGACGGCACATTGCTTGACGAAAACGGCCAGGTGCCTCCCGAGACCTACGAACTGATTCTGGCGCTACACGAGCATGGCGTGCATTTCGCCGCATCGTCAGGTCGTCGCTACGATCGCCTGTGCGAGTTCTTTGCGCCCGTTCGCGACAAGATGGACTTTGTCGCAGCTAACGGTGCCCAGGTCTTCGCCGACGGCAAAATGGTAGACCGCGAGGTGTATTCGCACCTGGCGATTCGAAGGCTCGCCCAAGCCGTCAGGACGTTTCCCAATCTGCATCTTGCGCTCTTTGACCGAACCAAGTCCTTCCTGCTCGATGACGAGTGCAAGTTCGTGCGTGAGGTCGATAAGGACCTTCCCAATGCCGAGCGTATTTGGGAGCTGCCCGATCCCAGCGTAAATATCATCAAAGCGAGTATCTTTTGCGACGACAGTGCGGTTATGGACAGTGCGTACGTGCTACAGCGCGAACTTGGTCAGCTCTTTACTTTTGCGCCTTCGGGCAACGCGTGGATCGATGCCATGCAGCCTGGTGTGTCGAAGGCCTCGGGTATCGCGCAGCTCGCGGAGCATTACGGCATTGGTCGCGACGAGGTCATGGCGTTTGGCGACTCGATGAACGACTACGAGATCATTCGCTTTGTCGGCACGGGCTGCGCGATGGAAAACGCGCGCCCCGCGCTCAAGGCGGTGGCCGATCGTGTCGTAGGCTGCAACCGCGACCACGCCGTTCAGCATGAGCTCCGTCGCGTGCTGGAGAGTCTCTCCTAATCCGGCAGCTGGCGACGTTCCTTTTAATATGAGCAGGACATTGTCAAGAGGCAAAATCGGGCCTGGCCCCAACGATATGGGGTCAGGCCCTCTCCCTATATCAACCCGTCCGCGGCGACCTCGGCGTGTCTTACCGACGCTCGTCTTTGCAGTTTAATATCCGCCCGTGGCGATCTCTCGCTGGGCAATCCGTTGCTACGGCTGAGGCTTCTACGTCGAACCGACAGTCTGTGCACGCGTGTGGCGCCCTGGGCGCTCGCAGAAAAGGGACCTGAGGTTCGCCTCAACGGCTTCGGATCGAACCGCTTCCGGGGTGACTGGCTTATGTGCGGGGGACCGCCCCCCTACGCCTCCTCGGCCATGAGGCCGACCGCCCACACC
>NZ_QRJZ01000023.1:37766-38307 GCF_003470665.1 Collinsella sp. AM17-1
CCCCCCTACGCCTCCTCGGCCATGAGGCCGACCGCCCACACCCAGCAGGCGAGCTCGCGCGCCGTGGCGACGTTCGCCTTGTTGCCGTGGACCCCGCGCGCGAGCAGCGCCTCCCGCCTCTCGACCAGCCTCCGCACGCCCTTGGCGGCATGCCTCCGGGCGCCCCGGTCCGGGGCCTGGCCCTTGGCGAGGTCCTTCGGCCGCCCGGAGCACGTCAGGTAGTGCCACGCGGCCTCGACCAGCGTCTTTCTCAGGTGCTTGTTGCCGGCCTTGGTGATCGCGCCCCTGCGGTCGCTCTCCCCGCTGGAGTGCTCGGAGGGCGTCAGGCCGACCCACGCGGCGAACGAGCGGGCATTCCTGAACCTCGAGAACTCGCCGGCCTCGAACACGAGGTCGGCGGCGGAAGCGGTGTCGACGCCCTTGAGGCAGCGCAGGGAGTCGACCCTCTTCCGCCACCTGGGCTTGCGGGCCTCGGCCTCGACGAGCCCCTCGAGCCTCGCCTTCTCCTCCGCCGCCCGCCTGACCGCGTCGACGTAGTAGG
>NZ_QRJZ01000024.1 GCF_003470665.1 Collinsella sp. AM17-1
ACGGGTGCATCATCGACGTCTTCAATACAGAAAATATCAGTGCGGAATGTTTTCAAAACCAAGCCCGGCCCCGGCCTGCGGCGACACAACTGGCGGTTCTTGGGCATCACTTGCTGGCGGGGTTCCTTGTCTGAGTTGGACTTGGTTGGTGGGGTTACTGATCCCGGTCGCTGCCCCGTCTCAGCATCGATCTTAGCTTCTCGAAGCTCTCCTCGCTCAGGCAGTGCTCCATGTGGCAGCCCTCTTGCGACGCGACCTCGGGCGTTACGCCTGCGTCCTCTAGCAGACCTACAAAAAAACAGTGGCGCTCCCACATTTGACGGGCAACCTCAAGACCGCGTTCCGTCAGATGCACGTCGCGTTTGCCCATCTCCACGTAGCCGGTGCTCTCCAAGGCCGCCATGGCTTTAGAGACGCTTGCTTTGGTTACGCCCAAGTATTCGGCAACGTCGATCGAGCGCACGATGCCCTGACGTTCCGACAGAACGTAGATCGATTCGAGATAGTCTTCTCCGGATTCACGTAGGGCCATGGGCCGCCTTTCGCGATGATTGCTAGTTAGCCTTTGGATACTTTCCTTGGCTTACTTTACCGCAAAAGTTGACCATGTCTTACTGCATTGACCAAAAAGTTAGCCGCGTTTCACAAAACGTGCGAGATGAAAACAAAATGGGAACGCCCCGCAAGGAGTGTCCCCAGCTGCCGGCAGATAAGGAGCGTCCCCAAGTGCCGGGTCGCAGCTACACGAGGCCAAAGTGCTTGGCGGCGTTGTAAATGCCGTCGTCGTCTACGGCGGTCGTAACGTAGGTCGCCGCGGCCTTCACGGTATCCTGCGCGTTGCCCATGGCCACACTTGTGCCCACGGCCGAGAACATCGACAGGTCGTTCTCGCCGTCGCCAAAGGCGATCGCCTCGCTCGCGTCGATGCCCAAGCGCTCCAGCGTCGCCGCCACGCCCAGGTCCTTGCCGCCGTTAGCGGGAATAATATCGCAGAACAGATCGCACCAGCGCGTAGTGAGCGAATGCGACACGGAATCGGTCACGATATGCTCGTCGGCCGGATCAACAAAGGCGCAAAACTGGTAGACCGGTGCGTCAAAGGCGTGCTCAAACGGCTCCTCATGGTAGACAATCCCCGCGTTACTGCCAGCCGTCACCACGCGCTCGGACAGGCGGTTCACAAACGAATTCTCGCCCTGCATGCACAGCGAGTCGTAGCGCCCCTCGGCCACCTGGCCCACGATCACCGCAACGTCGTCCGGGTCAATCGGACAGCTGCGGTAAACCCCCTCGGCATCAAAGCAGTGCTGGCCCGAAAGCGTAATGTACGCATCCCAACCCAAGTCGAACAGCCAATCGGGCATCTGGTAGGTCGGGCGACCCGTAGCAATCACGCATGCGATCCCCTGCTCGTGAAAGCTATCGAGCACCCGCTGCGCCGACGCCGGAATCCGGTGCGTCTTAAAGCTCAGCAGCGTGCCGTCGATATCGAAAAACGCGGCTTTGATCATCCTCGTCTACTCCTCGCCCTCGAGCTTTTCGCTCGCCTCGAGCCACGCCATCTCCAGCTCGTCCATGGCAGCGTGAGCCTCGTCGATCTTTGCCTGCTGCTCGCCGAGCGCCGTGTAGTTGGTGGGATCGACTTGGGCCATTGCTGCCTCGGCCTCCTCAACGCGGGCGCGCTGCGTCTCCATCTTGCGCTCGAGCGAACTCACCTCGCGGCGGAGCTTCTGACGTTCGGCGTTGGAAAGGCCATTGGGCTGACCGCTTGCCTTAGGCTTTTCGGCCGCAGCTGCCGCGGCACCGGTGTCAAACGTGCCGGTCTTGGCGCTCGGCGCGCCCACGGGCTCGCCCTCGGCGGTAGCGTTGCACAGGCGCAGGTACTGGTCCACGCCACCGGGCATATGCGTCAGGTGGCCGTCGAGCAGCGCCCACTGCTGGTCGGTCACGCGCTCCATCAAAAAGCGGTCGTGCGTCACCAGAATCAACGTGCCGGGCCAGCCGTCGAGCAGATCCTCGACAATCGCCAGCATGTCGGTATCCAGGTCGTTGCCGGGCTCGTCCAGGATGAGCACGTTGGGTTCGTCCAGGATTGTCAGCAGCAGCGACAGGCGACGGCGCTGGCCGCCCGAAAGATCGCCGATGCGACTCCAGAGCTGCTGCGTCGTAAAGCCCAGACGCTCGCAGAGCTTCTCGGGCGAAGTCTCCTTGCCGTCGATGACGTAGTACTTCTTATAGTTGCTGAGCACCTCGCGGATCGTATCGCCCATGTAGGGCTCGAGCTCCTCGAGCTGCTGCGACAGCACGCCAAAGCGTACCGTCTGGCCAATCTTCACGCGGCCGCGCGTGGGCGCAATTTTACCCTGGATCACATCGAGCAGCGTCGACTTGCCAGCGCCATTCTCGCCCAAAAGACCATAGCGGTCGCCCGCACCAATGAGCCAGGTCACATCGGAGAGCACCTGCTTGGGCGCGCCGCCGGCATCCGCATAGCCAGCGTCCACGTCGACCACGTCGATAACCTGCTTGCCTAGGCGGCTCACGGCGAGACGCTTGAGCTCCAGCTCGTCACGCACGGGCGGCACGTCGGCGATCAGTTCGCGAGCGGCATCAACGCGAAACTTGGGCTTGGTGGAACGAGCCTGGGCACCGCGGCTCAGCCACGCGAGCTCCTTGCGTGCCATGTTGCGGCGGCGCTCCTCGGTAACCGCGGCCATGCGGTCGCGCTCCACGCGCTGCAGGATATATGCGGAGTAACCGCCCTCGAAGGGATCGACCTGGCCGTCGTGGACCTCCCACATACTGGTACAGACCTCGTCCAAGAACCAGCGGTCGTGCGTGACCACGAGCATCGCGCCCTGGCCGCGTTGCCAGCGGGCCTTTAAGTGACGCGCGAGCCAGTTGATGGTGCGCATGTCCAGGTGGTTGGTGGGCTCGTCGAGCATGAGCACGTCGTAGTCGCCGATCAGCAGGCGCGCGAGGTCCACGCGACGGCGCTGGCCGCCCGAAAGCTCGCCCACCGTACCCTCCCAGGGCACATCGCTAATAAGGCCGGCCAGAATCTGGCGCGTACGCGGGCTCGAGGCCCACTCGTATTCGGGCGTGTCACCGACGACGGCATGATGCACGGTGTCGGTATCGACCAGGTTATCCTTTTGGCCGAGCAATCCAATCGTCGTGTCGCGACGGTGCGTCACGCGGCCGTCGTCGGGCTCCAACGTGCCGGCGAGCACGCTCAGCAGCGTCGACTTACCGTCGCCGTTTTTACCGACAATACCAATACGGTCGCCCTCGCCCACACCGAGCGTAACGCTATCGAAAATATGCTTGGTGGGAAACTCTAGGCTGACGGAATCGCATCCCAAAAGAATCGCCATATGCCCTGCTCCTTCGTAGAAATTCAACGTTGTCCATGATAGCAGCGATAAGGCGGGCCGCACACGACACAAAAAGGCGGGCCATCTCCCGCAAGAGATGACCCGCCTCTCCAATCAGTCCCGTGGCGACCATGGCCGCCGCGGGCCTCAAGCACGTCCCGGACTAGGAGAACATGCCGGTGAGGTAATCATTCAGCCGCTTATCCTTGGGCCGTTGGAAAATCTCGTCGGTCTCGTCGTACTCGACCATATCGCCCATGTAGAAGAACGCCGTGCGGTTGGACACGCGCGACGCCTGCTCCATGTTGTGCGTCACGATGACGATGACGCGCTCGGCCACAATCGACGACATAAGGTCCTCGATCGCCAGCGTCGAGATGGGGTCGAGCGCCGAGCAGGGCTCGTCAAACAGGATCACGTCGGGGTTGAGCGCCAGCGTGCGCGCAATGCACAGACGCTGCTGCTGGCCGCCCGAAAGCGCGTTGGCGCTCTTGTCGAGCTTGTCCTTGACCTCGTCCCACAGCGCCGCGCCGCGCAGGCTCTCCTCGACCATGCGATCGAGCTCGTCACGGTCGGTGATGCCGTGGCGCTTGGGCGCAAACGTGATGTTGTCGCGAATAGATTTGCGGAACGGGTTGGGCTGCTGGAACACCATGCCAATGGAGCGACGCAGCTCGTACGTGTTCTCGGTCCTGGTGTTCACGTTGCGCCCGCGGTAGTTGATCTCGCCCTCCACGCGGCAGCCGCGAATCTCGCGATTCATAAGGTTGAGGCTGCGCAAAAAGGTCGACTTACCGCAGCCCGAAGGCCCGATGAGCGCCGTGATCTCGCCCTTATGGAAGTCGAGCGACGTATTGTGCAGCGCATGGTGGTCGCCATAGTACACGTTGACGTCCTTGGCGGAGAGCACGACCTCGTCGCTCACGGCCTTGCCGCTCACGCGCACGCGCCTCTCGCTCTCCCCCACGCTCGACAGAAAGTCCTGGGTGTCGGACGCGGCCGCCTCGGTTGCGGGCGTTGCATTCATATCGCTCATTCGGCCGTCATCTTCCTTGCCAGTTGCTTGCCCACGATACGGGCGACTACGTTAAACAGCAGCACGCAGGTCATCAGCAGTGCGGCGGTGCCCCAAACGATCTGCTGGGCCTCGGGGCTGCCCTCGCCATAGATCTTGTAGATGTGCACGGCCAGCGACTCGCCGGGACGGAACACGTTCCAGGCGCAGGTGGGGCTCGACAGGTTAAAGCTCAAGAAGTTCAGGCGAACCGGCGAGCTCATGCCCGAGGTAAAGAGCAGCGCCGCGGCCTCGCCAAACACGCGGCCGGCCGAAAGCACGATGCCGGTCACGATGGCGGGCATGGCCTCGGGAATCAGGATGTGCAGTGTGGCCTCCCAGCGAGTGAGGCCCATGGCCAGGCACGCATCGCGCTGGGCCTGCGGCACGTCCTCGAGCGCCTGCTGAATCACGCGCACCAGGGTGGGGATGTTGAACATGGTGAGCGCGACGGCGCCGGAGATGATGGAGTACTTCCAGCCCAGCTGCACCGAGAACACCAGAAAGCCGAACATGCCCACGACAATGGAGGGCAGCGAGGACAGCGTTTCGATGGCGGTGGAGGCGATGTCGCGGATGGGCCCATCGGGCGCGTACTCAACCAAAAAGACCGCGCCGCCCAGGCTAATGGGCACCGAGATGATCAGGGTGATCAGCAGCAGATAGAACGAGTCGAACAGCTGGTAGAGCACGCCGCCCTGCGTTCCGTTGGCGCGTGCGGGCTGCGTGAGAAAGCCCGGCTGGAACAGCGTCGAGATACCCTCGAACAGGATGTAGGCCACCATGGAGACGACGATAAGCATGACGATGGCGACAATCGCCGTCAGCACGCCCGTGGCGATGCAGTCCTGCTTTTGGACACGCCCGAGTCTCGCCTCGTCGATGTGGATGCGCGTGCTAGCCACGAGCCTTCGCCCCCTTGCGGCCGATAAGGTGGATGATCAGGATAAAGATGAGGCTCATGCCCATCAGCAGCAGGCCGAGCGCCCACAGGACGTCGTCCTGGGCCGAGCCCTCGGCATAGACCGCCATGGACGTGGTGAGCGTGGTGGTGATGGTGGACGCCGGCGACAGCAGCGACGTCGGCATGGCCTCGATGCCGCCAATGACCATGCGCACGGCGAGCGTCTCGCCAAAGGCGCGGGTCATGCCAAGGATGACTGCGGTCATGAGCGACGGCATGGCGGACTTGAGCACCACGTGCCAGATGGTCTGCCAGCGGGTGTAGCCCAGCGCGAGCGAACCCTGGCGGTAGCTATCGGGCACGGCGCGCAGGCCATCGACCGAAAGCGTGGTCATCGTCGGCAGAATCATGACGGCCAGCACGATGGCGCCGGGCAAGATACCCAGGCCTGTGCTCACGTGGAAAACGCTCTTCATAAGGCCGACGACCACGTGAAAACCGATGAGGCCAAAGACGACCGAGGGAATGCCGGTCAAAAGCTCAATAAGCGGCTGAAAGACCTTGGAGCCAAACTTAGGCTGAATCTCGACCGCAAAGATGGCAGAGCCGATGGCGATGGGCAGTGCGATGAGCGTGGAGAGCACCATGACCGCAAACGAGGTGACGATCAGGGGCAGGGCGCCAGTGTAGGGCAGGCCGTTTTCGGCCGTGTTGGCCAGGTCCCACTTGGTACCGGTAAAAAACTCGACGATCGAGACGCCGTCCTTGAAAAAAGCCGAGAGGCCCTTTTGGGCGACCATAAAGATGAGCGCGGCAACGACAAGCGTCACGAGCGCTACGCACGCACCCGTGACGCCCAGGCCCACGTTCTCAAGCTCGCGCTTTGGCAGCTGTTTTGCCATTGCAAACCTTTCCGGGGGCGATTACTTATTTAGCGGAGACCTTGCCACTGGCGTCCTTGACGACCTTCATGGCAGAAACGGGAATAAAGCCCTGCTCCTCGACGAGCTTGCCCTGGACGTCTTCGGAAAGCATGAACTCCAGGAAGGCCTTGGTGGCCTCGTCGGCGTCCTTAGCACAGTACATGTGCTCGGTCGCCCAGATCTTGAAGGAGTCGTCGGTGACGTTTGTGCTCTTGGGCTCGACGCCCTCGACCATGATGGCGTTGAACTTGGAGTCATCGAAGTGCGAGAAGTCGAGGTAGGAGATGGCGTTGTCGGTGCTGCCCATCTGAGTCTGGACATCGCCGGACTTGTCGAGCTCGGCGTCGCCCTTAAAGTCGACGGCCTCGTCGCCAAAGACGGCGGCCTCGAAGGTGGCGCGGGTGCCGGAGCCGGCCTTGCGGTTGAGAACGACGATCTTGGCGTCGTCGCCGCCGACCTCCTTCCAGTTGGTGATCTGGCCGGAGAAGATACCCTTGAGCTGCTCGAGGGACAGGTCGTCGACCTTGACGTTCTTGGAGACGACGGGGCCCATGCCCACGACGGCGACCTCGTGGTCGACGAGGTTCTTGACCTGGTCGGTCTCGAGCTTGGTCTCGGCGAAGACGTCGGAGTTACCGATAGTGACGGTGCCGGCGGCGACAGCGGTCAGGCCCTTGCCCGAACCGTTACCCGAGCCAGAGACGGAGACGTCCGGGTTGGCATCCATGAACTTCTCGGCAGCAGCCTCGACGAGAGCCTGGAACGAGGAAGCGCCGTCGTAGGTCACCTCGCCCGAGACGGACTCGGCAGCAGCGGCGCTGCCCTCAGCAGCGGTGTTGGCGGCGTTGGAGCCGCCGCAACCAACGAGACCGAGACCGACGATGCTGGCAAGACCACCAGCAAGGCCGAGGAACTGACGACGAGAATAAGCCTGATCGAGCATGATCTTCCTTTCATACATGCGACTCGCGGGCACCCTGCCCGCTTTGCTGTTTGGAAAGATACGGTCTCGATCGGGCGACGACCGCCTTATCTGCGGTTTCTTACGGACATTTGATAGACCCTTACCGCAAGCTCTGCCCAGCCTTTACAAACGGATAACAAACCCGCCACCAAGCATGGCCCGCCTTTTACACCAATAAAAACAAAGTTGCGGTGAAATAGTTCCTGCTTGGCCATCAAATGGCCCATTCTAGGAACTATTCCACCGCAACTTAAAAAGCCCGGACGAAAGGGGTGCTAAGTTGTTAAAACGCCGCAGCCTTAAAGCTCAAGCTCGTTCAAACGTAAGATCGCCACGATATAAATCTTGAGCGCCTGCTTGAGCTGTTCCTCGTTGGCGCACTCATTGGGGCCGTGCATCTGGCCGCCCCATGCGGGCAGCTCCAGGCCGGTCTCCTCGGGGCCAAACGAGACGGCGCGGGCAAAGTTGCGTGCGTACGTGCCGCCGCCCATGGCAAAGGGCTCAGCATACTTGCCCGTAAACTCGTTATAGGTATCAATAAGCGCCTTCACGGCCGGATCGTCGGCAGAGACCGAGAACGGCACCTTCGCACGACCCACACGGCACGTCACGCCAAAACGGCCCACGAGCAGATCGAGCTGCTCGCGGATGGTATCGGCACTCGTGCTGTCGGGGAAGCGCACGTCGATGACCTGCTCAATATGGCCATCCGCCACGCGGATGACGCCAGCGTTGCAGGTAAGCGGGCCAAACGCCGGACTCGTCGCATCGATACCTAGGCCGCGGCCATAGGCATCCGCATGCACAAAGGCCAGGAACTTGACGAACTCGTGCTCGGCAGGCGTCAGCAGGCGCTCGTCGCGTGCACCAAACGCGTCTTCGGCCTCGCGCAGATACGACACGATCAGGCCGACGGCGTTGATGGTGCCCTCAGGCATCGAAGCGTGGCCGCCAATACCGTGGGCGAAAATCTGCGCATGCCCGTTATCAAGCGCCGTGATCTCCAGGCGGTCGGCGTTCTCAACGGGCGCCGGCAGCTCATCGGCGGCAATCGCGAGCTCGCAGATGGACTGCGACGGAATGGCATTGCTCGCCTCGGAGCCGCTCCACGACACGATGCGCCCGCCGTCGATCTTGGGACTCACGAACGTCGCCCCAAACTGGCCCTTCTCGGCATTGCAGACCGGAAACTCGGCATCGGGCGTAAACAAAAAGTCGGGGTCTGCGTGGTTCTCCAGATAATGGTGAACGTCGGACATGCCCACTTCCTCATCGCAGCCCAGCAGCGCGCGGAAAGTATAGCGCGGGGTAATGCCGTGCTTGAGCAGATAGGCGCCGGCGTAGAGTGACAGCACCGCCGGACCCTTGTCGTCGATAACGCCGCGGCCGAGCAGCCAGCCCTCGCGACGCTCCAGCGCAAACGGGTCGGTGTTCCAGCCCGGGCCGGCGGGCACCACGTCCACGTGGCAGATGGTCGCGAGCTGCTTGTCGCCGCGGCCAGGGATATCGGCAATGCCCACATAGCCCTCGTCGTCGCTCGTCTGATAGCCAAGCTTCTGCGCGATGCCGAGCGCACAGTCGAGCGCGTCACGGACCGGGCGGCCAAACGGCGCGCCGGGCTCTGCATCGGCAGAAACTGCCACGGACGGATAGCTCACCAGCTGCTCGATATCGGCGACGACATCTTCCCAGACCTCGTCGACATACTCAGCGACGCTCTGCTCCACCTGATTCATAGACTGCCTCCTTACCAATGAGCGGCAAGCGTACCCGCCCCTCACATTTAGTTCCTAGATAGAGAAAAGTTTAGCAAGCTCGGCCACCGAGTGCACCACTGCATCGGCACCCGCCGCCTCATGCTCACCCGGCGCCGCCGCGCCCGAATAGATGCCGATGCACGGCACGCCCATCGCGTGCGCACCCTCGACGTCGTTAAAGCGATCGCCGATCATCACGGCATCGTCCGCCGTCGCGCCGAGCGCCGCCAGGGCATCGCGAACCGAATCGGCCTTGGTCTCGCGCCCCTGCGGCGGATTCATGCCAACCACGGCTTCGAACTGAGAAAGACCAAGCTCATGCACCATGTCGATGCATTTGGCCTCCATGCGTGACGTCGCCACGGCCATACGCTTGCCCCGGGCGGCCAACTCATCCAGCAGCTCGGGAATCCCATCGAACACGGGGTACTCCTCCGGTCCCAGCTCATCAAAAAAGGCGCGGTACTCGTCGGCCACCACAAGCGACTCCTCGCGGGAAAAGCCGTAAAAGTCGTGAAAGCTCTTCCACAGGGGCGGCCCGATCATGCGGCGCAGATCACCCATCTGCGTCTCCGAAAACCCGCGCGCAGCCAGCGTCTTGCGCGTCGAGGTCATCACTGCCCGACCCGTATCGGCCACCGTGCCGTCAAAATCGAACAGCACAACCGGCCGCTCGCAAAGTTGCAATGCCGCCATCGGCACCCTTCTTCCCCAGTTGATGATTTCCACACCACCGCTTCAAACTGTTGACTATTCAACAGTTGAACCTAGCAATGTAGAGCAACTCCACTATACTTGTCGCACTTTGCTTTCAGAAGGCGGCGCTGCCGCGCCCCAACGAAAGGTGCAATTATGTCTTTTGCCATCATAACCGACTCCACGTCGGACATCTCCCCCGCCCGCGCCCAAGAGCTCGGCATTTACGTGATTCCGCTGCATGTGATTATCGAGGGCGAGGACCTGCTCGACCAGGTGCAGATTACCGCCGAGGAGTACGTCGCCCGCATGGCCGGCTCCGAGCAGCTGCCGCACACCTCGCAGCCGAGCGCCGGCGAGTTCAAGGCACTCTTCGACCGCGTACGCGCCGACGGCCACGATAGCGCGATCTTTATCTCGCTATGCAGCGAGTGGTCCGCCTGCTATGCCAACGCATGCCTGACGGCCGAAACCCACGAGCTCGACGTGCGCTGCATCGATTCGCGCACCGGCTCGGGCGCCGAGGGCCTGCTGGTGGAGTACGCGCTGGCCATGCGCGAGGACGGCCGCAGCCTGGACGAGACCGAGGCGCAGATCCGCGCGACCCTGCCCGACGCCCACCTGTTGCTGATTCCGCGCACGCTCGAGAACCTCGTTAAGAACGGCCGCGCGCCCAAGCTCGCCGGCCAGTTGACGCAGATGCTCAACATTCGCCTGGCCGTTTCGCCGGAGTGGAAATCGGGCGAGATCAAGGCCGTCAAAAAGGGCCGCGGCGCCAAGCGCATCGTTGCCAACACCATGACCGATTGCCTCGCATTTTTGGCCGAGCATCCGGGCTCCAGCGTGCGCGTGCTCACGACCGGCGCCGCCGAGGAGCAGGAACTTGTCAACGAGGCGCTCGCGGGCCAGGACTACGTAGACGCCGGCACTGGCCCCATCGGCTGCACCATCGCCACCCACGTAGGCGTCGATGCCATCGCCATCAGCTACTGCCCCCGCTACCAGCCCATCCACTAGGGGCACCTTTACCTCTTGCGGTGGAATAGGGACTGTTTTTGGCTTATTAGCCGCCAATCAATCCCTATTCCACCGCAACTTAGAAATCGGCGATCAGCCCAGCGGACCCTGAAACAGTTCCTGATGAGTGCCCATTCTCACCAGCCTAATCACTGGGTTAGTCTTATGGGGAAGATAAAGAACGACCACATCGACCAAGCCATCGGATAGGTGGAAATCGATGTGGCCGTTGTAGTTTCCGCCCGGGTTTGAGAGCTCGTGGGCGCCATACTCCGCCGGAAGTGACCCATGAGCCACAAGCTCTGCAACCGCCGCTTTAAACTCACTTTTTAGCTGCGGATGCATGCGCATCGTTCGTTTGTAGTCCACCTTAAATTGAGCCTCGACTTTAATCTCGAACATCGCTATTCCTCATCGAGGAATGACATAAGCTCATCAGCGTTATTGAATGACAGGCTATCGTCCGGCAAAATCCCCAGCTCATGAGCCTCGGCGATCACCATGGCGCGCCTCGTCACCTCGTTGGGCACCTCCGCCCTTCCTACAATCTCAAAAGGAATCTTTCGCTGATTTACCAGCTGCCGAACGGCAAGATTGAGATAGGAATTGAGGCTGAGGCCGACCGAATCCAAGAACTCAGTCGCCTGCTCCTTGAGCCCCTCTTCGATTCGAACCGTCGTAGGCTTAACTGTTGCTGTAGACATTTGCGACCTCCTCGCCCTCGTCTTTTACACCAGTATACCCAATATAAATGGCAATCTGATGTTAGATAACATCAGATTGCCATGCGTATTCATGTCGCGTGGGCACGATTGATCTACATCAGCCCGCTGAGCGCAATGTCAACGGCCTCGTTGAGGTCGTCGGTAATGTGTACCAGATCCGGATCGAGCGGGCTAATCATACCGGTGCTCATCACCGGGCCGTTGAGCCAGTCGAATAGGCCCTGCCAGTACTCGGTGCCCACCAGCACGAGCGGCATGCGCTTGACCTTGTGCGTCTGCACCAGCGTGAGAACCTCGAACATCTCGTCGAGCGTGCCAAAGCCGCCGGGAAATACGATGGCGCCCGAGCTGTACTTAACGAACATGGTTTTGCGCACAAAGAAGTAGCGGAAGTCCATGCCGAGGTTCACGTATTTATTGAGCCCCTGCTCGTGCGGAAGCTCGATACCCAAGCCGACCGACTTGCCGTTGGCGCTCGCCGCTCCCCTGTTGGCCGCCTCCATGACGCCGGGACCACCGCCGGTGATAACCGCCACGCCGCGCTGGGCGATCTTGCGGCCAACGGCGCGTGCCGCCTTGTAGAGCGGATCGGTCTTGGGCGTGCGGGCACTGCCGAAGATGGTCACCGCAGGACCAAGCTCGGCAAGTGCGCCAAAACCATCAACGAACTCTGCCTGAATGCGCAGCACGCGCCAGGGGTCGGTGTGCAACCAGTCGGTCGAGTCCTCGGGCGCCAGCAGGTTGGCGTAGGTGTTGTCCTTGGGAATCATGGGGCCGCGCATGACCACGGGGCCGCGGCGGTACGTCTCGTCGTAGGCAGGCTCGCCCTCGACGTTCTCATTCTTAATCATGGGTACTCCTATCGAGAAAAAGAAAAGCGGGCGGGGTCGACGCCATGCGTCAAACACCCGCCCGAACATCAACTATTCGGTATGGTACCCACGATGCATCAAGTGCTTGCAAGCTATCGGTCATCGGTCGCGCAAGCGGTGTTAGCAAACGTGATGACCGGCCGGCGCTCGCCCCTTGCCGTTGCCCGCGCTCTGCAAGCGCCCGTGCTGCTCTTAGTAATCCACCGCCGCAGGGCTGTTCATCCAGTCGCTCACGAACGCGCCGTAGCGGCCCTCGATAATGGCCTGGCGGGCCCGCTGCATAAGGTTGAGCAGGTAGTAGATGTTGTGCATCGAAAGCAGAATGCCGCCGAGCATCTCCTTCTGCGTGACCATGTGACGGATGAGCGCACGGCTGTAACCGCCCGTGCACACCGGGCAGGTGCAGGTGGGATCGATGGGACCGTCGTCGTGCGCAAAGCGAGCGTTGCGGAAGTTGAGGCGACCCTCGCTGGAGAATGCCGTGCCCATACGGCCGGTGCGCGTCGGCAGCACGCAGTCAAACATGTCGATGCCCACGCCAACGCCGCGCACGAGCGTGGTCGGGTTGCCGACACCCATCAGGTAGCGCGGCTTATGCTTGGGCATGTACTCGCTCACGAGCGGCGCCAGGGTCTCGAACATGGTCTCGTGATCCTCGCCCACCGAATAGCCACCGATACCATAGCCCGGGAAGTCGCCGCACTCCTCCAGATGGCGCAGCGAACGCAGGCGCAGATCCAGGTGCATGCCGCCCTGAACGATGCCAAAGAGCGCCTGGTCATCGCGGGTATGCGCCTTATAGCAGCGCTCGGCCCACATGCTCGACAGCTCAACGGCGCGCTCAACGTAGGCGCGCGTGGCGGGATAGCCCGGGCACTGGTCGAGCTGCATGCAGATATCGGAGCCGAGTTTCATGGCGATTTCCATGTTGTCCTCGGGCGTCCAAAACACGTGGCGGCCGTCGTAATCGTTGACGATAAAGCGCACGCCCTCATCGGTGAGCTTGACGGCATCGTTGTGGCTGAAGACCTGGAAACCGCCCGAGTCGGTGAGGATGGGGCCGTGCCAGTTCATGAACTTGTGCAGGCCGCCCAGCTCGGCGATGGTATCCTCGCCGGGACGCATGGACAGATGATAGGTATTGGCGAGCACGATCTGGGCGCCGAGCTTCTTGACAGTCTCGGTAGGAATGCCCTTGACGTTTGCCTTGGTGCCCACGGGCATAAAGATCGGCGTCTCGATGTCGCCGTGCGGGGTGTGCAGCACGCCGGCGCGCGCGTGCGTCGTCGGATCCTCGGCAATCAGGTCGAATTTAAAAAGGTTCTGGTCCATAAACTGGAACTCCTTGGTTGCGGTTCATACGCAAACCATTATACGGGCAACCCGCAAGAAGCACCGACTCGACAGAAACTGGTGCGAGGAGGATACGGCAGGGACACGGCAAATGAGCGTGGATTTTTGGACGCTTACCGGATGAGCGTGGATAATCTCCCACTTTTGCCCAAAGCACAGCCCAAAAACGGGAGATTATCCACTTTCATTCTGCGGGCACTCATTTAAGTACGTCCCCGATGAGTGGAGCTATTTACCAGCCACGGCAACGCCGATATTTTGGCAACGTCAGCGAGCGGGTCGCATTTGAGACAAGGTGCCGTGAAATGAAAGGGCGCTGACCTTCTGGTCGCGCCCTTGAAATTGAACGGCAGATTGTCCAAATGCGGCCCGCACAGCGTCGGCCGGTCCGCCGTTCGGTAGAACGGCGGAACCCCTAAGGACGCTGGCCCATGCCACCCTCGAGGGTGACGGTCTCGCCGTTCATATACTTAAAGTCGGGACCGCAGAGCTGAACGACAACGCGGCCGATTTCCTTCTCGACGTCGCCGTAGTGACCCGCCGGCGGCATGTGGACGTTGGCCTTGAACGCCTCGGGATAGGCATCCTGGAAGTTCTCGAGCGCGGCGGTCCAAGCAAGCGGGCAAACGATATTGACGTTGATGCCGTCCTTGCCCCACTCGTTGGCAGCGACGCGGGTCAGACCGCGGATGCCCTCCTTGGCAGCGGCGTAGCTGCACTGGCCATAGTTGCCAAACAGGCCGGCGCCCGAAGCAAAGTTGACCACGGAGCCCTTGGTCTCCTTCAGGTGCGGGTAGGCCTTCTGCATGTACAGGTAGGTGGCATACAGACCGGAGTAAATGGCGAGGTTGAACTGGTCCATGGTGTGATCGGCAATGGTCACGCCCGAGGCGCTGGCCTGAGCATTGTTGACGACGGCGTCGATGCGGCCGAACTCCTCAATAGCCTTGTCGATGACGTTCTGGACGACGGCCTCGTTGTCCTGACCAGCCGAGACATCGGCCTGAACAGGCAGAACCTTGACACCGTACTCGGCCTCGAGAGACTCCTTGGCGGCCTCGAGCTTGGCGACGTTGCGGCCAGTGATGACAAGGTTCGCGCCCTCCTTGGCAAATGCGATATCGATGCCGTAGCCGATGGAGCCAGCGGAGCCGTCCTTAAGCGTGGCCTTGCCGCCGCCGGTAACGATCACGGTCTTACCAGTGAAAAGTCCCATATAAAGTCCTTTCAAATCGCGACGGGCCTGCCCGTCGACTGCGCGCATCCAACTTCACGCGCCAAAAGCTGAAATGCAACTTTAGCGGGTTCAAGTGAAAAATAAAGCCCATGGCAGGCGAACGGCGCAACGTCTTTCGGCGAAGGGAATGTCAAGTACAAACTGGATAAAGTGGCCGAGTTTTTGCTATCGACGCGAGCCATCGAACACGTTTTGAAACTTTGCTGCAGTGCGCGGGATGTCGGCGCGAGACTTTATCATAGGGTGACAAACAACGATGAGGAGCACATGCCTATGACAGACGAGCTGGACCCCCAGACTCAACAGCATATTGATGATTCCGCAGACGTCACTGCAGATGCCGACGCTGTGACCTGCGATGATATTGACCTCGACGACCCCATCTTGGACGAAAGCGCTACGGCGGAAACCCCCGGCGCCGAAGATGCCGGCGAGCAAAACGACGATGCGCCCGCTCAGGACGACGACCCCGTACAGGATGCCGCTTCGCAAGCTGCGGGCCCTATCGAGGTTTCTTCGGAAGAAGAGCTCGACGCCGTCATGGACTCCATGATGGATGCCGTCAAAGCGATGAAAGACGCCGTGGCCGACGCTGACGTTGACGCCGAGGAAGAGGAGGCCGCCGAGGCAGCCTCGACCTTCGTACCCGGCGAGACTCCGGTTGCCGACCAGGGCAGCGCCATGCCCTCGTTTCTGCAGCTCGAGCATCCCACGATTGGCGCTGATGCGGTCGACCCGCACGCAGCAGGCTTTTCTGTGGTCGAGGGCGGCACCGGCAATATCGCCGCGCCGCAGGCTACCGATGCGGACGCTGCCGACACCGCTCGCCCGACCGCCCCGCACTCCCCTGCCGCGAACCGCGATCTGGGGACCGCTGTCTCGAACACCGCGAACGCCGTGGGCACCTTTATCGCCCAGGGCGCCTCGGCCATGCGCGAGATGAACGCCGCGAAAAAGGCACTTGCCGATGCCCGTGCCCACTTGGCCGAACTTGAGCAGCGCATTGCCGATCAGGCCGAGGAACTCGAGACGCGCCAGGATATCGCAGGCCGCTACGACCAGATCGTCGCCGACCAGCGCCAGGCGATTGCCACGGCCCAAAAGACTGCAGCGGCCGCCGAGATTGATCGTGATGCCCACGCCTCCAAAGCGACAGAGCTCAAGGGTCAGCTCGAACAAATGAAGACAGAGGATGACGCGACTGAGCTCCGTCTGAAGGCCGCGCTCGACGCCGTGGAGGCCCGCGAGGCGAGCTCACGCGAGACCGGCAACCGCCTCGTTCGACGTCTTGAGGATTCCAAGCGCATCCGCGACAAGGTGAAGGCAGAGCGAGACGCCGGCATTGCCGCCGCACAACAAACCGTCGACGCCACGCGCGCCCAGCTCGAGACGCTGCGTCATGAGTATGCCGAGCTGCAACGCAATCCCTCGGCAAATCCCGCCAACTATACGGTGCGCACCAGCGAGCTCTCGATGCAGATTTCCGACACGGCAGATGCCCTGCGTAAAGCCGAAGAAGATGTCCCGCGCATCACCGCCGACCTTGAGCACTCGCTTGCCGCAGCCGAGCAGGCCGTCGAGCAGGCTCAAGCCCCTATCGCCGACGCAAAACGCGCGCACCAAGCCGTGACGACCGAAGCCGATGCCGCGCGCGACGAGCTGCAGACGGCGAAGACAGCCGCCGCGACTCGTCAGCGCGAACTGCGCGAGAAGATCACTGCCGAGGACAAGGCACGCCGCGACCAGGAGCAGAGCATCGCCAACGCCCAAGCAGATGCCGCACATGCGCAGTCGATCATCGGACAGGCGACCGAAGTGCACGACCACCCAGAGATCACTGAGTCGCTTGCAGGATCCTTGGCCCGAGACAAAGCCGAACACGCCGAGACCGAGCGAGAAGTCGCCCAGCTCGAGGCCACCGAGGACGCGGTGCGCGAACGTACCCGCGACTCACGCATCAAATTCACCGGCGCCATCGTCTGCATCGTCGCCGCAATCCTGGCGATCATCCTAGTCTGGCTGTTCGCAAGCAAGTAGTCATTGGGGACGTTCTTAAACGACTAGTCAAACAAGAACGTCCCCAACGACTAGCCCAATGACGAGAGTGGATAATCTCCCACTTTGAGCCCCCAAGCAGGCCAAAAACGGGAGATTATCCACTCTCATTCTGCAGGCACTCATTTAAGTACGTCCCCAATGAGTACCTGCCGATGCTTTGGCAAAGTCAGCGAAAACGCCCCTAAGCGAGCAAGGTGACGTGAAAGAGGGGGGCATTGACCTTCTGGTCATGCCCGACGATTGAACATCAGATTGCCGCTTAGGGGGGTTTGCAGCGTCGGCCGGTTACGGCGTTTGTAAAACGCCGTAACCTACAAAATGAGCATCGCGTCGCCAAAGCTGAAGAAGCGGTAGCGCTCTTCGATAGCAGCGGCGTAGGCATCCATGATCTGGTCGCGGGTGGCAAGCGCGCTTACGAGCATCATGAGCGTGGAGCGCGGCACGTGGAAGTTCGTGATCAGCGCGTCGACCACGTGATAGGTCGAGCCGGGCATGAGGTAAAGCTGCGTCGTGGCGTTCTCGCGCGCCACGATGTCGCCGCGGCCGAGCGTGTCGGCACCGTCCTCGCGGCCTTCAAAATAGCGCGCCGTCACAGCCGGATCGGACACCGGCGCGTCCGCGTCAAACGCACTCTCGAGCGAGCGCACCGCGGTGGTGCCGACGGCGATCACACGATGACCCTCGGCCTTCGCCTTATGCACGGCGTCGACAACCTCCTGCGACACGTGGTAGCGCTCGGTGTGCATGACGTGCTGCGTAGGGTCGTCCTCCTCCACCAAGCGGAAGGTATCGATGCCCACCTCGAGCTCGACGGCGGCAAACTTCGCGCCCTTGGCCTCGATAGCGGCCATGAGCTCGGGAGTAAAGTGCAGACCCGCCGTAGGAGCGGCAGCCGAGTGCTCCTCCTTCATGGCGTAGACGGTCTGGTACTTCTCGGGGTCGCCCTCGTAATCGGTAATGTAGGGCGGCAGCGGCACGTGGCCGGCCGCATGGATGGCCTCGTCGAGCGTGCGCGGGTCGCCGGCGGCATTGCAACCGACCGGCTCAAAGCGCACCAGACGGCCACCACGGCTATCGGTGACAAAGTCGATGACCTCGGCCGTCAGCACCACGGGAGCCCCCTCGGGCGCATGGGCGCCACCGGCGCGATACTCAATCTGGGCACCGGGCTTCAGGCGCTTGCCCGGCTTGACCAAGCACTCCCAAACATGGCCCAGCGGGTCAACATCCTCGCGGCGCTTGAGCAGCAGCGTCTCGACCACGCCACCCGAGCCGGCTTTGCGACCGATCAGGCGGGCCGGCATCACACGCGTCTTGTTGATGACGAGCACGTCGCCCGGCTCGATATAGTCGATGATGTCGCGGAAGATGCGGTGCTCAACGGTGCCGCCATGCTCCAGCGGCGTTCCCGCCTGGGAGCCCTTGCGATCCACCACCAGCAGGCGGCAGGAGTCGCGCGGCTCGGCGGGAGCCTGGGCGATCAGTTCCTCGGGAAGGTTGTAGTCAAAATCATCGGTACGCATAGACACGTCGGATTCTCCTTATATAGCTAAAGTCCGCCCTACATCCTAGCAGGCTGACGTCCCAAATGAACTACTTTTTGGCAGCCTTGCGCTCGTCGCGAATGCGAGCGCGGTCCATGGCCGCCTCGACGGCAGAAAAGCGGCAGCCGCAGTAGTTCTGTCGATACATGCCCAGTTCGCGCGAACGGCGCGTAGCCTCGGGATAATACGGGCGAAAATCGCGGATCACCGGGGTAAGCCCACGTGCCGCCGCCAGGCGCTCGAGTACGTCATTGCAGGTGTCGAACAGCTGGTACGGCGAGACGGCGAGCGTCGTACCCACATATTCAAACCCGCGCTCCTGGGCAACGCGGCATGCCTCGGCCAAGCGCAAGGCATAGCACGAGCGACAGCGACGGGGCCGATCGGCACCCAGCGGGGCCACGCCGGCCTCCCAGCGCTCGCGGTCCTCCCCCGCCTCGATGAGCTCGATGTCGCCATCGGCACACCACCGGCGCAGCTCGTCCAGACGCCGCCGCCATTCATCGCGCGGTTGAATATTGGGATTGGTCCAGCAAATCGTGGGCTCAAACCCCTCCTCGCGCAGCAGGCGAACCGGCTCAAGCGAGCATGGTGCACAGCACGCATGCAGCAACAACGACTTCATCGACATCCCCGTCCCAGAAAACTCACCCCGACATCATGGCAGCTAAAATAGCCCCGTCCCAAAAAGACTACTTTGCGAAAAAGCGCACGCCAAAGGACGTATCCTCGCAGGCGACGATACGGCGGTCGCGCAGAATGGTCCGCACGTAATACCAATCACCCACACAGCCCGACAAGTGCAGACCAGCCGCCAGGTAGCACAGCAGCGGATAGTCCGAGAACGCAAACCCCAGGGCAAATGCTGTCGTCACAACAACCGTCGGCGCCAGGCAAACCGCCATGTACCGCCGGCGCGAATACACAACGCCCTCGGCGCAGGCATAGATCATCGCCGTCTCGCGATTCGCCCCAAAGGTCACCTGCGCGCCCGCAGGCGCCAGCAGCTTAAAAAACACCGCATGCACCAGCTCGTGCACGGCAAACGATGCCATTGAGACCGCAGCCAAGCCGACTATCCAGCCCACGACAGCCATCCAGCCGCCCGCCTCAGCCGCGTCCAAGTCCGCAGGCCCGCCCAGCAGCATAAACACCGGCACCAGGCACACGGCAAACACCGCGATCACGGCCATCCCCCACACAAAGCAGGCGTGCAGAAAATCCTCGTCCTCAAACGCATGTATGTTGGAAATCTCATTCATAGCATCTTAGGATAGCGCCCCTGCCACGCACCCGCCCGCATGTGCGATAATGTCGAACGATATGCACGAATTGACCACCGCGCCGCCGAGCCCCGCGCCCGGCCGCGCCCTCTCCATATGCGAAGGAGTCCCATGGCATCCAAATACTCCATGAACGACCGTCCCAGCTGGCCGCGCCGCGCCATCGTTACCGCCGGCGAGCCCTATGGCAACAAGGGCCTTCACTTTGGCCACGTTGGCGGCGTCTTTGTCCCGGCCGACTTCTTCGCCCGCTTCCTGCGCGACCGTCTGGGCCGCGAGAACGTCATCTTCACCTCGGGCACCGACTGCTACGGCTCGCCCATCATGGAGAGCTACCGCAAGCTCAAGGAGAGCGAGGGCTACGACAAGTCCATTAGCGAGTATGTCGAGTCCAACCACTCCCGCCAGGCCGCGACCCTCAACAACTACAACATCAGCTGCGACATCTACGGCGGCTCGGGCCTTGAGCCGGCTGCGCAGATTCACAACGAGGTGACCGCGGAGATTATCAAGCGCCTGCACGAGCAGGGCACCATCTCCAAGCGCTCCACGCTGCAGTTCTACGACGCCAAGGCCGGCACGTTCCTCAACGGCCGTCAGGTGATCGGCCGCTGCCCCATCCAGGGCTGCAAATCCGAGAAGGCCTATGCCGACGAGTGCGACCTGGGCCACCAGTTTGAGCCCGAGGAGCTCATCGCGCCCAAGAGCCAGCTCACCGGCGAAGTGCCCGAGCTGCGCCCGGTCGACAACCTCTACTTCGACCTGCCGGCCTACCTCGACTTTATGAAGACCTATACCGCCAAGCTCGCCCAGAACCCGCAGGTTCGCTCCGTGGTCTCCAAGACTATGGAGGAGTGGCTGCTGCCGGCTCAGCTCTACATCCAGAACAAGTTCCGCGAGGCCTTCGACGCCGTCGAGGACCAGCTGCCCGAGCACACCGTGCTGGAGCCCGAGGGCAACAAGAGCAGCTTTACCGTCACCTTCCCCAGCTGGAAGGAGCGCGACGACGCCCACGCGGTGCTCGCCAACGGCGGCGTGCGCTTCCGCAGCGGCAAGGCGCTCGTGCCCTTCCGCATCACCGGCAACATCGACTGGGGCGTTCCGGTGCCCGAGGTCGACGGCGTGACCGACGTCACCTGCTGGTGCTGGCCCGAGAGCCTGTGGGCGCCCATCAGCTATACGCGTACCGTGCTCGCGCGCGATGCCAAGGCCGCCGGCGTGACCGAGGGCGTCGCCGCCCAGGATGCCGCCCTCATGGGCGAGCCCGCTGCCGACTCCACGCAGGTGCCCGCGCCCACCTACCAACACAGCTCACTCGACTGGCGCGACTGGTGGTGCTCTGACGACGCACAGATCTACCAGTTCATCGGCCAGGACAACATCTACTTCTACTGCATCGCGCAGACCGCCATGTGGGAGGCCCTGGGCTGGGACCTCACGCAGAGCACCGTCAGCGCCTGCTACCACCTGCTCTACATGGGCAAAAAGGCCAGCTCGTCCTCGCAGACGCCTCCCCCGCCGGCAGACGACCTGCTCAACCACTACACCTGCGAGCAGATGCGCGCGCACTGGCTGTCGCTCGGCCTGTCCGAAAAGCCGGTGAGCTTTAGCCCCAAGGCATACGACACCCGCGTGACCGGCAAAGACAAGGACGGCAACGAGGTGCGCGCCTGCGACGACAAGCGCGTCATCGATCCGGCCCTTAAGGAGAGCGCCCTTTTGACCGGCGTGTTCAACCGCCTGGCCCGCAGCTGCTTCTACGGCGTCGCCGTCAAGGAGGGCGACGAGAGCCCCTACCGCAACGGCTGCATCCCCGCCGGCGCAGCTTCTGACACCGTGGTCGAGGCCGCCGAGCAGGCCGCCCTTGCCTTTGAGCAGGCCATGTACAAGTTCGAGACGCACCGCGCGCTCGCCGTGTGCGACGACTACCTGCGTGCCGCCAACAAGCGCTGGAGCGATGCCTCCAAGGCCGCCAACAAGCTCGAGGGCGAGCCGGCCAATGCCGCAATGACGCAGGCCCTCGTCGACGCCTTTACCGAGCTGCGCGTGGCGACCGTGCTCATGCACGGCATCGTCCCTGCCGGCTGCGAGCTCATCTGCGAGTACTTCGACGTCGATCCGGTCGCCTTCTTTAGCTGGGATAACATCTTCGCCTCCACGGATGAGTTTGTGGAGAGCTTGGGCGAGAAGCCCGGCGAGCACCGCGTAAAGCCGCTGCCCCCGCGCTTCGACTTCTTCAGCAAGCACGAGAGCCAGTACTAGGCAACCGCAACGCGCCCGGGAATGATTATTCTGGGACGGGGATTAAAAAATCATTCCCGGGCGCCGCAAAGTAGTCTTTTTGGGACGGGGATTAAATGATTTTTTAATCCCCGTCCCAGAATAATCATTTAGGTGGAAGGAGAGACGGATGTCCAAGCCGCGTCGTCGTAAGCAGAAAAAGCAGGTTAAGCCCGAGCTCAAGCTCAGGCAGTTTGCCGCCACCGAGCTTTCCGACCAGCTTGCCGCCCAACACTCCGCCGCCGACCTGCCGCGCTTTATGGTCGACACGGTCGCCGGCGCCTATGCGCCCGCCGATGCCGAGCTCATGATCGAGGGTTTCGGCGCCGCGGCCACACGCCCGGTCACGCTGCGCGCCAACACGCTCAAGGCAACCGCCGAGGACATCGCTGCGGCGCTCGATGCCGCCGGCATCGCCCACAACCCCGTCACCTGGTACCCAGACGCCTTCATCCTGCCCGAGGCCCAGGTTTCCGATCTGTGGGATCTCGACATCTACCGCGACGGCAAGATCTACCTGCAGAGCCTGTCGTCCATGATGCCGCCGCTGGTCCTGGGCACTCAGGCAGGCGAGGACATCCTGGACATGTGCGCAGCCCCTGGCGGCAAGACGACGCAGATCGCCGCCCTCACGCAGGGGCAGGCGCACCTTACCGCCTGCGAGATGAGCATTCCCCGCGCCGAGAAACTCGAAGCCAACCTCCACCGCCAAGGTGCCAAAAACGTGCCCGTCATGCGCATCGATGCACGCGAGCTCGACGAGTTCTTCCGCTTCGACCGCATCCTGCTCGACGCCCCATGCACCGGCACGGGCACCGTCATCAGCGGCAACGAGAAAAGCCTGCGCGGCCTGACCGAGCAGCTGCTGAGCAAGTGCGCGCGCTCGCAGCGAGCACTTCTGGACCGCGCCATGGGAGCCCTCAAACCGGGCGGCACGCTCGTCTATTCGACTTGTTCGATCTTGCCGCAGGAAAACGAGGACGCCCTGCAAGAAGCCCTCGACAAGCACATGGACTGCGAGCTTATCCCCCTCGACGGCACGCCAAGCGAAAGTGAAGCACGCCGCGCCCAGGAAGCTGGTGAGGAGCCGCGCATCGAGTCCAACGCCCTGACCGAGGCCATTGCCGCGGGTCAGGTATCGGCCATCGCCAACGGCCTGCCCGGCACGCTGACCATTCCGCCTAGCCGCGACTTTGAGGGCTTCTACATTGCCCTGATTCGAAAACGCAGCTAGCGCACGGATCCAAAACTCAACAAGCTATCTCTGTGCGCGTTTGCCCTGCTGGTCGCGATGCTGTTTAAGCATCGCGCGCTCTTTGTGTTCGGCCCTTTTGCCCTTAATGGCCGTGACCACAAAGTAGATGACCGCGGCGGCAACGATTGCGGCCACACACAGGCCAATCGAGCCAAACATTGCTGTCAATTCCATACCGCGTCACCTCTCTTTTAAACGGGACTTTCAAGATAGCACCTCGATACCCGCCACCACAGCTCCTTCACGTTCGCCGGCCCTTCGGTCTAACGGATGGCGCGGCGGGGAAAAATCAACTCGTCAAACGATTTAGCATTCGCTATTCCGGCTGCATAGCGCCGGCCGTCATCACATAGAATCGAGCCTCCATGGATACCCTCAACGATCTAAATGAGCGCGTCGACGCCTTCGTCGGCACCAGCTCCTTCGACACGCCTGCCGCGGCAAACGACCAAGCTCCCATCGATGTGCCCGCCGAGGTTCACGAGGACATCGTCGCCTCGGTCGATTTCTCCGAGGTTGAGCTCGCAGACGAGTTCACCGAGCCCCAGGTAGCCGTGACCCCCAACGGACTGCTCCCCATGGAGCCGCTGCCCATCGACGGGCGTTTGCGCAAGGCGGCCCTTCGCATGCCCGACGAGATCGAGGAGGCCAGCGGCTTCACGCTCTTTGGCCGCCGCATCAAGTCGCTCATTTACACCACCGATGTCGCGGTTATCCGCAACTCCAACGCCGATGCCGTCTTTGCGGTCTACCCTTTCACGCCGCAGCCCGCCATTACGCAGGCACTGTTGACCGTCGCCGAGTGCCCGGTCTTTGTGGGCGTGGGCGGCGGAACTACGACCGGTAAGCGCTCCGTGCAGATGGCAGCCGTCTCCGAGATGCAGGGCGCGGCGGGCTGCGTGGTCAACTCCCCCGCCACTGCCGAGATGGTCGAGCACATCACCAACATCGCCGACATCCCCGTCATCGCCACGGTCGTACGTTGCGACGATGATGCCCACGCCAAGGTGCGCGCCGGAGCCAAGATTCTCAACATCGCCGCCGGCAAGAACACGCCCCAGGTCCTACGCGAGCTGCGCGAGCACTATCCCAACCTGCCGCTCATCGCGCCGGGCGGCAAGACGCCCGAGAGCATTCGCGAGACCATCGCCGCCGGAGCCAACGCCATCATCTGGACGCCGCCTTCGGCACAGCAGCTACAGACCGACATGATGCAGCGTTATCGCAAGATGAAGGAAGACGCCACACCTGTCATTTCGCGCGACGATGTACCCATTATCGACCAGGTCGCCGCCGCCGAGGTCAGCCAGGTCGAGAACATGAATCCCGATGTGCCGATTCCCGACGAGGTCATCGAGCGCGTCGCTTCGATCCACGAGCGCGTCGAGGAGCATCGCGCCAACCGCGGCCTCAAGCCGTCACTGCACGGCTTCTTCTTCCGCGGAAAGAAACGCTAGCAAAACATCTTGGCCCGCCCCACAAACGTGAGGCGGGCCGTTTTCGTTTGAGCAATCACGCAGCGACGTGATGGGGCAAATTAATCCACGCGCTTGTCGCCCATAAAGAAGAGCGCCACCGTACCGGGTCCAGTATGCGAGCCAATCAGAGTACCGATGTCATTGATCTCAATCTTGCCTTTAAGCTGCGGGGCCTGTTCCTCAATCAGCGCCGCAACTGCCTCGGCATCCTCGCGGCACGCCGAGTGCGACATGATGCACTTACCCGAATAATCCGCACCGTCCTGCACGTGTGCCATCATGGTCTTGGCCATCTCGGAAATCGCGCGCTTCTTAGTGCGAATCTTCTCACGTGGCGACAGCTTGCCGTCGCAATCGACCGTCATAAGCGGGCAAATCTTAAGCGCCGTGCCGATGATCGCGCTCGCGGCCGAAATGCGACCGCCGCGCAGGTAGCTCGACAGATCGGTCGAAAAGAACCAGTGGTGCAGGTTGAGTTTATGCTCCTCGATCCAGACAGCAGTCTCGTCGAGTGACGCCCCGCTATCACGCACGTCGGCGGCATATTCCAGCAACAGGCCAAAGCCCGAAGATGCCGCCAGCGAATCGATGACGCGCACCTTGCCGCCCTGGGGATAGCGATCCGCGAGCATCTGCGCCGCAACGCAGGCCGATCCATACGTGCCCGAAATACCCGACGACAACGTCAGGTGCAGCACGTCTTTACCCTCGGCAACAAACGGCTCCCAAAACTCCTCGTACTCACCCACGCTCACCTGAGACGTCTTGGGCATGGCGCCCGCGGCAATCCGGGCAAAAAACTTGTCCGGCGTAATCGACTGATACAGATCGTCCGCATAGACAACATCGTCGATCTCGTAATGAAAACACACGACAGGGATATTGCGCGATTCAAAGAACTCCCGAGTTCGATCGGCGGCGGATTCACAGGTCAGGACAAAATCACTCATATGAGGCTCCTTACTCATTGCTGCGCAAATTATCGCACAGTGAGCCTACATACGGTACATATGTCCACTATTTACCAAATCGAAGCAATAATAGCGAACATCTTTACCACCATCGTCTCCACCGACCCCACGCATGAATATCTGAGAAAACACCCTCTGTCGTCTCCACTCAACCGCCATATCTACCTCAACTAAATCGATTTACCAAACCGTTCGGCTAACAATTCGGCCGCCCATCCCCAATCGAAACAAAAGCGGCGCATACTGATAAACGTTTGACGCTGTTTATCAGTTTTACCAGCTCCATCGGAAGGTGTTTCATGGTCGCATTCGATCGCAATCCGCAAGACTTCAAGTATCTGCGTCTGCTGTCGAGACAATTTCCCACCGAGCAATCCGCGTTTACCGAGATTATCAATCTCTCGGCCATTCTCAACCTGCCCAAAGGCACCGAGCATTTTATGAGCGACGTGCATGGCGAGTACGAAGCCTTTATGCACATCCTCAACAACTGCTCGGGCGTCGTGCGCGAACATGTCGACGAGATTTTTGGCGACACGCTTTCCTTTGACGAAAAGGGCGAGCTGTGCACGCTCATCTACTACCCGCGCGAGAAGATCGACCTGGTCCGCAGCCGGCGCGAAGACTCGCCCACCTGGTACAGGACGATGCTTGACCAGCTCATCATGGTCGCCCGCTCGCTTTCGAGCCGCTATACGCGCTCCAAGGTGCGTAAGGCCATCCCACGCGATTACGCCTACATCATCGACGAGCTGCTGCACACGCATCCGGACGAGAACAACTATCGCGTGCGTTATCACGAGCGCATCGTGGAGTCCATTCTGGAGACCGCCAGCGCCGACGACTTTATCGAGTCGCTCGCCTCGCTCATCAAGCGCCTGGCCGTCGACCACCTGCACCTGGTGGGCGACATCTTCGACCGCGGCGGCGGCGCTGCCAAGATTATGGACCGCCTGCTCACCTACCATTCACTCGACATCCAGTGGGGCAACCACGACCTGCTGTGGATGGGCGCTGCGGCCGGTGAGCCCGCCTGCATCGCAACGGTGCTGCGCAACAACCTGCGCTACGACAATTACGAGATCCTTGAGAACGACTACGGCATCTCGCTGCGCGAGCTTGTCGCCTTTGCCGATGCCACCTATACCGCCGGTGAGCCCATCAGCCCGCTGATTAAAGCCATCAACGTCCTGCTCTTTAAGCTCGAGGGCCAGATTATCCAGCGCCACCCCGAGTTCGACATGACCGACCGCCTGCTGCTCGACAAGATCGATCACGACGCCGGCACAGTCACGCTTGCCGACGGCAGCGTGTGGCCGCTCACGACCAACGACTTCCCCACCGTCGACCCGACGGACCCCTACATGCTCACGCCCGAGGAGCAACACATCATCGACAAGCTCGTGTCCGAGTTTGTCACCGCCGATCACCTGCATCGCCATATCGATTTCCTCTACACCCACGGCTCGATGTACAAGGTCACCAACGGCAATCTGCTGTTCCATGGCTGCGTGCCGCTCAACGAGGATGGCACCTTTAGCAGCATGAACTGCCTGGGCACCTGGCACGCAGGCCGCGATTATCTCGATTTTTGCGACCATATCGCCCGCCGAGCCTGGCGCGTCGGCGACCGCGATGCCCTCGACTGGATGTGGTACCTGTGGATCGGCTTTAACTCACCCGCCAGCGGACGCCTGGTGCGTACCTTTGAGCGCGCCTATATCGCCGATAAGAGCACCTGGGTCGAACCGATGGACCCGTACTTTACGCTAACCAAGTCGCCCTCGGTCTGCGACGACATCATGCGCGAGTTCGGCGTTGCCCCCATGGCATGTTCGCCGACCGGCCACATCATCAACGGCCACACACCCGTTAAAACCACCAAGGGCGAGCAGCCCATCCGCGCCGAGGGCAAGCTGCTGGTCATCGATGGCGGCTTCTGCCGCGCCTACCATCCCAAGACGGGCATCGCCGGCTACACGCTTATCTCCAGCTCGCGCGGATGTCGCCTTAAGTCGCACCAAGCCTTTACCACGGTTGCCGAGGCACTTACCCGCAACGTGGACATCGAGAGCGAGACCAATCGTTTTGACCAGGCCGACCGTCGCCGCATGGTGAGCGACACCGATACGGGTGCCAAGATCCGCAGCCAAATCCAGGACCTGCGCCAGCTGCTCGATGCATATAGAAACGGTGCTATCGAGGAGCGCGCCTAGCCCCGCCTGCGGGGATTGGCTAAACTTGCTGAGTTCGTCATCCCCGCGGCGCTCCGGCGCCACCCTAAGGCAGGTACCATGCAAAAGCTCCTTGCGCAGATCATGAAGTTTGGCGTCGTCGGCGTCGTTGCCACCGTCATCGACTTTGGCATCATGAATCTGCTCCACTACGGTCTGGGCCTCAATATCCTGATTGCCAATACCAGCGGCTTTATCGTCTCGCTCATCTTTAACTACGTCGCGAGTATGAAGTACGTGTTTGCGCACAAGGAGGGCATGAGCCGCCGCCGCGAGTTCATTATCTTTGTCGTGCTGTCCGTGATCGGCCTGGCGCTCAACGACGGTATCGTGCTGGCGCTCAACGCCGGCCTGGGGCTCGAGGCCAATATCGCCAAGATTTGCGCCACCGCGCTTGTTATGGTCTACAACTTTGTGACCCGAAAGATCTTCCTGGAGGGCGACGAGACCAAGTAGCTCGACCTCCTCCTTGCACTACGGGGCCCACGGACGGCGCGCGTCGAACGCTGCGTTGTTCGTGGGCCTTGCTCGTTTACGGAAGGATTTACGACGTTTGCGGATTGTCTCTTGCAAATTTGACGAGTTCGTATAGTTCTTGGCAAAGCCCTTACGTTTCCCTTGCAAAAGCTCTAAAGTATCCTCTGCTCGATTCGTCAACGCATTGGATGTGATTACGTGCGCAAGGCACTGGCACAACCTCATACTAAGCAATTCCTCAAGTTCGCTGTCGTGGGTCTTATCTCCTTTGGCATCGACTGGGGCATGCTCATTGCGCTCGTCGAGCTGTTCCATCTCGACTTTTTGATGAGCACCACGATCTCGTTTATCACGTCCGTCGTGGTCAACTACTGGCTCAGCATGAAGTATGTGTTCGACCATCGCGAGGGCATGAGCCGCAAGCGCGAGTTCACGATCTTCACCATCCTGTCGGTGATTGGTTTGGGCCTCAACGACCTGTACATGTTTGTGGGCGTCACATTTTTGAGCATCGGCTACCAGGCCATGAAGGCCATCGCCACGTTCCTGGTCACCTGGTACAACTACTTTAGCCGTCGCCTTTTCCTCGAGGGCGCGCAGTCGTAGTCGATTCGCTATTTGCTTGAATGTATAACCGGTTGGAATTCCCATTCCAACCGGTTTTTTGTTTGCCGAGAGACCCGGCGACCCAATCCCATTCGCATGAAAAACGGGCGGCCCGGATGTTTGTCCGAACCGCCCGCTTGGTGCGATATGTCGAGGTCTCTAGCCCGTTACGTAATACCAGACCACGTTGTCGCCGTTGGAGAGAACGTAGTTGCTGCAGGCCGTCATGGGCGTTGTGCCGTTGACGGAGTACATCCAGCCGCTCGTGCCGCCGTACTGTTTCTCGGCCAAACCACCAATCGCGGAGACATACGTGCCGTACGATGAGCCGTGTGCGTTGACGGAAAGGCCCAGCGCACACAGGGCATCGTAAACGGTGGCGCCTTCGTTAAAGGTAAAGGTGCCGCCAGAAGACACAGGATTGCCCACGGCGCTCGATGTGACCGAAACCGTCACCGTTACGTAGTTGGACTCCTGCGAGCCGCCCTGACCGCCCGAGGGAGCGCTTCCGCCATTAGAGCTGGAGGCTCCATCAGACGACTGACCGCCGCCCGAAGAAGCACCGCCAGACACATTGGAAGTATCGCCGGCTCCCGTATTCTGGGCAGCGGATTTATCTCCAGACTTCTTGCCGTCCCGACCATCGGACTTCTTGCTATCCGAGCTTTTATCCGATTCCTTGTTTGAAGACTCGGAATCGTCCTTGGACTCATCTTTTGCGTCATTCGATGACTTGGAATCCTTGGAACTGGCCTCGCCCGAAGTCGTAGTCGAGTCAGACCCCTTGGTGTCCTTGGTGACGACGCTCTCCCCCGTCACGGTCTGAACGATCCAGTCAATGGACCAGGCACCGCTTGTGGAAGGATGGACGAAACCCAGCGAGACGACGATCAGAATGGTGCACGCGGCAGTCAGAACGCCAAGAAGCGCCTTGCGACGAGGGGCGGACGCCGCCGAAGCGGCGCCCTGTTGCTTTGCATCGTCGAACTGAATGAACGATGAATCTGGTTGCTTGGAGTCAGCGTCCTTGGATTTATTGGACACAGCCCTCACCTACCGACGTTTGGTGAACACGAACACGCCGACGATGGCGAGACCGATGACGCCGGCGGCAACGCCAACGATGGCGAGCGGATTGGTGCCAGTCTCCTGCTCGGAAGCACCAGAGGACTTCTTAGCAATGGTCGTGGAAGCAGCACCCGTATCGGACTTGGAATCGGACTTCTTGTCGGGCTTGCCGTCCTTCTTGTCAGACTTCTCCTCGTCCTTCTTATCGGACTTATCGGAGTCCTTCTTGTCGGACTTGTTTTCCTTGGTCTCGGTCTTGGTCGACACCGTCGTCTTGGTCATCGGCTTCTGGCCCGGGGCAATAGCGCCGCCCTTCGAGCCGGAGCCAGAACCCGCGCCAGCGCCAGTGCCAGTGCCAGTGCCGAAACCGGTACCAGAACCGCCGCCGCCATTCGAACCAGCGCCGCCATTGCCGCCAGGGTTAACAGCATTCTTGGTCCACTTGGCATACAGCGTCAGATCGGCCGTCACCGGCGTGCTAAAGTCATACGCCTGCGTGCAAGCCTCATCGGTATACCAACCGCCGAAAGTGTAGCCATCGCGCGTCGGATCGGCCGGCTTGACCAGCTTGCCATCGGCCGTAGTCTGGAAGTCGACCTTAGAACCCTCGCCAGTCTCAAACGAGACCTTAACGCCACCACTCAGCTTGAAAAGCGTGCCGGAATCGTTGATGTAGTAGAGGTTACCCTTGGCATCGCAGGCAATCGGCGAGTCACAGTAATTGTTGTGTCCCGCTGCGCTAAACGCACCGGTCGCCTGCGCGTCACCCATCTTGTAGCGATACACGCCACCGCCCGAGGTGTAGCTCACATAGTCGGAAGTCGCACCATAGTTGACAGTGAAATAAACGTACGCGTCATCCGCCTGGACACTCACGAGCGGTGCGCCCTTGATGCCACCGGCAGGAAGCACGGAGCCATCGGCAGACGAAACCAACGTCGTAGCAAAGTCATTATCAAGGTCGACAATCGCCAGCGCCGAACCGCCAGAAACCTCGCCACCGACAATTAGCTTATTGCCATACAGCGTGGGCATGCAGGCACAACCCGTAAGACCAAGATCGATGACGCGTTCTTCGGAAATGCGCGAAGAGGCCCTTGCGTTTGCGTCCGACAGTGCCAGCACGTGGAGCTTGCCGTCACGCGAGATCACATAGGCATGCTTGCCGTCTTTGGACAGTACACAGCCGGAGTTGACGATGGCACCAACCGAAACGCTGCCGAGCACATCACCCGTCGACTTGCTAAGCATCTCAACGGTACCCGCACTCGTCGGAACCAGAATATAGCCGTCGCCCACTGTAGCGCTCGTCCAGTAGTAGCCCTCATCAGCATTAACATGCTGCCAAGAAACAGCGCCGGTCAGTATATTAATACGCGTCAGGTGACCGTTATTGTACGTACTCGTTCCATAGTCGACATCAACGGTGCCAACGTAGAGATAGTTGCCATCGACCGTCAGCTGGGAATTTGACTGGGCAGATTTGCTCACAGAGTCAGTGACCCAAACCGTCGTCAGCGTATCGGCCGTCAGAGCCTGGACCGCACCGCCGTCGAGCGGGACGATGACCAAGCCTTTCGTATAAATCGGACGCGTGGTGTAGCCAATCGCAGTCTGAAGGTTCGACTCGGCAAGCACCTTGCCCGACTCGGCGTCGATCTTAAGCAAACGCTTGTTCACGGCAAGGTAAACGTTGCCGTTCACGACAATAGGCTCACTCGCATTGGGATACGTGGCACCCGAGTAGGCCCTCCAATCGAACGTCCAAGAGCTTGCCAGCGCGCCCGTAGGCGTGGACACGTTCTTGACCACCGCATTGGAATTGCCACTCCAGTCGGCTTTCCAATCGGTCGGGCGCGAAGCGCTCGGATCGACTACGACTTCATCGGGATTAGGAACGGTGTCGCCAGGGGCGTAAGCCCAGACGATTTTGTCGCCCGACTTGAGCACGTAATCGCTATCGAGCTGAGGCCCGGGAACGCCGTTGACAAAGAACGACCATGCACCCGACAGCTCGGTGCCATCAAGCGGGGAGACAAGACTATGAACACCCCAATAACCAAATTGGTCGTACATCTTGGACTCAATGCCAATGGCATCGAAGTAGGCAGCGGAAGCGTCCTTGATCGTCGTGCCCTCGACAAACACCTGCGTCGAAGGATCGGTCCAGCGCTGCGCCTTCTCATCCTTCTTACCGATGATCTCCATTGAAACGGAAACCTGGCCGGGCATGGTTCCATCAAAGCCATAGACCCAGGTAACCTTGTCCCCGGCCTTGAGTGTGTAATTGCCCGCGCCGACATTGGCCGCCTGACCGTTAACGAAGAACTGCCAGAATTTCCAAGTGTTTTCGTTAACTTTCTCGCTCGAAAGCGTCACGGTCTTGTTGAACGGTGAAGTCAGCGACTCGAGATACCAGCCGTACGTGCCTTTCCCCGTTTTGGCGCCAATGCCGGCCTTTTTAAAAGCCTGCTCGGAAAGATCAGCAGCGGTCGTGCCCTCTTCCACCAAAGCTGTCGTGGGCTGCGCCCATGTCTGCTGAGCGCCCGAGGCGTCCTGGCCGACAACGGTGCAGCTAACGGAAATCTGATTGGCGGGCGCGGGGTCACCGTACTTCGAGTAGCACCAGACGACGGAGTCGCCGTCCTTGAGCGTGTAGCCGCCGGCGCCGACCGCGGAGACGCTGCCGTTGACGAACAGCTGCCAGTGCGCGCCGGTCGCCGGGTCGTAGGCGAGCGTGCGGCCCGCGTCGAAGGGCGACGTGATCGAGTTGAGCGCCCAGCCCCAGGAGCCGTTGGGGTCGTAGTCGGCCTTGAGGCCGGCCTGCCTGAAGAGCTGCTCGGAGAGGTCGGCCGCGGTCGAGCCCTCCTTCAGAGCGATCTGCTGCGCGGCGGCCCAGGTCTGCTGGGCGCCCTTGGCGTCGGTGCCGACGACGGAGCACGTGGCCGCGACCTCTTGGCTTGCGGCTTCGGTAGGCTGAGATTCAGCCTCATCGGAAGCGGCTACAACACTTTTGACGTTCTGTTCGGATGAATCCGGCGAAGCAGTAGGAGCCTCGACTGCGGCAGAATCGTCCGACGCTACGCCGTTGCTATCTGCGGCATTCGCCGAAGCGCCATCGTTAACCGACGCATCGCTCGCGTTAGAGCCGGTTTCAGAAACGACACCGTCGGCAGCACCGTCCGCAGCCCCCGTGCCCTCACTCGGTGTCGCAGCCTGAGCCACAGCCCCGGCAATGCCCTCGGCGCCCTCGGCCCACAGCTGAGCTGGTGTGGTGCCAAAGGCTATCGCGAAGGCCAGGAATGCCACCAGGCCGCGCTTGGCTACACCGCGTGCAATCGCGCCGCGGCGATGCAACGAGGTGCGCTCACGCTCGTCCTCAAACATATCCATTTGTCCCCCATTGTCTGCACTTGGAGCGTTGCCTTGAGGCTGCCCCACGTCATCGCGCATGTTGCGCTCGAGTTCCCCCATCGGGGTCCCCCTTCCCTCCAGAGCCCTATGCACACCGGCGGCATACGCCGCAGCCGCATGCAAGATGGGAGGCGATCCGACTTAACCTTAACGGCTCAGGCGCGCCGTCCGATCTGCGACGCGAACATCCCGAGCCAAGAGGAATTACGGTTACTGGTACAGCTGGGGACTTGCACCCCGATTCTCCCAAACGCGCAGGAAAACCGCGCATTCGTGCGTCTCCGCACCACCATCTAGACCATCGATTATTACCGTCGATATGGTAGCACGCAAAAGGGCCTCGCACGCAGGCGAAGCCCAAGGTAAAAGCTATTGTTTGCGATAGGAAAATGTGGTGACGGTCGCAGCCTCTAGTGCTTGCCGCCGTGACTGTTGAGCCAGATATTGCGGCCCAGCATAAGCGCCAGCACCAGCGCGCTCACGTAGCCAAAGAAGCCGATGACCGGAATGCCGAGGACAACCGGCTCGATGCGCGCGTAGTACACCACCGACGAACCGATAAACAGACCGGCGATCACGATAGCCATCGACATGCGGTCGATAATTCCGCCCAGCTGTCGCAGCGCCTTATCGCTGCTCATGATCTGCGTGTTCACCTTAAGCTGGCCGCGCGTGAGCATACGCGAAGCCAAGCCCAAATACTCGGCCGCCTCGAGCGAGCCTTTTGCCGCGCGATAGCTGCTCGCGGCCAGATCGCGTCCCATATCACGCACGCGCGCATAGGTGCTTTTTTCGTTTTTGATGTGCGTCTGGATGATCTGGATCATGTTGACGTTGGGCATATACTCGGTCAGCAAACCCTCGAGCGTCACCATGCCGCGCGCGAACATCGTTACCACGCTCGGCAGCTCAACATCGTTTTTGCGCGCCAGGTTTAGCAGCGAGGTCAAAAACTCGCCGATATCCAGATCCTTCAGGTCAAGGCCCGCAAAGTCAGCCACGATAAAGTCCAAATCGGACAAAAACGCTGAATGATCGAGCTCGGCCGAGTCGCCACGCGTCACGGCAAAACGCATGAGCGAATCCTTGAGCTTGGGCACGTCACCCTCGGCCACGGCGAAAATCATGTCCTTGACGATACCGCGATCGTGGCTCGACATGCGTCCGACCATGCCCAAGTCGATAAAGTAAACGATGCCGTCCTTGAGAATGATGTTTCCCGCATGCGGGTCCGCATGGAAAAAGCCGTCATCGAGCACCTGCGTCGAGTAGTCCTCGACGATTGCGGCACCGATCTTTTCCAAGTCATAGCCCTCGGCCACCAAGCGTTCAGGATCGGCGATCGAAATGCCGTCGACGTAGTCCATAACCACCACGTGCTCGGTGCACAGGTCCAGATAGGATTTAGGACACGTCACGCCATGAACGCTCTTATGGAACTCGTAGAAGTCGTTGAGGTTTTTGGCCTCGGCCAAAAAGTTGGTCTCCTCGCGAAACGAGGTCCACAACTCCTCGACTACGCCGTGCAGGTCAACGAATTGATCGGTGTTGACGAACTTGGAAACGATACGCACCACCGAGCGGATGATATCGATGTCCTGCGCCATGACCTGCTGCGCACCGGGGCGCTGCACCTTGACGGCCACGTCCTCGCCCGTCACCAGACGAGCGCGGTGCACCTGCGCGAGCGATGCGCTACCGAGCGGATTGGGGTCGATCGCATCGAACATCTCCCCCAGGCGCAGGCCGTACTCTTCTTCCAGACAACTGAGTACGACCTCGTACGGCACCGGCTCCACGTCGGAGCGCAGACGACGCAGCTCGTCGCAAAAGCGTTGCGGCAGAATCTCGGACCGGCTAGCCAGAATCTGCCCCATCTTAACGAACATGGGGCCGAGTTCCTCGAGCAGGCGGCGCAAACGAACCGGCGTGAGGTTGTCCCACACGCGGTACTTTTTGACCAGGCGAACAATCTGCCCGATGCGCTCGCGGCGACCCGCCGGCGTGAGCTGGTATTCCTCGTCCGGCGCCATCGCGTCGGGCTCCTCTGGCACCATATCGACAGCGCGCGGCTTCTTGCGAGCGCCCGAGACGGCGGCATCGACCTCATCGACAACCGCCGCCTCGTCACCCAAGGGATCTAGATTGTTGTAATCGGTGGTGGAATCTGCCATCTGCGCTGCTACTCGGCCTCTTCGGTATCCTTCGCATCGTCGGGCTCAACGGACTCGACGGGCACCGAGGTCACGTTGTCCTCGACCGAATCGACGATGTCGCGCACATGGGCCAGGAAGGCCGTGCGCTCGGGAGCGGTCATGACGCGGACGCGAGCCAGAATGAGTTCGTCAAGCACGCGCTGGGCCGCGGTCTCGCCCTGCATACCCAGACGCTCGGTCAGATCGGAGATGGTACCACCGGCCTGCTCGAACATGTCGGACACACTGCGGGCGATATCGGGAGCGCCTGCGTCCTTGCGCACCTGCTCGCCCTTGGTATTAAGGTCGTCGAGAACCTTCTTGCCGCCTTCGACAGCAACGGCGGCAGCGCCAAAGCCCACGTTAATGGCGCCGTTAACAAGCTGATCGAGTTTCATAACCATGGTTGTCTCCAATCACAAACAACTGCATTGGCGTTCTTGTACCCAAGATTGAGCGAAAGCGACAAAGCGTTTTAGCGCTATTCAATCGACGGGAAATCCCTATCTCACGTTGTCGTTCATCGCGAAAGAGTTCTTCATGGCGCAGCTCGTGGTGTAGAGCACCTTGCCCAACAGGGCATCGGTCTCCACGCGCACGAGCTCGGCAAACTCCTCGTTGGCGCGTGCAAGCTCGGCAGGCACCTCGGCCTCGGGCAGAACGGCTACGGCAGCGTCGACGTCATGAATCTGCTTGTGGCCCATGCCGCCGACCTTCTCCTGATAATCCTCGACTTCGCGGCCGCACTCATGGAAGCGGACGTCGGCCAGCGCGCCGATCAGGCGGTTGGCCCAGTAGAAGTTTTCGGACGTCACGCGAGCCTGCGTGTCGGCAAAGTACTCGGGCATGGTCTCGACGTTGGCGTACAGCGGAACCAGCGCGTTAAACGAGTTGGAACCAAAGGCCATCCACTGCACGGCGCGATAGGCCGGCTGCGCATAGGGACGCAGCTGCAACACGGCGAGCTGGCTGTTGCGGTTGATGCCGATGGGGCGATAGGCGCCGCGCGTGGCGGGCGTGCCCTTGCTGCCGTAGCAGTCGTACTCCGTGCCCTGGTAGTGACTCGAAAGCACGTACTTGATGTCCTCGATGGTCACCTTGCGCTCGGGCACGCGGCTCCAGGGGATATCGTCGCTCTCGGGCGTATAGTCGGCGTCGGGGCCATCCCACACGTCGCTGGGGTTGAGGCAGCGCTGCATGTACCAGGCGCGCGGCGTGTTGTAGACATGGTCGCTGTCGCTGTGCGAGCCAAAGGCCTCGCGCGGGTTGAAGACCGTCGCCGGACCGTCGCCCTCAACGCCCAGCGTCAGGTCCAGATGCCACTCGGCCATCCAGGAGCGCAGGTCGGCGGAGCACATGTGGTCGGCCTGGGCGCCCTCGGCGTCATCCAGGTCAAAGCTGTCGATACCCAGCTGGTTGGGCATGGTCACATAGGCGTCATCGGGCACGCGCTTGGCGATCCAGTGGTGACCGCCGATGGTCTCGAGCCACCAGATCTCGTCCACGTCGCTAAAGGCGATGCCGTTGTTCTCGTAGGTGCCATAGCGCTCGAGCAGGTCACCCAGAATGCGTACGCCGTCGCGGGCGGATTTGGCATATGGCAGCACCAGGGTCACCATGTCCTCCTCGCCCAGACCGCCGGGCTGCGCCGGAACATAGCCGTCCTCGCCCTCGTTGCCCTTGGCGGGCACGTAGTCGACGAGCGGGTCGGCGCCGCGAACGCGCTCGTTGGTGGTGAGCGTCTCGGTTGCGGACATGCCCACATTGAGCTCGTTGAAACCGGCCTCGGCCCAGATGCCGTGGCCCGGGACAACATCGGGGACGCTCGTGTAGCGCATGGGGTTATCGGGCAACTCAACGGTCAGGTGACTCAGGACGCTCGTGTAGACGCGCGGCTGCTCGTCGGGATGCACCACGCGCATACGCTTGGGCTCAAACACCCCGTTGGACGAGTCCTCGTTACGCGCGACCAGGGTCGACCCGTCGTAGCTTGCGTTTTTACCGACCAAAATCGTTGTGCACGGCATGCGCATCCTCCTTGAGCGAAGAAATCAAACGGCAACAGTGTATCGCTTCGGCGCAGAAAGGGCGAAACCACGGCGCTGGCAACCCCTGTGGTCAAAAAATGCCAAATATGAGTACTGTCACCAATTTAGTAACAGCAATTTTGCTACGTATGGGTGTCGAAAGCCTACATTTGTTCAAAAATTAGATGATGTAATTCCTCATAGGTCCAATAAAATAGGCTCTCTATCGATAATAAATATCGTTAGAGAGCCTATTTGACATAAAATATATGTGACTATCTTGGCAACAGTACTCATATTTGGCATTTTTTGTCCACGGGGTATAGAACTAACCCCTCAAACAGCCCAAAACGCCTATTTCGATGCGCGCTCGGGGTAGCGTGCAGAGATGTGGTGTAAGAGGCGGGGCATGCCCCGCCTCCGCCCT
>NZ_QRJZ01000025.1 GCF_003470665.1 Collinsella sp. AM17-1
GGCCTTGCTCCGGGAAGTTCGCGAAGCCCACTTCCCGGAGCAAGGCCACCCCGCCGGGCAAGGCCCCAGCGCGAGACCGTCCCGGATGTTATTCGTTGTCGCCGGCAGTTAGCTGCGTTGCGGAGAGTGCACCGTCGGCAGCGGTTGCGGCAGCGGCGTCGGGCCAGACCCAGTCGGTAAAGGCCGGGTGATCGAAGCCCTCGTCACACGCGAAGTCAAAGGCCTCGGTGCGGAATGCCTCCCACTCGTCAATCTGCTCTGCAAACTTGTCGGCGTCGACCATGCGCAGCACGTCGGCGGCCAGGGCCCAGCGGTCCATGTTGTTCAGACGCAGCATGTCGAACGGCGTGGTCGTGGAGCCCTTCTCCTCGTAGCCGTGGACGCGGAAGGCGTCGTGGCCGGGGCGGTTCCAGATCAGGCGGCGAATCGTGCCGGCATAGGCGTGGAATGCGAAGAGCACGGGCTTCTCACCGCAGCCGAACAGCTCAGCCCAGCGCTCATCGCTGATGGCCTGGTCGTTCTCGCAGACGTTCTGAATCTTGAGCAGATCGACCACGTTAACGAACCACACCTTAATGCCTAGCTCGCGCAGCATGTCGGTTGCAGCCAGGGCCTCGAGCGTCGGCACGTCACCGCACGTGGCAACTACGACGTCAGCCTCGGCGAGCGAGTCGGCAGTCGATGCCCACTCCCAAGCCGCGACACCCTCGGCGAGCTCGGCACAGGCCTCGTCGACCGTTTGGAAAGTCGGGGCGGGCTGCTTGCCGCAGAAAATGGCGTTGACGCAGTCGGTGGACTGGTAGACGCGCTCGGCCACAGCGAGGGCCATGTTGGCGTCGGCCGGATAGTAAGCATTCACGATATGCGTGTCGTTGGCCTTGTTGAGCAGCAGGTCGATAAAGCCGGGGTCCTGGTGCGAGAAGCCGTTGTGGTCCTGACGCCAAACATGGCTCGACAGCAAAATGTTGAGGCCGCTGATGGGAGCACGCCACGGAATCTCGCGCTTGGTGGCCTCGAGCCACTTGCAGTGCTGGTTGACCATGGAATCGACCACGTGCACAAAGCTCTCGTAGGAGCTCCACACGCCGGAGCGGCCGGTGAGCACGTAGGCCTCGAGGAAGCCCTCGCACTGGTGCTCGGACAGCTGTTCGACGACCTTACCGGAGCCGGCGAGCAGCTCGTCGTTGGCCTCGTCCTCGTAGAAGCCGGCATCCCACTGCTTCTTGGTCACCTTGTAGGCGGCCTGCAGGCGGTTGGACGCGGTCTCGTCGGGACCAAAGATGCGGAAATCGTCCATGTTCTTGGCCAGAACGTCGGCAGTGTACTCACCAAAGACGCGAGCGGCCTCGGTGGAGCCCCAGCCGTGACCTTTCTCGGCGACGGGGATCTCGTGGGCGTGGATATCGGGCAGCTCGAGCTCGCGGCGCACCTTGCCGCCGTTCGCGTTGGGATTGGCGCCGATACGCAGCTCGCCGGTCGGCATAAAGGCCGTCACCTCGGGGCGTACCTGGCCCTCGGGCGTAAAGAGCTCCTCGGGCTTATAGGAGCGCAGCCACTCGCGCAGCACGCGGAAGTGCTCGTGAGTGTCCTTGGCACTCGCCAGCGGCACCTGATGGGCGCGCCAGGAGTCCTCGGTCTTCTTGCCGTCGATGTGCTTGGGGCAAGTCCAACCCTTGGGAGTACGGAACACAATCATGGGGTAAGCAGGGCGGGCCACGGTCTCGCCTGCGGCGGCCTGGGCCCGCGCGGTGGCCTTGATGTCGCAGATCTCGTCAAAGACCTGCTCAAACAAGGCAGCGAAACGCGCATGGATGCTCGCGTGGCTCTCGTCGTCAAAGCCGGCGACAAAGAAGTGCGGCTTGTAGCCCATGCCCTCAAAGAACTTGGTGAGCTCCTCGTCGGACACGCGGGCGAGGATGGTGGGGTTGGCGATCTTGTAGCCGTTGAGGTGCAGGATTGGCAGGACGATGCCGTCGGTTGCCGGGTTCACGAGCTTGTTGGACTGCCAAGAGGTGGCAAGCGGACCGGTCTCGGACTCACCGTCGCCCACCACGGCCACGGCCAGCAGGCTCGGGTTGTCCATAACGGCACCGTAAGCGTGGCTGAGCGTGTAGCCGAGCTCGCCGCCCTCGTGGATGGAACCGGGCGTCTCGGGCGCAAAGTGGCTCGGGATGCCGCCGGGATAGGAGAACTGGCGGAAGAACTTCTGCAGGCCGGCCTCGTCATTGGTGATGTCGGGGCGAATCTCGCGGTAGGTGCCGTCGAGCAGCGACTGAGCAGTACCGGCGGGGCCACCGTGACCAGGGCCCATCAAGAAGATAGCGTTCTGGTTGTGGTCGGCGATCAGTCGATTGACGTGACCGAACAGGAAGTTGATGCCGGGCGTGGTGCCCCAGTGGCCAACCAGGCGGTGCTTAACGTCCGGACGACCGAAGTCGCGCACCTCACCGGTTTTCTCATCAACAAAGTCGGGGCGCATTAGCGGGTTAGAGCGAAGGTAGATCTGACCGACGGACAGATAGTTCGATGCGCGCCAATACAGGTCGACGCCCTCGAGCTCGGAAGCCGGCACCTCGTGGCCCAGCTTTTGCCACGGCGTCCCCAGTGTTTTAGCCATTGTTTATGTCCCTTCGCTGTGCGGTCACCCTCCAATACGGCAACCTTTCGTTGGGACCAGTATATTTGCTAAAACGTTTTATCATGGTGAAAAAACGTTTTACCACCCTTATCAATCCCATCGATTAGCAAAACGCGACATTCACCTGCGGCATTGACTGTCACAGGTGCTCCACATTCGGTTTCTGCAAATTGGTAAACGTGTTTAGTTGTGTTTAGTAAGGTCAAGCACACTGTCCTTCACGATAAGCGCCGGCTCCAGAACGACCTCTTCGGCACGTCTACCGCCCCTACCGGCAAGACGCTTGGACATGCAGCCAAAAGCATGCTCCGCAAGGACACCGGGATCCTGCTCAATCGCGGTCAGCGCCGGCTCAAAGAGAACGTCGGCAGCCGAGTTATCATAGCTCACCACCGAGATATCGCCCGGGATGTTCTTCCCCATCTCGTGCAAGCGCTTGAGCAGACCGAGGGCAATGTTGTCCGAGCTTGCGAACACGGCGGTGGCATCAGTTGCGAGCACGGCCTCCGAGGCCTCGTATGCACTCGGAATGTAGTACTCGCTCTCAAACTCCAACCGTGCGTCAATAGGCAGGCCAACCTCGCGCAATGCGCGCTCATAGCCGGCGAGTCGCTTGCGACCCGTATTGGAACGGCGCGCGTTAACCAGACAGGCGATGCGGCGATGACCCTGCTCAATCAGATACCGCGTGGCCATGTAGCCACCCATCTCGTGGTCGAACATCACCTTGTCGCACTCGAGCCCCTCAATGGCACGGTCGACCATTACCGCCGGGATGGGCAGATGGCTGACCTCTTCGCGCAGGGCGCGGTCGTCGGAGAACTCGTCACCCACTACCAGAAAGACGCCGTCGACGCCGCGCGTCACCAGCTGGCGCAGCAGTTCCAAATCGTCATCGGCGCTTCCACCCGAGCTGGTAATAAAGAGCGCGTAACCGTCCTCGCGACAGCGCTTTTCCAAGCTGCCGGCGAGCGAGGCAAAAAAGCGGCTCTCGATATTGGGAACGATAAGGCCCAGCGTGCGCGACTCGCGCATGACCAAGCTGCGCGCGATCTGGTTAGGAACATAGTGGTTGCGCGCCGCAACCTCCTTGATGAGCTTGCGGTTTTCTTCCGAGATGCGACAGGGCCGATTATTAAGAACAAGCGAGACCGACGAGGGGGAAAGCCCCACCTCCTGGGCGATCTGCTTGAGGGTGACTTTGTTGGCCATCTCGCTCCTTCCGAGTTTACGCGCAATCTCTTGAAAGTATAGCGACTGCCTATCTACCTCGGTGATAAACACTTTACCAATCCGGTGGACGGCTGTTTTATCGCCGCCAGCGCACCAAATCCGTCCAGGTGGGGTATATTGCAATCGATCGATGACAACAACCACCAAAAGGCGGATATTCGTATGCACGAGAACGACTTTTTTAACGAGGACCTGCTCTGCGCGCTCGCCGGCGTTGCCGGCGAGGACAACGTACTCATGAGCGAGCCCATGCGCGAGCACACCACTTTTAAGATCGGCGGCCCGGCCGATGTCTTTGTCACGCCCGACACCGAGCAGGGCCTCATCGCCACGCTCGACACCTGCTATCGCTGCAACTTGCCGCTTACTATCGTGGGCAACGGCTCCGACCTGCTCGTCGGCGACAAGGGAATCCGCGGCGTCGTCGTGGCGCTGGGCGAGGGCCTCTCCGACATTACGGTCGATGGCATGCACGTTACGGCAGCAGCCGGCGCCTTGCTTTCCGATGTCGCCGCGGCGGCAGCCGAGGCCGGTCTCACCGGCATGGAGCCCATCTCGGGTATCCCCGGATCGGTCGGCGGCGCCTGCTACATGAACGCCGGTGCCTACGGTGCCTGCATGGCCGATGTGCTGGAATCTGTACGCGTCTACAAGCCCGCTCGCATGCTCGACGACGGCACCCGCGGCAGCGGCAATATCATCGAGTTCGATGTCGACGAGCTCAACCTGGGTTATCGCAAGAGCCGCATTGCCGACGACGGCTTTATCGTGCTCTCGGCAACCTTCAACCTCGCCCCGGGCAACGCCGCGATGATCAAGGCCGACATGGACGACTACCGCCAGCGCCGCGAAGACAAGCAGCCGCTCGACATGCCGAGCGCCGGCTCCACCTTCAAGCGTCCCGAGGGCCACTTTGCCGGCAAGCTCATCATGGACGCCGGCCTGCGCGGCCACGCCGTCGGCGGCGCCCAGGTGAGCGAAAAACATTGCGGCTTCATCGTCAACGCCGGCCACGCCACCGCCGCCGACGTCGACGAACTCATCCGCCACATCCAAGCAACCGTCAAAGAGCAGTTCGACGTAGACCTAGAACCCGAAGTCCACCGAGTAGGCGAATTTCTATAGCCCGCCCGCAGTGATTCACTTTAATTAATAACGGGACAAGTGATGTAGCTCCCTTGTCCCGTTTTCATTTATTTGCGAAGAACATCGGCTAGCCGCAGGATTGAAACCATCGAATGATAACCGAGCTCCATCTTTTCACCCGCAAGCAGTCGTTTTGAGCTAGCCTCATCTAGCCCCACAAGCCGAGAAAACAGCAAGCTGCTCAACGTGCCCTCGTCAATAGAGTCCTTTATGGTCTTCAAAACGTCCGTATCATAAAGCGACGCCGAACTGTAGGGGGCAACACGAGCGGAACTCTCAATTAACGACGAGACAAAAGGATGGAGATGCTTTGGACATAGTCCATCAAACACCACATCCCCATTGTCGTTCGAGCCGACCAGGCGCCAAGTATAATGATCGATCCAGTCATCTCCGTCATATATGGTGTCCATGAATGTCTCCCGACTAGAGGGCCAACGAAAGGGAAGTTCCAGGTTTTGTCATATACATCCCCAACGCCTCTCGACAGTTATATTTTGTGACTATTTTAGATCTATATGACCAATTCGAGCCCTCAATAAGGCGATTATTGCAGCTAGGCTATATTTCATTTTTCATTTTGATGAACCGCCGGTTCCAAATACCAAAACCGCAGCCCACCTAGTCGGCGAATTTCTATAAAAAGAAGGCCCCGAAAGGGAGCGGCCTCGTAAGGAAGTCCTCTCCCTTTCGGCTTTTGTAATCCTCCACTTATGATTGAATTGGCTGGTAAAATCAATCGTACGTGGAGAATTACAATAGGGGAGGAGGACTTGACTATGGCGAATGGAAATGCAGCGACTATTCTCGGCTCGGCTCGGCTCGGCTCGGCTCGGCTCGGCTCGGCAGGAGCATAGCGCCGCTTTTTCAGCGTTTCAAGTCTTATTTCATACAATTTATAACGATCCAGTTGCCGGAGACAGGGCGCAGTATGCCTTGGCTTCGGTTTTTTGTGTTTACCGGAAGGATGGTGGTTTGATATCGAAGTCCTAACCACGACCGTCAAATCACTCTTTTCCGGTTAAACCTTCTATCTTCTCCGGCGTGTCCGCTGTCGGAGGAAGTGAATGGCGGACAGAATTATTTTGGAGGAATGAAAATGAAGAAGAAGCTTCTAGGCGTTCTGCTTGCGTTGTGCCTCGCGATGACACTTGTTCCGATGACAGCCTTTGCAGGGGAGAACGCGCAAAGCAGCAAAATATCAATCACAACAGTAGATGAGCTTTTGCAATTTGCAAAAGCTGTGGACAATGGCGAATACGACGATAAAACAGATGCAGTTGTATCTCTTGATGCAGATTTGGATTTAACAGGCATTGCGTGGACACCAATAGGTAGCACATTTGATGCTGAGGGAAATCTGTTGCATTACTTCAGCGGCAAGTTTTATGGAAACGGGCATACGATTTCCAATTTAGATTTTTCCGAAAACTATGGAAAGACGGAATATCCGTCTTTCGGATTATTCAGTGAGGTTTATGGCGCTGAAATTTCCGGTTTGACAATTCAAGGCAAGCTGGATGTATCCAATTCGGGGTATGTCTATTTTGGAACGGTAGCGGGTGTTGCAGCAGACAGCAAAATTTCTGACTGCGTTTCAGATGTGTCGTTCACGGATACAGACAAATATATTAACGGTACTGCGGCTATGTGCGGATATGCAATAAATAGCACGATTGAGTACTGCCAAAACAAGGGGAATTTTTCAATAACGAAGGATGTCAGCTCTTTCCAGATGGGCGGTATCGTAGGCGTTGCTCAAAACAGTACCGTACAGTATTGTGCTAATACAGGCGAGATGTCCTCTTGGACACCCTGCACCGGCGGAATCGTTGGGCAGCTGTATCAAGCTTCAAAGATTATCAATTGTTATTCCACAGGGAAAATGGTTCCTCTTGGCAACGGAACCACAGATTTCGGCGGCATCGCAGGGACAGTTGGTGCAGGTACAGAAATCAAACATTGTTATTTCGCTGGTGAAATGGATTTATCTCAATATACCGCCACTACGCCTTATAAGCGTTTGAGTGGCATTGCAGGCGGCGTTTCATCTGATACACCTGCTTTTGAAAACAACTATTTCGTGGGAACTGAAAATGTCCCGGCTTGCTTTAAGTACCAGGATGCCGGAACAGAAAAGACCCTTGACTCTATGAAAACGGAAGAGTTCTTTAATGAGATCACTGCTGCTGGCGGCAATTATCGATTTAACCCAAATGGCACACCTATTCTGCCAGCACCGAAATATGCAGTTTCTTTTGTTGTAACACCCGCTGAACTGTCAAATGTAACCATCAAAGTGGACGGTCAGGCAGTAACAAACCCCGCCAATTTGGAGGCAGGTACTTATCAAGTCGAAGTCAGCGCAGATAATTGCGAGGTTTTCAATTCCAATATTACGATTACGGCTGATACAGCGACTCATGTGCAGGCCATTGCAATGACTTATTTACCTGCCGACTACACTAAGGTCGACGAAGCCATTGCCAAGGCAAATGCACTGAACAAGGATAACTACAAGGACTTCACCGCCGTGGAAGCTGCCGTCAATGCTGTTGTCCGTGACAAGAACATCACTGAACAGGGCGAAGTTGACGCAATGGCGAAAGCTATTGAAGATGCCATTGCTGCTCTTGAGAAAAAACCTGTCAGCACCAAGGAGAAAAAACCTGCCAGCACCAAACCGGGAACATCCGATAAGCTTCCGCAGGCTGGCGATACAAACAGCCTTGCTTTGTGGATCGCTCTGCTGTTCGCCAGCGTCGGCGCAGTAACCGTAACAACCGTATACAGCAGAACGAAAAAGCGCAGCGTAAAGTAAAATTAAGTATTTAGCCCAAGGGACCGTCGCTTTCCTATATTCAGACAACCAGTCCGGTGAGTCGCGCTCAGGACCCGAGAGGGCCGCGTGCCCGCCCGCAATATATTTGATTGATCGCGAGTTCCGCACGCAAAGAAGGCCACTTAATGTGGCCTTCGTCTTGCGCAGGACTGCCCGAGCAGGCAATCAAATATATTGCGGGCGGGCACGCGGCCCAACTTGTTCTACGACAGCACGACGCCGCCAAGCCAGCCCCAACGCACGCCAGAGCCAGTGCCGTAGAACCCAATGAACGAGTCAAGCGACCTCGACGTGATGGCGCCCTCGTTACTCATAACGATGCCGCCGCCAACGTAGATGCCCACGTGGCCATAGATCAGACCCGGCATGCCGGTACCGCTATGCGATGAGTCGGCAACGATCATGCCCACCTGCAGCGCCGAGCGATCGGAGCTATAGCACCATGCGTTAAACATGTCGCACGCGTTACCGCCAAAGTAACCAACGCCGGCGTTGCGGAAGACGTTGGTGACCCACGCCGCGCACCAGTTCTGACCAGGCGAGGGCGTGGAATAGCAAGCGTTGACGACAGCCTGCTGCTTGCCCGAGCCGGCATTTTGTTGCGGAGTTCCGGGCGCATACGATCCGCCACCCGAGTTTGAACCACCCGAGTAGGAATTGTTCTTGTTCGCGGCAGCCGCGGCAGCGGCAGCCTTCTTGGCAGCCTCCTCGGCCTGAGCGGCAGCAAGAATCTCGGAATCGCGCTGCGCCATGAGCTCCTTGACATCGTCGGAGAGGCCGTTCAGAACCGTCTGGACCTCCTGCTGCTTGGCCTGCATATCCTGCATCTGAGCAGACTGCTGGTCCTTGAGCTTCTCCAAGTCGGCTTTTTGCGACTCGAGCTCGGACTTCTGCGTATCGAGCTCTTGCTGGATGGTCTGGATGTCCTCGATGGCGTCACGGTCGCTCTTGTTGATCTTCTCGACGTAATGCGCGTTGGCGACGAGCTCCTCAAACGAACCAGAAGCGAGCAGCAACGACAGGATATTGGTGCCACCCGACTTGTAGCTTGCCGCCACGCGATCGGAAAGCTCGTTACGCTTCTTCTTGAGCTCCGACTTCTTGGTGTCGATCTGCTCCTGGGTGTCGTCGATCTGACCCTGAACACCCTCGATGTCGTTGAGCGTCTGAGCATTCTTGTTAGCGAGCGCCGCGTACTCGTTGGCAATGCTATCAAGCTGGGCCTGGACCTCGTCGAGCTGGGCCTGGGCGGCATTCAGCTTGTCGGTGGTTTCCTGGCTGGCCTCGGCAGCATGGGCGCGGACAGGTAGGCCAAAAAGAACTGCAGCAGAAGCGGCGCCGAACAGGGCCTTGAGGGCGGTGCGGCGTGAGAGCTCCTGAGTAAAGATGGAATCGCTGTTTGGTGACATATGTACTCCGTTACATGTTTTGTTTATATGTCGCTCAAGACATACATATTACCGTACATCCGACGCATCCCAACGATTTCCACGAACGGCAGAAAACCGCACGACCGGCGGCATGCGCACGGCCTGGAATTACCAAGAAACCGTTATGCATTCCTGTCTTATGAGTACGTTAACATCATTACTCTGCTTTTCATTGTGTCAAACAGTTGCACCGTACCTAGCTGCGCTATACTCCCTCAAGAAGTGTTCCTGATTCGATAGGAGACTACATGTCCCAAGCACTCGACCCCAAAGACACCTGCGTCCTCGTTACCGGCGGTGCCGGCTTCATCGGTTCCCATACCGTCGTTCAGCTGCTCGAGGGCGGCTACCAGGTCGTCGTCGTCGATGACCTCTCCAACTCCAGCGCCGTCGCCATCGACCGCGTCAAGACCATCGTGGGCGACGAGGCCGCCAAGAACCTCACCTTCTACGAGGCCAACGTGCTCGACCGCGATGCGATGAACAAGATCTTCGATACCCACCAGATCGACCGCGTCATCCACTTCGCCGGCTTTAAGGCCGTCGGCGAATCGGTGAGCAAGCCTGTCGAGTACTACCACAACAATATCGAGAACACCCTGGTGCTCATTGACGTCATGCGCAACCATGGCTGCAAGTCCATCATCTTCTCGAGCTCCTCGACCGTCTACGGCGATCCGGACAATCCGCCTGTCACCGAGGAAGACCCCAAGAAGCCCGCGACCAACCCCTACGGTTGGACCAAGTGGATGATTGAGCAGATCCTCATGGATGTCCACACCGCCGACCCCGAGTGGGACGTCGTGCTGCTCCGTTACTTCAACCCCATCGGTGCCCATCCGTCAGGCTTGATCGGCGAGGACCCCAAGGGCATCCCCAACAACCTGGTTCCCTATGTCGCCCAGGTCGCCGTGGGCAAGCTCGAGGCCGTTCAGGTCTTTGGCAACGACTACCCCACCCCCGACGGCACCGGTGTGCGCGACTACATCCACGTGTGCGACCTGGCATCTGGTCACGTTGCCGCCCTCAACTGGATGAATGGCAAAACCGGCGTCGAGATCTTTAACCTGGGCACCGGCACCGGCACCTCGGTGCTCGAGGTCGTCGCTGCCTTCTCCAAGGCGTGCGGCAAGGAGCTGCCCTATGTGATTCGCGAACGCCGTGCCGGCGATATCGCTGCCAACTGGTGCGATGCCTCCAAGGCCGAGCGCATGATGGGCTGGAAGGCCCAGTACGATATCGCGGACATGTGCCGCGACAGCTGGAATTGGCAGAGCCATAACCCCAACGGCTTCGCCGACGCCGAGTAGCAAAAACCTACATACCGCTCTTGCCCCGATCTCACGATGTGAGACCGGGGCTTTTTCATGACGCGTAACCATTTACCGAAAATGGGCCAACTTTTTAATCTCGCCTATACATGTTTAAACAACATGTTCTACAATAGGGACATCGACTCTAAAACTCGGGACGGGCTGTTCACCCATCTGCAGGCCGATCCCACAACAAGAAGGTTGGTGAGCACATCCATGGAGCGTGCGAGCGGTGTTCTCATGCCCATCTCATCCCTGCCCGGACCGTACGGCATCGGCGGCTTTGGCTGGAACGCCTACGACTTTGTCGATTTCCTCGCCTCGTGCAAACAACATTATTGGCAGATTCTGCCCCTTACGACGACGAGCTATGGCGATTCTCCCTATCAGTCGTTCTCGGCCCGTGCGGGCAACCCCAATTTCATCGACTTTGCCGAGCTGATCGAGGCCGGCTATCTGGAGCAGTGCGATATCGACGGTGTTTATCTGGGCTCCGATCCCAACAACGTTGACTATGGCGCGATTTTTAGCGGTCGCCGCCAGATTCTCGACCGTGCCGCCGAACGCTTCGCCTCCGACAAGCCAGCCGATTTCGACGACTTTGTCCAAACCAACGAAGACTGGCTCATCCCCTACTGCGAGTTCATGACCGTCAAGGAGGAGTGCGGTCTCAAGGCATTTTGGGAGTGGCCCGCAGAGCTCCGTACCCGTGGCGAGGCTTCTGCCAAGGTCTGCGCTGCCCATCCCGCGCGCATGCTCTACCACCAGATGACGCAGTACTTCTTCGATCGTCAGTGGAGCCGCCTCAAGGCCTATGCCAACGAGCGCGACATCCTGATCATCGGCGACCTGCCCATCTATGTCTCGCGCGACTCCGTCGAGATGTGGGCAAGCCCCGAGCTCTTTAAGATCGACGCCGCCGGCAACCCCGTCAGTGTCGCCGGCACACCGCCCGATCAGTTCTCCGCCACTGGCCAGTACTGGGGCAATCCCATCTATGACTGGGATGCTATGGAAGCAGACGGCTTCTCCTGGTGGAAAGGCCGCATCCGCGCGGCACTCAACATGTACGACGTTATCCGTCTGGACCACTTCCGCGGTTTTGAGGCATTTTGGGAGGTGCCGTTCTCCTCTCCCGATTCGTCATATGGTTCGTGGACGCAGGGACCCGGTCTCAAACTCTTCAAGGTGCTCGAGGAAAAGCTCGGTACGCTACCCATCATCGCCGAGGATCTGGGCTTTCTTACCCCCGGCGTCATCGACATGCGCGATACCACGGGCTTCCCTGGCATGAAGATCCTGCAGTTTGCCTTTGAGGGCACCAACTCGTACTACCTGCCGCATAACTACATTGCCAACACCGTCGCCTATGTCGGTACGCATGACAACGAGACGGCACGCGGCTGGTATGAGGGAACGGCCACCCCGCGTCAGCGCGAGCAGGCGGCCCTGTACACCCATCAGCGGGCAGGCGAGTCCATGGCCGACGCACTCAACCGCACCATCGCCGCCAGCGTGAGCGACACGTGCATCTATACCATGCAGGACCTGCTCAATCTGGGCAACGAGGCGCGCATCAACACCCCTGCCACCTTGGGCGGCAACTGGACTTGGCGCATGCTCGATGGCGCCATCACCCGCGAGCTCGAGCACAAGCTCACCGACTGGACCGAGACCTACTTCCGCATCCCATCGGAAGCCGAGATCGAGCTTCCCCAATAGGAGCTACCGCGCCCGACCCCACCCCATCGTGCGGACGCGCTCGCTTTTCCCGCGCGAGGCCACCCCAATCCCCTCGCGCGGGCTTCTTTTGCATTTCTGACATGTAGTCAACCCACCACAGGAGGAAACATGCCCCGTATCAATCTTGCGGATCTTGCCGAGCAGTCCTTTGGGACTTCGCTCGAGCAACTCGATGACCGCCACATTTACAAACTGCTCGTCAAGCTTGTGCAGGAGCGCTCTGCCGCCTGTCCGCTCAACAATGGCAAGAAAAAGCTCTACTACATCTCTGCCGAGTTTTTGATCGGTAAGCTGCTCATCAACAACATGATCGACCTTGGCATCTATGACGATGTTAAGGACCAGCTCACCGCCGCCGGCCACGACCTCAACAAGATTGAGGAGTTTGAGGTCGAGCCGTCGCTCGGCAACGGTGGTCTGGGCCGCCTGGCCGCGTGCTTCCTGGATTCCATCGCCACGCTGGGCCTGACCGGCGACGGCGTGGGCCTCAACTACCACTACGGCCTGTTCCGTCAGCGCTTTGTCGACAATCAGCAGAAGGCCGTCCCCGACGAGTGGCTCGGCGAGCAGGATATCCTGATTGATGACGACCGCTCCTACACTGTTGAGTTTGGCGATTTTGCCGTCACCTCCAAGCTCGTCAACATCGATGTGCCTGGTTACGGCCAGCCCACCAAGAACCGCCTGCGCCTGTTTGACCTGGCAAGTGTCGACGACGGCCTGGTCCCCGGCAGCTCCATCGACTTCGATAAGACCGAGATCGCCAAGAACCTCACTTTGTTCCTCTACCCTGACGATTCCGACGAGCAGGGCCGCCTGCTTCGCATCTACCAGGAATACTTCATGGTGAGCAACGCCGCCCAGCTCCTGATCGACGAGGCCATCGAGCGCGGCAGCAACCTGCACGATCTGGCCGACTACGCCGTGGTCCAGATTAACGACACGCACCCCACCATGGTCATCCCCGAGCTCATTCGCTTGCTCACCACCGAGCACGACATCGAGTTTGACGAGGCCGTGACCATCGTACGCTCCATGGTCGCCTACACTAACCACACGATTCTTGCCGAGGCGCTCGAGAAGTGGCCGCTCACCAGCCTGCAGAAGGTCTCCCCTGCCATCGCCGACATTATCGTCAAGCTCGATGAGATCGCAAAGGCCGAGCACGACGATCCGCGCGTCGCCATCATCGACGAATACGACACCGTCCACATGGCCCACATGGACATCCACTTTGGCTTCTCCATCAACGGCGTCGCCGCACTCCACACCAAGATTCTGGAGGACACCGAGCTTCATCCGTTCTACGAGATCTACCCCGAGAAGTTCTCCAATAAGACCAACGGCATCACCTTCCGCCGCTGGATCCAGGGAGCCAACCCCGCGCTTGCCAGCCTGCTCGACGATGTAATCGGTACCGATTGGCGCAGCACCGGCGACTTGAGCAAACTCGCCGACTTCGCCGACAATAAGAGCATTCTTGAGCGCTTGGCCGCCACCAAAGCCGAAGCCAAAACCATCATGCGCGAGTTTATGGCGCTCGAGCAGGGCGTGACGATCCCCTCCAACGCCATCATCGACGTCCAGGTCAAGCGTATCCACGAGTACAAGCGCCAGCAGATGCTCGCGCTCTACATCATCTGGAAGTATCTCGACATCAAGAACGGCAACAAGCCCGCTCACCCCGTCACCATCATCTTTGGCGGCAAGGCGGCACCTGCCTACACCATCGCCCAGGACATCATCCATCTGATCCTGACGCTGTCGCAGTGGATTGCAAACGACCCCGATGTGGCCCCCTACCTGCAGGTCGTCATGATCGAGAACTACAACGTCACCGCCGCCGAGCGCGTGATTCCCGCCGCCGACATCTCCGAACAGATCAGCCTGGCCTCCAAGGAGGCGAGCGGCACTTCTAACATGAAGTTCATGCTCAACGGCGCTTTGACCCTGTGCACGCTCGACGGTGCCAACGTGGAGATTGCCGAGCTCGTGGGCGACGAGAACATCTACACCTTTGGTGCCTCGTCCAAACAGGTCGAGCGGCTCTACGCCGACGGCACCTACAACGCCGGTGCGCTCTACTGCAAGCCCGGCATTAAACTGCTGGTGGACTTCATCACCAACCCGGCCTTTATGGCGACCGGCAACGCCGAGCGCCTGCAGCGCCTGCACGACGACATTAAGGGCAAGGACTGGTTTATGGCCCTGCTCGACATTGAGGAGTACATCCAGACCAAGGAGCGCGTGCTAGCCGACTACGAGGACCAGGACGCTTGGATGCGCAAGGCACTGATCAACATCGCCAACGCCGGCACCTTCTCGTCCGACCGCACAATCTCCCAGTACAACGACGAGATCTGGCACCTGAGCTAATTCGCTTCCCTTACCCATCCTCTTGAAAACGGAGTCGCGGCAACGCGGCTCCGTTTTTTTGTGTCCCTGTGTTGCCCGTGGCCTGCCTCGACCAAACAATCTCGGTCTGTAACATCTAGCCGGCAAAAGTGAGTCTACCTGTTACAAATCTAGATAAACGAAATTGCCCCGATGAACTGTCTCAATCTGTAACAGATAACCGCCGGAATCGGGTCTACCTGTTACAGAATGAGACAGACGGGCAAGGCGGCTAAAACAATCTCAATCTGTAACAGGTAACTGCCGAAATCAGTCCTTCGTGTTACAGGTCGAGATGAAAGGACAGGCAACTCGACGCTGTCTCAACCTGTAACATCTAGGCCCAATTTGGCCCTCCTCCTGTTACAGATCAAGACAAACTGACAGATAGACAACCCGGCACAAAGAAAGGCTCCCCTCTCGCCCAGTGGACGGGAGGGGAGCCTTATATGTGACCGCGGCAAAAGGATGGCAATACCGCAGTCGCCCAAAGGGAGGGCCTGGATGCACCGGGCCTAGATAAGGTTCTTGCCAGACACCTTATCGAAGAGATGGGTCGCGTTCTTCTCGAACTTAAACCAGATGGAGTCGCCCGCCTTGAGCGCGCCCTTGGCCTCAAGGTCGACAACGGGAATGATCAGGACGAACTGGCCATCGGGAGCGGTCACGTGGACATGCTCGGTCGAACCCATGAGCTCGGTCACCTCGACGGTACCCTGGAGCGCGCCCTCCTCGCCCTTGTCGGCAAGCAGAATCTGCTCGGGGCGCACGCCGGCCGTAATCTCCTTCACATCGCCGCCGTCCCAGTTGAGAGCAAGCTTAGCGCAGGTCTCGGGGGCGAGCGCCACGTTCATATCCTCGGTCTTGACGGTAAAGCCGTTGCCCGAGCGCACCAGCTGGGCATCGAAGAAGTTCATCTGCGGCACGCCGATAAAGCCGGCGACGAAGATGTTCGCGGGATGGTTGAAGACCTCCTGCGGGGTGGCGATCTGCTGGACAACGCCGTCCTTCATAACCACGATGCGATCGCCGAGGGTCATGGCCTCGGTCTGGTCGTGGGTGACGTAGATGAACGTGCCCTTGATCTCGTGGCGCAGCTTGATGAGCTCGGCACGCATCTGGTTACGCAGCTTGGCGTCCAGGTTGGACAGCGGCTCGTCCATCAGGAAGACCTTAGGATCACGCACGATGGCACGGCCGATAGCGACACGCTGACGCTGGCCGCCCGAAAGCGCCTTGGGCTTACGATCGAGGTACTCGGTGATACCCAAGATCTCGGCAGCGGAGCGAACCTTGCGGTCGATCTCGTCCTTGGGGACCTTCTTGAGCTCAAGCGTAAACGCCATGTTCTCGTACACCGTCATATTGGGGTACAGAGCATAGCTCTGGAACACCATGGCGATGTCGCGGTCCTTGGGCGCCACGTCGTTGACGCGCTTGCCGTCGATGAGCACGTCGCCCGAGGTGATGTCCTCCAGGCCAGCAACCATGCGCATCGTCGTGGACTTACCGCAGCCAGACGGGCCAACGAGAACGATAAACTCCTGGTCATGCACGGTGAGGTTAAAGTCTTCCACCGCGAGCACACCGTCCTCGGTAACCTTGAGGTTGTGCTTCTTTTCCTCGGTCTTCTTCTTTTTGCCAAAGAAGCCCTTCTTTTTGGACTCGTTGTTGGGATACACCTTCTGAACATGTTTGAGAACGATCTCGGCCATGTCTCTACCTTTCGATATGCGGCGCCACGCTGAGGGGCGCCGCAGAAACTTGCAAAACAGTTACGGCATCAGCCCTTGACGGCACCTGCCACCACACCGTCGATGATGTACTTCTGGCAGAAGATGTACATGATGACGATGGGGACAACGACCATCATGATGCAGGCCATCATGGGGCCGAGCTCGACGTGGCCGTAGCCACCGCGGAAGTACTGGATCAAGATAGGAATGGTCTTGTACTTGGTGGAGTCGAGCGTAAGGTAGGGCAGCAGATAGTCGTTCCAGACCCACATGGTCTCGAGAATGCCGACCGAAAGATAGGTGGGCTTCATGATGGGGAGGACGATCTTAAAGAACACCTGGACCGGGTTGCAGCCATCAATCATGGCCGCCTCTTCGATCTCGAGCGGGATGTTCTTTACAAAGCCGGCGAACATAAAGACCGCCAGGCCCGCGCCAAAGCCAAGGTAGATAAAGCAGATGTTGAACGGCGTGTTGAAGCCAATGCGGTCCGCCAAATTGGACAGCGTGAACATGAGCATCTGGAAGGGCACGACCATCGAGAAGACGAACAGGTAATAGAAGAAGTTCGAGATCTTGCTGTTGACGCGCACTACGTACCAAGCGCACATGGAGCAGCACACCAAAATCAGAACGACCGACGTGACCGTGATGATGAGCGAGTACATAAACGCCGAGGCAAAGCCCTGCTCGTTAAGAGCGTGCACGTAGTTTGCGAGACCGTTGAACGTCTCGGGCGTGAGCAGATCGAACGCCGTGGTGGTGCTGATTGCGGTCGCTTTCTTAAAGGAATTGAGCGCGATCATAAACACGGGGTAGATCCACGCGAGCGACAGAATCGTAAAGAAGATCGAGAGCGCGCGGTTGATAACCTTATCGCGTTTCATTACTGCTGCACCTCCTTGGACCTCGTGGCCTTAAGCTGGATCATGGAAATAGCAACGACCAGGATGCAGAAGATAACCGCCTTGGCCTGACCGATGCCCTGCCATGCGATACCGGCACGCGAATAGAACGTGTTGTAGATGTTCAGGGCGAGCATCTCGGTGGAGTGCGCGGGGGCGCCGCCGGTAAGGGCGAGGTTCTGGTCGAACAGCTTAAAGCCGTTGGTGATGGACAGGAACAGGCAGATAGTAATCGTCGGCATCAGGTTAGGAATCTTAACCTTCCAAAACGTCTGCCATGCCGTGGCACCGTCGACCTTGGCGGCCTCGATGTAGTCGGACGGAATGGACTGCAGACCGGCGATGTAGATAATCATCATGTAACCAACCTGTTGCCACAGCGTCAGGATGATAAGGCCCCAGAAGCCAGCAGCAGAGTTAAGGGCGATGAGCTGGGCGCCCACGTTGGAAAGCAGGCAGTTGATCAGAATCTGCCAAATGTAGCCCAGCACGATGCCGCCGATCAGGTTAGGCATAAAGAAGATCGTACGGAAGATGTTGGTGCCCTTGAGCGCCTTGCGGGTGAGCGCCTGCGCGATGGCGAGGGCGATCACGTTGATGAGCACCGTCGACAGGAAGGCAAACGCCACCGTAAAGAAGAACGACGTGGCAAACTGCGGATCGGACAATGCGCGCACGTAGTTCTCGATACCGACAAAGTGCGCGTTGTTGATGGTAATAAACTGGCAGAACGAGAGATAGAAACCCTGGATAAAGGGGATCACGAACCCGATCATAAACGCCAGGCACGTGGGCAGCATAAAGAGCGGCCACCAGCGCTTGAGTGCTTTGCCCATAAAAGGGTCCTTTCAATATGCAGGGGGCGGGCAAACCTACGTCTGCCCGCCCCCTGTCGCTAATCAGATAGCTTGGGCAGCAACTGCTTACTCGGAAGCAGCCTTCTCGGTCTTCCAGCCATCGACGAAGGCGTTCTTGACGCCGTCCCACTTGCTGTTGTCGGCAGCATAGGCAATCAGAGCCTGCTTGAGGTTCTTCTTCCACTCCTCAGAGGGGATGTAAACGAAGTCCCAAGCGACGGTCTTCTTGCCGTCCTTGGCCATGGCAACGGCCTGCTGCGAGAAGACGTTGTTAGTTTCCTTGGCGCTCTTGAACGGGGCGGTCAGACCCATCTTGTCAGCGATGATGCTGGTGGCGGTGTCAGAAGTGACGCACCAATACATGAAGTCCTCGGTGGCCTTCTGGGCGTCCTCGGAAGCCTGGGAGCTCACGCACCAGTAGTTCTCGCCGCCGGAGCACAGGCCCTGGTTCTCCTCGCCATCGACGCCGATGTAGATCGGCAGCATGCCGAGCTGGTCGTCGGTCATACCAGCCTTGGTGAGGTCGGCGTAGGCCCAAGAGCCGTTCTGATAGAAGACGGCCTTACCGGTTGCGAACTCGTTGGTGGCGTCGTCGCCGGTCTTGGAGGCAAGCTGCGAAGGATCGCAGGTGGAGTCGGTGATGTACAGGTCGAAGATCTGCTTAAAGTTGTCGAGATACTCGCCCTTGATCTCGTCGTCCTCCTGGTTGTGCTCCTTCTCGAACTCGTAGTAGAGCGGGAGGTTGGCGAGGTGGGTGGTGTAGCGCCAGCTGGAGGAGTCATCCATGCCGGCGGAAGTAAAGGCACCCTCGACACCAAGCTCGTCCTTGCGGGCCTGGATGTCGTCGGCACAAGCCTTCAGCTTGTCGAAGGAGTTGATGTCCTCGGCCTTGTAGCCAGCCTTCTCGAGCAGCTGCTTGTTGTAGATGATGCCGTAGCTCTCCTGGACCCAGTCGATACCCAGATCCTTGCCATCGGACTGCAGAGCCAGGGAGTCGTCAATGAGCTCACCACGGAGCTTGGTATCGGACAGATCGGCGCAGTAATCCTTCCAGTTCTTAAGACCGGTGGGGCCGTTGACCTGGAACAGGGTCGGAGCGGAGCTCTTGGACATCTCGGACTTGAGCTTCTCCTCGTAGGTGTTGGAGGCGGCGGTCACGATCTTGACCTCGACGCCCTTCTCCTTCTTGTACGCCTTGGCGATCTCCTTCCACTCCTTGTCGACCTCGGGCTTGAATTGGAGGAAGTAGACCTCGGCAGCGTCACCAGAAGCAGAGGAGCCGGAGCCGGCAGAACCGCCGCAACCCACGAGACCCAGACCAAGAACTGCAGCCGCGGAACCAGCAAAGCCCAGGAACTGCCTTCTGCTCATTTCGTTCTTCATTACAATCCACCCTTTCACACCGTGGCGGCACCCTTTGCCGCCGCCTTCGGAGATTGGCTCGGGGACTTTGCCCCTTTTGCTGATTCGTACGATACGCTATTTGGCTAGTTGTTTGAACAAGTATTACTAGAGCGGTAGAAAAACTTCGGTGAACGGTAATTTCAACTTGATACTTGACAAGTTTTGTATAAACAATTATTTGTTATTGAATGCAGAGAAAACGCCCGGTCAAGCCGATGCATCGTCGGTTTGACCGGGCGTTTTCTCTTTAAGGGCATGAGTCTCGTCAGGCTGCGAGCTAGCCGGCTATCGCTTGGAATTGACGCGGTAGTGGAAGATCTCAGGATGCGTGCGGGCATGCGTGACCTCGAACAAGATGCCATCCGAGGTGTACGACTGACTCTCCATGACGGCGACACAGTTGTATTTGCCAAGGTCCAAGTAGCTGCAGTCCTCATCGTTGGCAAGCTCGACACTCACCGTACGGCGGCTCGCCATCACTTTGACGCCGCGCTTGTGCTCCAGATAGTCATAGATAGATTCTGCCGCGATCTCGGGGGTCAGACCCTTGGCGATCGACGCCAAAAAGTAGCCATGGTCCACTTGGCGCGCACTGCCGTTGAGACTTCGGACGCGCACCACGCGAATCAACTCCTCGCCCACCTTAAAGCCCAGGTGACGAGAGAGTTGCTCGGTGCAGACCAGATGTTCAAAAGACTTAACGTCCGTCGATGCAACGGCATTGTTGCGCTTTGCAAACTCGCCAAACGACTCAACCTCTTCGAGTGCGCCCAACATGTCGGTTTCGCCCTTAAGCCAAATAACGCGCACGCCCTTGCCGTGTATGGGCTGCACAAACATCCCGTCGGCCAGCATACCCAAGGCGCGACGGACGGTATTGCGAGTGCATCCGAACTCCGCGGTTAGCTCGGCTTCGGTTGGCAACATCTCCTGAAACGCATAGGTCCCATTAATGATGCGCGAGCGTATTTCTCGGTAGATTCCTTCGTATATCGCTTTTGGCATTGTTTCACCTCTAATTAATATGTATGGCTAGGCACGATAGCATTTCTTAGGGTTGTTTAAACCGCCTATCGGTAAAGCGCCAATATTTAACCGTTGACGGTCGCCCCCGCGTTCAGACCCCGCTCATGTAAAAACCGTCGGCGAAGCCGCTTCGCCAGTCCTCTACAATGAGAAATTGTTTAAACGTTTTACCCACGCAAGCGTGCGGCTGTCTGAAAGGACAAAACATGCTGCAAAAAATCCAACGCTTTGGCGGGGCAATGTTCGCGCCCGCCATGCTGTTTTCTATATCAGGCCTCATGGTCGGCGTCTCCGCTCTCGCAACAACCGTCGACATCGTCGGCGATCTTGCCATATACGGAACCCCCTGGTACGTTTTCTGGAGCATCATTCAGCGCGGCTCGTGGACGGTCTTTAAACGTCTTCCGCTCCTTTTTGCCGTAGCGCTGCCTATCGGCCTTGCCCAAAAGCAACCGGCACGCTGCTGCCTCGAGGCGCTCGTGGCCTATTTTGCCTTCTGCTTCTTTTTGAGCGAGATCATTAAGCTGAGCGGAGACAACCTTGGACTTAAGTACCCGTCGTTTTTGACCCCCGCCAGCGGCATCACCATCATCGACGGCATCAAGACGCTCGACACCGGCATTATCGGCCCGCTGGCGGTGTCGGCAACCGTCGTCGCCATCCATGACCGCTTCTACGATGCCAAGGTTCCCGATTGGCTCGGCACCTTCTCGGGTTCCTCGCTGGTCTACCTCATCAGCTTTTTTGCCGTGTTTGCCCTTGCCGCTATCTCGGCCGCCATCGTGCCCTTCGCATACGCTGTGACCGAAACGCTGCGCCACGCACTTGCGGGCGTCGGTCCCTTTGGCGTGGGCATCTTTGTCTTTTTAGAACGAGCACTCGAGCCCTTTGGCCTGCACCACCTGCTCTACATGCCGATCTACTACGACAACCTGGTCATTAACGACGGCATCTACGCCACGTGGAGCAGCTTGCTCCCCATCCTCTCCCATAGCACGCGCCCCCTTAATGAGCTTGCGCCGTGGGCCGGTTTTACCGCCACCGGCTGGGTCAAGCTCTTTGGCCTTCCTGCCATCGCAGCTGCGTTCTACTCCACCGCAAAACCCGAGCGCCGCGCCGGCCTCAGGGTCATCCTTGTTCCCGCCATCATCGCCTCGGTGGTTTGCGGCGTTACCGAGCCACTCGAGTTTCTCTTTATGTTCACCCACCCCGGGCTCTTTTTGCTCTACGCCGTCTTATCGTCTTGCCTTGCCACAACCATGAATCTCTTTGGCATCGTCGGCATCTTCTCGGGCGGCCTCATGGAGATGGCAGCCTTCAACTTTATCCCGCTCATGCGGACGCATACCGGTGCCTATCTTTTGGCGCTCGGTATCGGCCTTGCCTTTAGCCTCATCTTTTTTGTTAGTTTTCGAGCGCTCATCTTGGTCTATGACCTTAAGACACCGGGCCGCGAGGATCATGTCGCCAATCGCACGGCAATCGATTGTTTAACGGGAAGCGACTTTGCCAAAGAGCAATCTCCCAATGACGAGGTCAATAGTCGATCCGATCAAGATCACGTCCTCGCTGAGCGGGTAATTCAACTTTTAGGTGGCGTTGGCAATATCGTGGGCGCAACCAACTGCGCCACGCGCCTGCGCGTCGAGGTCGCAGACCCTTCCATCGTTGCAGACAACGCGTCGTTTGTCGCGGTGGGCGCCAAGGGCCTCATCATTACGGGCAAGACCGCCCAGGTGATTATCGGCATCTCCGTTCCCCGCGTTAAAGAGCATTTTGACCAGATCATGGGCCTCGAGCCGGAATTTGTGCCCACCACCTCGGCCTCCCCTGCCGCCAGCGCAGCCCATAAGCGCGGCGATATTTGCTTCTTCGATATCGACGGAACGCTCGCCTGGCAAGACCCCAGGCTCGCCCAAGACCTTCCCGAAGACGAGCGGGACCTCTCCCCCTATCCCAATGAAGCGGTCTCGCAGGCAATCCGCGATTTCGTTGCAAACGGCAACATGGCCTTTATCTGCACAGGGCGCACCCTCAGTTGCATCCACCCCAAACTTCTTGAGCTGCCCTGGGCCGGCATCGTCTGTCTTGCGGGCGGTTACGCCGAGATCAACGGACACGCAATTCGCGATCTGTCGATGACGCCCAGTATGCTGCTGCGTCTTGCCCCCTATCTTGAGCAGTCGGGCGAAGTCATCCGCTTTGAGGGCCTCAACGGCGTCGTGCGCATGAGCGCCGATGCCCCCGATGCCCCCGGATACGCGCGCACCCTGGGCGACGCAGTCACGCAGCTGCAACATTACAGTGCCTACAAGATCTTGATGTCTACATCGCTCGCCAACCACATCGCTCAAGATAAGGCACTTGAGCCGCTGTTGTGCTTTAACGAGCTCGAACTCGAGGTAACCGAAATCTCGCCCCGCGAATGCACGAAGCGCGGGGGTATCCAGTCTGTACTCGACGCCCTCGATCCCCACCACGGAACCGTATACGGCATCGGCGACGCCAGCAATGACGTCTCGCTGATGAACGCCGTCGATGTCGGTATCGCCATGGGCAACGCGCCGGACTATCTCAAAAAGCGCGCCGACTACATCACCGACTCGGTCGACAAAGATGGCGTCGTCAAGGCGCTCGAGCACTTTAGGCTTATATAAGCAGCCGGCACGCGCACGCGTCCCGTTTCCCCAAATCGCCAAAACAGACGCGCCGGCAACTCCAATGTGGCAATATGGTATCTGCACACCGCAACGATGTAACCCAAGAAAGAATGCGAGAACCCGTGTCCAGTCCGTTTACCAGCTTTTTAGCCCAGCACTTTGACCAGATTAACGACTATCTGGCCACGTTCTTTGACGGACAGGCGACCTCTGCCGATATCGAGCGCTACCTGTACGCGCCGCTCTCGGCTTTTACGGCCAACGCCGGCAAGCGCCACCGCCCGCTTATCTGCATGCTCGCCGCAACCGCAGTGGGCGGTAGCTTTGAGAGCGCCCGCAGCGCCGCGGCAGCCATCGAGCATTTCCAGTCGGGCGCGCTGATCCACGACGACATCGCCGACAACGGACAGCTTCGTCGAGGCAAGCCCTGCATGCACCTTACCGAGGGCACGGGGCTCGCCATCAATTGTGGCGACCTGGCGCTCACCATGGTCACCAAGACGGTTCTCGACGACCCCACGCTGGAGTCCGACGTGAAGCTGCGCGTGCTCCACGAGCTTACCGAGATGATCGTCCGCACCATCGAGGGCCAGGCGCTCGACCTGGGCTGGGTCCGTGACGGGCGCTTTGATATCTCGGTCGACGACTATCTGGACATGGCGACGCACAAGACCGCGTTTTACAGCGGAGCCACGCCGCTTGCTGCCGGAGCCATTATCGGCGGCGGCAGCGAAGAGCAGGTCGAGGCGCTACGCGCCTTTGGCCTGCACACAGGCCTTGCCTTTCAGATTCAGGACGACCTGCTCAACCTTGTTGGCACCGAGGAGGCCGCCAACAAGGACTTCCGCACCGACATCACCGAGGGTAAACGCACGCTCGTTGCCGTGCACGCCCTGTCTGATGAGCGCTATCACGACGAGGTCGAGGCCATTCTTTCCTCGGGCACCGAGGACCCCGCACAACTCGCGCGCGCCGTGGAGATCTTCCAGCAGACCGGCTCCATCGGATATGCTCACGCCTACGCGCTGGACCTGACCGCAAAAGCCAAGGCTGCCATCGAGAACGTCGAGCTTGACCCGCACGCACGCGAACTGTTCCTCTCCATGGCAGATTTCTTTGTGGAGCGCCTCAACTAGCGGGGGTCACAAAACCTGTGGGCAGCGCGTTTGGGTACAAGTTGCTACACTGTTGAGTGCATGTTTATGCATTGTCTCGCGTTGTCTATCCGACACGCGCTCAAAATAGTACGAATCGTACGCCGAAAGGGGTTCGTTCATGGAACCTATTACCACGGGCATGCAGGGAGCAGCCGTCGAGGATGTTCAGTCCCGCCTTCTGCAGCTCGGTTACACCATCGATGTCGACGAGGTCGCCGACAAGCGCTTTGGCACCACCACCGAGCAGGCCGTTGGCACGTTTAGGCTCGATAGCGGCCTTGCGGCCGGTTATGCTGTCGATATCCCCTGCTGGAGCGCCCTTGTAGACGCTTCATACAAGTTGGGCGACCGCACGCTCTACCTTCGCATGCCCAATTTTCACGGCGCCGACGTAAAGGCTCTGCAGCGCGCTCTCAACGTTTTGGGCTTTGCCTGCGGCGAAGACGACGGCTACTTTGGTCCGCATACCGAGGCCGCCCTGCAGCAGTTCCAGGAAAATGTCGGCCTGTTTGCCGACGGCATGGCCTTCCAGGACACCTACGCCTACATCAACCGCCTGCACCATGTGTGGGAGGGCAAGCCCTCGGTCACCGAGGCCGAATCGCGCATCGGCTTTGCCCGCGCGGCCAACGTACTCGAGCGTTTCCAGATTGCCGTCATCGGCGAGGACCCTATCGCGCGCAGCGTAGCATCGCGCATGTGGAACATCGCCACGGCGACGACCGACAGCAGCGGCATGATGCTTTGCGATTCCGAGGTTCCGACCGACGTTGACCTGGTGCTCGAGATCGCAAGCGACGAGTTGCCTGCAGACGCCGCCCCGCGCGCCACGATCGCCCTCGCCGAGTGCCACAACCTGGCCCAGCGCATCCGTACCGCCAATGTTGCCGCACAGCAAAAGCCTGCGCGCATCCGCATCGAGCTCACCGGCATGACGCGCTACAACGGCACCTTTACTGCCAGCGACGCCCAGACGCTCGCGGTACGCCTGCTCGATGGCGTTTGCGATGCCCTCGCAGATTAGGTAAACTAGACGAGTTGCTTTTGGGCAACACCAAACATTGGGACGTAGTTCAACGGTAGAACTCCGGTTTTTGGTGCCGGCTGTTGGGGGTTCGAATCCCTCCGTCCCAGCCATTAAAACTGAGCGCCCTGAGCCCATAACGGCCCAGGGCGCTTTCTTGTGGGCAAGCGGAGAGATTCGAACCCGCAAGGGTGCGGAGCTGAGGAAACGCGAAGCGTTTTCTAGCGCAGCACGCAAGGAGCGAAGCGACACAGCGGGGCGCGGCCGCCGAAAAGGCGGACGCGGAATCCCACCGTCCCACATCAGCCCAGTTCCGAAAAGCGAGCCGCCATCTACAAAGTGCCGTGTGGCCCCGGCCGGCCGGGCATTAAGTTTGTCGCGAGTTCCGCACGCAAAGAAGGCCACTTAATGTGGCCTTCGTCTTGCGCAGGACTGTAGAGCAGCAAACTTAATGCCCGGCCCGCCGGGGCCACACGTCCCTAATTGTTGAGCATGCGGTCGAAGCTTCCCGAGTCGCCATCCCGATAGTCAGCGGTCATCAGAATCTCCTGCGGAATGCGCCCGCCTTCACGTAGCACGTTGCGGAACTGCACACGCGTGACCATGGGCAGATCCTTGATCGTCGCCGCCAAGTTCTGCGGCACGCCCTGGTTGGCAGCCGCGGGCTCGCACTCTCCGCCGGCCTTCACGCGACGCTTGTGCTCGGCGAGCATGGCGCGGTACATGCCAGCATGCAGGCGAATCTCAACCACATTGGCATTGCGAGCCTGCTCGACGATGCGCGCGCCCTCGCGGTCGATATCGCCCACGTAGTAGACGTAGTTAAAGCGATAGCCAATCTCGGCCAGATAATCGTCCAGGGCATGCGAGACGCTCGCCTTGCATCCGCCGCCAAAAATCACGCCGCCCACCTTGATGCCAAAGAGCCTGGCGTGCTTGCGGCCACGCAGCAGCTTGACGATCTCGTCGTAGGTATCCAGGTTCTCAACCATAATGAACGGCTTGTCGGCGCCCAGCGTAAAGAAACCCGTAAAGTGCACGGGGCGGTTGGGGGCGACCTTAATCGCCTGCATGCTGATGCCCTTTTCGGTCATACGCCGAATTAGGCGCTCACCGTGCTTGCCGTCAAAAGCCTTCTCGTCGTTAAAAATCTGGTAGGCACGCTGGCGGCGCGAGGCAACCGGCGTATCGGCACCTCGGTTTTGCTCGATCCAAGCCTGGATGATTGCGATTTCCTCGGCAATCTTGCGGTTGGACATCTCGTTGTGCTGAGTGCGCTGCGGAGCCTTTTTGCCGTCCTTGCCCTCGACCTTTACGATCTGTGTCTGCTGCTCCTTGATCTTAGAGAGCGCCGTAGGCGTAGGGACAACTTTGAGCAGCTGCCTGCCTAAAACGCGGGCAAGGGCAAACGCCGATACCTCGCCGTGGACGGCCGACTCGGGCTGCTGGGCAGCAGCATCTGCTGCGGCAGACTCCGGCTTCTTCTGAGACTTGCGCTTAGAATCGCCTTGGGAATTGCGCTCGCGCTTCGGCATAGACGCCTGCTTCTGCGGACAATCGGACTTGCTCTCCTTCGCCGGCTGGCGCTTAGGCTGCCCCGAAGAAACCTCGGCCTTCGCATCCTCGTCCTGCGGCGTGGTCTTCTCGGCTGCAGTCTCGGCATGGGAACTGCGGCCCCCGCGATGGCGACGGCGGCGAGGCTTGCTCGACGCGCCCTGCTCCGTCTGCTCATCAGTAGGCTGCTCGCCCTTGGCCTCGGCATCAACCTCAAACTGCGGCTCAACAGGCTTCTGTTCGCGAGCCGCCGGCTCAACGGTTTTCTCGGTTTGTTCGGCCTTCTTGTCCTGAGTGGTCGAAGCCGGCTCGCCCTTCTCCTGACGCCTTACGGGATACGCGCGCCTCGCAAAACCACGTCCGGGACGGCATGAACCCGGAGCCTTCTTGGCAGACTCCTCAACATCGTCTGCAGCCTCGGAAGGCTCTTCGACCTCACGCGCGACATCCTGCTGCGCAGCCTTAAAGTGAGCACCGCGACGACGCTGGGGCTCTTGGGCCTCCACGGGCTTTTGCTCCTTCGCGGGCTTCTGCGACTCGGCAGCAACCTCGGTCTCAACAGCCTCGGCATCCGTCTCACCCTTTTGAGCAACGGCGCGACGGAAGCGCTCCTGCTGGGCGCGGCGCTGCGCATCGCGCTTGCCACCCCCGCCAAAACCGCCGCGTCCTGCCTTGGCCGTAAAGGCACGCACGACGTTCTCATCGAGCAACTCATCGGTATCGACATGCTCACGCGGAGCAACTTCTTCCACAGCAGGCACGTCAGCGGAATCCTCGACGACAAAATCTTCGACGGACTCGGCAGGCTGCTCCTGGGCATCGCGGATCTCGACATTGATGGTATAGAACGCCGGGCGCCCGTTAATGCCGCTACCCTCGATCTTGGTCACGATATTAGCCGCGATAAGCTCATCGCGCATCGCCTTGGTGTCGCATTCCTTATCGACGGAGCGGAAAATCTGCGCCAGCGCACTCGACTTAATCTTGAGCGCCTTGCGGCAAAGCAGATCGTAGGCAACCAGCTTGGCACGCTCAGCAGAAAGCGACGTCTGGCTGCTCAGGCGCTCAGCCAGAGCATCGACATTGTTTTGATTATCGGAATATACCGTCTTGGCCACGGGGCCCCTTTCATATGCACACATATACGTCCATATGGTACAACGCACGAGCCTATCCACGCAAAACATCTGCGAGAACGCCCTTGCACCACCTGTTCTCACAAGAAAAAAGACCGGGTCCGCTTGATTGCGGACCCGGTCTTTCCGAGTCAAATAGATGGGAGATTCAACCCGTCCGACCGACTAGGCCTTGGCGGCCTCGGCGTCGGCAGGAGCTTCAGCGGCAGCGGCGCGACCGTACTCGGCCTTGCCCATCTCGGACCACTCGGGCTCCTCGTCAGGCATGGAGCCGGCCTCCTTGCCGAAGAACTCCTTGAGGCAGTTGACGGCGACGATGAGGCCCAGGACCATCAGCAGGACGGCGAAAACGAGCTGCAGGCCCTTGGTGGCGGCGACGGAGACGGCGGCCGTGGTGGCGGTAGCCGGGATGGTGCCGAAGAAGCCGTAAGCCTGGACAGCGGTCATGCAGCCCATGGCGCTCTGGACCAGCGAGGTGAAGGTGCAGCAGAGCAGGAAGGCAACGGGCACGTAGAGCATCCAGCCCTTGCGGCCGGTGCACTTGCAGAACACGGCGAGGGTGATCATGGTCATACCGCCGAGCAGCTGGTTGGAAGCACCAAAGAGCGGCCAGATGTTGGCATAGCCACCAAAGGCAAGGGCGAGACCAGGAAGCAGGGTGACGACCGTGGCGAACCAGGGGTTGCCGAGGACCTTCATGTAGCCGGCCTTGGACTCGATGGCCAGGGCGTCGTTGGTCTGGGCAAAGAACTCGGAGAACGAGGTGCGGGCGATGCGGGCGACGGCATCGAGCGAGGTCAGGGCCAGAGCGGAAACGTTCATGGTCATAAAGACGGTAGCGAGCGTGCCGTCAACACCGAAGGCCTGCATACCGCGGGAGATACCAGCGGCGAAGATCTGGAACGGGGTGGAAGCGACGCCGGCGTTGAGGGCGCCGGTACCGGCGGTGTTCATGTCGGAGAACATGATGCCGGCGACGATGATGGCAAGGATGCCGACGAAGGACTCAACGATCATGGCGCCATAACCGACCTTGACGGCGTCCTGCTCCTTCTCGACCTGCTTAGAAGAGGTGCCGGAAGAAACGAGGCTGTGGAAACCGGAGAGAGCACCGCAAGCGACGGAAACGAACAGGACCGGGAACATCATGCCGGAGGCAGTGGAGAAGCCGGTGAAGACCGGAGCGGTGATGGTGGCCTGACCGTTGACGCCCAGGACGACGATGCCGAGGACAGCGCAAACGATCATGACGATCATCATGATGGAAGTGAGGTAGTCACGCGGGGTCTTGAGCATCTGGATGGGCATGGCGCCAGCAAAGACCAGGTAGACCATGACGACGGCGAACCACTGGAACTTATCCAGGTAGACCGGGAACTGCATACCGACGGCGAACATGAGAACCATGAGGACCACGCCGGTGACGAACTCGGCGGCACCGGTGAGGTTGAACTTCTTCTGGGCCCAACCAAAGGCGATAGCGACGAAGGTGAACAGGATGGAGATGGTGCCAGCGCAGCCAGCGGCATAGGACTTGGTGAAGTCGATGGCACCGGTAGCGGCGCCAGAAGCGTCAACGGCCGGGGTGAACATGAACGTCTTGCAGACCATGTCAGTGAAGGCGGCGATGACGATGATGCAGAACAGCCAGCAGAACAGCAGGAACAGGCGACGGCCGGTCTTGCCGATGTACTTCTCGATGAGCTGAGCGAGCGACTTGCCGTTGTTCTTCATCGAAGCGTACAGAGCACCAAAGTCGTGGACGGCGCCAAAGAAGATGCCGCCGACGAGGACCCAGAGCACGACGGGCAGCCAGCCAAAGGCCATGGCGACGATCGTACCCGTGACAGGGCCAGCACCGCAGATCGAGCTGAACTGGTGCGAGAACGCGGTAAAGGCGGAGACGGGCGAGAAGCTCTTGCCGTCCTTCATGCGCTTGGCCGGCGTGAGGGCCTCTTTGTCAACGCCCCACTTGTTGGCCAGCCAGCGGCCGTAGCCCAGATAGCCGCAGGCGAGCACCGCCGCGGCCACAACCATGAGCAAAACTCCGTTCATTACATTTCCTCCTTTAAAAAGAACTTCCTAGACATAAAAAATGAGGGCCGTCGGTTGCGCTCGACGGCCCTCATCTTCATCAGCCGCCCGTTATCGTACGGGCTAGCTGTATGTGCTAACCCGCATCAGATAATTACTACGCTGATAATGTTTAGCTGATGCGTGAACATGTCTAAGAAACCCTCTTCAATCATGATGTGAACGATCCGTGCGTGTTCACATCCCCCAGTGGATGAAAAGCAGTATGAAACTTTAGTTACCTAAAGTCAACGCAAATATGTAATGAATTTTCAACTTTTTTTGAATTTCTCGGTATAAAACGACACTGACCTCGAACTTTACCCAACAAAAGTTTTTGCATGAGAGATGCCCCTCGGGAGCGAGCGGGCGTATACAAGGTTTCCTGCTCTACAGTCCTGCTCGCACGGAGAGCACATTAAGTGCTCTCCGGCTCGTGCGGAACTCGCGATAAACCTTGTATACGCCCGCTCGCTCCCGAGGGGCTTCCATCCCAAATGCGGAGCAAAGCTCCGCATGCCATCTTTTCTTTCAGCTAAAGCCCGCCGGAAATTCGACGCTGGCTTGTTAACCTTGCTGGACGTTGTCGACGCCGATCCAGCTCAGAAGCTATATCGATACAGAAAGGTCCCCGGCGCTGCCCGGGCGCCAGCGGCCGCATATGAACTTTATCGCGAGTTCCGCACGAACAGGAGGCCACTTAATGTGGCCTCCGTCGTGAGCAGGACTGTAGAGCAGGAAAGTTCATATGGGGCCGCCGGGCCGGTCAGGGCCGGGGACCGCACCCGTACGACTACAGCGTCATGTTTGGATCGGCGTCGACGTCGAACGACGAGATTTCACCTCGGTCGAATTTGCGGCGGGCGACCTCCGCGATCATGGCTGCGTTATCGGTACAGGCAGACAAGGGCGGCACCGTTACGCGGATCCCCTGACGCCCAAGCTTCTTGATCATCATCTCGCGCAGATGCGGGTTGGCCGAGACGCCGCCACCGATGCAGTATTCCTTGCATCCGGTAGCGTGCAGTGCGTTTTTGGCCTTCTTGTACTGCACGTCAAAGACAGCTGCCTCAAACGAAGCCGCCAGATCGGGCAGGTGAATCGTGCGCCCGGCCTTGGTCTCCTGCTCGATGTAGAGCGTCACCGCCGTCTTGAGACCCGAAAGCGAGAAACGATAGTCTCCCCTGCTGTTAAGCGCACGGGGGAAATCGATCGCCTTGGGGTTGCCCGTCTCGGCCAGCTTGGAAATGATGGGGCCACCGGGATAGCCCAGACCCAACGCCTTGGCTACCTTGTCGAAGGCCTCGCCCACAGCATCGTCGAGTGTCTCACCAAGCACCTCGTAGTCGCCCCATGCCTTCACGTGCACGAGCATGGTGTGCCCGCCCGAGACAAGCGTGAAGATGAACGGCGGCTTGAGGTCGGGCTGCGCCAGCAAGTTGGCAAACAGGTGCCCCTCCAGATGGTTGACGCATACGAGCGGCTTACCGGCAGCGTAGGCAAAGCCTTTGGCAAAGGCAACGCCCACCACAAGGGCGCCCACCAGGCCCGGACCCTGTGTCACGCCCACGGCGGCAAGCTCGCTGGGAGCGATGGCTCCACCCTCAAGACCAAGCGATGCTGCAGCATCCTCGAGCGCCGCATCCACGACACTCACAATCACCTCAACGTGTTTGCGCGAGGCGATCTCGGGCACCACGCCGCCAAAGCGGGCATGGAAATCAATCTGTGTCGACACCTGGTTGGCCAGCATATTGCCATCCGCATCGATAATCGCCACGGCCGTCTCGTCGCAGGAACTCTCGATGGCAAGCACTAGGCGGCGGCGCTCAATTTCGGCACGCTCCCCCTTGGAGCGCCTAGGCGCAGGCAGCGGCCATACGCGCTGCTCGGCTGCCGTCGGCTCGGGCGAGGCGTTATCGACCGGAAGCACCAGGGGCAGCGGAGCCGTCATGACGATGGCATCCTTGCCGGCACCATAGTAGCCGCGGCGCCGTCCTGCCTCGGTAAAGCCCAGAGCGTTATAAAGCGCGATCGCTCCCTCGTTGCCATCCTCGACCTCGAGCGAAGCCGTGGTGCAGCCGAGCATCTGGGCATCATAGCTCACATGCGACAGCAGCTTGCGGGCAATGCCCTCACGGCGATGTGCCGGGTCGACGGCGACATCCAGAATCTGCACATCACCGTCCACGACCATACCGCCGGCAAGGCCCAGCAGCTTGCCGTCGTCGTGTGCCACCCACCAACTACGCGGCGCAGCGACGTCCTCGCCTAGTTCGGACAGGAACATGCCCGGCGTCCACGCCTCGTGTCCGGCACCTTCAAAGCAAGTAGCCTCCAGCGCGCTCGCGCCCTCGGCATCCGCCGCGCCCATGGGACGGAACTGCAGATGACGACCGGCGAGCTCATCGGCAACGCCCGTAATTTCACTCTGCGCACTCTCGGCAAGACCAAGACGCTTGCGCTCGTTTTCCTCGGCATCCGAAAGGCGCGTGTAAATCGGCAAGACGCGGGCCGGATCGCCGTCACCCGCAGCGTGCGCGAGCAGCAAGCCCTCGCCCGAAGGCCACCACAGGTCGCGCTCCACGCAGCGGGCGGCCTCGTCCTCACCCAGCAGCTTGCCATAGCGCACGAGACCGTCACCGGTCAGCTGAACCTGGTCCCAGTCCGCTGCTCGGCGCCACTCATCGAGCGCCACGGCGGCCTTGACCACGTGCTCGCGCTCAAATTGACGCTCGGGACCCTCATCGACCAGCATATACAGCGCCGGATATACCTCACCGCGCATAGCATCGGCCAAGATACCAAGCTTGCCGCGCACGCCAGCCTTCCACGCCGTCCAAGCGTAAGCGTCGAGCGTCGACACGCCCAGCAGCGGAACATTGGCACCACGCGCGAGGCCCTTGGCAGTGGAGATGCCGATGCGCACACCCGTAAAGGACCCCGGGCCGCGGCCGACCACATAGCAACCAACATCGCTGCGATCCAGACCGGCTTGAGCCAGCACGCCATCAACGGTATTCACGAGCTCAACGTTGGCGTGACGGCGACACATGTGGTCGCCACTCACGAGCTTCGTCTCGCCCGTCTGCCCATCAATCCAGCTTGCCGCGCAGGCAAGCATGTCGGTCGAGGTATCGAGCGCCACCACCAGCGCGTTGTCGTTATGCAAGCTCATCTTGTACAGCCTTATCAATCAAATGGGAAAGCTCCATTGCGCGGTCACCGTGCGCCTCAAGCGTTATCGTTCGCACATCGCTGTCGCCCTCATCACGCTTGAGCGTCACCGAAAGATACTCATCCGTCAGCTCGTCCTGGAATTGTTCGCCCCATTCCAGCAGGCAAGCACCCTCATAGCCCAGCACATCGAAAATACCCGTATCCTCGAGCTCGTAGGCATGCTCCAGGCGGTATAGGTCAAAGTGAAACAGCGGAATACGACCTTGATCGTGAACGGCCATGAGCGCGAACGTAGGGCTCGTAACCATATGCCCATCGCCCAGCCCGCGCGAGACGCCCTTGGTAAAGTGAGTTTTGCCCACTCCCAGGCCACCGGTCAGGATGAGCACATCGCCGTCCTCAAGGCACGGTGCAATTAGCTCGCCAAAGTACTCTGTATCGGCAGCGCAAGTCGTTTTGTAAGTACCTACCCCCAGGCGCTCCAGGGACATACATGCTCCTTATTATTCCGAGGCGTCCTCTGGCGCGGGATGTCGCTCCAGATAGTCGCCCAGCATCTTAAAGTCTTCCTCCAGCAGCTCCTGCCACGCCGGATTGCGTAGCGCTGCTGCCGGATGGAACGTGGGCATCACCACAAAGTGCCCCATCTGATGGAACCTGCCGCGCAGCTTGGTAATGCCGATCTCGGTCTTGAGCACAAAGTGCGTTGCGGGGTTGCCGAGCGTCACGATGATATCGGGCCAGATGCTTCGAATCTGCTCGCGCAAAAACGGTGAGCAAGCCAGCACTTCCTCGGGGCGCGGATTGCGGTTTCCCGGCGGGCGGCACTTAAGCACGTTGGCAATGTAGACGTCTTCGCGTTTGAGCCCCGCCAGCGACAAAATGCCGTTGAGGTCCTCGCCTGCCGCCCCCACAAAGGGCTCGCCCTGCAAATCCTCATTGCGGCCCGGCGCCTCACCAATAAACATCACGCGAGCGCGGGGGTTTCCCACGCCAAACACGATATTGTGACGCGACTGGTAGAGCTGGCAGAGGTGACAATCGCCCAGAACGGCCTCGATCTCCTCGAGTGCGACCTCACGTGGTGCCTGATGGGTATGGCCGGGGATGTGCATGACGCCCATAGCGGCTCCTACACGTAGACCTTGTCGAGACGCATGCCAAAGCCGCAGGCGACCTCGTAGTTAATCGTTCCGCGCAGTCGAGCCATCTCGTCCATAGTGATCTCGGCATCGCCATCGCGGCCGACAATGATCATCTCGTCACCATACTCGGCCTCGGGAATCTCGTGTGCCGGGTTGGACTGAATGGCGACCATAAACTGGTCCATGCAGATATTGCCCACCTGACGCACACGCTCGCCGCGATACAGCACATCCATACGATTGGAAAGCGTACGCGATAGGCCATCGGCATAACCGATCGGCAGCGTGCAGATCTGAACGCGCGTACGCGGTACGCGGTAGGTAAAACCGTAGCCCACGCCCTCACCCATCGCAGGGTGTGCCACGCGCGTCACACGCGCATGGACGCTCATAACGGGATCAAGCTGCATCACGCGGCCACTCAGCTCGCACGGCTGCATGCCATACAAGCCAACGCCGGCGCGGATCATATCAAAATGCATCGAGGGGTCGAGCATCGAGGACGGCGTGTTGGCGCAGTGCACGATACCGCACTCAAAACCCGCATCCTTAATGGCCTGAACGGCCTCGGTAAAGCGCTGGCACTGCAGCTTGTAGTCCCAGCCCGAAGGTTCATCGGCCGTGGCGAAGTGCGTAAATACGCCGTCGCACTGGATGCCGCGATGGAAACTGATGCCGCGTACAAAGTCGAGCACCTGCGTGTAGTGAACGCCGATACGATTCATGCCCGTCTCGATGGCAAGATGGTACTTGCCCACTTTGCCCGCCGCGACGGCACATTCGCCATACGCAAGAGCAAAGTCAGACGTATAGACCGAGGGCATGATATCAAACTCGAGCAACGTCGGAATGGCCTCGATAGGCGGCTCGCTTAGAATCAGGATGGGCTTAGTAATCCCGCCCTGACGGAGCCCAACGCCCTCGTTGACCGTCGCCACGGCAAACATGTCGGCACCGGCCGAATACATGATCTTGGCACACTCAACAGCTCCATGACCATAAGCATCGGCCTTGACCACGCAGCACAGGCGCTGACGCGGATTCAACAAGTTCTTATAGGCCCTCGTGTTGCGACGGAGCGCCCCGCGGTCGATCTCGACCCAGGACCAGCGCGTCAAATCGGCTTTATTCATGATTAGTCATCCGACCCTTCGTCCATGATTCCCAGATCTTCGAGCGCATCCTTTGCCGCCAGCTCCATGGCAGGACCGATCAAGTCGATAAGATCGGTCGCGATAACGCTCTTCTCACCATACTCCGTCGCCGCAGCAAAACCGGCGTAGCTGTGAAGTGCGACGGCGTACGAATACAGCAGCTCCCAACGATCCATCTCGTCGCGCATGGTGGCAAGCGTGCCGGCCAAAATACCCGCGAGAACATCACCAGAACCGGCAGTTGCCAGAGAAGCCGGACCCGAGAGTGGCAGCAGCACGCGCTCAACGCCACAGATAGCCGTCGTCGGCCCCTTGGCTATGACCACCAGATTGTCGGAGCCTGCAGCCCAGACAACCTTCTGCGCAGCTGCAATCGCGGTACCAAGGTCGTTCACCTCGTCACCGGCAACCAGACGCGAAAGCTCACGATAGTGCGGCGTCATAACCAACGGCTGCTCGCGACGATACATCTCGGGGTTACTATCAATACCGTCAATGGCAATCTTAGCAAGGCAGTTAAGTGCATCGGCGTCCAAAATTAGCGGTACATCAAGCTCGAGCAAGCCCGAAACCACCTGCATAGCGCCAGCAGACGTCGTCATACCGGGACCGCACAGCACGCAGCTGTACTTCTTTGCGATCTCGCACACCGTCATGCGCGCAGCGGCGCCAAAGGAGCCGCGCGAATCAGACGGAATAGCAAAGACCGGAATCGAAGGAAGTGCCATGCGAATGAGATTGGCACAGGCGTCAGGAGCCGCGACTGCCACGTAACCAGCACCCGCGCGAGCTGCAGACTTGGCCGCCATAATGGCAGCACCAGGATATTGCGCAGATCCGGCGACAATAAGCACAGAGCCACGGGAATACTTATCGATATTCGATGGTAGCGGAGCAAAGTAGTCAACTAAGTCACCGGGCTCGACAATCTCGGCGGCGTGGTCGACATCATCGATGACCTCGTCAAGACGGTCGTAAAGATTGCCGCAGATCAAATCACCAGCATACTCAGGGCCATCAGCGCTATACAGACCAATCTTGGGCGCAATCATCGTCACCGTGCGCTCGGCACGAATGCAGTCGTCATCAACAACGCCCGTCTCGGCATTCAGGCCCGAGGGGACATCAATGGATACGACACAATCGGCGCATTCATTGACCGTAGGAATCCAAATGGAGAACGGCGCACGCAGATTCCCGTGGAAACCGGTACCAAAAATGGCATCGACAACAACATCCGCCTTATCGATCAAAACCTCGAGTTCGTCACGCGAGGGGCCGACGCAAACGTGCACATCGCGGCCGGCAGTACGGCGAGCAACATGACGTGCCAGAGCAGCAGGAATCTCATCCGGCTCAACCGGAGAAACGATATCAACGTCCACACCCTTATGGCTCAGGATATCGGCGGCAACCCAGCCGTCGCCGCCGTTATTACCAAAACCGACCAGAACGAGAACTCGATCGGGATTGAGCTTCAAGACCTCGTTGGCGGCAAACTCGCCCGCTAGCTCCATAAGCTCGGCCTTCGAAGTCCCTTCGCGTTCGATGATATCCTCGAGACGAACGACTTCTTCGGTACTCAAAACCGGTTTCATCTATGCTCCTAGCGTATCTTGCGAAGCATCGCCCAGGTGCTCCGTCAATGCTGAATTCTGCAGCTGCTCAAGCTCATCTAAAACAGAGCGAGCCTCTTTAAATGTCTGCGCAACGCGTTTCTTGTTGCTCACTTTTTCTTCCTTAGGCTTAGGTCGAGCATCCTCGGTGATTGCAATGGCATTAGCGACAGCCAAGTCACCCGTAAGGGTAATAGAAAGAGCGACCTCGACAACACCCAAATCCTGGGCGATTTCGAGAGCACGACCAGAAAGCAGAGCCTTCGGTTTGCCGAGTTTATCACGCGTTACCGAAACATCCTTGCGGCCCACGCCTTGACTAAAACCCGTGCCGAGAGCTTTAAGCACCGCCTCACGCGAGGCAAAGCGGCTCGCATAGTGAGCAGCGGGACGCGATGATGCATCGCAATACGCGCGCTCTTCTTCGGTAAACACACGCCGAGCAAACGACGGCGTCTTTTCAAGAATTGATTTCATGCGGGAAATCTCGACGATATCAACGCCGATACCAGCTTCAGCCATGTTCACCTCCATATCGCACAGACTAAGTTATTGTAGCCCGTTCACAGAAGAAGCGACAAACGAGGGTTATAAAACACAGCTACTATGTGAGACAAATTGCCCGAGATACAAAAAAGGGGGAGGCCGCGAGGCCTCCCCCTTCTTCAATCTCGATGACGGCT
>NZ_QRJZ01000026.1 GCF_003470665.1 Collinsella sp. AM17-1
GTCATGCGGACTCCAAACCGGACCTGATGGTCCAACTTTTTGTCCGCAGTCCCACCTGCCAAAATAAACCTGTCCCTTTTGGTAGGAAGAATTACCCATAAAGTAAGTATGTTTCTGAGTTATTTCGTGTTGACCCATTTGAGCGCGATAGGGTATAACTCTACTCAACCGCTAGGGATTTTATTGAGAAAGGTGTTCTACCATGAGCAAGAACCTCTCCCAGCAGGTCGTTCTCGACCGCCGCGGCTTCGTTGCCGCCACCTTCGCAACCGTCGCCGGCCTTGGTCTTGCCGGCTGCTCCGACACCAGCGCCGAGGCCGACAAGGGTTCCGCCGCCAGCTCCTCCAAGAGCTCCAATGATACCGAGGCTTCCACCACGCTCGACGCTAAGGCATTCGACAAGCTCGTCGACAACGGCCCCAAGGCCGATGACGATGCCATCGCCGCCAGCACTTGGGCGACGGCCGTCAAGGACGCCGGCGTCTTTAAGATCGGTGGCGTTCAGACCTCCACGCTCTTCTCCCTCCTCAACGAGAAAGACGGTCAGACCCGCGGCTTCGACGCCGGTATCGCGCAGCTCCTGTCCAACTACATTCTGGGCGAGAACAAGGTCGAGATCACCCAGGTGACCTCGGACACGCGCGAGTCCGTCCTGCAGAACGGCCAGGTCGACGCCGTCTTTGCCACCTACACCATCACCGACGAGCGCAAGAAGCTCGTCTCCTTTGCCGGTCCCTACTACTACACCCAGCAGGCCATCCTGGTGCTCGCCGACAACGACGACATCAAGAGCGTCGATGACCTGGCCGACAAGAACGTCGCCGTCCAGTCCGGCTCCAACGGCCCTGCCATCCTGGAGGAGTTCGCTCCCAAGGCCAGCCAGCAGGAGTTCAAGACCGACGAGGAGGCCCGTCAGGCACTCCAGCAGGGTCGCGTTGACGCCTATGTCATCGATAACAACATGCAGCAGAGCGCCCTGGTCCGCGAGCCCGGTAAGTACAAGATCGCCGGCAAGCCCTTCGGCAGCAAGGAGCCCTATGGCATCGGTCTGCCGCTCGATTCCGACGGCGTCGCCTTTGTCAACGACTTCCTTAAGAAGATCGAGGACGACGGCACCTGGACTGAGCTGTGGCAGATCTGCATCGGTGACCGTACGGGCGACACCAATGTTCCCGAGCTGCCCGAGATCGGCGCCTAAGCTCGCAAGCATGGCATCAGCCGCTGCGAAACCATATGGAAACGCACGAGGTGCTTTATTGCGATAAACTGTTTCCTCAATGAGTTGTCGGGGCTTCCGTACACGCGGGAGCCCCTTTCCTTATCGGCGGGAGGTCCGCATGAGTCTCTCCGAGCTCTGGTCGCTCTATGGCCAGAACTATATCGACGCGCTGCTAGCAACCTGGGGCATGACGCTTGAGTCGTTTGCCATCGCCATGGTGCTGGCCGTCGCCGTCACCGTGATGCGCGTGTCGCCGCTCAAGCCGCTGCGCGTCTTTGGCGACCTGTATGTCCAGGTCTTCCGTAACATCCCCGGCATCGCGCTGCTCATTATCGTCGTCTACGCGCTGCCGCCGCTCAAGGTTGTCCTGCCCTACCGCACCTGCGTTATCGTCGCCACGGTCCTTTTGGGCTCGGCCTTTGGCTCCGAAAACTTTATGAGCGGCATCAACACCGTCGGCGTCGGCCAGGTGGAAGCCGCCCGCTCGCTGGGCATGAGCTTTAACCGTATCCTCGCCAAAATCGTGATTCCGCAGGCACTGCGCTCAAGCGTGCTGCCCATGACCAATCTCTTTATCGCCGTCATGCTCACCACCGCGCTCGGCAGTCAGGTGCCGCTTAAACCGCAGGAGCTCACCGGCGTGGTGAGCTACATCAACACGCGCTCGCTCGGCGGCGTCGCCGCGTTCTTTATCTCGGCGCTCGGCTACCTGGGCACGGCCTTTGTAGTGAGCCACATTGGCAACTACATCGATAAGAAGGTGAGGATCCTCCGATGAGCAAGCATTCCTCCCCTGCACTTACCATGCGCGATGCGCTCTACGAGGCTCCCGGCCCCAAGATGCGCGCCAAGATTCGCATCGGCACCGCTATCTCACTCGTCGCCGTGGCCGCGCTCGTCGTCCTAGTGCTGCAGCGCTTTTATGTGACCGGTCAGCTTTCGGTTCACTATTGGTATTTCTTTACGCACCTCACCACCTGGAAGTTCCTGCTTGCCGGCTTTGAGGGCACCGTTAAAGTCGCACTCACCGCTGGCGCCATCGCGCTGGTGCTGGGCTTAGCCCTTATGCTCGGCCGTACCAGCGACATTAAGCCGCTGCAGCTGGTCTGCCGCGTGCTCACCGATTTCTTCCGCGGTGTGCCGAGCCTGCTGTTCATCTACTTCTTCTTTTTGGTGCTACCCCAGTACAAAATCGCACTGCCGTCGTTTTGGATGCTCACGCTTCCCGTCGCGCTCGCTGCCGCCGGTGTACTTGCCGAGATCTTCCGTGCCGGCGTCAACGCCGTGCCGCGCGGGCAGGTCGAGGCGGCCCAGGCACTCGGTCTCTCCAAGGCTAAAATCACCTTTAAAATCGTGTTGCCGCAGGCTATTCGGTTTATCATTCCGTCGTTGATTTCGCAGCTCGTGGTCGTCGTCAAAGACACCACCGTCGCCTACGTGGTGAGCTACCCCGACCTCATGCAAAACGCCCGCGTGCTCATTACCAACTACGACGCCCTCGTGTCGGTCTACCTGGTGATCGCGGTCATCTATATCCTCATCAACGTCGCGATCAACAAGGCCGCCGTCTACGTCTCGCACAAGACCGGCGCGACCATCATCCGCTAACGATTTACCATTTCGAGTCATAAGGAGCCGAGCACCATGGCACAGAGCACCTCTTCCACCGGCAATCAGCCGCTGATCGAGCTCAGACACGTCGATAAGCACTACGGCGATCTGCACGTCCTCAACGACATCAATCTCTCGGTCGACCGTGGCGAGGTCGTCGTCGTGATCGGCCCCTCGGGCTCGGGCAAGTCGACCATGTGCCGCACCATCAACCGCCTGGAAACCATCGACTCGGGCGAGATCCTCATCGAAGGCGAGCCCCTGCCGCAGGAAGGCAAGGATCTTGCCCGCATGCGCGCCGAGTTGGGCATGGTGTTCCAACAGTTCAACCTGTTCGCACATATGACGGTGCTGCAGAACGTCATGCTGGGACCGGTCGATGTGCTGGGCGTCTCCAAGGAGGAGGCTCGTGAGCGCGCCATGGATCTGTTGAGCCGCGTGGGCGTTGCCGAACAGGCCGATAAGGTGCCCGCACAGCTTTCGGGCGGCCAGCAGCAGCGCGTGGCCATCGCCCGTTCGCTCGCCATGCAGCCCAAGGCCATGCTCTTCGATGAGCCCACGAGCGCCCTTGACCCCGAGATGATCAACGAGGTGCTCGAGGTCATGGTGCGCTTGGCGCAGCAGGGCATGACGATGATCGTCATTACGCACGAGATGAACTTCGCCCGCCGCGTGGCTGATCGCGTCGTCTTTATGGCCGACGGCCAGATCGTAGAGACCGGCACGCCCGACGAGTTCTTCGACCATCCCCAGACCAAGCGCGCCCAAGACTTCCTCAACTCCATCAAGGGCCACTAACCAGCCATCCCGTGGGACAAATCCATCGGAAGTGTTGTCCCACGTCTTTCATGCGCCCTGTCACCTTCAGATTCGAAAGCCACACCCATGATCGGAACACACACCTCATCGTCCTACACTCCGCACGTCGACGTCGATCCCGCCGACCGCCCGCTCATCCTGGTCGCACCACGCTGGGAAGAGGCAAAGCCGTTTTTAAGCGAGACGCTCTCCCCCAACGAGGAAATCGCAAGTGTCTTTGTCGATGCCATCCTTGCCGCCGGCGGCCTGCCGCTGCAGATGTCCATCACCGAGGACATTGAGGTCATCCGTCATTACGTCGATATCGCCGACGGCATCGCCATTCCCGGCGGCCCCGATGTCAATCCCAAACGTTGGGGCGATGATCGACCCTACGACCCCACCCTCTGCTGCGAGATCCGCGATAGCTTTGAGTTTAAGCTGGTCGGCGAGGTGCTCCGCGCCAAAAAGCCGCTCTTTACCACCTGCCGTGGCACGCAGTTGCTCAACGTCGCCACTGGCGGCACCCTGTGCATGGACGTGCCGAGCCTGGGCGCTCGCGAGGGCCGCACACAGTGGCGCCATACCCACGTGCTCAACGACCCCGTGCATCCCGTCGAGGTCGTGCCGGGCTCGCTGCTCGACCGCGCGGTTGGCGGACACAGGCTGATCCAAACCAACTCCGCACACCACTGCTGCGTCGATCGTCTGGGTAAGAGCACGCGTTTGGTCGCCAAGGCAACCGACGGCGTTCCCGAGTGCATCGAAGTCGAAGGCCAGCCATTCTGCCTGGGCGTGCAATGGCACCCTGAGTACACGTGGAAGACGCTCGAAACCGACTTTAACCTGTGGAAGTCGTTTGTCGAAGCAGCGGCCAAGGTAAAGCAGGCCCGCTAGCTCGCGAACCACTCAGGTTAAAGCCTCCTAAGCCGGGGGGGAGCGGACACCAGCCACGGTGCCCGCCCCCCTGTATTTGATATGCTCGGTATGATTATCCCTCACAAACAATCAGAGAAATCTCGACCGCAATCGGTCGACAGTAAAGCAAATGGTAAAAACGCTTGCTACGTTTATGAGGCAGTCAATTAAAATCGAGATACATTGACCATTCCCCAACGGGGTCACGCCGCAAATCCACATGAGCATCGAGGCTGGAAGCGGAAGCATGGAATTGGCCCCGACCTGTATGTAGATCGCTACGACGTTGACAAGCAACAGCATGCCAATCGGACCGAAGCCGGACCCAAAATAGGAAACAACGATTACGCAAGAAACCACGCATGCAAGGCAGGCAGCGGCAGCAAGAACAAGTCGATAGCAAAATACATGCAGGTTGAAATACTGCTGAGCATCCGAAACGATTGCGCAGTTAAGACAGTACAAAATGACACTCGACAGGACAAACGCGCCCAAAAGGGCAAAAGAAGATAGCACCACTCGCGCAACGATAGCGCACACACGCTTCCCTCCCCGAGCCTCCGACAACCCCCACGGTTCCTCGACAAAGCCCGAACTGACAAAGCGCGGCACAATGCAAGCCGCGATGAACGGAAAGAACAATGCATGGGCCAACGGGGCTACGTTGAACAGCAGACCGCGAAAAACCTCTGCATTGCCAAATAGAAGGACATCCTCCGCCGATAGCCGAAGCGTCGGGTCTGGGAAAAAACCCAAGAAACTGTTCTCACGGAGGCTACAGAACCACATCGGGAAAGAATTAAGCTGCAATATCACCATGCATGCATAAATTACCGGGATTAAGGCGTACGTCCATTTGCTCACGTGCTTCAATTCTGAATGGAGGAATCTTTTAATCTGACAAGCCATTGAGCACACCCCCAGCGCGAAAGCTCACGAGAGCGTAAATCAATACCGATAGACAGCTGACCGCCACGCCATAGCCCAGAAGCGTCATCTGCCCCATATCGCTATACCCAAGGGCACATCCGACTCCAAGGTATGGCCCCGGAAGGAAGAAGATCCATCGCAAGGACGGTATAGGCGTCTGAAGGAAGGTTCCGTAGAGCGTCAAGCTCATGACAAATCCAATAATTATCGCAGCCCCGCTCAATACAGCGCTGCCTGTAATCCGATAGATGGTCATCGTCTCCAACGCAACCGATATCACCAATACGGCGTTGACTATCATTGCAGGCAAAAATACAGTCAGCATGTCGTGCGAGTAGTTATGCCCTCCACGTATTATGGCTATTGCAAAAAGAAGAAGGCAGAGCGCACTATATGCTGCGCTGATTATTAAAGCAGACGAAAGTACATGTGCCAGAGCCCCGTTAAAGCGGGCAAGACCTCTTGCTGAAGAAATTCGGTATCCCTCTTCATAGCCGCGCTCCTGTAAAATCACCAGGCAAACGATGAGCGGTACGAACAGAGACGTACCGGCAAAAGCGCTGCGCACAAGGGACTCATCGGGTGCAGAAGGATCGATTACATTCCAGCAGAAGCCAATATCCTCCCCAAAAACGCTATTGCCAAAGGCGAGCAACGTTGTTCCGTTTTTTAGAAAGATGCCGAAGAGAAGGCCGAACGCCAGCATAAGCGCAAGACCAAACTTCGCCGGAAATATCCTGTACAAACGCATCATATCTGCTTTTATGGGATGGATCGCCCGCTTCATAGCGAGACCGCCTTCATCAAGCGCCTGTAATGCTCTTTTAAGGACGACGCCTCATCCCTTATGACGTCCATCGATTCCTTTTTTAGCAGTTCGCCGTCATGAATAAACAGACAGCTTGTTGCAACCGATGCCAACTCATCCAAATCATGACTAGAGATGAGCATGGTCTTACCCTGCTCTCGATTCAATCGACCGATAAGGGCCCATATACTCTCGATGCCCAACGGATCCAATCCATTTGCCGGCTCATCGAAAATTAGTACGTCGGTGTCGCCCAATAAAGCCGTAGCTATATCCAGTCGCCGTTTCATTCCCAAAGAAAAACTGCTCACGCTCTTTTTCTCTTCGACGTCCAGCCCGACTAGGCTCAAAACGCGAGGAACCTCACGTTTCGCATCAAGCCCCCATTCCGCACATCGGATTTGGAGATTCTCAACCGCACTGAGGGATTGGTATGCTCCGCTGGAATCTGGCACATAGCCGACACGCGTCCGCATCAGGCCAAGCTCTCTTTTCGATTTGCCTCCAAAGAGCTCCACGCTCCCCGACGATGGCTCACAGAGGCCCAGCACTATTTTAATAAGCGTGCTTTTGCCCGACCCGTTTGCACCAACAAGGGCGCAAAGCTCAGACTGATCCACCTCGAAGGAAACGTCATGCAACACACGCCGTTTTCCATAGCGCCTTGACACCTTTGATAACTTTATCGCTGATGCGTTCATTGGCCTCCCGTTCCGCTTGATAGCAAAACCGCTCATATCGTTCCTTCTTCTCTTTATCGTCTTCCATTGTTGTTATTGTTTTTCGATAACTCATATTTGTCAAGATAATCTAAAGAAAGAACCCGTGTTAGACACGGGTCCCTTCACGCTGATATTTCGTTTTAGTTGTTCGCCTTAAGTTACTCGTCACTCAAATCGACAGCAAAGACTGATGTCGGAAGCGACGTCTCATTGCCTCCGCCGTCCCGCATCTGCCTCACGACATTTTTTGCGCGCTCGACAATAAGCTCCTCAAGCTCCTTCTCGCTCACGCGCTGAATAATATCTCCCGGTTGACAATCAAGCTCATCACAGATATCAAGAAGCGTCTTTAGGCGAATAGCTTTTATCTTTCCGTTTCTAAGCTTTGAAATATTAGCCGGAGTATGCCCCGTCGCCCGAATCAGATCAGCGCTGGTCTTTCCGGTCTTAAGCAGCTGCGTCTCAAGCTCGATGATGAGATAGCTCATGTTTCCTCCTACACAAGCTCGTCAGACTGCTCTTGGAGCAGCGAGGCATAACTCCAGATCGCCGAGATAAACAAACAGACAACTGCGCCGATAAACGACCCCGTATCAAAGGTAGCGCCTTGGCAAATCTCAATAACGAAGGAATGAGGCACGATGTAAAGCTCCAGTCCGCCAATGGCGAGATTGACCGATCCATAGGCACCAACAAGCGAAACCGCGGCGTTAACAGCAAAGGCCAGCGCGAGCACACGGATAAGCCGCACATGCGTCTTGGTAAAGGGCGAGACGCCTCGCGAGATGTTACGGCTGATCCCGCACAGAACGACAAGCGAAATACCCATAACAAGCGCCATGCACAGTCCGCTTGGGATAACGATGCACCCGCCATCGAGAAGCGTCACGACACCGAAAGAATCGACAGAAGCAACGTTTGCAACCGCATACCAGATCACGTAAACAACCAACGCGGCAAAAGCGACGAGCATCCCTGCAAAAACGGCTGCCATGCAAAAACCGAGCTTCCTGATATTTTCGCCCGCCTTGGCCATACGCTGAACGCTGTTGGACATACACTCACCCTCATCGACTCTATCGTTATTCGAACAGTTTATCGAACAACGATATGGATTGCATGCGGAAAGCCCCGACAGTGTGCATAGGCAATTCACTAATCAGAAGAGGTGAGCGTGGATTTTTGGACACGTATCGAACGAGCGTGGATAATCTCCCACTTTGAGGCCGCCACCGGGCCTAAAACGGGAGATTATCCACGCTCATAGTCATCAAGGCTCACAGCCTCTTACTCGGCCGCCTCGCGCAGAGCCGACATCGTAGCCGCATATTGCTGCTGCAACGCATGCATCCCCTCGCGGGCGCCGTCAACGGCATCAGCGCCGCGCAGCGCTTCGGTTACCACGACCGCCGGCTCGTACAGATTATCGAATCCCAGGTTCTGGCTCACGCCCTTGAGCGTGTGCGCTGCCATAAACGCACTCTCGGCGTCTCCTGCCGCCATGGCAGCCTCCAGCTTGTCCATGCTCTCGTCATCCAAAAACTTGAGGGCAAAGCGGGCAAGCATTTCCCCGCCCATCAGCCGAGCGCACGCGTCGTCATAATTAGCGCCGATCTTCTCATACGCCTCACGCATGGAAATCATGGATTAAAAACTCCTTTGGTCAAACTAAATCGTGGGAAACGCGACGACGTCGGCGGGGCGTGCCAACGTCTCGGCAATTTGGTCTTGCACCTCGAGCAGGCAATCGAGCAGCAGCGGGTTAAAGGTGCCGCACTTACCGTCCAGGATCATCTGGATCGCCTCCTCGTGCGGGATAGCGTCCTTGTACACGCGCACGCTCGTCAGTGCATCGTACACGTCAGCCACCGAAACCACCTGCGCGGCGATGGGAATTTCGTCGCCCTTAAGGCCATCGGGATAACCCTTGCCGTCCCAGCGCTCGTGATGCCAACGCGCAATCTGGTACGCATATTCCATAAGCGCATTGCCGGCGTGATGGCTGCCCAGCTCGAGCAGCATGTTGGCGCCAATCGTGGTATGCGTCTTCATAATCTCGAATTCCTCGGGCGTGAGGCGCCCGGGCTTGTTGAGGATCGCATCGTCAATCGACATCTTGCCGATATCGTGCAGCGCCGAAGCCAGGGCGATCGTGGAGCGTTCCTCATTGTCGAGGGAGATCGTGCCGCTACGCTGGACCAGATAGCCAAGCAGCAGCTCGGTCAGCTTTTCGATGTTCGTAACGTGCCTACCGCTCTCGCCGTTGCGAAGCTCCATGACGCCGGCCATGATGTCGATGAGCATGCGACTGTTCTTGACGCGCTCGTTGTACTGTTGGGACAGCAGGTTCGTCAGGCGGCGCTGTTTGGCGTACAGGCGGATGGTGTTGCTTACGCGGCGGCGCACGACACGGGAGTCAAACGGGCGGTTGATATAGTCTGAGGCGCCCAGCTCGTACGCGCGCAGAACCGCATCATCGGAATCTTCGCTCGAAATCATGATGACAGGCAGATTATCGATACCCGATCGGCGCGACAGATCGGCCAGCACCTCAAAGCCGCTTATGCCCGGCATCACAATGTCCAGCAGCACGAGCGACAACTCATCGCCATAGCGGTCGACCATGTCGAGCGCCGCACGACCGTTATCGGCCTCGAGGATGCAATGCTCGTCCTTGAGCATCTCGCTGAGAATGGCTCGGTTCATCTCGGAGTCATCGGCGATAAGCACCAAAGGCTTTTCGCTTTGGAAGGCCTCGATGGAATCGGCATCGGTCACGACCGTACCGGCTTTTGCCTTAGCGCGGCTCAGTAACTGAGCAGCGCGGCCAACGCCCTCATCGACCGTCTCGCCATGAATGCGAACGCCACCAACACATGCCGTCAAGCTCACGTACTCATGGCCCGGAATAATCGTGGAATGAACGGCATCGGACACCTGATGCAGGCGACGGGTGAAGTCATCGGAGGGAATATTGGGCATGACAACCACAAACTTGTCGCAGCCATAGCGCACAAGCTCGTCAGTCGAACGGATTCCGCTGCGTATGGCTGTCGCCACAGCACCGAGCGCAAGGTCGCCGGCATGACGGCCACACGTATCGTTGAAGGCCCTAAAATCATCAACGTCGATCATCGCAACGCCGGCATTCATGCGGGCGCTGCGAAGCTTTTCCTCGTAATATCGGCGATTGCGCACGCTCGTCAGCACGTCGGTGTAGACAAGGTCCTCTTCCGCGGCCTCTTGCTCATCAATCGGACGCACCATCAGCAAGACGTGAGGCTCGCCCTCGACCTTCAGAGGGCGTAGACGGGCGCGGTACTCAGTGCCATCATTGAGCAGTTGCTCCGACACCTCATCGGAGTCTGCCAAAGCCTCAAGACTCGACTGACGCAGACAAGGGCAGCGATCGCCGGCGAGCAAGCAGTTAGGCTCACTCTTAATCTGATCGGCCGACAGTAAACGCACCACGGGGTAGGTCTTCGCGACGCGGGCGACCTCGACGGCAGCCTCCTCGTCGGTTAGATTGACCTCGTGAGTATTGAGCATATGGGGCCCTTTCGATAGTTTCGCATGGAGCGGTGGGTTCCAAATGTTACAAGGGTAACACCTTGTCGATGCAGGTAAGTACGTGAATGCTGCCACATTCTTATGAGTTGGCAGACGGCGCGATTGAAGCCGCAGACGCGAGGTTTTGAGCACGTTTGTTAATACGGCCGAAACGTTTGCGGATGAAGCCTGCTTTGGCTATTGCGGATGCTAGAGCCCCAGGATGCCACGGACAGCCCGGGCAGCCGCTGCCGGGCGATCGCGCAGACCGTTATGCGCGCCCGGGATCGTCACGAGAGGGCAATCGAGATATTCGGCAGCCGCTCGCGTGCCAGCCTCGCGGGGCGTGCCAATCGAGAGCTCGCCTAGGAGCACGGCGGCCACCGTTTTCGACGCGCGAACGCTATCCCAATCGGGAACGCAGGTCATAGTAATCCCGTATTCGTTTGCCATGAAACTGCGGCCGTTGCGCAGGGCATGCTTGGCTTCTGCCTCGGTCGTTCCAGGAGCCTCGGGGTCCAAGTCGCCGAGGGCTCCCAAGAAAAGCCGGAGCGCCCTTGAAACCTTTCCAGCCGCAATCATATCGAGCAAAACCGGAGCTGCGCCCATGCCGACGCCTTCGGCCGACACAGCCGGCTCATGCAGAATCGCACGGGCGACGAGATGGGGTTCAGTGCGAAGAAGCTCCAGCGCCACCAACGTACCGGCGCTGTGCGCAAGCACATTTGTCGGAGCGCCAACGTGTTCGATCACGGCCTGCAGGTCGGCGGCCTGAGCGGCAAGATCATAGCTGCCGTCTGCCGCTTCGCTGCTGCCACCACAGCCGCGGCGGTCGTAGGCAATTACGCGGTAGTTGCGGCTGAGCTCACAAGCGATGCCGTCGAAAAATGTGCCGTCAACACAAGCGCCGTGCACGCACACCAAGGCAGGAGTATCAGGCGACACATCCGGGCCGGCATATTCGCGACAGGCAATCGTGGTGCCCGCATTCTCGACCGTAAAATCCATGTTGTGCCCCCATCATCAATGCCCATCCAATTGCACGTCAGTACGGCTGAATGGTCCCGCATTGCCTTACGACTTGTTAACAGATTAACTGTACCCGACCCGAGGCTTTTCATGGCACGGCATCATGAGCGACGTGAAAAAACGAAACTTGTAAAGCAAGAGCCCACACCTTGCTTTGGAGCCGATGCTATGCTTAGGCACAATTGTCTTGAGGAGCATATGCCTATGTCTACGTTTTTGAATGCCAGCCCCATCTTTGGGCCCGTTCGCAGCCGTCGCCTTGGCCTCTCGCTCGGCGTCAACATGATGCCGGCCAGCGGCAAAATCTGCACGTTCGACTGCATTTACTGCGAAAACGGCCTCAACGCCGAGCGCCCCTGTCATGAGCCGTACAACACGGCTGCCGTGGTACTCGACGCGCTCGAGGCAAAGCTGCGCGAGATGGCAGCCGAGGGCGAGCTCCCCGATGTGATCACCTTCGCAGGCAACGGCGAGCCCACCGCCGCACCGGAGTTTCCGCAGGCCATCGCCGGCGCCGTCGCGCTGCGCGACGAGCTTGCCCCAAACTCCAAGATCGCCGTGCTCTCCAACGGCACGCGCGCCGACCGCCCCGAAGTGCACGACGCGCTCATGATGGTCGACGACAACATCCTCAAGCTCGATATCGTCGACCCGGCGTTTATCCAGCTGCTCGACCAGCCCGTTGGCGCCTACGACGTCGAGCACCAGATCGAGACGTTCGCAAGCTTTGACGGTCACGTTATTATCCAGACGATCTTTTTGACCGGCGAGTATCAGGGCAAGCCCATCGACAACACCGGCGAGGAGTACGTTGCCCCCTGGCTCGCGGCGCTTGAGCGCATTCGCCCACAAGAAGCGACCATCTACACGGTGGCGCGCGAGACGCCGGTCGCTGGCCTTGCCAAGGCAGCGCCCGAGGTGCTCGACGCCATTGCCGCGCGCGTGCGCGCCCTCGGCATCCCCTGCCAGGTGAGCTACTAGCAAAACCACGCAGCAGCTAGTGCCCGCCACCCCGCTCCATCAGTTGCGGTGATATAGTTCCTATTTGTGCTGTTAAACCGCTTAAATCAGAACTATATCACCGCAACTTTTATGGACGCGTGGGTGGGCTATACTAGCTGCGAATGAAAGGAAGTTAGCCATGTTTGACAATGGACCCGTGCCTGGCCGCAACGACGCTTGCTGGTGCGGCAGCGGCAAAAAATATAAGAAATGTCATAACGCCTTCGACGAGCGCCTCGAGCGCCTGTGGGAAGAGGGCTGGGAGGTTCTGCCCCGCACGCTCTACAAGACGCCCGCCGATATCGAGGGCATCAAGCGCTCGGCCGCCATCAACGTGGGCGTGCTCGATTACGTAGGCGAGCATATCGCCGCGGGCATGACCACCAACCAGATCGACCAGATGATCTACGACTACACCGTCGAGCACGGCGGCACGCCGGCCGACCTCAACTACGAGGGCTACCCCAAGAGCGTATGCACCTCGATCAATGATGTGGTCTGCCACGGCATCCCCTGCGATACGGACGTGCTGCACGAGGGCGACATCATCAATGTGGACTGCTCCACGATTTTGGACGGCTACTTTAGCGACTCGAGCCGCATGTTCTGCATCGGCGAAGTCTCGGCCGAGCGCCAGCGCCTGGTCGAAGTCACCCGTGCCAGCGTGGAGGCGGGTCTGGCGGCCGTCAAGCCATGGCTGCCGCTGTCCGTTATGGCCGAGGCCGTGCAAAAGACGGTCGAGGACGCCGGTTTTAGCGTGGTGCGCGAGTACGGCGGACACGGCATTGGCAAGGAGTTCCACGAGGACCCGTTTGTAGGCTTTACCACCGAGGCGCCCGATGTGGACACCATCATGGCTCCGGGCATGGTCTTTACCATCGAGCCCATGGTCAATGCCGGAGCGCCCGACATCAAGATTAGCAAGGGCGACGGCTGGTGCGTGCGCACCAAGGACGGCAGCGATTCGGCCCAGTGCGAGGTACAGCTCGTGGTGACCGAGAACGGTTACGAGCTGCTCAGCTGGTAGCCGTGGATGCGCCGGATGCTGACGGGCACGCCCGTCTTGCATCCGGCGTTTTTGTTTGAACGTTTGCCTGATAAAACCTGCCAAAATAAACCTGTCCCTTTTTTGGCAGGTTGAGCGGAGAGGACTGCCTGTGAACATCCTGGTTTTGCTGCCCGTCAACGACCGTCATCGCGCAATTCTTGAGGCGAGCGCTCCGGGCGAGGACTTTATCTACACGAGCGCCGACGCCGCCACGCGCAAGCAGGTCGCCGATGCCGACGTGATCCTGGGCAACATCGACCCTGACATGCTCACGGCATGCGAGCATCTCCAGCTGTTGCAATTGCAGACCGCCGGCTATGACGACTACCTTGCCGCCGGCACCGTGCCAGCCGGCGCCAAACTGTCTTGCTCGGTGGGCGCCTACGGCCAGGCCGTGAGCGAGCACATGTTTGCCATGGTCCTTTCCATGATGAAGCGCCTGCCCGGCTATCACGACTTGCAGCGCGAGCATCGCTGGGAGGATTTGGGGCCGGTTACCTCGCTCAAAAATGCCAACGTGCTGGTGCTGGGCGCGGGCGATATCGGCGGCCACTTTGCCACGCTCTGCCGCAGCATGGGCGCACACGTCCGCGGCATCAAGCGTCATCCGCTCGTCTACCCCATTGTGTTTGAGGACATGGACGGCATGGATGCCCTGCCCGAGCGCCTGGCCGAGGCAGACGTCGTCGCATCCTTTATGCCCAGCACACCCGAGACCCGCGGCCTGGCGAACGCCGAGTTCTTCGCCGCGATGAAGCCGGGCGCCTTCTTTGCCAACGGCGGCCGCGGCGATCTTGTGGTTGCCGACGACCTAGTTGCCGCCCTGGAATCAGGACATCTCGCCGGCGCCGCGGTCGACGTCACCGACCCCGAGCCGCTGCCCGAGACAAGCCCGTTGTGGGATGCGCCCAACATGCTCATCACGCCGCACGTCTCCGGCTGGTTCCACCTGGCCGCCACCCTCAACAACGTCGTCGACATCGCCGCGGAGAATCTGCGTCACCTGCAAGCCGGCGAGACCCTGCGTTGCTGGATCGAGCACTAATTTGTTCCGGCGTTTTGCCAAACGCCGGAACCCCTCGACGCTGCGCCCTTAGGTTCCGCCGTTCTAACGAACGGCGGACCGGTCGACGCTGCGCGCCGCCCAGAGCGACAATTTGTCATTCAAAAGGCAAGGCATGACCAGAAGGTCTATGCCTTGCCTTTTTCATGCCAACTTGTTCGCTCTGGACATCGCTCGCTGACGCTTGCTCAACCTGCGGTGTCTTAACAATTCTGTCCAGCTGTTGGTGTTGCGGCATTTGCCCGGATAAAACCTGCCAAAATTAACATCCCTTTTTTGGCAGGTTTTAGAGTTCCACGCTTTCGGCTCCGTTGATGGTTAGGTCACGCTCGTAGAAGGCGGTGAGGGCGCGGATGGCGTACATCACGTCGCGTACGCCGCCGGTCTCGTAGCTCGAGTGCATGGCAAGCTGCGGCAGGCCCACGTCTACGGCATGCATGCTCGCCTGCATGTTGGACAGGTTGCCGAGCGTGGAGCCACCCGCCATATCGCTCTTGTTGGCGAAGGCCTGCGTGGGTACGTCGGCGTCATCGCAGATGGCTTGGAACACCGCGCGGCTAAAGGCATCGGTGCAGTAGTGCTGGTTGGCGGCTTCCTTGATGACGATGCCGCCGTTGAGCACCACCTGATTGCGGGCATCGCACTTCTCGGCGTGGTTAGGGTGCACGGCATGTGCATTGTCGCAGCTTACAAGCATCGAGGCGGCAAGTGCGCGATGGTACGACTCGTCGTCAAAGCCCAGCGATCCGTTAATGCGGCGCAGCGCGTCGGCCAAGAACGTCGACATGGCGCCCTGCTTGGTCTCGGAGCCAACCTCCTCGTTATCGAAGCAGCAGAAGACGGAAACGTCGCGCGCGTTCTCGGCACCCAAAAATGCCTGTAGCGAGGTGTAGGCGCAGGCCAGGTCGTCAAGCTTGGGCGTCGAGATAAACTCGTCGGCCCAGCCCCAAATGCGCGCATCCTGACGATTGACCAGGAACAAATCGCGGCCCAGAATCTGCTCGGGCTCAACATCCAGCTCGTCGGCGATCAGGGTGTCAAAGTCGCCCTGCTTAAGGTCACCAGCGCTGATGAGCGGGCACAGGTCGACAGCTCGGTTGGGAGCAAAGCCCTCGTTGACGCCACGATTCATGTGGATGGCAAGACTCGGGATGATGGCGACTTCGCGCTCGGTAGCGAGCAGGCGACTCTCAATGCGGTCGCCCTCGCGCACCAGCACGCGGCCCGCGAGAGCCAGCGGACGGTCGAACCAGGTGTAGTCGATCATGCCGCCGTAGGCCTCGGTGTTCAGGCGCAGTGTCTCGCCCGCGCCGTCGAGCTCGGGCACGGCCTTAACCTTAAACGTCGGCGAATCGCTGTGCGACGCCGTGAGCTGAAAATGATAGTCACCGGCAACGCCGTCCTCGCCCCACGTCGCGGCCAGGTCCTCGCCCACCTTAAAGGCAACAACGCTCGAGGTGTTGCGTTGCGTGTAATAACGCCCGCCCGGCTCGATGTCCCACGCCGCGTTCTCGGGCAGGTAGGTAAAGCCCGCCTCGTCGAGCTCGGCCATAATAGTCGCCGCCGTATGGAACATGCTGGGGCATGCCTCGATAAAGTCGATAAGGTCGTTGGCGGCCTCGATATCGTCGGCCGTCACATGCGCGCGCTCGGGCGTTTCCTGATCCGTCATGCTCTCCCCTTTCGCTGGGTTGATGGTCCCCTCCAGCATACCCCGCCGCGCCAGTGCCGTGCCTTTCATTCCATGTTTAATCCCGCGCCGCTCGCCAAGTTGAGCCATCATGCCCGCACTCCTTTTGCGACAATTACGCTAACAGGACGAAAGGAGCCGTCATGAAGTCACGTAACATTGCCATCGCCTGCGGTGTCGCGGGAGTCGCCGTCGGCCTTGCTGCTGCCACCGGTATCGTTTATCACAAGCAAATCAAGTCCGCCGCGTCGCTCAAACGCTTGACCAGCTACGCGGATGGCTATGACCTGTACGCAATCGACATCGCTTACGACTACGACCTCGACCGCATCATCGCCGCTGGCGTGCGCGACGACCAGGCCTACATCGATGCCGTGGTGGCGCAGGTGCTGCCCGGCGTGCCGGCACATGTCCAGGCGCCCCAGTTTGCCTGCAGCGCTTTTGTCGCCGTAGATGCCGAAGGCCGCGTGCGCACCGGTCGCAATTACGACTTTAAGGACGACACCTCGGCGCTGCTGGTGCGCAATCACCCACGCGGCGGCTATGCCTCCATCGGGTTTGCCGCCCTTAACAACCTGGGCGATAACACTCCGCTTGACTCCGTCGCCGGACGCGCTGCGGCGTTGATGGGCCCGTTTGCCCAGCTCGACGGCATCAACGAATGTGGCGTGTCCATTGCCGTGCTCACCCTGGATTCCAAACCCTGTGACCAGGACACGCAGCGCCCCGTCATCAACACTTCGCTCGCCATCCGCCTGGTGCTCGACCGCGCGACTACCACGCAGGAGGCCGTCGACCTGCTTTCTGCCTATGACATGCACGCCATGGCCGGACGCGATTATCACTTCTTTATCAACGACGCCGCCGGTGACGCGCGGGTGGTGGAGTGGGACCCGCGCGACCCCGACCGCGCTTTCAAAGTGACTCCTGTACGCCAGGTTACGAACTTCTACGCCTGCTATGGCGACGAAGTGCTGCCCAATCAAAAGAATGGCGAGCTGGGCCATGGCAAGGAGCGCGCCGTCGCAATCGCCGCTGTCCTCGATGCCCGTGCCGGCGCCCAAGACGAGGCAGTCGCTTGGAAGGCCCTACGCGCTGCGGCGCAAGAGCCCAATCCGGAAGACATCACCAGCAATACGCAATGGTCGGTCGTCTTTGACAACACCGAGCCCGCTGCCGCCATCACGCTGCGCCGCCATTGGGGCGACGTCGACGCCTTCGCGTTGTAAGGAGCCAGGCCCGTCGTCCTTACGCTCGCCTGACGCTGCTTACATTTCTATACATTTGAGCTAACACGTTTTACCCCTGTATCAACAGTGTGCGGGGGTAAACTTATGCGCATGTTATAACTTGCCCGGAAGGATTCATCATGCTCAGGATCGGTCTTCTTACCAGTGGCGGCGACTGCCAGGCGCTCAACGCCACCATGCGCGGCATCGTCAAAACACTCATGACCAATAGCGAAGAGCCTATCGAGATCTACGGTTTTGAGGACGGCTACCAGGGCCTTATCTACAGCAGGTTCCGCGTCATGACGCCCGCCGATTTTAGCGGTATCCTCACCCGCGGCGGCACCATCCTGGGCACGAGCCGTACGCCGTTCAAGCGCCTGGATACTCCCGAGGCCGACGGCGTCGAGAAGGTGCCCGCGATGGTCCACACCTATCGCAAGTTGCAGCTCGACTGCCTGTTTATGCTGGGCGGCAACGGCTCCACCAAGACCGCCAACCGCCTGCGCGAAGAGGGCCTCAACGTTATCGCCCTGCCCAAGACCATCGACAACGACACCTGGGGCACCGAGTTGACGTTTGGCTTTACGAGCGCCATCGACGTCGCCACCAAGTGCATCGACGACATCCACACTACCGCTTCGAGCCACGGCCGCGTGTTTGTCATCGAGATCATGGGCCACAAGGTCGGCTGGATTCCGCTGTATGCCGGCGTCGCGGGCGGCGCGGACGTCATCCTGATTCCCGAGATCCCCTACGACATGGATAACGTCATCAAGACCATTGAGCATCGCATGGAGACCGGCAGCCGCTTTACCATTGTGGCCGTCGCCGAGGGTGCCATCTCCAAGGAGGACGCGGCGCTGTCCAAGAAGGAGTACAAGAAGAAGCTCGCCGAGCGCACGAGCCCGTCGATCGTCTACGACATCGCCAAGGAGATCGAAGCCAAAACTGGTCGCGAGACCCGCGTCGCCATCCCCGGCCACACGCAGCGCGGCGGTCAGCCCGACGCTCAGGACCGCATCTTTGCGACCCAGTGCGGTGTCGAGGCGGCGCTCGGCTGCCTGCGCGGCGAGTTTGGCTACATGATTGCCCTGCGCGACGGCAAGATGTGCCATATGCCGCTCGAGGATGTCGCCGGCAAGCTCAAGTACGTCGATCCCCAGAGCGATCTGGTGCGCGAGGCCAAGGCGTTGGGCATCAGCTTCGGCGACGAATAGCCTCGGCTGGAACCGCTCTCATCGGAGGCCCCAGGGCTTACCTCCCAAATCGTCCTCGGACATGTCAGGACCCCGCCGTGCGCTTCGCGCGGCGGGGTCCTTCCGTCCTGCGGAAAGATTTGGGAGGTAAGCCCTGGGGCCTCCTGCGGTAACTAGGGAGGCCGAGGCTATTCGTCTTCTTGCTGCGGGTGCCTGGCCTGAAATTCAGTTGCGGTGAAATAGTTCCTGCTTAGCCCGCAAATGGCTGAATCCAGGAACTATTCCACCGCAACTTACTGAGTGGGGGCTCTTGGCTGCTACTTGCACTGACATTTGTCCTGAAATGGCTGGTCGTTAGGGGTTGCTACCGGTAGTTGCGGTAGGGTTGGGGCAGATTCTAACTAGAAATGGTGGTCGCTACCGGTTGTTCTCGGCATACTCGGCTCATTCGATTACGGTCACCACATGAAAGGAACTGCCATGGATCTTGCGATGGCACAGCGGCTCGTTGATCGCCGCAAGGCTGCCGGGCTTTCTCAGGAGGCACTTGCCGCCCAGTTGGGCGTGAGTCGTCAGGCTGTCAGTAAATGGGAGCGCAGCGAATCCTCGCCCGATACCGATAACCTTATTGCGCTCGCCGCGCTGTATGGCGTGTCGCTGGATGAGCTGCTGTATGGGGAGGCGGTGGATAGCACTGATGACTCGCAAGCTGATGATGAGGCGCAGAACAGCAACGCCGGCACCAAAGCTTCAGATGAGGCTGAGGCTTCTACTGTGCACGCTGATTGCAGCGATAAGCCACTTGTCGATATTTCCCTCGCACGCGGCATCCACGTTATCGATCCCGACAAAGGCGAAGAAGTCCATGTTGGCTGGGACGGCATCCATGTGACCAACGAGCGCAAGGGCGAAGAGGTGCATGTGGGGCCGGGCGGCGTGCATATCGATACGCTTGAGGACGATGGACATAGCGTGCGTACCAATGACGACGGCACCGTCACCATCGACGGCGAGACGTTTTCCAGCTGGAAGGAAGCACACGACAAGCTCGACCATCATGGCAAGCATTTCCACACCAAGGTCGGACGTGCATGGAACAAGTTTCCCTTCCCCGCACTTGTCGCTCTCGCCTATCTGGTGCTCGGCATTGTCTACGGCACATGGGCTACGGGACTCTTCCTCGTCTTTTTGATTCCCGTCTATTACGCGCTTGGCGACTTTATCGACCAACGCCACTTATCTAAGCTGATCGATGTCGTCTATTCAGTTAGTGCCGAGGCATGGTTCCTCTACATGTGGCTCTGCTTGGGGCAGCCCCATCCCGCCTGGGTAATACTCATCACCATCCCGGTTGTAAAAGCACTTATGCGTTGGTGCCGTAAACAATGGAAGCATCGCGAGCGAGCCTAAACCATCCCAGCCCGACAGCAGCACCCAACTAGTACCCCCTCCCGCCCATCCCTCCTAAGTTGCGGTGATATAGTTCCGGTTTGAGCCTTGAGTAGTCGACCTTAGGAACTATTCCACCGCAACTTACGAATGATCGGAGCGGCTACAGCACAAGCGTCGGCGTTCGTTTGATGGTCCGCCACGAAAAGGGCCCATCTACTACGATGAACTCAATGGGGCCGACCATACCCGCCTTTTTCGAAAACTGGCAAGCCTTCTACCTGCGGTTTTATTTTTCGTTTTCCCGGCATGGTTGAGGGTATCCAATTAAACGTAGTAGATAGGCCCATTTTGTGGCATACGACCCATTCAAGCCCAATCTCGAAGGCTAAAGAGAGCCTCTCATCCACGCCTGGGAGCGAAAACCAAATAGAATGAAAGGCAAATGGAAAGCCCGTTTGACGAGCGGAGGACATATGTGCGACGTAGCCGAAAGCGACTGGAAGCTGTTTAAGAAAATGCTTCCTCAATGGCAAGAACGTTATATGGAAAAGCTCATCGCCCAGTACGTTGAGATGCTGAACGGCGACGGTGAAGCGTCCAGTAGATTTTGGGCACTAGAAGAGCGCCTCAATAGAGACAAGCTGTCCTCAGGCGTAATTGCAAACGACATTCGCCGCAGCACAATGCACCGCGAGATAGCCAATTTGCTTATCGACAGCGTGATCACCCTTGACGACCTTGACGGTTTTACCGAGGACATTAAGACCTATGCGCAACACTGGATTGGCCAGTAAGAGCACTGGACGACAGACCTCCCCAGCAAAACGGGACAAACGCCGGGCCACCTAATGGTTGCCCGGCGTTTGCCCAGATAAAACCTGCCAAAATAAACCTGTCCCTTTTTGGCAGGTCACTCGGCGCTCTTGAGGGCGCCGACCATGTCGATCTTGTTGAGGGTACGGTTGGTGGCAAGGTTGACGATAAACGTAAAGCCAAAGGAAAGCACCACGGCGAGCACGTAGCTTAGCGGCTCGACTTCAACGTCAAAGTACAGCGACGGCATCTGCAAAATGTAGGTAAAGCTCTCGGCCAGCAAGCCGCCCAGCGGCACGCCCAGCGCAGCGCCGATCGCCGTGAGAATCAGCGTCTCCTTGTTGACGTAATGGTGCACCTCGCCACGGCGGAAGCCCAACACCTTGATGGTCGCCAGCTCGCGCTCGCGCTCGGAGATATTCGTGTTGGACAGCGTAAACACCACCACAAACGACAGGCACGCCGCCATAAAGGTCACGAGCACCACGACCGAATTGATAATCGTAAAGTTCGCTTCGTAGTTCTCCCAATGCTCGGCCGTACTCGAAATCGTAAGCCAACCGTCGCTCTTAAGATTCTTGCTAAACGCAATCTGGTCGGCCGACGAGCCCTTAAGCAGCACAAAGACGCCGTTGAGGCGTGCGCTTCGACCGAACGCGCGCTCATAGGTGCCCTGCGTCATGTAAAGCGTGTTGCCCAGATAGTTAAGCGAAATGTCACTGACTTTGACCTTGGCAACACTGAGCGACGAATCCTGGACGTGTGCCGTATCGCCCGGCTGAATCCCCAGCACCAGCTGTGAACTCTTACTCAGATACACGTCTCCGTCACGCAAAGACAGCAGCTCTTTGGACTCGTCCTCGAGGCGCACATAGTCGTCCAGGTCGTTCGTGCGGTCATCGGGCACCACGATCAGCTGCACAGTCTCGCTCTTGCCGCCAAACGTAAAGGTGACGTTGTCGGTCATAATCGGCAGCGTCGAAGTCACGGTCACGTTGGAATCATTGGCCGCGCTGCGCTCATCCAACGCCGCGCACGTCTGCGTAAAGTCATCGGGGTTGGCGACCGCCAGCAAGTCATAACGCGTGATATGCCCGTACTGTTTGGGCGAAAGCGCCACCGACGTATCGCGAATACCCATACCGCAGATCACAAGCGCGGTGCAACCCGCGATGCCAAAGATGGTCATAAAGGCGCGCTTTTTATAGCGGAATAGGTTGCGTGCAGCGACCTTGTTCAAAAAGCCCATGCGGCGCCAGATAAAGCCGATGCGCTCGAGCAAGATGCGCGAGCCGGCGCGCGGAGCCTTGGGGCGCATGAGCGAGGCCGGGGTCTCGGCCATCTCGTGGCGGCAGGCGATAATTGTGGCGCCCACCACGCCCACGGCAAACAGCGCTACCGACACGAGCGACGACACGATGTCGTACGAAAGCAGCATCTGGGGCAGCGAGTACATGTCGTCGAACACCGTAAACAGGAACAGCGGCAGGCCCACAAATCCGATGATATTGCCGAGCACGCCGCCGATCAGGCACGCCCACAGCGAGTAGTCCACGTATTTGGACAGAATGCGCCCGCGCGAATAACCGAGCGCCTTATACAGGCCGATGAGCGTGCGCTCCTCCTCGACCATACGCGTGGCGGTGGTAAGGCTGATGAGCACGGCGACGATAAAGAAGATGAACGGGAACACCGTCGCAATAGCCTCAATTGACGAGCTATCGCTCTCCACGCTTGAGTAGCTTGCGATATTGTCGCGGTCCTGGATGTACCACGTGCATTCACCCAAATCGGAAAGCTCGGCGCGGGCATCGGCAAACTGCTGGCCGGCGGCGGCGCGGCGCTGATCCAGGTCGGCCTGAGCCTGGACGCGTTCCTCGCTGCCCTGGGCCATGCGATTGATGTTGTCCTGTTCAATCCCAAAGAGCATATTCGCCTGGCGCTCGGCCGCATCCAAGCTTGCCGGCGTGTCGACTGTCAGCTCCTGAGCGCGCGCCTTCTCACGCTCCTCGCGGATCTTCTCTATATTGCCCTTGACCTTGTTGATCTTTGCCGCGTAGGCATCCGAATAGGAGTTGAGGCTCTTGGCTCCCTCGACGATCACGTGGACCGCGGAGTAGGAAGAAGATGTCGCGGCGTCCTCGCTCACATAGAACTTATAGTCCGCCGCCGAAGCAGCGCGAAAGGCGTTGACTGTCGAGTCGGAGCTCACATCAGTGGGATCGAGGACCTCGGCCGTAATGGTGTAATCGCCCGCAGCAAACTGGTCCTTGGCGCTTTGGTTCGACGAGCTCGCATCGTTGGCGGCAAAGCTCACCGTATCGCCGATTTTCTTGCCCGAAGCCTTCAAAAAACGTGAGGTCACTGCCACTTCGCCCGAAGTCTCGGGCAGCTCGCCGCGTACTAGCACCGGTTGGTCAATATTCTCTTTGGAGAGGCTCTGTACGACGACACGCTCGCGCGTCGTACCCACGGCGGTATAGGCGGTCTCGGTATAGATGCCCTCGGCCGTCTCGACGCCATCGACCTCTTGGATCGCAGCAAGATCGTCATCGGTCAGACCATAGGTCGACTGCACGTTGATGTCATAGACATTCTGCTGGTCAAAATAAGCGTCGACCGAATCACACAGGTCCTCACAGCCCGCCTTAAGGCCGCACATCACGCTCACGCCAAGCGCCGTGATGATCACGATTGACAAGAAGCGCTTAAGGCTGCCGCGAATCGTGCGGTAGATGCCACGGCGAAAAACCGTCGGCACCATATCGTTTGAGCTTTGGGCGGTGCGGTAGGTCGTAAAATCCTGCTCGCGCTCCGTGTTCTGCGCGTCGCGGCGCTGGCTGTTTTGGCGGTCCTGGTCCATGGGCGCTACCACTCGATCGTCTCGATAGGCACGGGATTTTGCTGGACCGTCTCGCTCTCCACGCGGCCGCTCTTAAAGCGAATCAGGCGATCGGCCATGGGCGCCAGCGCAGAGTTGTGAGTGATGATAATGACCGTAATGCCCTGCTTGCGACAGGTGTCCTGTAGCAGCTGCAAGATCTGCTTGCCGGTTTTATAGTCGAGCGCGCCCGTGGGCTCGTCGCACAAAAGCAGCTTGGGGTTCTTGGCCAGCGCGCGGGCGATGGATACGCGCTGCTGCTCGCCGCCCGAAAGCTGCGCCGGAAAGTTGCCCAAGCGCTCGCCCAGGCCGACCTGACGAAGCGTCTGTTCGGCATCGAGCGAATCAGGGCAGATCTGCGCCGCGAGTTCGACGTTCTCAAGCGCCGTCAGGTTAGGAACCAGATTGTAGAACTGGAAGACAAAGCCGACGTCGGCGCGGCGGTACTCCACGAGCTGCGCCTCGTTGGCGGAGCTCACATCGCGCCCGTCCACCGTCACAGTGCCGGAAGTTGCCGTGTCCATGCCGCCCAAGATGTTGAGCGCCGTGGTTTTACCGGCGCCCGAAGCACCCAGAATGATGGCGAGCTCGCCGCGCTCGACCGTAAAGCTCGCGCCGTCGAGCGCGTGGATGCGGGCGTCGCCTTCGCCGTATGCTTTGATGACGTCTTTGAATTCGATATAGGCCATCGATTAATTCCCATCTGGTCGGATAACTCTTTAGTATTACCCATTTCCCACCTACCAAAAAGGGACAGGTTTATTTTGGCAGGTTTTATATGGGGAAACGGCAGCTATAGATGAGGCGCCGGGGAGGCCGAGAAATCATCGACGGGGTCAGGCCGACCGCCAAGCACAACGCACGCATCTCAATCTGTCAGCCAAATCATTCGAACAGCTGTTCGTTTCTATGATATGATTCGACTATCTAAGCGGGCCAATACGCAGAAAGGCGGCCAACATGGCGTTCGACTTTAAGAAGGAATGCAAGGAGCTCTATAAACCTGCAAGCAAGCCGAGTATCGTAACTGTCCCGCCTATGAGCTACGTTGCCGTTCGCGGAAAGGGCGACCCAAATACCGAAGGTGGCGAGTATCAAAACGCCCTGCCGCTACTTTACGGCATCGCCTATACCGTCAAGATGTCGAAGAAAGGCTCAAGGAGTATCGAGGGCTATTTCGACTTTGTGGTACCGCCGCTCGAGGGTTTCTGGTGGCAAGAATCCCCGAGCGGCGACATCGATTATGTACACAAGGACAATTTCAACTTTATCTCGTGCATCCGCCTGCCCGATTTCGTCACCCGAGATGACTTTGACTGGGCAGTCGCGGAAGCCACGACCAAAAAGAAACTGGACTTTTCCGCCGTCGAACTGCTTAAAGTTGACGAGGGTCTCTGCGTTCAATGCATGCACACCGGGCCCTACGACAACGAACCGGCGACCGTAGACGCTATGCATGAATACACGACCGAGCTGGGCTATGTTCCCGACTTCTCAGACACCCGTTTACATCACGAAATCTATCTCTCCGATCCACGCAAATGCGCACCGGAGAAACTTAAGACCGTGGTTCGTCATCCTATCAAGCGCGCTGAATAGCGTGGGGCGTCATTTCACGCGCTAGGTTTTAAGCCAGCCAACCAGCCTCCTCCCAGGCTGTCCGGTAATTATCTTGACGCGGCCCGTCGCATCTTATAAGTTTGTTTTGCTAAAGCTGGAAAGCCTCTCAACGATGCGCAACTCCAGCTCTTTTTCTATCAAGAGAGCAAGTGTCGGAAAGCAAAATGTCAGAAAGCAGCGCATCGAGCAGGATTAAACGCCTGGTCAACACCTATAGTGGCCTCGTGCTTATGGGTGCCGTCGGAATCCCTATTGGCATCATCGTTGGAGCCATCTGCGCCCTCTTTGGTCGCGTGCTTCTGACGATTGGCGCCTTCCGAGACGCGCACATCGTACTGCTCCTTCCCTTCCTCGCCCTCATGGGCTTGGCCATCGTATTTGCCTACCGTACCTGGGGCAAAGGCACCGATCGGGGCATGAGCTTAGTATTCGACGTAGGTCACGGGCGCGAGGGCGCCATCTCCCCGCGTTTGGTGCCGCTCATTATACTGAGCACGTGGGGAACGCACCTCTTTGGCGGCAGTGCGGGACGCGAGGGCGTGGCCGTGCAGATTGGCGCAACCGTCTCGCACTGGATCGGCCGGCGTCTACCTTTCCGAGACCCCGGCAACACGTTTTTGCTTATCGGCATGGCTGCCGGCTTTGCCGGACTCTTTCGAACGCCGCTCGCCGCCACGGTCTTTGCTATCGAAGTACTAGTCGCAGGACGCATGGAGTACCGCGCGCTGTTCCCCGCGCTTACGGCCTCGCTCGCTGCAAGTATGACCTCCGGCGCCCTGGGGCTCGAGAAGTTCGAGGTCACCGTTGCCGCCTCGTATGCGCTCGACCTCCCCGGTCTTGTACGGCTGGCGCTGTTGGGCATCGCGTTTGGCATGGTGGGTGGCGCTTTTGCCTGGTGCCTTGCCCACGCCAAGACCCTTGCGGCGCGGCTGTTCCCCAACCCTTATACGCGCATTGCCGTTATGGGCCTTGTGCTGTCGGCGATTTTGTTCGCGCTGTGGCAAGGGCGATACTGCGGACTTGGCACCAACCTGATATCGGCGGCACTCAACGGTGACGGCACCGCCACCATCATGCCTTGGGACTGGGCGCTCAAATTCGTACTCACCATCGCCACGCTTGCCGCAGGATATCAGGGTGGCGAGGTGACGCCGCTGTTCTCCATCGGAGCCAGCCTGGGTGTCGTACTCGCCGGGATTCTCGGCATGCCCGTCGAGCTCTGCGCCGCGCTGGGATACGCCGCCGTCTTTGGCAGCGCCACCAACACGCTGCTCGCGCCGATCCTCATTGGCTGCGAGGTCTTCGGTTTCGGTAATCTGCCGATGTTCTTCATCGTCTGCGTTGTGGCTTATCTGTTCAACATGGACAAATCAATCTACGCTCTGCAAAAGCGAGCGTAGAAGATCACTCTGCCGATAGTGTCATCCGGAAACGGCATCCCATTCTGAGGCAATATTCTGGGTTGAAGCTTCCACTCGAGAGCGCGTTCGGAAAGCACATCCCATTCTAAGACAGAATTCCGGGACGCAGTTTTCGCCCATACCCCCTCCCGTCGACGTTTCCCCAGATAAAACCTGCCAAGATAAACCTGTCCCTTTTTGGCAGGTTTTAGAAGCGGACGATGAAGGTGATCTGATGGTCGTGGCTGGACACGGTAGCGGAGCCGCCATGGGCCTCGGCGATGGCACGCACCACAGACAGGCCCACGCCCGAGCCGCCCGTCTTGGAGCTACGCGACACGTCCGCACGATAGAAGCGGTCGAACAATCGATCTAGGTCGCCCTCGGGCAGCGAATCGACGGCATTCGATACGACAAGCTCTGCCGAGCCTTTGCCCGCACCACGCGAAACGGCGCGCAGACTCAACTCGATCACGCTGCCCTCGCTCGCATAGCGCGTGGCGTTGTCCAGCAGCAACTCAACCACCTGCGTCACCGCCGCAGCATCGGCATGAGCGCGCACGCCGGTCGCGACCGACATCGACAGGCGCTTGCCGCGCGAGACCGCCACCGATTCAAACGGCGCGGCTGCCTTGTCAACTGCCTCCGAGAGATCGATCGACGCCATGGTAAAGCCCGCCGAGCCCTCGTCCATGCGCGCCAAAAATACCAGACGCTCCGTAAGTGCCGTCAGTCGCGCCACCTGCTCGTGAATGCTCTGCGTCCACTCACTCTCGCCGCTTTCAATCTCTTGTACCTCGTTCGCGGCATCAATCACAGCCAGCGGTGTCTTGATCTCGTGGCTCGCATCGGTAATAAAGCGCTTTTGCTTGCTGTAGCTCTCGACCATCGGTCGAATCACGGCGCCCGAGGCGACCGTTACAATTGCCAGCACCGCCAGCCAGCCAATGCAGCTGATTGCCACACTCGCGCTCAAAAACGAATGGAAACTTGCAAGCTCGCGCGAACAGTCCACGAACACATAGGTTGTCTTGTCGCCCTGAACCGTAGCCGTATAACGGTAGTTACCAGAAAAGCCCGAAGTCCATCCCTTGGAATCCAGCCCCATGGCAATACGGGCGGCACGCTTGGCGCCCACCGCGGCAATGCGGGCGGTATTGACATCGACCACCTGTCCATCGACAAGCGTCACCGTAAAGTAGCGCGTGTCGAAGGGAGATTCCGCCGTCATACCTTCAAAATGCCCGGCGCGCACGGCCACCCGGTCACCTGCAGCGGCCTTACCGGCGCCCACATCCTGGCCGGGATCGGTCCTGGGCTCTTCTTCCCAATCGATGCCGCCCTTGCCTGCCAGGATATAGTCCAAGCGCGCATCGGCCATTTTGCAGACGTGCGAGTAATTCACGACATTGATGCCGGCAATGATGAGCGTGAGCACCACGGTCACGGCGCCCATGGCAACGAGGATAAACTTGCGACGCAGGCGGCGGCCCAATGCGTCAGCAGAATTTGCCCGCCCTGCACTACGAAAGGTGGCACGAAACCGCTCAGTCACGTGCTTCCACCACGCGCGTACGCTCACGCCTACTCGCCTTCCTCGACAACCTCGAGCGAATATCCCTGGTTGCGCGACGCGCGGATGGCCACGTTGGCACCCAGCGCCGTCAGTTTTTTGCGCAGGTACGAGATATAGACCCACACCACATTGGCGCCCTCGGGCGCGTCCTCGCCCCAAACCTCGAGCATCAGACGCTCGGTGGGCATGCGCGTGCCGGCGTTGCGCATAAAGAGCTCCATGAGCTGAAACTCGCGATTGGCCAGATGCTCCTCGCCCAAGGGACCCACAAGCGTGCACGATGCCGTATCGAGACGCACATTGCCCACGCTGAGCGTCGTGGCATCAATTGCCGTCGCGGCACGCGTCATGGCTCGAATGCGAGCGAGCAGCTCCTTAGCGGCAAACGGCTTAGTCAGGTAATCGTTGGCGCCGGCGTCCAAGCCCTCGACCTTATCGGACACCTCGCTTTTTGCCGTAAGCATGATGATGGGCAGACGTTTACCGGCCTCACGTGTGCGCTTGAGCACCTCAATGCCGTCCATGCCAGGCATCATGATGTCCAGAATCGCGGCGTCATAGTCGTTAGCGAGCAGATACTCGAGCGCCGTCAGACCGTCGAGCGCGGTGTCGACCTCGTAGTCGCTATGTTGAAGAATCGCGGTAAGGGCGCGGGAGAGGCCGGGTTCGTCCTCGGCAAGCATCAGCTTCATAGTTGCTCCTTTGGCGCATGGCTATACAAGTTTCGATACTGCCGATGATAGCGCACCGTCAACTGCCTTAGCGCAGCCTTAGCCGCTCAACCTGCGCGTTTTCAAATACGCAGGATGTGGCTTAGCCAAACTTAAGCCGCCGATACCGAGCGCCCGGACGCATACCGGCCGCGGTAGAACAGCATCGTCACGAGGACAGCCGTACCACCTCGCGACGGCATGCCAAGACCATGCCATCCCCTTTGATGCGGGAGCCGCCAACGCGGGCGGCTCCGCGCCTATCCGATTGGAGAACACTATGGACAGCTTGTTCAACCGCAATACCGACGGCGTCACCGGCAGCGAGAGCGCCGAGCCCAATACGGCATCCCAACACGCAGCGAGCGATGTGCCCGCCACGGTCGTCAATCCGCTCTATGCGGGAGAGTCTGCTGGAGAGCGCGCCATGCCCGCCAGCACGTCGGCGCCCGCTCCCGATACCCGCGCATATGTCGCCGAACCCGTCCCGCAGCAGACGATCTCCACCAAAGAGCACGACGACAAACGGCCCAGTCGCGCCGCCAACCTGCTCCTAGTCGCAACGCTCGCCGCCGTTTGTGGCCTCGCTGGCGGGCTTGCAGGTGGTGCCATCATGAGCGCCGCGACCGGCGGATCGGCCCAGGCCGCGCAGGGTGGCATGGGTGGCGGCCAGGGCGGCATGCAGGGTGGCGGCATGCCCGGTGCAGACGGGACCACGGGTGATGGCACTAGCGAGGGTACGGCAAATGGCAACGCAGCGCCGGACGGGCAGGCGCCCACGGGCACGCCCGACGCCGGTGACACAGCCGACACTTCGGCCGACGGTTCAAACGACGCCGCAGGCGATACGTCCACGGACGCAGTCAATAGCCACGCCACCTCGCAGACTTCCCTTTCCGTCTAGCCGCCTGAACAGAAAGGCATCATCATGACTAAACCCGATATCATCACGCAGGACGCCCGCACCGCGTCTGCCGCCACGCAAAATCGCCCTACGTCTGCAGACGCTCGGCCACAAACCACGGCGACGGCTCAGGCAATCCAATGCGAGCCCTCCCCTTCTTCCATTCTCAACTGCGGCGAGCCGCGCGAAGTCGACTGCGACTTTGTCATCCCCGTCTTTAACGAGCAGGCCGAACTCGGCTCCTCGATCATGCTACTGATGGATCAGTTACGCGAGATTTCACTCCATGCCAAGTCGTTTACCTGGCAGATCGTGATTGCCGACAACGCCAGCAGCGACAAGACCTGGGAACTCGCCCGCATCCTCGCCTGCAAGTTTTCCTTTACGCTCCGTGCCATCCGCATTCCCCAAAAGGGTCGCGGCCGTGCTCTCAAAATCGCGTGGAGCACGTCCAAGGCCCGCGTGCGCGCCTATATGGATGTCGACCTTTCCACCGATATTCGGCAGATTCCCGAACTTGTCGGCCCCATTTTGGACGGGCGCGCCGACGTTTGCTTTGGCTCACGCCTGCTGCCGGCATCGCGCGTGGAGCGCTGCGCCAAGCGTGAGTTTATCTCGCGCTCGTACAACCGCATGCTGCAGGGCTATCTGGACGTGCATTTTCACGATGCGCAGTGCGGGTTTAAGGCGATTTCTGCCGAGGCTGCAGACACGTTGTTGCCGTTTATCCAAGACAACGAATGGTTCTTCGACACCGAGCTTTTGGTCCTGGCCGAACGCATGGGCATCGCATCCTGCGAGTTTGCCGTGCGATGGAAGGAAGATCCCGGCACCACGGTGCACATCGTCGACACGGTACGTAAGGACCTTGCCGGCATGAAGCGACTCAAGGCGAGCGAGGGACAGACGTGTCCCTCGCGGCCCGACGCATATCGCTATCCCCTCAAGCAGGCGGCTGATGCCTGATGAGCCTTGATACCCGTCGCCGATCGGCGAACGCATCACAAGGGGCGCGCTCTCTTCGCCGCGAGCTGTGCGCGTCCTCGGCCCCATCGCTCGCCCCCGCCCGCGGCCCGATCGACTGGATCGCCGTTGCACTGCTCATGCTTGCAGCCACATTCGTCTTCTTTTGGAACCTGACCGCCTCGGGCTATGCCAACGAGTTTTACAGCGCCGCCGCACAGGCGGGCTCCAAGAACTGGGAGGCTTTCCTATGGGGCAGTCTGGATGCCGGCAACGCCATTACCGTCGATAAACCACCCGCATCCATTTGGCTCATGGCGCTTTCGGTGCGCCTGCTGGGCCTGAGCTCGTTTGCGATCCTGCTGCCGCAGGCGCTCATGGGTGTGGCATGCACGTATCTGCTCTACGCCACCGTACGCCGCGTGTGGGGCAACGCCGCGGGCATCGTGGCCGGCATCGTGTTTATCACCACGCCCGTCGCGGCCCTCATGTTCCGCTTCAACAACCCCGATGCCCTGCTTATCTTGCTTATGCTGGGTGCCGCAGCCTGCGTATTACGTGGGCTCGAACTGCCGGCGGACCGCCACGGCAACCGCGTACGCACCCGTTGGTACGCCGTGGCCGGGCTGTTGATCGGCTTGGGCTTTTTGACCAAACAGTTCCAAGTGCTTTTGGTGCTCCCTGGCTTTGGTCTGGCCATGTTACTGCTTTCGCCCACGACCTGGCCGCGCCGCCTGGTCGACGCCGTTGTGGCGCTCGGCGCCATGGTCGTCGGCGCCGGCTGGTGGGTACTGCTCACCGTGCTGGTGCCGAGCGGCTCGCGCCCCTATTTTGGAGGCTCGCAGACCGATTCGTTTATCGAGCTTACCTTTAGCTACAACGGCTTGGGGCGCCTAACCGGCAACGAGACCGGCTCGGTCATCCCCGGAGCGTCCGAGGCACTCAACGGCGCCAGCCAGGGCGGCATGTGGGGCGAAACCGGCCTGTTCCGCCTATGGACGAGCGACTTCGGCGACCAGATCACCTGGCTCGCCCCCATCACCTTCGCCGCCATCATACTCGGCCTTATCGCCGCCACGCCCGCCAAAAAGGGACAGGTTTATTTTGGTAGGTTTTATCTGGGAAAACGCAGGCACGAAGTCGACCCGGACACCGTCACGCGCATTCGCCGCGCGCAGATTGTCATCTTTGGCACCTGGCTTGTCGTGACCTGGCTCGTCTTTAGTTTTATGGCCGGCATCTTCCATGCCTACTACACCGTGGCGCTCTCACCCGCCATTGCCACGCTTGTCGCCATATGCGTGGCCAGCCTGCTTGCACTGCGCGATCGCCCCTGGATGCCGGGTATCACGGGGCTTCTGATCGCCGTGACGAGCACCTGGGATATGGCGCTGATTCTACGCTCCGGCAGTTTTGCCTGGCTGGGTGTCTGCATCGGCGTGATTGGCGTGGCGGCAGGACTTGCACTCTGCATCATCGGCTTTTGGATGCAGGATCGCTTGCCTACGACATGGCCTTTGACTCTGAAACACGGCGCCCGCGGCGTTGCGACGATCGGCATCGTTGCCCTCTTAGCTGGGCCGATTGTTTGGACCGCCTGCACGATTTCGACCGGGCACACTGGCTCGATCGTCACGGCGGGACCGAGCGGCAACATGGGCGGTGGCCCCGGCGGTGGTGGCCCCGGCGGCAACGGGGCACCGAATGGCGCTGGCGGAAGCGCAGACGACAGCTCATCCGGCGAGAGTGACTCGGACAGCACCGACGTGGGTATGCCGAACGGCGGCTCTGGCCTGCTCGGCGGCACGTCCGCCAACGATAGCCTGGTCGAGCTGCTCACACAAAATGCCAGCGGTTACCGCTGGGCGGCGGCGACCACGGGCTCTCAAAACGCCGCGAGCTACCAACTGGCAAGCGAGCTTCCCGTCATGGCCATCGGTGGCTTTAACGGATCGGACCCCGTGCCCACGCTCGATGAGTTCAAGGCCTACGTTGCCCAAGGCCTCATCCGCTACTACATCGCAAGCGGCGGCATGGGTGGCGGTATGGGCGGCACGCAGATGGGCGGTTCGAGCGCTGCAAGCGAGATCGCCGAATGGGTCGCTCGAAACTACACGGCCCAGACCATCGGCAACTCAACCGTCTACGACCTGCAAGAGCAATAGGGGTTTCCTGCCGTTAAACAAAAGGCGCCGCGAAAGGACAGCGACTCGTCCCTTCGCGGCGCCTTCGTCATGCAAAGTGCCCTGGAGTTACTCCTCGTACGCGCCCTCAAGCCGAAGCAGCCACTCCTTGCGGTCGAGGCCGCCGGCATATCCGTTGAGCGATCCGTCGGCCGCGACCACGCGATGGCACGGCACGATTATCGAAATGGGATTACGCGCAACCGCAGCCCCCACCGCACGAGGAGACACGACGGGTGCCTCGTTTCCCGGCACACGATGTCGAGCCGCAACACGCTGGGCGACCTCGCCATACGTAGTGACCTCGCCACGTGGAATTGAAAGCAGTTCAAACCAAACTTCACGTTGAAACGCCGTGCCGATCATATGCAACGGCGGCGTAAATCGAGGCTCCTGCCCCGCAAAATAGGCATTCAACCAAGCCCAAGAACGCTCAAGCACCGAAGAAGCCGCGCCATTTGCCGGACTCACCGAAGACATCCCACCGGTACCGGAAACCGCGTCGGCGCCTTCAACATGTTCGGGGTCTTCCCGGAGAAGCGTGGAACCAAAGTGCTCCTGTCCCTCAAACCAAAGCCCCGTCAAACCGCGGCCATCAGCGGCAAGCAGGATTTCGCCCAAAGGCGAAGCAAACGTCGTCGTGACCACCAGCGGCTCCTTTCAAAACTCCGCAACATAATACCGCGAATTGTGCAGACAGCCCCAATCGACCCCAAAGTCACCCATGGCAGCAGGCGCAACGCGCCGCAGCTGCCGGCCGTGCTCCGCAGTCCCCCAAGGCGGCAGGCGCGAAGCGCCGGGGCCGCCGCCGGGACCAGGGCCTGCAACGGCCACGTGCCCCCACATCAGCCCAGCGGCCTCAACCAACAACGGCCCCATCGCAGACCGCTCGCAGCAGCGTCACCGCAGGCGGGGGCCGGGCCTAGTTTTCAGAACACCCCGCAGACCAGTGTGGCGCCTT
>NZ_QRJZ01000027.1 GCF_003470665.1 Collinsella sp. AM17-1
AGGGCGGAGGCGGGGCATGCCCCGCCTCTTACACCACATCTCTGCACGCTACCAACGCAAAAACAAAACCGCAGGTAAAATGCCTGCGGTTTTTCATGAAACGCGGCTATGGTCAGGGGTATCGGGTCAAACGTAGTAGATGGGCCAGTTTTGAGGCGAGCACCACCAATTGATCCCCCGGGGACGGAGGAAAACGGGTCATTTTTGCCTGATGGCTCGAGTCGCACCCGTTTTCCTGCGAAAACGCCGTGTCTCAACTTTGGTGAGACATTTGTCTCACGCCCAAAACACAATCTGGAACATGTGTCACCTGCCCTAATTGTGTCTCATTCCGTAACTTTAGGCTGATGCAAGGTCTGAGACCGCGAGAAGGGAGACGCGATGAGTAAGTACACGAGGGGTCTCTTGGCGGTGATACTTGCCGTAGTGCTTGTGTTGCCGGCTGCAGCATTTGCCATGCTGCCCGAGGCCAACGCCAGGTCCAGCACCGGAATGGACGGACCGACGGCGAGCAAAAAGATAGTCGACCCCGACACTACCGGCCGCTGGCAATACTGGGCGTCGGGCGGCGAGCAGGACCAGACGACACGTTATGTAGGCCGAATCTGGACGGACAAGACGGTCGAGCCCGCAGAGGACGAAAAGTCCGACTTTGTGACAACGCTCTCCACGATGTCTTCGACTTCTGACACAACGTCGCTGGTCACTAAACCGCTCGATATCGTGATGGTGCTTGATGCCTCCGGCTCGATGGATAAGAGCATGGGCGGCAATGATCAGACCAAACGCATCACCGCACTTAAGAACGCTGCCAGTTCCTTTATCGACGCTATTGCCGAGCAGAATGCAAAGATCGAAGATGATTCCAAGCAGCATCAGGTTGCCATCGTAAAGTTTGCGGGAACTAGGGCTGATTGGGTCGGCAACGACACGTATTGGGAGTCGGGGTATAGGTACAACTACTCGCAGACCATGAAGAAGCTGACGTCCTGCAAGGGCGATGACGCGACGAGCCTTAAGAGTACGGTCAACTCCATCAGTCCTAATGGCGCCACGCACGCCGACTATGGCTTACAGCTGGCTGATGGGGTATTTTCGTTTGGTCGCGCCGACGCCAAGAAGATCGTTGTCTTCTTCACTGATGGTTCACCTACGAGCTCTAGTGAATTCCAAGCAAGTGTTGCCGATAGCGCCGTCAAAAGCGCCAAGAGTCTCAAGAATAAAGGTGCCGACATTTATACGATCGGCATCTTTGATGGTGCGAATCCCGCTGCCGATCCTACGAACTACTGGACGAGCAACGAAAACAAGTTCATGCACGCCGTGTCGAGCAACTATCCAAACGCCACGTCCTACACAACCAATGAGCTTGGTAAGCGCACGGAGAATTCCGATTTCTACAAGGCTGCGTCGAACGCCGATGAGCTCAAGAAGGTGTTTGATGATATCTCGAGCTCTATCACCTCGGGCAAGGGCTCTCCCACTCAGATCGAGGATGGTTACGACGAGAGCAAGTCCGGCTACATCACCTTTAGTGATGAGCTGGGCGACTTTATGCAGGTCGATACGTTTGTCAGCGCTCAGATTAATGGCGTCCCCTTTGATGAAGTGACCAAGACAACCAAGGGCAATACGGACACGTACGAGTTTTCGGGCGTGGCCAAGGACCCGGTCATCACCGTCGAGCGCTCTGCCAATGCGCAGCAGGGCGATATCGTGACGGTCAAGATTCCCGCATCACTGATTCCGCTGATCCGCTATCACGTGGACATGGAAAACGGGATCTTTGAGCGCACGTCGCTCAATGACATCAAGCCTATTCAGATTAAATACACCTCGAGCGTCAAGGACGCCGCGCGTAACAACCTGTTTACGCCCGATGACGGACTCAAGAAGTATATCGAGAAACATAAGGGTGCCGACAACCAGACGGTCTACTTCCTGGCCAACAAGTGGTCGGGCGGCGAGCTGGGCGATGTTGTCGCCGAGTTTGAGCCCGCCGATACCAACAGCTACTATTACTTCCAAAAAATCACGCCTATCTACACGGACAAGGAATGCACCCAGCGCGCGACGGTAAAGCCGCAGGGCAACGACGTCTATTACTACAAGGACGAGTTTGTGGCGATGGGCGCAAACGGCAAGCCGAAGGACGACTATGCCGTTGTGGAGTTTGAGGGGCACGAGATCGCCAGCTACGACGGCGCTCTGGTCAAAGATGACGGCTATTGGTCCTTTAATAAGGGAACCGCGCGCTTGGCCTATATCGACCAGCTGCATACCACCAAGGACGATATGGAGGCGAACGGCAACAAGACCGAGACCGCGCGCGACGTGCTTAACCCCAGGTGGAATGACCTCTCCTCCGTTGCGACTTCCACGCACGTGCATTCGCACCTGGGCAACAACGGCAAGATTATCTTTAGCCTTGCAACCAAGCCGACAACGGTTGATACCAAGACTGACTTTGGTCTGACCAAGGTGCTCGAGGGCCGCAAGTGGGCGGATACGGATGCGTTTGAGTTTGAGCTCTCCGCGACGTCCGACAACAATGCCCCGATGCCCGACCCCGCGACCGTAACTGTGACCAATGCCGATCTCGACAAGGGCAAGGCAGCCATTAACTTTGGCAAGATTACTTATGCCGAGCCGGGCGAGTACACCTATGAGGTCCGCGAGGTCAAGGGCGACGCCGGTGGCATTACCTACAGCAAGAACGTTGCCACGTTCAAGGTGACTGTGACGGTTAACGCCAAGGGCGAGCTTAAGGCCGACGTTGAAAAGACCTCGGGCGAGACCGAGTTCAAGAACACCTATAGCGTGAAGCCTGTCGAGGACCAGATCACCGCGACCAAGGTCCTGACCGGGCGCGACCTCAAGGAGGGCGAGTTCTCCTTCGAGCTCGTCGAGGGTAACAAGGTCGTCGCCAAGGGCACTAACGCTGCCGGCGGCACGATTGCCATGGACAAGATCACTTACGACAAGCCTGGCAATCACACCTACACGCTGCGCGAGAAGCTCCCCAACGAGGCGGGGCTGAGCAACGGGATTACGTACGATAAGACGAACTACACCGTCAAGACGAGCGTCATCGACAACGGCGACGGCACGCTTAAGGTGACCCATACGCTCGAGGGTCCCGAGACGGCACGCTTTGAGAACAAGTACAACACTGCCCCGAATAAGTCCAGCGTCACCGACCAGATCACCGCGACCAAGACCCTGACAGGCCGCGACCTCAAGGAAGGCGAGTTCTCCTTCGAGCTCGTCGAGGGTAACGATGTCGTCGCCAGGGGCACCAATGCGGCCGACGGCAAGATTACGATGGACAAGATCACCTACACTGCGGCTGGCGAGCACACCTACATGCTGCGCGAGACCAAGGTCGACGCCGACAACGGTATCACCTACAGCACCGCGGCCTACACCATCGTGACCACCGTCACCGATGATGGCAATGGCAAGCTCACGGTTAAGCATGAGCTGCAGGACGTCGAGAAGGCTATCTTCGAGAATGCTTACAGCGTTACTCCGAATAACTCCAGCGTCACCGACCAGATCACCGCGACCAAGGTTCTGGACGGACGCAACCTCAAGGCCGACGAGTTCTCCTTCGAGCTCGTCGAGGACGGCGAGGTCGTCGCCACCGGCGCTAACGACGCCGATGGCAAGATTACGATGGGCAAGATCACCTACACCGCCGCCGGCAAGCACACCTATATCCTGCGCGAAGCCAAGGGCGCCGAAGGCAACGGCATTACCTACGACAGCACGACCTACACCATCGTGACTACCGTTACCGATGACGGCAATGGTAAGCTCACGGTCAAGCACGAGCTGCAGGGCGCCAACGAGGCGAAGTTCAACAACAGCTACAAGCCGAATCCTGACGAGTCCAGCGTCACCGACCAGATCACCGCGAAGAAGGTCCTGACCGGGCGCGACCTCAAGGAAGGCGAGTTCTCCTTCGAGCTCGTCGAGGACGGCGAGGTCGTCGCCACCGGCACCAACGCTGCCGACGGCACGATCACGATGGGCGCCGTCAAGTACGACAAACCCGGCAAGCACACCTACACACTGCGCGAGGTCAACGGCGGAACCACCAGCAAGGGCGTCACCTACAGCGATGCCAAGTTCACCATCGTGACGACCATCACCGATAACGGCGACGGCACGCTCAGTGCCCAGCATGTTCTGAAGAATGCCGAGGCCGCGATCTTCAAGAACACCTACAACGTGACCCCGCTCGAGACCGAGCTCGACTTTGGTCTGAGCAAGGCTATCGACGGTCGCGACTGGACGGATGGGGACGAGTTTAGCTTTACCATCACCGCTCCCGAGGGCGCCCCGCTGCCCGATCCCGCAACCGTAACCGTGAACAAGAGGGACGCGAAGGACGGCATCGCCGCCATCAAGTTCGGCAAGATCCACTACGCTGCCGCCGGAACCTATAAGTACGAGATTCGCGAGAACGCGGGCAGCACGGTCGGCATGACGTATGACGCGCATGTCGCAACCGCCGAAGTGACCGTGACCGAGGACAGCGATGGCACCCTGACCGCCAACGTCACTAAGAAGGAAAACGGACGCTTTACCAACACGTACCGCACTGAGCTCGATTACGCCGCGGCCGGCGGTCTCAAGCTCAGCAAGACCCTCTACGGACGCCCCATGACCGAGGGCCAGTTCACCTTTACCGTGACGCCCGCCGATGCGGCTTCTGCCACCGCGCTCGGCCTGCACGAGGGCGCCAACGTGTACAAGTCCCCTGCGACGGCAGAGGCAACGGTCGGTCGGATTGACATTCTGGCGGGCCATGAGGTCAAGTTTACGCAGGCTGACGCGGGTAAGACCTTTACATACACCGTTGCCGAGAAGAATGACGGCCAGCCCGGTTACACCTACGACGATGCCGAGCGCACCGTGACGATCGCTATCGCCGACGACACCGCCGGTACGCTCACCGCCACGACGACCGTCTCCGGCGGTCCCGAGGGCACGCTGGTGACCGAGTACAAGACCGGCGCGGCTGCGGTCGAGAGCGCCGTGGTCCCGTTCGTCAACAGCTATAGCGCTACGACCGATGCACCTGGTGGCACCGTTGCTCAGGTCGTTGCCGCCAAGACCCTGACCGGTCGCCCGATGGCCGACGGCGAGTTCTGGTTCGGCATTGCCTATCAGGGTGAGCTTGTGGGTTATGAAAATCTCAAGCCCAATATCGGCGGGCACGTGAGCTTTGATGCGCTGCACTACGACACCAAGATGCTTGCCGATCTTGAGTCTGCTGGGCTTGCCCATCGTACCGACAAGGACGGTAAGCTCGCTTGGACCATTAACTACACGGCCTACGAAGCTATACACGGGCTGCCGAACGGCGTTTCTGCTACAACGTGGTACTTTGGCTTTAAGGTTATCGTCGTCGATAACGGTGACGGTACCCTGACGGCAACGGTCGACTACGGTGGCATCGAGCCCTTGTTCGAGAACGTCTACGGCGCCGATGCCGTTGACGCCGCGCTCGCCGGCACCAAGAAGCTCCAGGCTGCCGAGGGCCTGACCCCGGCAGACATCACGGGTAAGTTCATCTTTACCGTGGCCGCCGATGAGGCGGGTGCCCCGATGCCCGAGCGCACGACCGCAACCAACGACGCGGCCGGCAACGTGGACTTTGGCAAGATCCACTTTACGCTCGATGACCTCAACCGCGCCCTGGGCGTGACGGACAACGCTTCTGGCGATGCATCGAACAACGCTGAAGCCAACGCCGACGAGGCCGAGGTTGACGCTGACGCCAGCGGTGACGAGACCAAGGACGAGTCCGAGCCCGCAGCCCCCACCGCCCCGCGCTCGCACACCTTTACCTATACGGTGACCGAGTCCGGTAGCGCCCCTGGCGTGACCAACGACGCTAACGTAACGCGCAAGGTCTCCTACACCGTGACCGATGACGGCGCTGGACATCTGAGCGTCAAGCGCGACGGCGGCGACGGTGCGGACTTTACGTTCACCAACACGTACAGCGTGGCACCCACCGATTCTTCCGTGACCGATCAGGTCAAGACGGTCAAGCGTCTGACCGGACGCGACCTTGCAGCCGGCGAGTTCACGTTTGATCTGCTCGAGGACGGCGTGGTTGTCGCTAGCGGCACCAACGACGCCAACGGCACCGTTACGCTGAGCCCGATCCACTATGAGGCGCCCGGCGCGCACACGTACACGCTGCGCGAGGCTTGCCCCAACGCGCTCGGCCTGTACAAGGGCGTCACCTATGACGGCGCGACCTATACCGTCGTGACCACCGTCTCCGACAACGGCGACGGCACGCTGACCGCGACGCACAAGCTCGAGGGAACCACCGAGTCGGCTGGCTTTACTAACAAGTATCACGCCATGCCCACGCAGGTTTCCATCGGCGCCATCAAGGTGCTCGAGGGACGCGAGCTCAAGAAGGACGAGTTTAGCTTTAAGCTCGTTGGCGAGGACATCGAGTCCACCGTCACCAACGATGCCGACGGCAAGATCAACTTCGACAAGTTCGAGTACGACGAGCCCGGTACGTACGTCTACACCATCAGCGAGGTCAAGGGCGACGAGGCCAGTATGACCTATGACAAGTCCGTCTTTACCGCGACCGTCAACGTGGTCGACGACGGCGAGGGCAGCCTCAAGGCGAACGTCACCTTTACCAAGGGCGACAAGAGTGTCGAGGGTATCGTGTTCAACAACATGTACAAGAAGCCCGAGACGCCCGTGCCGACGCCCGACCCCGGTACGTCCAAGACCGTGACGAACATCGTCAAGACGGTTAAGGGCTTCCTGCCCACTACGGGTGACCAGCAGGCCGCCGCACTGCTCATGGCATTTGTCATCGCCATGGCCGGCGTCGGAGCCCTGGTCTGGGGTATCCGTAAGCGCTAGGCACGCTGGCAGCGCCCGGGGCCAAAAGGCCCCGGGCGGCCGGCGGGAAGCCAGAACATAGCCCCCACCCCCACCCCCAGCCGCCACGGAGACGTCTCCCTTCTCCGTGGCGGCACTTTTGTGCGCAGGGGAGGAAGGGCCGCCACGAAATCGGCCCATCTACTACGTTTATCCCCTTACCCCCAACCATGCCAAAAAACGCGAAAACAAAACCGCAGGTAGAACGCCTGCGGTTTTGTTCAAAACGAAGGCATGGTCAGGGGTATCGAGTCAAACGTAGTAGATGGGCCGATTTCGTGGTTGGCGCCGCCAAATGATCCCCCGGGGACGGAGGAAAACGGATCATTTTTGGCCCCACGCGGCTGGTGGGTGCGTTCGCGCAGGACCGTTCAAACAAAACTATGCCGGTTTACGGGGCTGAGTCACGAGTCTCCAACCATGCCGATATTCGTGAAAATAAAACTGCAGGTAGACGAGCCGTCATTTTGCAGAAAACGCGGGTATGGATGGGGGTCCTGAGTTTAGCCCCGTAAACCGGCTTAGTTTTGAAATGGCATTAAATCGATGGCAGCCATTTTGCTATGCCAAAGCGGTCGGCCGTTGGGTAATTACCCTCGCAGGTAGGCGATGGCGATTTGCGTACGGTTGCGCAGGCCCATTTTGGCCAGGATCGAGCTGATGTGGTTGCGCACCGTGCCTTCTCCCATATAAGCCGTGGCGGCAATCTCCTTGTTATCGAGGCCGCGGGCCGGCGAGTCGCACCGGCCTCAGCGTTCGCCCCATCAAAATCGACATCTTCGATCGCCTTGCCCTCGAGCACGCGTTTGCCATCCATGACCTGCGCCAACGCTGGCGGAATGGCGGCGACATCGGTCTTGATCAGGTAACCGCGGGCGCCCAGCTTGAGCGCCGACACAATGTACTCGTCATCCGAGAATGTCGTCAGAAACACCACGCGTGCCGCGGGGTCGTGCTCAAGGATCTCGCGCGCCGCCGAAAGGCCGTCGCGCCCCGGCATCTGAATGTCGAGCAGCGCGATATCGGGTGCGAGTTCGGCGTAGAGTGCCACCGCGTCGTTGCCGTCGGCTCCGGTGCCCACTACCTCGATCTGCGTTTGGGCGCCCAGGATAATCTTGAGCGAATCGACCACTAGGCGGTCGTCGTCGACAACGATGAGCCTCATCGGCCCTCATCTCCTTGCTGTTTGGGAACGGTGGCGAACACACGCCAGCCGCCGGCACCGGCGCGCGGACCGGCGGTGAAGGTGCCGCCAAGCGCCTCGACGCGCTCGCGCATGGAGCCGAGCCCCATGCCTTCTGCGACGTTGCTGCTGCTCGCCGGGGTCGCGTCCGCGCCATTATCGGTAACGATGAGCTGGTAAAACGACGGATGCTCCATGCACCGCACGGTAACGGCATTGGCATGGGCGTGGCGCATGGCGTTGGAAAGCGCCTCGCGAAGGACCGCCGCAAAGCAGTTGGCGACATTTGCGGGCGCATGTTCGGTCATAACTTCAAGCTCAATCTGCGGGCCGCCGTCCGAGCGCGCGCCTTCAACAATGCGTTCGAGCTGCACGGAAAGGTCGACAGCGTTGTCGTTGAGCGCATGGACGCTAGTACGCACAAGTTGGAGCGCCTCGTCAACCGTGCGTTTGACGTCGGCGAAATCGGCGGCGACGCCGGGCTCGTCGGCGTGGATCACGCGCAGGGCTTCGGCTTGTAGCGAGGCACGCGTGAGCTGGTGTCCGACGTTATCGTGGATCTCGCGCGCGATGCGGGCGCGTTCGGCGAGCGTCGCGAGCTCGACTTCGTAGTCCTGGCGGTCGGCAAGATCGCGGTTGCGCGCTTCGAGCGCGAGGGCTCGTTCCTGCAGCTCGTCGCGGGTACGGCGCATGCGTTCCTGTTCGCGCTCCAGCTGCGCGGTGCGCAGTGACAGCAACGTGGCGGCGACCGAAAGAATGGCGGTTAGCAGCAGCGTTCGGGTGGTGAGCGCGCCGCCGCGAAGGTCCGCGACGAGCGCACAGGCAAAGACAGCACCGACACCCAACGCGATCCAGGCGTGCTCACGGCGCACGCGTCGCGCGATGTCATAGAGGGCGAGAGGCGCAAACGGCACAAACGACGGCACGAAGACGGCCGTGATGATGTAAGCGTAACTTGCGGTCTCGCTTGCGCGCCGGGTGCGTTTCCCCTGTGCCACCTCGGCCAGCGAGGTGGCAATAACGCCAAGGCAAAACGCCACAACCAGACGAGCGTCCACAGCAAGACCCATGGCGGCCGCAATACAGCACGCCAGCACGATCGATTTGTCGAAAAGCCTGTTCATACGGGTATTGTACGCGATGCCGCGCATGGGGGAGGCGCCACCCGGAGCAACCGTGACATTCCTCCCACGCGCCGGGGCGGTCGCGTCGGCGGGCCGCGCGACCAAGCTCCGCACTCGTGACAAAGCTCACTGGTGCGCGCCGGCGGCTCCTGCGATGATGCAATCGTACCGGGCCACGACCAACAGAAGGGCCGCTTCATGACAGACATCGTCCACGTCGAAAACCTCGTCAAGCGCTACGACGATCTTATCGCGCTCGACCACTTTAACCTGAGCATCGCCCCCGGCGAGATCTTTGGCCTGCTGGGCCCCAACGGCTCGGGCAAGACCACGTCCATCAACTGTATTCTGCAGCTGCTTACCTACGACAAGGGCGCCATCGAGCTGTTCGGCGAGCCCATGACGCCCACCCGCTACGACCTCAAGCGCCGCATCGGCGTGGTGCCACAGCAGGTGGCGGTATTCGACGAGCTTACCGTGCGCGAGAACATCGACTATTTCTGCAGCCTCTACGTCAGCGACCGCAAGCGCCGCCGCGCGCTGGTGGACGAGGCGATCGACTTTGTCGGCCTGGGCGACTTTACCAAGTTCCGCCCCGGCAAGCTCTCGGGTGGCCTGGCGCGTCGCCTCAACATTGCCTGCGGCATCGCACACAAGCCCGAGCTCATCTTTTTTGACGAGCCCACGGTGGCGGTCGACCCGCAGAGCCGCAACGCCATCCTGGAGGGCATCTGCCGCCTGCGTGACGAGGGCGCCACGGTAGTGTATACCAGCCATTACATGGAGGAAGTCGAGCAGATCTGCAGCCGCATCATGATCATGGACGGCGGGCGCGTGCTGGCACAGGGCACCAACGACGAGCTTAAGCGCATGATTCAGATGGGCGAGCGCGTGACTGTCGAGGTCGGCGCCGTCGAGGCCGCCACGGTCGAGCGGCTGCGCGCTCTCGAGCACGTGCTCAGCGTTGAGCTTTCCGGCGGCGAGCTCGTCTGCACCTGCGAGGCGAGCCCGCACAACCTGGTGGACATCCTCGACACGCTGCGCGCCGCCGACGTGGCGCTCGGCCGCGTGTGGAGCGAGCCACCGACTCTCAACGACGTGTTCCTCGAGATCACCGGCCGCGAGCTGCGCGACTAGGGGGCGGCCATGTTCAACACCATCATCACCACGCTCAAGACGCTATTGCGTCGACCGAGTACATGGGTCTGGGGCGCGATCTTTCCCATTGCGCTTTCAACGATGTTCATGTTTATGTTTGCGAACCTCAGCTCCGACGGCAAGGTCGACCCGGTGCCGGTTGCCGTTGTCGCTGACGAAGCCTGGGGCGCTTCGTCCTTTAAGGACGTGGCGACCTCGCTTGCCAAGGAGGGCGACGATCAACTGCTCGAGATTCACGAGTGCGAGGATGTGGACGCCGCGAACCGTGCGCTCAAGTCCGGCGAGGTCGCGGGCATCTATACGGTCGACGCTGCGGGCACGCCCAAGCTCACGCTGCTCTCGAGCTATGACGGCTCGCGTGCCTCGTCGGTGCTCACCGACCGCAGCATCCTTGAAACGGTGGCAAGCTCGTATACGCAAAACGCCGAGCTCATGACCCAGATTGCTCAAGACAACCCGGCGGCGCTCGCCGATCCGGAGGCGGTTGCGCGCGCCCTGTCGCTCGAGGGCGGCACCCGTCGTGTGAGCCTGACGCGCACCACGCCCGACGGCACGACCATTTACTACTACGCGCTCTTTGGTCTGGTCGCGATGATGTCTGCCGAGTTTGCCGCCTTGAGCGTCGTCGACCTGCAGCCCAATCTGTCGGGCCTTGGCGCGCGCCGCTGCGTGGGTGGCCTTTCCAAGACGGCGTCGCTAGCCGGCATCTTTGTCGGCTCGTGGCTGGTTTCCTTTGCCTCGATGGCGGTCGCGATTGGCTACGTGCGCCTGGTCGTTGGCGTCGACTTTGGCGGGCGCGAGGGGCTGTGCCTGCTGGGCGGTGCTGCATCCGCGCTTGCCGCCACGGGCCTGGGGCTCTTTGTGGGCACGCTTCCCGTTAAGGGTGGCAAGGCGTCCAAGTCGGGCATCCTCACGGGCTTTGCCACCACGTGCGCCCTGTTCGCCGGCCTCTACGGCGAGCCGGCGATGGCGCTTGCCGACGACGTCGCCCGCGCCTGCCCGGCCGAGTGCTGGCTCAACCCCGTCAAGCTCATCTGCGACATGTTCAACCGCCTGTATTTCTTTGAGGACCTGGGGCCCTTCGCCGTCCGCGCCGGCGCGCTGGTCCTTATGGCGCTGCTGTTCGTTGCCGCCGCTACGCTGATCTTTGGAAGGAGCCGCTATGAGCACCTTTAAGACTGCGCTTCGCATAGCGCTCGCGCACCCGCTCTATCTGCTCATCTACACGGTGTTTATTTCTCTGCTGGGTGTGTTTATCGCGGCATCGGTGAGCTGGAACTCGTCGCAGCTCACCGAGTATAAGCCCTACGATGCCAACGTGATCGTGGTCGACCGCGACGACAGCGACCTTTCGCGTGCGCTTACCAAGCATCTGGGTTCGCGCTTTGAGCTGGTCACGGGCGTCGGCGACGATACGTACAATCTTGCGGACGCGCTTTCCAAGAGTAATAGCGCCAAGGGCAGCGCTGACTGCGTGTTCTTTATCCCGGAGGGGTTTGAGGGCGACCTCGTTGCAGCCGCCCGTGCGGGGGAGTCCCTGCCCAAGCTCGATGTGACCTACGGTGCCGGCACCATGGCGGCGGCGCTTTCGTCTGCCGAGGCCTCGCGCTGGATCTCGCTCGCGGGCGCTGCGGCCGCACTTGAGCCCACTGCCTCCAACGGTGACGTTGCCAAGGCTGCCGAACATGCTGCTGCCGAGCGTGCCGAGGTTGAGATCGAGCAGGTCAAGGTCGACTCGACTGCCGCCGCCACGCTCGAGTCGTATTTCAACTTCGGTGCGTACGCGATTATCTCGTCGGTCATCGTGTCGGTGGGGTTGGTGTTCTCGGGCATGAACGATCCTGAGCGCGTGCGTCGTATGGATGCCGGTCCAATCTCCGAGCGCCGGCGCTCGCTTGCCGTGTTTGCAGCCGCCGCCGTGATCACCGTCTGCATCTGGTTTGTGTCGAGCATGATGGGCGTCGTGGGCTTTGCCGGCGCGGTCGCCGAGGTCGGCGCGGGCCGTGTGTGCTTGGCACTGGCAGCGACGTTTGCCCTGGCGTGCACGCCTCTGGCCGTTGGCTTTGCCCTTTCGAGCCTGGGTGCGCGTGAGGAGCTGCTCAACGGTGTGGGCAACCTGCTCGGCATGCTCATGACGTTTTTTGGGCGGCGCTTGGATGCCGCTGTCGCTGATGGGCTCGGCCGTGCAGACGGTGGCGCACTTTGTGCCGACGTATTGGGTGAACGACGCGATTGGCAAGGCGCTTGCCTCGGATTTGACGTCCGCCGTGTTGGGCGACATTGTCTGCGACCTGGGCGTCACGGTGCTCTTCGCCGCCGCCATTGCCGCCGTAGGCCTGGCCCTCTCACGCGCCAAATCCCGCGCCTAGTCTGAAATAAATCCTAGGCCTCGCCCCAAAATAGTTCGCCAAGGTTTACTATTACGTTCATAAAGTAGTACGAGGCTAACAATGGGGGATACCATGGCAACGCAGGAAGCCTATGTCCAGGTTAAGGATCTCAAAAAGCATTACGGCGAAGGTGATGCGCGCCTGACGGTACTCGATGGCATCGACACGTCCATCAACCGCGGCGAGATCTGCGTCATGCTGGGGCCCTCGGGCTCGGGCAAGTCGACCTTTCTCAACCTGATCGGCGGCCTGGAGGATGCCGACGGCGGCTCCATCATGGTGGACGGCTGCGACCTCACGGTGCTCAAGCCTACCGACCTGGGCGAGTATCGACGCCGTGAGCTGGGCTTTGTCTTCCAGTTCTACAACCTGGTGCCCGATCTCACCATCAAGGAGAACATCGAGGTCACGGCGCACCTGTCCAAAAACCCGCTCAACATCGACGAGCTGCTGCGTTCGCTGGGCCTTTACGACCACCGCAACAAGTTCCCGCGCCAGGTCTCGGGCGGCCAACAGCAGCGCTGCGCCATCGGCCGCGCGCTCGTCAAAAACCCGGGCCTGCTGCTGTGCGATGAGCCCACGGGCGCGCTTGACTACAAGACGTCCAAGGAAATCTTGCAGCTCATGGAGGATGTCAACCGCACCTACGGCTGCACCATCATCATTGTCACCCACAATGCCGCCATCGCGCGCATGGCCAATCGCGTGCTGCGCCTGCGCGACGGGCGCATCGTCGAGGACGAGCTCAACGAGTCGCCCGTCGCGGCCGCCGAGCTCGATTGGTAGGCGGCGCTATGATACCTCTCGCAAAACGTCTCCCGCGCGAGCTGCGCCGCAATATCGGTAAGTACCTGGGCATCTTTTTGCTTATATGCGGAAGCATCGCCCTTACCTCGGGCTTTTTGCTCGCGGCGCATTCCATCGGCTGCCTTATCGACGACATGCGCGATGCGTACACGATTGAGGACGGCCGCGTGACCACCTCCTTCGAGGCCACCGACGGTCAGCTCAAGGCAGCCGAGGATGCGGCCGGCGACGTCGGCGGCGTCACGCTCTACAAGAATTTCTCCATCGACGCCATCATCAAAAGGAACGCCGGCGACGATGGCACCAAGCGCACGCTGCGCACCTATGCGCGCCGCACCAAGGTCGATATCGCGTCCTACTGTGAGGGCAGGCAGCCCAAGACGGACGATGAGGTGGCAATCGACCGTGTCTTCGCCACCAACAACGACCTCGCCGTGGGCGATAAGGTCGAGCTTGAGGGCCGCACCTACACCGTCTGCGGCATCATGACCCAGCCCGATAGCCAGGCGTTGTTCCTCAACAATTCGGACTTTACGGTGAACACCATCACCTATGGCGTGGCCGAGGTTACCGACGCCGGCTTTGCCGCGCTCGAGGATGCCGGCGGCGCACCCGCCTACACCTACTCCTTTACCTTTACCGATCGCGATCTCCCCACCGCGGATCGCATCGATGCGGAGCAGGATATGGTCGAGGCGCTGACCGATGCCGATGCGCGCGTGGACGATCTGATCGATGCCGATTCCAATCAGGGCATTGGCTATGCGCGCGACGACGTGGACGGCGACTCCATGATGTGGATGACGTTGCTCGACATCATCATCGTGATCATGGCGTTTGTCTTTGTGGTGCTCACCGACGCCACCATCGAGGAGGAGAGCGCCATCATCGGCACGCTGCTCGCCAGCGGCTATCGCCGTCGCGAAATCGTGCTGCACTACCTAGCGCTTCCCGCCATCGTAGGCGTGGCCGCGGCGCTACTGGGCACCGCTCTCGGCGTTGCGTTCTTTACCGAGCCCATGCGCGGTCTCTACTACGGCTCGTACAGCCTGCCGCCCTTCCAGGTGTACTGGAGCTGGGAGATCTTTGTGAAGTGCGCCGTGGTCCCCGCCGCTGCGCTCATCCTCATCACGCTGGTGGGCCTGCTTCGCAAAATGGGCAAGACGCCGTTGCAGTTCCTTCGTCACGAGGCGAGCGGCAAGTCGGGTACCAAGCGTGGTGTGCAACTGCCGGAGCGCATGGGTTTTGTTTCCCGCTTCCGCTTGCGTATCTTCCTGCGCAATCTGGGCAACTTCGCCACGCTCTTCGTGGGCATCGCGTTTGGGTCGCTGCTTTTGCTCTTTGGCCTGGCGATCCTGCCCACGATGACGCACTATGCGGACAACCTCGAGACGAGCCTGGTCGCCGAGCACCGGTACACGCTCAAGGCGCCGCTGGAGCTCGAGGGCACTGTCGAGGAGCGCGAGCAGTGGTCGGCACTCGAGCGCTTGCGGTCGGTTGACGGCGCGCTGCTTTCTGCCGCCCAGGATGCCGATGACGAGCTTGACGACGCGGCCGATGCGGCGCAGACGGCAGCCGATGCCGCGACCGCATCTCCGTCTGCCGAGAGCCTGACCGCAGCGCAGGATGCGCTTGCCAAGGTCCAGGACAAGAAGGATGCGCTCTACGCACGCCTTGACGATCTTGCCGATGCTCTCGGCTGCAACCGCGATGAGGCCATCGATCTGATCGACAAGGCCTCTAAGATCGACACTGACAACGACGATATCCACCCGGTCAATACGACCGACAACGGCGCGGGCGCAATCGCGCAGGCCGAGAAATATGCCGTTTACCAGCTGCAGTACGACCGTGGCGACGGTAATGGCGAGGAGACGATTTCTGTCTACGGCATCTCGTCCGATTCGCGCTACTGGAAGGGCCTCGACGTCGGCGATGGGCGCGTTGTCTTTGGCGGCGGCCTGCTCGACAAGTTTGGCTGGAGTGAGGGCCAGAAGGTCACGCTCAGCGACAAGTACGAGGGCGAGCATTATTCCCTTGAGTACGCGGGCAAGGACTGTGCCTGGGGCTCCAAGTCGGACATGAATATCTATATGAGCATCGACGACTTTAACGAGCTGTTCGGCAACGACGCCGCCTACTTTAACGGCTATGTGAGCAACGAGAAGCTCGACCTCGACGCGCGCTACTTTGCCGGCGACACCACGCCCGACGACATGCGCGCCGTGGGCGACCAGTTCATCGGCATGATGAGCAAAATGATCGGCATGATGGTCGGGCTCGCGGTGTTTATCTTCCTGCTGTTTATGTACCTGCTGACCAAGGCTGTGATCGACCATAGTGCTCGTTCGATTAGCTACATGAAGGTCTTTGGCTATCGCGATGGCGAGATCTCGCATCTGTACATCCGCTCGATTACGCTGTGCGTGGCGGTGTCACTCGTGCTGAGCCTGCCGGTCATTATTGGCTCGCTGACCGCGATTTTCCGCTCGATGCTGCTCGCCTACAACGGCAATATCGAGATCTACGTGCCCGCTTGGTCCATGGCTGCATGCGTCGGCATTGGCTTTGCGACCTACCTGGTCGTGGCGCTGCTACACACGCGCTCTATCAAGCGCGTGAGCTTGGCCGAAGCCCTCAAGGTGCAGGAGTAGCAATTGGGGACGCTCTTAAACGACTAGTCGTTGGGGACAGTCTTTGTCGGATCGCCGGCTCGCCGGCCGGGCTGGCAGGGACTGTCCCTGGCGGCACTCATTTAAGTCTGTCCCCAATGAGTGCCTAACGACTCGGTGCCGCGCTTGACTTCAACCCCACTTCACCGGGTACCATCCTCTATGTCTGTAACGCCATATAGACCGAGGGGATAGATCTATGACCGCAACCGCACCCGCAGCACCGGCAAAGGTGTACTTCACCAACCTGCGCACGCATGCTCGCGAGAGCCAGCTCGACAAACTCAAGCGCCTCATTCGCCGCGCCGGCATTGAGCAGATCGACTTCGAGAACAAGTTTGTCGCCATCAAGATTCACTTTGGCGAGCTGGGCAATCTGAGCTTTTTGCGCCCCAACTACGCCCGCGCCGTCGCAGACGTCGTGAAGGAGCTGGGCGGCAAGCCCTTCCTCACCGACTGCAACACGCTCTATGTCGGTAGCCGCAAAAACGCGCTCGAGCACATCGACACCGCCTACCAGAACGGCTTTACCCCGTATGCCACGGGTTGCCAGATCATCATCGCCGACGGCCTCAAGGGCACCGACGAGGCGCTTGTCCCAGTCGAGGGCGGCGAGTACGTGCGCGAGGCAAAGATCGGTCAGGCACTTATGGATGCCGATATTGTGATCAGCCTCACCCACTTTAAGGGCCATGAGCAGGCCGGTTTTGGCGGCGCCATGAAGAACCTGGGCATGGGAGGCGGCAGCCGTGCCGGCAAGATGGAGCAGCATGCCGCCGGCAAGCCGAACGTCGCGACCGAGCACTGCGTTGGCTGCCGTGCCTGCGAAAAGATCTGCGCGCACAACGCCATCTCGTTTGACGATACCCGTGAGCGCGAGCTTGCCAATGGCAACACCCGCACGGTCCACGTCGCCGCCATCGACCACGATCGCTGTGTGGGTTGCGGCCGCTGCATCGGCGTGTGCAACCAGGACGCCATCAAGCCCGGCTATGATGCCGCGGCCGACGTGCTCAACTGTAAGATCGCCGAGTACACCAAGGCCGTCGTCGACGGCCGCCCGAGCTTCCACATCTCGCTCGCCATGGACATCAGCCCCAACTGCGATTGCCATCCCGAAAACGACACGCCCATCGTCAACGATATCGGCATGTTCGCGAGCTTCGACCCGGTCGCCATCGACCAGGCCTGCGCCGATGCCGTCATGGCATCCGAGCCGCTGCCCAACACCGAGCTCACCGATAGCGCGGCCAAGATGGAGCATAAGCACGAGCATCTGGAGGGCGAGCAGGCCAAGGACCCCTTCTGCATCACACATCCCGACACCGACTGGCGCGCGTGCATCGCGCACGCCGAGAAGATCGGCCTGGGCACGAGCAAGTACGAGCTTATCGAGGTCAAGTAGCACCTAGCTATTGGACAAAACAAGCGCCTTTGTAGCGTAAGTTGAGCAAAAGCCGCCCACGAGCACAACGCTTGCGGGCGGCTTTTCAGAAGTGCGGTGAAAAATCGAATACCGCCGACTACAAACCGATTTTTGGCAACAAACCCCAGACGTTGCTTTTTGCCTAAAAATTCTTGTCGAGGAAGTCGTCGACCGTATTCCAGTAGAGCTCGGGGTCGACTTGCGCGCTCTTGGCGTGGGTGGCGCCGTGGATGGTGAGCTTTTGCTTGACCTTGCTGGCGCACGCGTCGTAGTTTTGGTCGAGCATGTCGTACGGCACAAAGGTGTCCTGGTCGCCGTGGATAAACAGCATGGGAATCGTCGCGTGTTTGAGTTGCTCCACACTGCTCGCCTTATGAAAGTCGTAGCCCGCGCGCACGTTGCACACCAAGTTTGCTACATCGAGCAAGGGAAAGCTGGGCAGGCCGAACACGTCCTTGAGCTGCAGAGAAAACTCGTCCCAAACACTCGTATAACCGCAGTCCTCGATAATGCATTTCACGTTGGACGGCAAAGATTCCCCCGCGACGTTCATGGCGGTCGCCGCACCCATCGACTCGCCAAAGACCAGGATGCGCGCCTTGGGGTCAGCTTGAACGATCCGCCCGATCCACGCGACGACATCGAGTCGCTCGGGCCAGCCCATGCCGATATAGTCACCGCCGGAGCGCTCGTGGGCGCGGGCGGCGGGTGCGAGTACGTTCATGCCGCGGTCATGGAATCGCTTGACGTATCGGGCCATACCGATGGGCTCGTTGGTATATCCATGCAGGCAGACGGCGTAGTCGTGTGTGCTCTCCGACGCAGCAAAATACCAGGCGGCAAGCTCGGTCCCGTCGTCCGCGGTGAGGCTGCTGCTCTCGCGGTTTTCCTTAAACCACGCCCGTGCTTCGCCCTCCTCGGCGTCAATCTGCTCGCCCTTTTCGGCGTCCTTGCCGTCCTGCATCATCTTCATGGTGTACGGCGCTTGGGGATTCAGGGCAAAGTCGAACAAGAAGTTGCCGGCAAACCCCAACAGCGCGACAACGAGCACCAGCGCAACGACGCCGGCTATCTTGAGCTTTCGATGGGAACGTGCGTTTCGAGACATAAGAGGCTTTCCTATAAGATGTTAATACATCAACATTTAATGCAAGCGCATTATGGACGTTCGCCGTTGATGCGTCAACAGGCAAAGAATGGGTAAACAAAGGGTCACGTATGGTGCAAATTTCGCACGTACCTAGACGCTTTGATATAGTGTTGAGAACTCTTTACGTTGGAGGATGTAACCGGCATGTCCGATTCGAGCGACAGTTCTAAGCCGCGACCCAAGACCGCGGCCGTTCCACACTACACGGTGGGTGAGGAGATCATGAACTCCGTCACCCATGGTGTCGGCTGTCTGCTGGGTATCGCGGGCCTGGTGCTCCTGATCGTATTCGCTGCCCTGCGCGGCGGAGGCCCGGCCCACATGGCTGCGGCAATTGTCTATGGCGTCAGTATCATCCTCGAATACTTGGCCTCCACGCTCTATCACGCGATTCAGCCCGCTCGCGCCAAGCGCGTGTTTCGCATCATCGACCACAGCTGCATCTACCTGCTCATAGCCGGCAGCTATACGCCGTTTTGCCTCATCACGCTCGCAAACGACGGCGGCCCTGCGCTGTTCTTTGCCGTATGGGCCATTGCCATCGTCGGGATCGCCCTCGAGTGTTTTTTGCGCGAGCGCCAGCCGCATTGGGTAAGCGGCTTGGTCTATCTGCTGATGGGCTGGCTCGTCGTCTTTAAGCTGCCCGAGCTCGTGTCGCTGCTCAACCCCGTGGCACTTGCTCTGCTCGCTGTCGGCGGCGTGTGCTACACCGTGGGCGTGCCGTTCTACATCGCCAAAAACGTGCGTTACCTGCACAGTGTGTTTCACTTGTGGGTGCTCGCCGGCAGTATCTTCCAGTTCATGGCGGTGATCCTCTTCGTAATTTAGCGACCACGCCTGCGCGCCCGCGTCCTCGTTTGGGCGCCGGCGCCATTGCCGTATCCGTCATCAACGTTTTGACCTGACGTCCCGAATCTTGGAGGTTCGAGAAACTCCCGATGGACATAACCATCTCCCTTATCACCACCCTCGTTTTGACCCTCATCAACGGCTACTTCTCTATGTCCGAGATGGCGCTCACCACGGCCAAGCGCGCCGTGCTGGAGCACGAGGCCGAGGAAGGCGACAAGCGCGCCGAGCGTGCCATTAAGCTGGCTGCCGACTCCGACCAGCTGCTCGCCACCATCCAGGTCGCCATCACGCTCGTGGGCTTCGCCTCGTCCGCCGTCGCCTCGACGAGTCTGTCCGACCCGCTCGCCACGTGGCTCATGAGCTTTGGCATCGCGCCGCTCTCCGCCATCGCGCGCGGCCTGGCGCCGGTCATCATCACCGTCGCGGTCGCCTTCGTGTCCATCGTGATCGGCGAGCTCGTCCCCAAGCGCATTGGTCTGGCCAATGCCGAAGGCGTGTCCAAGCAGGTCGTGGGCCCGCTTTCCGTGTTCCAGAAGATTGCTCGCCCGCTCGTGTGGCTGACTGGCGCCTGCTCCGACGGCCTGGCCCGCATCCTGCGCATCAAGAGCGCCGACGACCGCCAAAACGTTTCGGAAGAAGAGATCAAGTACATGGTCTCGGAGCAGGACGACCTGCTCGACGAGGAAAAGCGTATGATCCACGAGATCTTTGACCTGGGCGACACCGTTGCCCGCGAGGTCATGGTGCCGCGCGTGGACACCACCATGTGCGAGGACGACGAGACGGTCGCCGACGTGTTGTCCACCATGCGCCAGACCGGCTTCAGCCGCATCCCCGTCTATCACGAGGACCCCGACAACGTCGCGGGCATCGCGCACATCAAGGACCTGATCCAGCCCGCGCTCGATGGCAAGGGCGACCAGCCCATCGCCGGCTTTTTGCGCGACGCCACCTTTGTGCCCGACACCAAGGACATCCTGCCGCTGCTGTCCGAGATGCAAACCTCGCACGACCAGATCGTGGTGGTCGTGGACGAGTACGGCGGCACGGCCGGCATCATCACCATCGAGGACATCGTCGAGGAGATCGTCGGCGAGATCGAGGACGAGTTCGACCCCGACAACAAGTATCTCACGCGCCTTTCGCGCCGCGAGTGGCTCGTTGATGGGCGTTTTTCGTGCGATGACGCGATTGAGCTTGGTTGGCCGCTCGAGGAAAGCGATGATTATGAGACCATCGCCGGCTGGATCTTGGAGCTTTGCGACTCGGTGCCCGACATCGGAGAGGTGTTTGAGGTCGCGGGGTACAAGTTTAAAGTGCAGTCGATGCGTGGCCAGCGCATCTCGCTCATTCGCGTGATCGCTCCGGCCGAAACCGATAAGAAGGATTCCGAGTCTTCGGTAGACGAGCCGACGACGTCGGGTGCGGGTTCCGCGAATCCGCACGACGGCGACGAGTAGGGCAAGGAAGAGTAGGGGAGAGTTATGGCAGGCCTGTTCAACATCCTTAAGGTCACCGTCAGCGAGGACAAGATCTGCGCGCATGTGCTGGTGAACCCCGGCATGCCGCTCATGACCTCGGAGGACATCGAGGCCACGGCGCGCGTGTACTACCTGGTACCGGCGATTGCCAAGCACCTGTGCCTGGGCGATTCCGGCCGCGAGTTCCAGGACTGCATGGGTCAGACCGAGCTCTGCCACCTGCTGGAGCACGTGACGGTCGAGCTCATGAACGAGACCGGTCTTGCCGGTAGCATCTCGTGCGGCCGCACGCGCGTAAGCGAGCATGACGAGCGTGTCTTTGAGGTCGAGCTTTCGTGCCCCGATGACGCACTGGCCATCGGTGCGCTGTCGTCGGCCACCTTTATGATGGACTGGGCGTACCTGCACGCCGACCAGCCGGCTCCCGACGTGGAGGGCACGGTCGCTGGCCTGCGCAACCTGGTGCTGGGCATGCGCGCCGAGGCCGAGGGCAAGGATCCTCACGAGGCCGTCGCCGCTGCGAACGGCGAAGGTGCTGCCGAGGACGAGGGCGCTGACGAGGGCGATGTGCCGGTCGACGCCGAGCCCGTTGCCGATGCGACCGCCGAGCCTGTTCCCACCGAGCCCCAGGGCGTCCCCAACTTTGACGACGAGCCCCAGGTGGCGATTGATACCGAGGGCGCGGTTGCCGAGAACCACGAGGCCTCCGCTGCCGTCTTTGGCGGTGCGGCGACGGTTCCGGCGGGACCTGCGCATGAGGGCGGCCTGCCGCTCGTGGACGGCGCCGGCGAGGACCCGGGTGCCACGGTGGCCATGCCGGCTATGCCTCAGGAGTAGGCCTACGCGTTTATCACCATCACGTACCTGCGCCTTTGCCGTACGCAGATGAGCGGAGCGGCAAGTGATGCGCTGCGGGTATAATGGACAGCATTCAAACGGTGGGCACCGACGTGCCCGCAGGAGAGGAATGATCATGGGTAAGACTTTCAGCTTTGTCTCCGGCGCACTTTTTGGTGCCGCTGCCGGCGCTATTATCGGCGTTGCTCTGGCCCCGCGCTCGGGCGCCGAAACCCGCGCCATGGCTGCCGATATCGCCAACGACGCCTGGGACAATATGCGCGACACCTACGAGCACAGCGCCGAGGAGGCCCGTGCTGCGGTGAATGACTTTGGCCCGATGGTCGACGCCAAGACCGACGACCTGCGCGCCAAGGTCGACCTGGCCCGCGAGCGCATGGACCAGCTGCGCGAGCAGCTCAACGACGCCATTTCGGGCGGCAACGTGACGCCTGCCGCCGACGTCGTGGTCGAGAACGCCGTCGAGGCTGATACCGAGGCTGCGGAGCCCTCGACCGAGGCATAATGCGCGCCGGGGATTTTGTCGGCGCCAAGATCTATCGCAAGCCTACCGAGGACAAGCGCACCAAAAAGGACGGCACGCCGCGCAGCCCTAAAAAGCTCGGAAAGATTCACTTTCCGGTCTTTACCCCGGGCGGTACGCGCGTGGTCGGCTTTATGGTCCGCCAGTCCGATATCGCGGGCATGATCGAGCGTCCCGATCGATTCGTAGCGCTCGACGCCATTGGTGTCTACGAGGGCGCCATTGCGGTCGATGACGTTAAGGACACGTACGATGCCGCCGCCGCCAAGCGCCTCGACATCAACCTGGACGATTGCATCATCTGGGTCGGTATGGACGTGCGCACGGAATCGGGCGACGTCGTGGGCTATTGCTCGGACGTCGAGTTCAAGCCGCGCTCGGGCATCGTGCAGGCATTCTATGTGACCGCCGGTGCTGCTTCGAGTGTTTTGGTTGGTGACACGCAGGTGCCGCCGACGATGCTGCGCGGCTACGAGAACGGCGCGATGGTCGTCTCGGACGAGGTCAAGTCGCTCGGGTATTCGGGCGGTGCGGCTGCTAAGGCCGCCGAGGCCAGCGTCGTGGTGGGCGATAAGGTCAAGAAGGGCGCCAAGGTGCTCGACGACAAGGGGTCGGTCGCCGTGGACAAGGGCAGCCGCGCACTGGGCAAGCAGCTCGGCAAGACGCGCGGTATGTTCAAGGCCTTTAAGGACGAATATCAAAAGGCGAGCGGAGGCTCGTCAAAAGCTACAAAATAGCGACGTACCAAATGATGGGAGGCAAGCCGGAGACCTGTTGCTCCGGCTTGCTGTGTTTATGGGGGAGGGCACATGCGCCAAAACGGATCCAACTTAAACGGGCGTTCGGGTGCGCGTCCGACGGCGCGCCGCGACCTGGGGCAGCTGCCCAGCGGTCAGCGCCGTCGCCGCCGTAAGCCCGGCGCGATGTACCTCAACCATAGCCGCGGGTTTAGCGACCGCAGCGCGCGCATCGGCAACGGGCGCTCGCCGCGCCGACCGTCCCGTCTGCCCTATGCGCTCATCGCTGTGGGTTGCGCACTCGTACTGTTTATCGCTGCCGTCGTGGGCTACGTCAACCGCAGCGTGGACGTGGAGCTCAACGGCCAGAAGACCGCGGTGCGCGTGGGCTCTACGCTGCAGAATCTCATCGACGACCAGGAGTTGACTGACACCTACGACGCAGGCGACCTGCTGGCCGTCGATGACAGCGTGCTCAAGCGCCATGGCGGCGAAAAGCTGTCGGTTAAGGTGGACGGCAAGCGCATAAAACAGGGCAAATGGGATAGCCGCGAACTTGAGGGTGGCGAGAAGGTGACGGTCAAGGATGGCCGTAACACCTACGAGAAGCATGAGGTTCAGGCTACGGTTATCGAGCCCAGGCTCAAGGTCGAGGGCACGGGCGCTATCGAGTATGTGCAGACGTGGGGCGTTCGGGGCCGCTCCGAGGTGTGGGTTGGTGAGCAGTCGGGCAAGACGCAGGACCGCGGCGAGGTTGTGCCCGCCACCGATTGCGTCGTTGCGTGCGCCAGCGTGGCGCCCAAGGGCAACGAAAAGTACGTGGCGCTGACGTTTGACGAGGGTCCGAGCGGTGCGACCAAGCAGATTTTGCAGTTGCTCAAGGAGAAGGGCGTCACCGCGACGTTCTTCCTTTCGGGCGATGCGGCCGAGGCCTCGCCTGCCACGGCCAAGGCGATTGTCGATGCCGGGTGCGAAATCGGATCCAACAGCTACAGCGACGATTCGCTCAAGGGTCAGGACCGTGAGACGGTACGCGAGCAGATCACGAAAGGCGCCGATGCGATTAAGTCGGCGACCGGCGTGAAGACGATGCTACTGCGTGCTCCCTACGCTGCCTTTGACGAGCAAGACTGGATTGATGCGATGGACCTGGTCTCCGCCGTGGTCTCGTGGAATATTGACTCGGGTGACTGGCTGCTCAACGGTGCCGACGAGCAGGTCTCGACGGTGCTCGATTCGGTGACGCCGGGCAATATCGTGCTGCTCACCGATAGAGACGAATGCGCCGAGCAGACGCTCGAGGCGCTGCCGCAGATCATCGACGGCCTTGTCGCCGATGGCTACAAGATCGTGACGCTCAGCGACCTGGTCAAGACGGACACGTCGCTGAGCAAAAAGCTCATCTCGCTGACGAAGGTCACCATGCCCAAGGACGCCGTGTACCCCCAACTTGCCGAGGACGATGACACCACAGAGTAGTCATTGGGTAGTCGTTTAAGAACGTCCCCAATGGCTATGTCACGGATGCGTCAGCGTTTGGTATGCCTGCAATGTGCAGCGCATAAATTCGATGCCGCAGGGCGATGCTGATGCTATAGTTACTGCGGTTAATGAGGGTCAAGAGAAAGGTTACAGGTGAAATCCAAACCTCGACCATACAGTCGATGACCCCATGCAGGTGCTTTTTGCGCATGCACGGGGTGTAAGCGTCGAGCGGCGTGCCGCCCGCGCATGCGTATACATATCCAGAAGCCCCCGGACGCCGCACGCGCGGCCGCGTCCGGAGGAATAATGATGGGGAGCACCATTGAATTATCTGAGTGAGATGCTCAAATTGCCGGTCTTGGACGTCGACGGCGAAAAACTCGGCGTGGTCAACGATTTTGGCATTGCTACCGGCGAAGTTTTTCCGCACGTGACGTCGCTCGCGTTCCGCGGCCCCGGCAAGACGCCGTTTATGATCAGCTGGCGCAAATGGGTCGACCGTATCGATGAGACAGGCGTGTATCTCAATACGTCTGCCACCAATATTCGCTTCTCGTACCTGCAGCCGACCGAGCTCCTGCTGGCGCGCGATGTTCTCAATAAGCAGATCGTCGACACGCAGGGCATGAAGGTCGTGCGCGTAAACGACATCAAGTTTTCCATGTCGGGCGAAAACCAGCTGCGCCTGCTGGGTGCCGAGGTCGGTGCCCGCGGTCTGCTACGCGCCATCAGCCCCGCACTCGAGCATATCGTCGAAGGCTTTATGAAGCACCTGGGCAAGCCGCTCAGCGAGGATATCATCGCTTGGTCCTACATGGACCTGCTCGACCGCTCGACTAAAAACATCCAACTCTCGGTGTCGCACAAGACGCTCGGCGAGCTGCACCCTGCCGACATTGCTGACATTATCGAGCAGCTCGACCCGCGCCTACGTGCGCAGGTGTTTGCGCAGCTCGATACTGCCCAGGCCGCCGAGGCCATCTCGGAGTTCGACGACGACGAGCTTATGACCGAGATGCTCGAGGGTCTGTCCGACACCGACGCATCGTCGATGCTGGCCATGATGGACCCGGACGATGCAGCCGACCTGATCGACGAGCTCGATTACGAGAAGGCCGAGAAGCTCCTGCGCCTGATGGGTGTCAAGGAGGAGAAGGCGATTCGTAACCTGCTGGGGTATGAGGACAACACCGCCGGCCGCATCATGACCTCGGAGTTTGTCTCCCTGCCCGCCACGGCAACGGTCGGTGACGCCATCGAGGCGATTCGCGAGCTCGACGAGGACTTCGAGAGCGTCTACTACGTCTATACCGAGGATCCGAGTGGCATGCTGACCGGTGTGCTTTCGCTGCGCACGCTGATCGTAGCCGACCGCGACGCCACGTTGGGTCAGTTGGCCTATCGCGACCTGGTATATGTGTCGCCCGACGAGGACCAGGAAGACGTAACGGACGAGATGACCAAGTATGACCTGGTCGCTATCCCCGTCTGTGACGAGAACCGCCACATCTTGGGTATCGTGACCTTCGACGACGCCATGGACGTTATCGCCGAGGAGCATCAGGAGGACCTGCAGATCGCCGGTGTCGGCTCGGGCGATAGCGCGTCGGACGACTCGACGAACGTGCTCAGCTGGTTCGTGCATCGTCAGTACTGGGTTGTTGTATGGGGCGTTGCGTCGTGCATCATGGCGACCGTGCTGGGAACGGCGCTCGGCTCCGCGCATCTGGTGGTGTTCCCCATGTGCGCCATGCCGCTCGTGCTGCTGGCGGCCTCGCGCATGGTGTCGTTCGTCAAGAACTACTTCCTGGAGTATGACGGTCACGACGACGAGCCCAAGCCGTATCTGGGGTTCTTCTTCCAGAGCACGGGCATGGGCCTGATTCTGTCACTCGTGACCTACCTGTGCGCCCAGCTGGTGCGCACCGCTGCGTTCCCCGATGCGCCCATGTTTGAGGAGCAACTCTTTACCGGGTGCTTTAATATTGCTGCCATCATTTGCCTGGTTGGCAACATGAGCGCCGTGATTTACCTGATGGTGCTGTTCTGGCGTGACGAGCATGACCTCAACACGTCGGGCACCGCCATGAACGTTATTGCCGTCATGATCTCGTGTGTGGCGTATTGCATCGCCGCGGTGCTGCTCGCCATGTCAGTCATGGGTTAGGTGGTCGCGTGCAAAATACCAAGCAAAAGTCGGGCACCAAGCAAAAGCTGACCATCGCGGCCATCTTTGGCGCTATGGGCCCCGGTCTGCTGGCGGCGCTTTCGGGCAATGACGCCGGCGGCATTGCAACGTATTCCAGTGCGGGCGCCAGCTATGGCTACAAGATGCTCTGGATGCTTCCCGTCATGACTGTGCTGCTCATCGTGACGCAGGAGACCGCGGCGCGCTGCGGCTGCGTCACGGGTAAGGGCCTGGCATCGCTCATTCGCGAGCGCTTCGGCGTGCGCAAGAGTGTGTTGGCCATGGCAGCGCTGCTGATCGCCAACACGGCTGTGACCATTTCGGAGTTTGCGGGCATCGCCAGCGGCCTTGCTCTCTTTGGCGTGCCGGCGAGCATCTCGGTACCGTTGGTGGCGCTGCTGGTATGGATGCTTACAATGTCGGGTAGTTTCCAGCGCATCGAGAAGATTCTGCTGCTGGTGAGCTGCGTGTTCGTGACCTATATCGTCGCCGCGTTTATGGCTGGCCCCAACTGGGGTGAGGTCGCGGTCGACCTGGTCGTGCCTAACATTCAAAATGACCCCAGCTACGTGTCGCTCGTGGTCGCAACGATCGGTACCACCATCGCGCCGTGGATGATTTTCTTGGCGCAGAACAACGTGGTCGATAAGAACGCGGGCGAGGACGACATCGTGCTGCAGCGTATTGATACCGTGAGCGGCTCGATCGCTGCTGATATCATTGCGGGCTTTATTATCATCACGACCGGTGCGGTGCTGTTCCCGGCGGGTATTCAGATTAGCGATGCCGCCGATGCCGCCCGCGCGCTGGAGCCCATCGCGGGCCAGTGGTCTACGGTACTGTTTGCCTCGGGCCTGGTCGCGGCGAGCTTCTTGGCTGCCTGCGTGCTGCCGGGCGTTACGTCGAGCGCTATCTGCGAGGCATTTGGCTGGGAGCGCGGTGCCGACCGCAGCTGGGACGAGGCCCCGGTCTATCGCGGCATCATTACGGCCATCATCGGTATCTCTGCCGTGCTGGTGCTTATGCCCGGTGTCGATCTGTTCCAGATTATGATGACCTCGCAGGTCATCAATGGCGTGCTACTACCCGTGGTTCTGGTGTTCCAGGTGGTTATCGCCGCCGACCGTCACATTATGGGTGCAAACCGCAACGGTCGCGTGTGGAACGTGCTCACTTGGGCGACTATCGCCGTGATTACGGTGCTGACGGTTGTCATGTTTGTCCTGCAAGCGATGGGCTACAGCGCTTAGCGCCTCTTTTGGACTCCAAACAGGCCGCTGCCATGGGTTGCGGCCTGTATTTTGCCTGTTATAGGGGGTTAGTAATATGTGAGTGGACAAATAATGCCAAATATGAGTACTGTTGCCTGGCCGATAGCATTTACGACCAAGAAAATAATGAACATAGCTAAGAACCTGTTCATTAAAAGCGGGTCTCCAAGTCCTAAGTCGGCTATTCTGGTCAACTGGAAGGGTCGCGCGCGGTAGCGTGCAGAGATGTGGTGTAAGAGGCGGGGCATGCCCCGCCTCCGCCCT
>NZ_QRJZ01000028.1 GCF_003470665.1 Collinsella sp. AM17-1
TCATGCGGACTCCAAACCGGACCTGATGGTCCAACTTTTTGTCCGCAGTCCCTGACCAGTCGTTGGGGACAGTCCCTATGTGCCGGCAGTTTGGGACGGTCCTTTGATGTCTGGTGCCCCCAGAGGGGTGGAGTAATACAGCCTACTCTGTCTTTTATGGCTATGGTGTTCGTTCCTTAATGTTCCACAAGGATCGTCGTATGCGCATTTATGCGCATAGCCTTGCGCGATAATGCGCATATCCGCACAGACATCTGCCAAACATGGCAAAATATAGACCGATAAGCAAATAAACGCGCAAACACGAGTAGATACGCGCACAATTGTGCGAATATAGGGTTGTTAGAAATGAAGGACTTCCGATGACTTAGGAGGCACATCATGGCAGATTCCAAACAGGCTCCGCTCGACGCCGAAGCAGCCGCTAAGGTGGCATTTGCCTCGGTCCAGGACAAGCCATTCCCCAACGATATTTTTACGGCCCCCGAGCTCCGCTGGGCCGTGATCGGTTGCGGTGTTATCGCCAACCAGATGGCCCAGTCTCTCGCTCTTGCCGGCCGCAAGCTTGCGGGCGTTGCCAACCGCACACTGTCCAAGGCTCAGGCTTTTGCAGAGCAGTATGGCGTTGAGAAGGTCTATGAAACGGTCGAGGACCTCTATGCCGATCCGAACATTGACGCAGTCTATATCACCACGCCGCACAACACTCACATCACCTACCTGCGATCCGCTCTGGCAGCCGGTAAGCACGTGCTCTGCGAGAAGGCCATTACCCTCAATTCCGCTGAGCTTGACGAGGCCCGCGCCATTGCCGACGAGCACAACGTGGCCCTCATGGACGCCACCACGGTGCTCCACATGCCTTTGTATCAGGAGCTGCGTCGCCGCATGGATGTCGGTGAGTTCGGCCGCATGAATCTCGTCCAACTCAACTTTGGCAGCTACAAGGAGTACGGTGATTTGACCAATCGCTTCTACAACCGCAACCTTGCCGGTGGCGCCATGCTTGATATTGGCGTTTATGCCCTGTCCGTCATGCGCCTCTTTATGGCAAGTCAGCCCGCTGAGGTTGTCTCGCTGGGCAACACCTGCGAGACCGGCGTTGACGTTGCGGGCGGCATCGTCTGCCGTAATGCCGAACAGCAGCTGGGCGTGGTGAGCCTCACGCTCCACTCCAAGCAACCCAAGCGCTCGGTCATCAGCTTCGACAAGTGCTATATCGAGGTCAACGATTATCCGCGCGCCGATCACGCGACCATCGTGTGGACTGAGGATGGCCACCGCGAGGAGGTCAACGCCGGCACCGAGGCTTACGCCCTTTGCTATGAGATGGCCGATCTTGAGAAGGCCGTTGCCGGCGACGACTCCAAGCGCGAGCTGCTGGATTATGCTTCTGATGTTATGGAGCTTATGACCAAGCTTCGCGCCGACTGGGGAGTCGTGTACCCCGAGGAGGAGTAAGCGATGCTTGCGGAAGATAGGCTCAACGCGATCGTATCGATGGTGCAGCAGGCTGGCTCGGTTACCGTGCCAGAGCTTGCTGAGGCACTGGGTGTGACGGCGTCTACCATTCGGCGCGACCTGCAGACGCTCGACCGCGCACACCGCATCGCCAAGGTCCACGGTGGAGCGACGAGCCTTGAGCGTGCGCGCGTGACGCGCGACCTGACGCTCAATGAGCGCAGCGATCTGCACAACGACGACAAGGAGCGTATCTGCGCCCGTGCGGCGGCGCTGGTGGAGCCTGAGAGCTTTGTATACATCGACTCGGGATCGACGACGCTCAGGCTCATCGAGCATCTTCCACACCTTGAAGATGTCACCTATGTGACCGATTCCGTGCTCCATGCTCAGCGCCTTGCTTTGCGCGGCATGCGTACCGTGGTGCTGGGCGGCGAGCTCAAACCCGAGACCGAGGCGCTCGTTGGCCCCGATGCCTTGGCAACCTTAGACCGCTACAACTTCAACTGTGGCTTTTGGGGCTCTAACGGCATTGCCGCCGAGCAGGGCTTCACGGCGCCCGATATCGAGGAAGCGCAAGTAAAGCGCATCTCGATGCGTCATACAGCCAAGCGCTTCGTAATCTCGGACGCCAGTAAATTTGGCATGGTGGCGCCCGTCAAGTTCGCGGACTTCCGCGACGCAACGATTATTACCGCAGGCGAGGTGCCCGCCAAGTACCAGTCGATGGACAACGTCATTACGGTCTAGCGACGGGACAAGGCCAAAACCATTTTGTTTTCTCAATAGAAAAGCGGCAACGTCCATTACGGGCGTTGCCGCTTTTGTTGTCTACCGGTTTGTCTAAGTCTGTAACAACTAGACCGTTAAAAGTGGGCCAAGTGTTACAGATCGAGATACTTCCGAACCGCGTCGTCCCTTTGTCTCGATCTGTAACAGCTGGGTCCGATCTTGCCGAGTTATTGTTACAGATTGAGATTTTCCCCTAAGGGGGATTCGAATGTCTCGATCTGTAACAGATAGACCGGAAAATGGGTTCTAACTGTTATAGATCGAGACGTTTTGGCGCCGCGGCTGAGCCATCGTGGCGGCTTGACGTTTGCCCAGATAAAACCTGCCAAAATAAACCTGTCCCTTTTTGGCGGGTTTTAGGGCTCCCAGGGGCAGGGAGCTTCGATGTGGATGTGCTCACCGGTTACGGGGTGCGTGAAGGACACGCTGTGGGCGTGGAGCATCAGGCCGCAGGGGCGCGGCGTTCCGTATAGGTCGTCGCCAACAAGGGGATGACGCTCGCTCGCCAGGTGCACGCGAATCTGATGCTTGCGGCCGGTGAGTAACTCGACATCGATATACGAGCGCGTGGGCAGACCACGGCGGCTCTTAAGGCGCTTGAGCACCTTCACGCGCGTTTGAGACGGCTTGCCGCTGGCGCCGACGCGCATCTTTCGGCTGTCGTGGCGGTCGCGGGCGATGGGCTTGTCGATGAGCTTTTCGTTCCAGTCGATCTTGCCCTCGGCGAGCGCCAGATAGTGCTTTTCGAATGCGTGGTCGATGATCATCTGGTCAAAAGCGGGTTGCGTCTGCTTGTCGAGCGAGAACAGCACCACGCCGGTGGTGTTGCGGTCCAGGCGGTTGAGCGGCTGCATGTCGGTCGCGGCAAAGCCGTCGCCCATCGCCAGCAGCAGGTCACTGGCGTAGTCGGTAAGTGTGCGCTCGCCGGTGCCGTCACCGTGGACGATCATGCCGGCAGGCTTATCGATGGCCATGAGCCAGGCGTCGCAGTAGAGGACTTGAGGTTCTTCGTTCACGTGTAAGCCTTTCGGTTAGCTAATTCCCACAAACATGCAGCCCGAGGTGGCGCCGCGCAGGCGGGCGGCGGGCTTGCGGCCGGCTTGAGCCGCCTCGACGGCGCGACGGACGCGAGCGACGGCACGGCCAATCTCATCGGCCTCGAGCAAGGTTCCGTCGACCATAAGACGACGGACGCCGGCGTCGAGCAACTGCGGTACCTGCGGCGTAAGGTCGATGGGGTAGGCGTCGTACAAGCGAGAGCGGCCGTGGATGTCGGTGCGCACGGGCATGACCTTTCCGTCGATATTCTTGAGCGAGAGCTTACGGGCACGCAGGCGGCAGCTGGCACAATCGTGGATGCAACCGTTGGCAACCTGCAGAATGCAATGCTCGCTTGTCATGACGCGCGGGCGGCCAAAGACGGTGATGCCTAGAGCCGCGGGCGCGGCGGCACCGAGCGAGACAATCTCGTCGAGCGTGATCTCGGGCGAGAGCCAAAACGCACCGGCTCCGCGCTCGGCAAGCGCCTCCATGCAGGGCGTGTTGTGCACCGGCAGGCAAGAGCGAATCTCGGCTGTGGCGCCAACCTGGGCGGCCAGGGCAAGCTCAGAGATGTTGCCAATAGCGACCGTGGCGCCGGCAACAACCCATGGGTCAACGCGGACGTGGTCAACGGCGCGGCAGACCTCGTCGAGTGCGGGCACAATACCCTGCTCAAATGCATCGGCAGGGGAGAGTCCGACAGCCTCGAGCGCGTCGGTGGTCATGTAGATGCGCGTTGCACCCTCCGCGCGAGCGGCCTCGGCGGCCTCGAGCGAGGTGACGGTAGCGCAGATCTGCGGCTCATCGCGGTAGTGCTCGGGCGCGGGGCGGGAATCATTGGTGACAGTCGCCGGTAGCTCGAGCGTGCGGGCGCGCTCCTCATACGGTGCCAGAATGGCCTCTTCCAGCGCCTTACAAGCGGCGGCGCGCACCTTGTGCACGGCGGAAAAGCCCATGCCGCAACTCTCGTCGAGGGCCACGTCAAAGCTCGCGGCCTCAAAGGGAGAGGAGCCCATGCGCCCGACGTGCTCAACCAGATCGGACGCCTCGACCGCACGGGTCTTGGCGGCCTCGACGGTGAAGCCCGTGGCGGTGGCGGTGAGCGCGGGGTCGTCACAGCAGGTGAGTGTGACAGTAAACGGCTTGCCCAGGCGCGCCACGACGGACACATCAACAGCGCGGCGGCGCAGCACATCGCGCTTGAGCGCGGCGCCGGCGGCGTCGATGGCACGCTGGCTGCGAATCACGCGGACGCGGCAGCCCTCGGGCATGCTACGGGGCGCGCGACACTCGATAACATCGCCGGCAGCGGCATCATCGGCGGCAATGGTGGTCAGGAACTGGTCAAACTCGTTATCGTGGCGAAGCTCCAGCAGGTCGCCCTTGCCCACGGGCTCAAACAGCTCAATGCGGGCGATGGCGGCGCGGCGACGGCGGTCGTCGGGCTTGAGGCCGCGCACATCGCGGTTGGCCGGGCGGCTGCCCAGCACCGTGCCCACGATCTGTCCGCGGTTGTTGGAACGCTCATAGCTCATCATCTCGTCGCCCGAGGTGCCGTCCTGATAGGCGTGCGTAAAGTCGCGGTTAAAGCAGCGCTTGAGCTGGCGCTGACGGGCGGCTTCCTCGTCCTTAGAGGTCGAAACATCGGCCAGCATATCGTCAATCTGATGACGATACACGTCGACGATGGAATACACGTAATCGGGAGCCTTCATGCGGCCCTCGAGCTTGAGCGATGCGGCGCCGGCGTCATACAGACGGCGAACAAGCTGCGAAGTGTTGGTGTCGCGCGGGCACAGCGCGCGCTCGCGACCGGCAGGGGAGAGCGAGCGGCCGTTCTCGTCGATCAGCTCGTAAGGCAGGCGACAGGGTTGAGCGCACATGCCGCGGTTGGCCGAGCGGCCCGCCATGGCAAAGCTCGAAAGCAGACACAGGCCAGAGTAGCAAAAGCAGATGGCGCCATGGCTAAAGACCTCAAGGTCCACATCGGGCGCGGCATCGTGAATGGCGGCAATCTCGTCGATGGAAAGCTCGCGCGAGAGGGTCACGCGGTCGGCGCCCTGCTCGCGGCACCAAAGGGTTCCGCGGTCGTCGTGGATGTTCGCCTGGGTCGAGATGTGTGTCTCGATGCTGGGCATCGTGCGCTTGACCTCAAAGAACAGGCCCCAGTCCTGGATGATGAAGGCGTCGGCGCCCAGCGTGGAGCAGCGATGGATGAGCTGCAGCGCATCGCTCATCTCGGATTCCTTGATGACGATGTTGACCGTGACGTAGACGCGCGAGCCGGCCAGATGCGCGGCGCGGCAGGCCTGCTCAAAGGCCTCGTCGGTAAAGTTGGTGGCCTTGCGGCGTGCGTTGAAGCTGCCCATGCCGCAGTAGATGGCGTCTGCCCCGGCGGCGAGTGCGGCGGCAAAGGGCTCGGGCCCTCCGGCGGGCGCCAAAAGCTCGGGCCTGCGGTTGGTGGTTCGACTGGCGGTTGCGGTCATATCCTGCCTTTCAAAATGCTCAGATACTCAAAAGTATAGTGGTGCCGTCGCGGCAGGCGATGCCTGTGCTCTAAGCGGGATAAAGTCTTCAGCAGCTTGGACTGGCTGCTCCACATGAGAACCGTTCAGCGGTCCGGGGAAACCGTTGGGCGATAAAATATTCTCGCAACGTGATAATAATATTGCATCGCGCGGAAACCTTGAGTACTATCCCAATCAAGCGCGGTGTTCAGACCGAACTGTGCCTCCCGGTGTGAACGCCGCGCTCCCGTTCCCTTTTACTTGTAAGGAGAAAAACATGAGCAAGACCGTCGTGTCTTCCGATAACGCACCCGCAGCCATCGGCCCGTATTCCCCCGGTATCCAGACTGGCAACATGGTGTTCCTGTCCGGCCAGCTGGGCATCGATCCCGCGACCGGCAAGCTGCCCGAGGGTGTCGAGGCCCAGGCCAAGCAGTCCCTCGCCAACGTCGAGGCTCTGCTGACCGCTGCCGGCGCCACGTTTGCCGATGTCGTCAAGACCACGGTCTACCTGGCTGACATCGCCGACTTTGCCGCCGTGAACGAGATTTACGCCTCCAAGTTCGAGGCTCCGTTCCCCGCGCGCAGCGCTTTCCAGGTTGCCGCCCTTCCGGCTGGCGGTCTGGTCGAGATCGAGGTTGTCGCCGCTCTCTAAGGCGTTGGCAACAACTAAACATGACATGCAAAAAGACCCTGCAGCGCGTGCGAGCTGCAGGGTCTTTTGTCAAGCGATGCGACAAAAATGATCCGTTTCCCTTCGTCCCCAAGGGATCACGTTTAGCCCTCCTTGCGGACTTTTTGCAGGTAGCGGTAGACGCTGGGCTCCGAAATGCCCAGCGCGGTGGCGGCGCAGGCCACAGCGCCCTTGAGCATGAACACCCCGTTGCCGTTGAGATGGCGAATGACGTCCACGCGGTCGCTCTGACCAAGCGACGCTACATCCAGCCCGCGCGCGCTCAGCAACTCGGCAATGCTGCGGTCGATGAGCTCCTGCGTGGACTCCGAAAGGCTTTCGACCTCGATAGGGGCGGGCTCCGTGCGCGTCGGCGCCGCGTCGAAGCATGCCATGAGCTGCTGCGCCATGGTGTTGATGGAGCGCACGGTCGAGAGGTCGGTGTTGACGCAGAGCATACCGACGATCTCGTTATCCTCGCGGATAAAGTACGTCGCCGACTCCAGCGTTTTGCCGCCGGCGCCGCGGCCCTCGTAGCCCGTAATAAACGGCAGGTCGCGATACTTGGGGTCGTGCATGATCTTGAGCGCCAGATCGGTGGCAGGACCGCCGATCTTACGGCCGCTCACGATGCCGTTGCGAATATCGACGATGGCGTGGTCGGGATCCGAGAAATCGTGCAGCACGATCTCGCTGTTCTTGCCGAGTATCTGCTCCAGGAAATCGACCATCGGCAAAAAGCGGCGTACGGTCTCGTTCACGGGCAACTCCTTTGGGTGAAATCGGAAATGTTCATAACAATTTTTTCTCATGGTAACACGCTGCTCATCATCTCGTATATCCGCAGGTACATTGCGTAATGCAGACGAACGGTATGATTTTGGCGGTAAACGGTCGACCAAAAGAAAAGTAAGATGTTATTTAGACCAGACACATTCCTGACCTGCGGAAACGAGTTATTTCAGCCGAAGAATAGTCTGATAACAAAAAATTATTATTGAGAATGAGAATCATCTTTAATACGATATGCAACGAAGGCACAACCTCAACCCCGCACTGCGTCACAATAGAGCGTTAGATGCGAAAACAACTACTTCGAGGATTGGTGGTCAAATGACCCAGGAGACGGTTACGAACGGCACTGAAGCCCTGTTCACTCGTGAAGGCATGCCTCCCGTTAAGGAAATGATCCCGTGTGCCCTTCAGCACGTACTGGCTTCGTTTGCCGGTATCATCACCCCGGCTGTCATCATGGCCGGTGTCTACGGCTTTAATAGCCAGCAGAGCACCGACATCATCCAGGTCGCGCTCATTCTTTCGGCGATCGACACGGCCCTTCAGGCCTTTGCCCCCTTCCGTCGCATCGGCGGCGGCCTGCCCATCGTCATGGGCGTTTCGTTCGCGTTCCTGCCGGCCCTGCAGGCCATGGGTGCCTCGGGCTTTAGCTTTGGTGCGCTGCTGGGCGGCGAGATCGTCGGCGGCGCCGTCGCGGTCCTCTTTGGTCTGGCCTACAGCAAGATCAAGTGGCTGTTCCCGCCCGTCGTGACCGGTACGGTCATCTTCTCCATTGGCGTCTCTCTCTATCCCACGGCCGTCAAGTACATGGCCGGCGGCATGGGCACGCCGCTGTGGGGCACCCCGCAGGCCTGGTGCGTCGCTCTTATCACCTTCGCCGTGGTCTTTGCGCTCGCCAACTTTGGCAAGGGCACGCTCAAGCTGGGCTCCGTGTTCTTTGGCATGATCGTTGGCATGATCGTCTCCATCCCCTTCGGCATGATCGACTTCTCCAGCGTCGCCACCGCTCAGGTCTTCGCCCTTCCCAAGCTCATGCCCTACGCGCTCGAGTTTGATCCCGAGGTCTGCATTACCCTCGCCGTCGTGTTCCCCATGGTTGCCATCCAGGTTATCGGTGACGTCTCCGCCGCCTGCCTGGGCTCCATCGACCGTATGCCCACCGAGCGCGAGCTCTCCGGCGCTATCGTGTCCCAGGGCCTTACCTCTATGGTCGGCGGCCTGCTGGGCGGTCTTCCCACCAGCGCCCTTGGCCAGAACGTGGGCATCATCTGCTCCAACAAGGTCGTCAACAAGTGGGTCTTTGTGATCATCGCTGCCGTCTTTGCCATCGCCGGTCTGTTCCCGCAGCTCTCTGCCGTCCTTTCCGCTATCCCGCAGCCCGTCATCGGCGGTGCTACCGTGGGCGTGTTTGGCACCATCACCATGAACGGCGTGCGCATGTTCACCCGCGAGGGCCTCACGCAGCGCACTACCACCATCGTCGGCACCTCCGTCGTCTTTGGCCTGGGTATCTGGATGGCCAGCGGTTGCCTTGCCGGCGAGGGTATGCCCGCCTGGGTGTCCACCGTCATCGGCTCCAATGCCGTAACCCCCACCGCCATCATGGCCATTGTCCTTAACCTGATCCTTCCGCAGACGCCGGTCGTGGCTCAGCACATCGATGCTGCCAAGGACGCTGCCGTGGATCTGGTCTTGCCCGAGAGCAAGAAGTAACCAATTCGGTGCTATTCGTCGGCGGACACATCGCCTCGTCCGCTGACGTCATGCGGCGCCAAGCCGCACTTCAAAGGGTCTGTCCCTTTGGTGAAGCGTTGACGGGAGAGGGCCCGTTTCCGGTGTAGGCCGGCGCTTCGCACTCCGCCATGTCAGAGGTGTCAAACCCCGCCTCTGATGTCGAAGGGAGCATCCATGCTTCTGGTCGCTAACGGTTCCGTCTTTACCCGCAACGCTCAGGCCCCGTTCATCCCCAACGGTGCAGTCGCCATTGACGGAGATACGATCGTCGAAGTGGGCCCCGAGTGCGAGCTCAAGGTCAAGTACCCGGGTGCCGAGTACGTCGACGCCCGGGGCAACCTCATCATGCCCGGACTTATCAACTGCCATACCCACATCTACTCGGGTCTGGCTCGCGGCCTTGCCATTAAGGGCTGCAACCCCACCAACTTCCTGGAGAATCTTGAGCAGCAGTGGTGGAAGATTGACGACAACCTGACGCTCGACGGCACCAAGGCCAGCGCCTATGCCACGATTCTGGACTCCATCCGCGATGGCGTCACAACGATCTTCGATCACCATGCGAGCTTCTGCGAGATTCCGGGAAGCCTCTTTACCATTAAGGATGCAGCTCAGGAGCTGGGCATGCGTTCGTGCCTGTGCTACGAGGTCTCCGACCGCCGCGGTCAGGAAAAATGTGACCAGGCCATTGCCGAGAACGCCGAGTTTGCCCAGTGGGCCGCCAAGGAGCGTCGCGATAACGACAACCACATGATCGCCGCCATGTTTGGCGGTCACGCCACCTTTACGCTGTCGGACGAGACCATGGACAAGATGGCCGAGGCCAACAACGGCCTGACCGGCTTCCACATCCACGTATGCGAGGGTATGAACGACGTGTGGGATTCCCGCCTCAACCGCGGCGGCATCAGCCCCGTCGAGCGCCTGCTGCAGCACAACCTGCTGGGTCCCGACACCATGCTGGGCCACTGCATCCACGTGACGCCCGCCGAGATGGATATCGTCAAGGAGTCCGGTACCTGGCTCGTCAACAACCCCGAATCCAATATGGGCAACGCCGTGGGCTGCGCCCCCGTGCTCGAGTTCTTCCGCCGCGGCATCCCCGTGTGCATGGGCACCGACGCCTACACCCACGATATGCTCGAGAGCCTCAAGGTCTTCCTGATCATTCAGCGCCACAACGCCGCTATGCCCAACGTGGGCTGGTGCGAGGCCATGACGATGCTCTTTGAGAACAACGCCAAGATGGCGAGCAAGTACTTCGATCGCAAGCTCGGCGTGCTTGAACCCGCCGCCGCCGCCGACGTCATCGTCATGGACTACAAGCCCTTTACGCCGCTGAGCGAGGAGAACATCGACGGCCACATGCTCTTTGGCATGATGGGCAAAAACTGCCGTACCACCATCATCAACGGCCGCGTCCTGTACAAGGATCGCGAGTTCGTTGGCATTGATGAGGACAAGATCAACGCGTGGACCATGGCCGAGTCCAAGAAGCTCTGGAGCACGCTTAACGATCGCGCCTACTAATTACAAGTAGATTCACGCGCGTCGGATGTTTCGCCGCATCCGACGCGCGTATAGGCGACCTCCGCGGGGTCGCCGGCGCTGTGCTAGCGCTACACCGTATTTGCGCCCGCCGCGCGGTCTCGCCGGGCGTTACAGAGAGGAGCTCACTATGAGCGACATCATGAGGCCGATCCCGTTTTCGCAGCTGATGAACTGGATCATCGAGGAGCACAAGACCCAGGACGCCATCTTTGGCGTGCGCAAGATGGTCACGACCAACCAGGAGGGTGCGCTCCCCATTTTTGACGAGCGCATCGAGACTCCGTTTGGCCCGGCCGCCGGTCCCAATACGCAGCTGGCCCAGAACATCGTGGCGTCCTACGTGGCCGGTTCCCGCTTCTTTGAGCTTAAGACCGTTCAGGTTATGGACGGCGAGGAGCTCTCCAAGTGCGTTAACAAGCCCTGTATCGTGGCGCAGGACGAGTGCTACAACTGCGAGTGGTCGACCGAGCTCGAGGTTCCGCAGGCCTTTGCCGAGTACGTGAAGGCATGGTTCGCCTGCCACCTGATCGCTCGCGAGTACGGCTTGGGCAGCCCGGACGGCTTTGTCTTCAACATGTCCGTGGGTTATGACCTGGAGGGCATTAAGAGCCCCAAGGTCGATGCGTACATCGAGGGCATGAAGGACGCCAACGGCTCCGACGTCTGGAACGAGTGCCGCACGTGGGCGCTCGCTAACCTGGACAAGTTTGAGCATGTCGATGCCGCGTTTGTCGAGTCCATCCCGGCACGCGTCTCCAACTCCATTACCGAGTCCACGCTGCATGGCTGCCCGCCGGCGGAGATTGAGCGCATCGCGACCTATCTGATCACCGAGAAGGGCCTCAACACCTACATCAAGTGCAACCCCACGCTGCTGGGCTATGAGTTTGCCCGCCAGCGCCTCAACGAGCTGGGCTTTGACTACATCGTCTTCGATGACACGCACTTCCGCGAGGACCTGCAGTGGGCCGACGCCGTGCCCATGTTCGAGCGCCTGATTGCCCTGTGCGCCGAGCACGGCTTGGAGTTTGGCGTCAAGCTGACCAACACGTTCCCCGTCGACGTGACCAGGGACGAGCTGCCCTCCACCGAGATGTACATGTCGGGCCGTTCGCTGTTCTCGCTGACCATCGAGGCCGCCCGTCGCATTACCGAGCAGTTCGATGGCAAGCTGCGCATCAGCTACTCCGGCGGTGCTACGGTCTACAACATCCGCGCCCTGTACGATGCCGGCATTTGGCCTGTCACCCTGGCGACCGACGTGCTCAAGCCCGGTGGCTACGAGCGCTTTAGCCAGATGGCCGGCGAGTTTACCGATCTGGACGGCAAGCCGTTTGAGGGTGTCTCTCTCGATGCCGTGACCGCGATTCAGGCCGATTCGCTCACCAACCCGCTCTACAAGAAGCCGCTACGCCCGCTGCCCGACCGCAAGGTCGCCGGCAAGAGCCCGCTTTCCGACTGCTTTACCACGCCGTGCCGCACGAGCTGCCCCATCCAGCAGGATATTCCCGCCTATCTGGCGGCTGTTGACGAGGGCCGCTACGAGGACGCGCTCAACATTATCATCGAGCGCAACGCCCTGCCGTTCATTACCGGCACCATCTGCCCGCATCCCTGCGGCCGTGCCTGCGAGCGTGCGTTCTACGAGCCCGAGGGCGCCCAGATTCGCGCCAGCAAGCTCAAGGCCGCCCGCGAGGCCATGACCGCCGTGCTGCCCAAGCTGCGCGCCCAGGCCATCGCCAACGACGGCGAGCGCAACGTTGCCGTTATCGGCGGCGGCCCGGCCGGTCTGGCGACGGCGTTCTTCCTGACGCGCGCCGGCGTGCCCGTCACCATCTTTGAGGCCCGCGATTCGCTCGGCGGCGTGGTCCGTCACGTGATCCCCGAGTTCCGTATCGCCAGCGACGATATCTCCCACGATGCCGAGCTCTGCCTGGTCTTTGGTGCCAAGGTGCAGCTCAATGCCCGCGTGGATTCCATTGACGAGCTCAAGGCCCAGGGCTTTACCGACGTGGTCGTGGCCACCGGTGCCTGGATGCCCGGCTCTGCGGGCCTGGGCGAGGGTGCCGAGCTCGACGTGCTGGAGTTCCTCGAGGCCGCCAAGAAGGGCGAGAAGCTCGAGCTGGGCGAGGATGTCGTGGTCATTGGCGCCGGCAATACCGCCATGGACGCGGCCCGCGTGGCCAAGCGCCTGGCTGGCGTGAAGAACGTGCGCTTGGTCTACCGCCGCACCAAGAAGCAGATGCCCGCCGACGAGGAAGAGCTCGATCTTGCTCTTGCCGACGGCGTTGAGTTCTGCGAGCTGCTGGCGCCCAAGGCGCTCAACGGTGCCGTGCTGACCTGCGATGTTATGGAGCTTGGCGAGCCGGACTCAAGCGGCCGTCGCAGCCCTGTCGCCACGGGTGAGACCGTTGAGCTTTCCGCCACCACGGTGATCTGCGCCGTGGGCGAGGGCATCGATGCCAGCCTGTACGATGCCGCGGGCGTCGAGCACGACCGTCGCGGTCGCCTTGCCGCCACCTCCACCGGTGTCGAGGGCGTTTGGGCTGCGGGTGACTGCCGTCGCGGTCCGGCCACCGTGGTCGAGGCTATCGCCGATGCCGCCGAGGTCGCTCGTGCCATCGCCGGCGTGGACTTTAACAAGTACGCCGACTGCAACGAGCAAACCGGCCGCGAGGACACCTGTTACGAGCGCAAGGGGTCGCTGTGCCGCGACAAGCGCAACTGCACCAAGACTCGCTGCCTGGGCTGCGGCTCGGTGTGCGAGGTCTGCTGCGACGTGTGCCCCAACCGCGCCAACGTTGCCATCAAGGTGCCGGGCCTGGCCAAGCATCAGGTCGTCCATGTCGACGGCATGTGCAACGAGTGCGGCAACTGCGCCGTGTTCTGCCCCTACCAGGAGGGTCGTCCCTACAAGGACAAGCTCACCCTGTTCTGGAGCGAGCAGGACATGGAGAACTCCGAGAACGAGGGCTTCCTGGCCGTGGACGAGGATCACTTTAAGGTCCGCGTCGCCGGCACGGTCCGCACCGTCTCGGTCGATGCCGTCAACACCGGCCTTCCCGAGGCTGTCCGCCTGACCATCAGGGCTGTGCGCGACAACTATTCGTACCTTCTTAAGAAATAGGCGAGTCTCTTATGGCCAAATCCATTCAACATAACGTGGCCTACGTTGCCTGCGGAAGCGGTTGCACCTCCGCAGGCGGCGACGCCCGCTGCAGCGAAGGCTGCATTGGCTGTGGCGCCTGTGTCACGGCCTGCCCCCACGGCGCCATTGCGCTGGTCGATGGCATCGCCCGCGTGGATCGCTCCAAGTGCACGGGCTGTGGCCTGTGCGGCATGGCGTGCCCGCAGCGCGTGATTGCCTTCGTTCCCGGCTACCAGAACATTCTGGTGCGCTGTAACAACACCGACAAGGGCGCCATTGCGCGCAAGATCTGCGACACGAGCTGCATCGGTTGCGGCATGTGCGCTAAAAAGTGCCCTGCCGGCGCTATCCGCATCGAGGACAACTGCGCCCATATCGACGGCGCGGACTGCCTGTCGTGCGGCATGTGCGCCGTCGTCTGCCCGCATGGCGCCATTCACGACCGCACCGGCATCGCCGCCGGCGTGTAGAAGGGAATCACCATGGCACAGGAATTCACTTTTACCGTTAACGGCGTCGAGCGCACGACGACTCAGAACAAGCCGCTGCTCCGCTACTTGCGCGACGACCTGCACATCCATTCCGCTAAGGACGGCTGCTCCGAGGGCGCCTGCGGTACCTGCACCATCCATGTAGACGGCGCGGCCGTCAAGGCATGCGTACTGACCACCGCTCTTGCCGCCGGCCGCAACATCGTGACCGTCGAGGGCCTGCCCCAGGACGTGCGCGAGGCCTTTGTGTACGCCTTTGGCGCCGTGGGTGCCGTGCAGTGCGGTTTTTGCATCCCCGGCATGGTCATGGCGGGTGCGGCGCTCATCGCCGAGGACCCCGAGCCCACCGAGGAGCAGATCAAGTACGCCATCCGCGGCAACGTCTGCCGCTGCACCGGCTACAAAAAGATTATCGAGGGCATCTCGCTGGCCGCTGCGGTACTCCGCGGCGAAAAGCAGATCGACGAGGATCTGGAGCGCGGCGATGACTACGGCGTGGGCAAGCGCGCCTTCCGCATCGACGTGCGCAAGAAGGTGCTCGGCGAGGGCAAGTACCCCGACGACATCGACGAGATCGACCAGCCGGGCCTGACCTATGCCAGCGCCGTGCGCTCCAAGTACCCGCGCGCCCGTGTGCTCTCCATCGATACCTCCAAGGCCGAGGCCCTGCCCGGTGTGGTGGGTATCCTGCGCGCCGAGGACGTGCCGGTCAACCAGGTCGGCCACCTTATCCAGGACTGGGACGTCATGATCGCCCAGGGCGACATCACCCGCTGCGTGGGCGATGCCATTGTGCTGGTGGTTGCCGAGGACGAAGCGACGCTCGAGAAGGCCAAGAAGCTCGTAAAGATTGATTACGAGCCGCTGGAGCCCGTGCGTAACATTGTCGAGGCCAGGGCCGCCGACGCCCCGCGCCTGCACGACAGCTTCTTTGCCTTCGGCAACACGGTGGAGCTCAAGGACAACGTGTGTCAGAGTCGCCACGTGACGCGCGGCGACGCCGCCAAGGCGCTGGCCGAAAGCGCGTTCACCGTGACGCAGCGCTTTACCACGCCCTTTACCGAGCATGCCTTCTTGGAGCCCGAGTGCGCCGTTGCCTTCCCGTACAAGAACGGCGTCAAGGTGCAGTCGACCGACCAGGGTGCCTACGACACGCGCAAAGAGTGTGCCCACATGTTTGGCTGGGACAACGAGCCCGAGCGCGTGGTCGTCGAGACCATGCTCGTGGGCGGCGGCTTTGGCGGTAAGGAGGACGTTTCGATCCAGCACCTGGCCGCGCTTGCTGCCTATAAGCTCCAGCGTCCTGTGAAGTGCAAGCTCACGCGTGCCGAGTCGCTCGCGTTCCATCCCAAGCGTCATGCCATGGACGGCACCTTTACACTGGGCTGCGATGCCGAAGGCAACTTTACCGGCCTGGATTGCGAGATCAACTTTGATACCGGCGCCTACGCTTCGCTGTGCGGCCCGGTGCTCGAGCGTGCCTGCACGCATGCCGTCGGTCCCTACAAGTACCAGAACACCGACATTCGCGGTTTTGGCTACTACACTAACAACCCGCCTGCCGGCGCGTACCGTGGCTTTGGCGTTTGCCAGTCCGAGTTTGCACTCGAGAGCCTGATTGACCTACTGGCCGAGAAGGTCGGCCTGGATCCGTGGGAGATCCGCTACCGTAACGCCATCGAGCCGGGCGAGGTTTTGCCCAACGGCCAGATCGCCGATTGCTCCACGGCGCTTAAGGAGACGCTGCTCGAGGTCAAGGATGCCTATTACGCGCATCCCGGACACGCCGGTATCGCCTGCGCCATGAAGAACGCCGGCGTGGGCGTGGGCCTGCCCGATGCCGGCCGCTGCAAGATCCGCATCGAGAACGGCGTGGCCGTGGTCTACGCCGCCACGTCCGACATCGGCCAGGGCTGCAACACGGTCTTTTTGCAGGACGTTGCCGAGGCGTGCGGTCTGCCGCTGAGCTGCATTGCCAACGGCGAGTGCTCCACCGAGAACGCTCCCGACTCCGGCACCACGTCTGGCTCGCGCCAGACGGTCGTGACCGGCGAGGCCGTGCGCGGCGCCGCCTTCCTGCTGCGCGATGCCATGGTTGGCATCGAGGCCGGTAAGCCTGCGCCTACCGCCCCGGTGAGCGCCCATGGTGACGGCGTCAAGATCGAGTACGACGACGGTCGCGCCTATCAGCTACGCACACAGGAGCTCGTCGCCGGCCAGGGCATGCATCCTCAGGATCCCGCGGCCGCCATCAAGGCGCTCGAGGGATGCGAGTTTGGCTACGTGTATCTGGAGCCGACCGACAAACTGGGCGCCGACGTCCCCAATCCCAAGAGCCACATCTGCTACGGCTTTGCCACGCACGTGGCCATTCTGGACGATGACGGCCGCGTGAGCGAGGTCTATGCCGCGCACGATTCCGGCAAGGTGGTCAACCCCATCTCCATCCAGGGCCAGATCGAAGGCGGCGTGCTCATGGGTATGGGCTATGCGCTTACCGAGGACTGGCCGCTCAAGGACTGCGTACCCCAGGCAAGGTACGGCACGCTCGGGCTGTTCCGTGCGCCCGAGATTCCGGATATCCACGCCATCTACGTGGAGAAGGACGAGCTGCTGCCCGTGGCATATGGTGGCAAGGGCATCGGCGAGATTGCAACGATCCCCACGGCGCCCGCCGTGCAGAATGCCTACCGCGCATTCGACGGCAAGCTGCGTCCGGATCTGCCCATGGTGGATACGCCCTACAGCCGCGCCCGTCACCGCGGGTAGAGTAGAGCGCGGACGGCCATTGCTGACGGGCTGTTCGCGCTCAACATCAACTGTATATGCTGCGCCTTTGGCCCCAGTTCCATCGCGAGCCGGGGCCTTTTGTTTGGAGCGGAAACTGCGTCCCGGAATTGGCGCTCAGAATGGGATGCGCTTTCCGGTTGGAGCTTCAAACGGAAAGTGCATCCCGGAATCCGCGCCTGGAATGGGACACACTTTCCGGTTGTCGTTCACTTGGAAACTGCATCCCAGTTTGAGCGTTCATTCTGGGACACGCTTTCCGTTAGGCCTACCATCCGGAAAGTGCGTCGGGACTGCGGACGATTTCTTGGACCGCTACGCGGCCCTTCCCAGCGCGGCGC
>NZ_QRJZ01000029.1 GCF_003470665.1 Collinsella sp. AM17-1
CGGAAAGCACATTAAGTGCTTTCCTTTGCGTGCGGAACTCGCGACAAACTTAATCCGCGCCAGCCGGCCCCGGAGACCCTCCCTACCGTCACTATGTTCAACCAGTTTTGCGGGCGTGCGCCGCTGCGCGGCTAGCCCGCGTGCTCCTCAGCGGAATTGATCTGATGGATCTTGTTGGGACTCTGCCTTTGGCTCAAAGAAAAACGGGAGATGCGATCTGCATCCCCCGTTTTTGTTGCGGTTACTCCAAGTCAATAAATTTGGTGCTCAGGATCTTGCCGTCTTTTACGAGCATTCTGGCCATGGTGGGGCCTCTGGTGCCTCTGGGGTAGCTAGCGCTGCCGGGATTGAGGACCAGGCAGCGGCCTACTTGCGCTTCTTTGGTTACGTGGGTGTGACCGTTGATGGCTACGTCTACGGATCCCACAGGCAGGTCTTCGCGGTAGTGGGCTACGGCGAATTTGAGGCCTTCGTAGGTGAAGAGCGCAAGACGGTCTACATCCGGGCCGTAGTCGCGGTAGTAGTCGTTGTTTCCTAGGACCGCTCGCACGGGGGCGATGGTGCATAGATGCTCGTAATCCATCTCTGAGGTGAGGTCTCCGGCATGGATGATCAGATCTGCGCCCTTGAGCTCGTCCAGAAGCGCGGGCGAAAGATAGCCGTGGGTGTCCGAGATGATGTCGATGCGCTTGGCGCGTGCACTGTTCATGGGATCCCTTCTGCAAAACCGATTCGACGTATATAAAACCCCACGGCTCCGCAGACAATTGGCCTACAGGGCTGCGGGGCCAGTGCGCTAGAGGCTCAGGGCCTTCTTGAGCGGCACAACGCGGCGGCGCGAGACCGGCACGCGTTCGTCGACGCCCGTAATGCCCAGTTGGATAGCGCCCGAGGGCACCGTCTCGACATCCGTGACGCACGCCAAGTTGACGATATAGCGGCGATGAACGCGAAAGAAGCCAAAGTCGCAAAGCTTGGCCTCGAACTGCGCCAGCGAAGTCGTCGATAGAAAACGATCATCGATGGTATAGATACAGGAGTAATCGTCCTTGGCCATGATGAAGCGAATGTCATCCACGGGAATGAGGACCTTACGGCCGCCCTTTTCCACCGGAATGCGCTCGATGGTGGCTTTGCTGTCCGTGACGGGCTTAGCGTGCTGCATGACCTTCTCGATCGCGCGATCCAGGCGCGCCTCCTCAACCGGCTTCATGAGGTAATCGACGGCATCTACGTCGAACGCCTCGACGGCATGATCGCTATACGCGGTCACAAACACAATCGCCGGCGGATTCTTAAGCTTATGCAGTGCCTCGGCAAGCTGCAAACCAGAAGCGCCGGGCATCGAGATATCGAGAAATACGACATCGACGCGGCTTTCCATCAACATCTCAATGGCGGAGCGGACGCTCGACGCCTCCGTGATCGTGCCGATCTTGCCCGTTTGCTCGAGCAGGAAGCGAAGCTCCGAGCGAGCCGGCGCCTCATCATCCACAATCATCGCACGCAGCATAGGGATAAAACCTTTCGTCAACTAACTACGCCGGGCATCCGTCGCATGACGTTGAGCCCGTAGCCTTTTATTTTACTCTTGAATGTCAAAGATGCTCTCTGACAAATCAAGATGAAGAAGCACTTTGGTGCCCTTGCCCGGCGCCGATTCGACACGCGTATAGGAGTGCGGCCCAAAAAAGCGATGGATGCGCTCCGAAATATTGTGCATGGCCACACCGGCGCCGCCACCCTGGGGAGAGCTGGCGTCGGGACGGGCAGAGCGCTCGTCAAACAGTCTGGCGGCGGTACCCTCATCCATGCCCACGCCATTATCGGCCACGGCAATCAAGATTGCATCCTCGCCGTCTTGGTGAACGGTCACGTCGATCCTCAGGGCGTCGTCATCGCCCATACCATGACGCACAGCGTTCTCGACAATCGGCTGGATCACGAACGCCGGCACCAGCGTATCTTCCACGTCCTCGGACACATCGAACGTCGCAAGCACGCGGTCCTCGCCAAAGCGGGCCTTCTCAAAGGTAAGGTAGCGCTTGGTCTGTGCGACCTCGCGCGAGACCGGAATAAGCGATCCCGAGTTGTCGAGCGTGGCGCGATAGAACGATGAGAACTCACGAAGCAGTTCGCGGGCCCTCAGCGGGTCGGTGCGCGTAAACGATGCAATGGTGTTCAGCGTGTTGAACAGGAAGTGCGGGTTAATCTGCGCCTGCAGCGCACGCACCTCGGCGCGCGCTGTGAGTTCCTTTTGCACCTCGAGCTCGTGGATGGCGAGCTGCGTGGACAAAATCTCGGCAAAGCCCGAGGCAAGCGCGTACTGGGTACGGTCGACGGCGCGCGGGGTCTTGTAGTAGAACTTGAGCGTGCCGACGGTACGATCGCCCACCTTGATGGGGGCGATAATGCCGGCGGGGACTTGGTTGTGCGAGCCGTCCGAGCCCACGACATCCACCATACGGTTGAACGACTGCACGATGCCATGTTCGATAACGTAGCGTGTGGCAAGCGTGTGGATGGGAGAATCTGGCAGTAGTTTTTCCTCAAACTCGCCCGCGCAGGCAAGCACGTTGTCCTCATCGGTGATGGCCACCGTCATGGCGCGCGTCTCGGGCAAAATGCGCTGGCACACCAAACGCGCCGACTCCTGCGTCAGACCGCCCTTAATGTCCTCGAGCATGGCCGAGGCCACCGAGAGCGTCTCCTCGGTGTACTGGGAGCGCACCGAATCGGGATTGAGCGTCAAAAAGATAAAGATGCACAGAAAGATGCACAGCAGTGCGCAGGCGACCACGGTCGCGATCGGCTCGATTCCAGTCGCCAGGGCAAAAATAAAGTACACCAGCACGCAAATGGCGCAGGCAACGGCAATGATGCGAAAGATTGATATTGAACTATCGCGCTGGGCGCGGCGGTCGATCATTCGGCCCCCTCCAGGATACTGATCAGTTGTGCGTCACGCCAAAGCCCGTCCATGATCTTGGGCCAAAAACTCTGGAAACGCAGGTAGCTTGCAGCGTTTTGGCGCGCATAGGCTTTTGCCTCGTCGATACCATGGCGCCAGATGCGCAGGTAGCCCTCATGCTCGCGGGTAAACACGCTGCGGACCATAGCGGTCTTGCGCACGCGGTCGTCGAGCTCGCGCGAAATCCACGGGCCCGGGTAGGGCATGAGCGATGCTGCCGTAACGGGAATGAGCTCCTTTTGATGCGCGGCGAATGTCAACTTGGCCCGTTCGTAGTACCAACGGTATACATCCTGCATAAAGCGCGGTGAGCGCTTTTCGGACTCCGGAGGCAGATGGCGCACGGTCCACTCGTTATCGAACCACACGTCGTAGCCAAACATGCGCATGTTAAAGAGGTAATCCAAGTCCTCGCCGCGGGTGATAAACGGGTCGAATGCCACACGCGTAAAGGCGCGGGCGTGCAGGGCCATCAGGCCGCCGCACACGTAGTTGGAGCGCGAGATGCGGGTGCCCGAGAGCGCCTTTTTCATCCAACGGTTGAACTCGATGCGCTTGGTCCACCAACGATGGCAGATGCCCACCTTGTCCGTGGGCGCCAGCGGGGATCCGTCGCGATCGTAAAAGTAACCGCTCTTGACCAAGATCGGCAAGCCCTGACGCGTCTGCTGCCCCAACGCATAGGTCGCGCGCTTCATAAAGTCGGCGTCGATGACAGCCTCATCGTCATCCAAAAAGATAACCGCGTCATGCCCCAGCACCGCAGCGCAGGCCAGCCCCATGTTGCGGATGGCACCGTAACCTCGCAGGCTCACGCACTCGCCCGAACCCTTGGGCGCGATCTGAGCAACCCGGTCTGCGATGCGCGAGGCCTGGGTGTTGGTGACAACGGTGACCTTGAGCGTGGGATGCGCGTCGACAATCTCGTGCACGCGCAGCGACACATCGGCTGTGGCAGAAACGGGACAGACCACCAAAAGGATGATGCGCGGGATGTCGCGCACCTGCTCAAGCGAGGCCAGGCAGCGGTCGAGTTCGGGATTGTCGGCGTTGAGTCGTGTCGAATGGTCATAGGTGCCAGGGGCGTTTGCGCGAGCGTCATCGCCCGCCCAATACGTTGGAATCACGACCGTGGCGTTCATGCCTTACCCTCCCTGCAACACAAAAACGGGACGCCGCCAAACACAGGCGACGCCCCGCGACCTAGCTGACTCCATCATACCCACTTGGGCTAATCATTGTTCGAAAGTCAGAATGTTTATTGCGGATAACCCCAAAAGAGTACCGTGGACAGGCACAATAGCCGCTCACTCCTATGCGGCATGCTCTGCCGCCCGAGTCATGCGGGACAGGCGGACCAGCAGCATAAAGCCAACGACCAGCAGCACACCAATGGATAGGACGCCCAGCGACGGGTTGCCGGTCAGCGAGGTGACGATCGACACCAGGAAGGTGCCCATAACGCTTGCATAGCGGCCAAAGATGTCAAAGAAGCCGTAGTACTCGTTGGACTTTTCCTTGGGAATAATGCGGCCAAAGTAGCTGCGGCTGAGCGCCTGCACGCCGCCCTGGAACAGGCCGACCATAATGGCAAGCACCCAAAACTCAAAGGCGGTCTTTAGGAAGAACGCGGCGAACAGCACAATGCCCATATAGGCGGCGACTGCCACCAATATCATGTTGAGCGTGCCCACGCGGCCGGCGAGCTTGCCGTAGATGATGGCGGACGGAAAGGCCACGAACTGCGTGACGAGCAGCGCCAGGACCAACTGGGTCGAATCGATGCCCAAGGCCGATCCGTAGCTGGTTGCCATGGAAATGACCGTGTGCACACCGTCGATGTAGAAGAAGAACGCGATCATGTAGACCAGCACGGTCTTGTTGTGGGCGATCTCGCGCATGGTGTGTCCGACCTCGGAGAACACACCGCCCACGATGTGGCCGATGGTGTCCTCGGGACCGCGCTCGCGACCGTACTTTTGCTTATAGGTGCGAATGAGCGGCAGGGTAAAGATGAGCCACCAGGCACCAGTGATGATAAACGACAGACGCGTTGCCAGCATGGTGGGGACGCCAAGAGCGGGGCCACCCATGATAAGCGCCAAGCAGATGATGAACGGCACGGTGGAACCGATGTAGCCCCAGGCATAACCCGAGCTGGACACGGCGTCCATGCGCTCGTCGGTGGTAATGTCGGGCAGCATAGCGTCGTAGAACGTCATAGAAGAGTTAAGGCCGATGGTGCACAGCACGTACACGGCCAAAAATGCCATGGCGGACATTGGGATAGCCTGCGCCAGGCAAAGAACCAGGCCCGTGAGGAAGAAGCCCAAGAAGAACTTGATCTTGTTGCCGGCGTAATCGGCAAGCGCGCCCAGAATGGGCATGAGCATGGCAATGACCAGCGAGGCAATCGTCTGAGCGTTGCCCCAAGCGACCACCAGGTCTGCCGAGGAAGCACCGGTATTGATGGCGTTAAAGTAGATGGGCACCACCGAGGTATTGAGCAGCACGAGGGCTGAGTTTCCCACATCGTACATGACCCAGTTACGCTCGAGCTTGGTGTATTTCATGGACAGGGCCCCTTCGTATTCGCCCGATATGCAGTTAGTTCATCGTACCCCAATTGCATAGAGGCACCGGTAAGGATTCGGCAAAGGGACAGGAGCGGTCATACGGACACGCAGGGCGAAACGCCATCCCATCAACGCAGTTGCGGTGAAATAGTTCCCGCTTAGCCCTCCGGGGGCCTCATTCAGGAACTATTCCACCGCAACTTATTGAAACGGTTTGTTATTCCTCGCGGTCGAACTCCTCGTTGGGGTCGAGCACGCGGCCGCTGTAGTTGATATGCCCGGTCACGGCCTCCATGTCGCCAGTCTCGATAAAGCGGGCAACGGTGAGCTCGTAATCGACCAGCGCGCGCTCAAAGACCTCGGGGAAGCTCTCGGTCGAAACCTCGTCGGTAAAGGGATTCTTCCATGTCAGATGGCCCAGGTTACCGGTGCGCTCGGGCAGCTCCGTCGTCACGCGATGGGCAAGGCCGTCGAGCAGCGAGTAGTCGTGCACCAAGCCCTCAACCAGCGAGATCGCGCGCGTCTTTGCGGAGCCGGCCGGCTCAATCGCGCGGTAAAGTCGCTGCATATTGGCAACGGCAGCACCGTACTCCCCCGCCGGAATGTCAATGCCGTACACGCGTCCGGCAACATAGCTCATCAGCACGCCGGCCACGCGATTGATGCGATCGGTGGTGACGATCTCGCCCGCCGGCGGGTAATCGTCAACCGTAGCGCCATCGCGTTTAAGCTGCAGCATCAGTACATCCAGGTCGCTCTCGATCACGGCATGGACCTGACTGCTCGAATCCTCAAGCTCTGAATCGGACTCCACGATGCCAAACTGCTGCTCATAGACAAAGGGGTGGGCGTTGCGGTCGAGCACGTAATGAGACAGCAGACCCAGCGCAAAGGCGCGACCCAAGCTGGCGTCGCGCGGCAGCAGATGCGACACGCCGTCGCGCAGGCACGCGAACTGGCGAGACATGCGCGAGCGATGCATGACCTGCGCCAGCAGCGTACAGTCGGAAACACGCGGTGTCAGAATGTGAAAGAAAAACGGGTCGGGACCTTGGTTGCCCAAGATAAAGGCAATGCGCTCTTCATCGGACGTGATGACGCCCTGCGGAAGACGGTCGATGCTTTCCTCGCCAAACAGATGATGGGTGATAAGCGCGGGCATAATAATCCTTTCGATTTCATTCGATTCCACCCATTATGCCCACCGCGCGCCCATGCCAAACCTGCGATGGTAAACGACGACACGCAAGCCTCTTACGCAAGCCCCAGGTGCGACTTGACCTCGGCGGCACGACGACGGGACACCGGCACCGTCGAGCTCACGCGGTCGAGCCTGAGCTCCATCAACCCCGTGGAGCCAATCTCAACATTGTGCACGTCTTCCAAATTGACCAGATAGCTGCGATGAACGCGAATAAAGCCCTCGGAGCTCAAGCGACGCTCGAGCGAAGAGATCGACTCATTGATCAGGTACGTTCCCTCGGCGCAGATGGCGTTGCAAAAATCGGCGCGCGCCTCAAAGTAGCAGACGTCTGCGGCGGGAATGAACACCTTTTTGCCCCCGCGGTCCACCGTCAGGCGAAGGGGCTGGCGCGGGGTATGGACAGCGCGGCGAACACCCAGGGCGGTTTCGATCTTGTCGAGCGCCTTCGACAGGCGCGCGTCCTCGACCGGCTTGACGACATAGTCGACAGCATCGAGGTTATACGCGTCGGCCGCGAACTCTGCAAACGCCGTCACAAACACCACCACCGGCGGCGTCTTTAGGTTTTGCAGGGTCTCGGCTAGCTCAATTCCCGAGCGGCCGGGCATCGTGATATCCAAAAACAGCACGTCGGGCTTGTTCGACAGAATCGACTCCACGGCCTCGGTGACATTGCCCGCCTCGGCAATCTGGCCCACACGTGCATCCTTTTCCAGCAGATAACGTAGCTCAGCCCTAATAGGAGGCTCGTCATCAACCACCAAGATGTTCCATCCCTCGGACATATGCGCTTCCCCTCTTTTTCTCTCAATCCAACCGCGTGCTACACCGTCATCGGCGCCGGCTCATGCGGCTCGCCGTTCAGCTCGACGATGACCTGCGTTCCCACGCCCTCCTGGGACTTCACGCGCATGCCAGAATCTTCCCCGTAAAAGAAATGGATGCGCTGAAGCACGTTGAAGAGCGCCAGGCCGCAGCCTCGCTTGATGGAGCCGTCGGCGGTAATGCTCTCGGGCTCCTCTCGGCGATGTTGCTCAAACAGATGCGCGCAGACTTCTTCGCTCATACCGATGCCGTCATCTTCGACGATGATCTCCAAGCCGTCATCGGTCTCAAAAGCCCCAACACGAATAGAAAGCGGCTCGGTCTCGCGCTGCGCATGCTTGATGCAGTTTTCGAGCAGCGGCTGCAAGATAAACGGCGGCACCATGCTGTCGCGCACCTCAAAGTCGATGTCGACCGAAACGCGCAGACGGCCGTCGCCATACCGGGCCTGCATAAGATTGATATAACGAGTGCCCTGTTCCACCTCATGCTCGAGCGTGGTGAGCGTATCGGAGTCAGAAAGCGTCTGACGATAGTAATTGGAAAAGTCGATCAGCAGCGATCGCGCCTTGTCGGGCTCGGTTCGCACGAGCGACACGATGGTGCTGATGGTATTGAACAGAAAATGCGGGTCGACCTGCGACTGCAGGGCGCGCAGCTCCACGCGGGCCGTAAGCTCGTCCTGGCGCTCGAGCTCAAAGCTGGCGAGCTGCGTGGAAATGAGGTCGGCAAAGCCCGAGGCAAGCGCCGTCTGGCGCATATCGATGCTGCTCAGACGGGGATAATACAGCTCAAGCGTGCCCACGCAATGCCCGCGCACGGTAAGCGGTGCGACAATGCCGGCGCGCAGGCGCGGAAAGTAGCCACCCGTCTCATTGGAAGCGTCACGCGAAAACACGCTCTGCTCACCCGTCCCAATCACGTTGAGCGTGGTCTTGAGCACTACCGGGGTTCCGGCAGGGCACTTTGCCGAGTCCTCGCCCCAGCTTGCCAACACCTGTTTGCCATCGGTAAAGCAGATGGCAGAGGCGATGGTCTCGGACAGGATTATTTTAGAGGCGCCCAGGGCCGCTTCGGGCGTAAGGCCGCGCGACGTGTAGGCGAATATTTTTGATGCGATGGCGAGCGTACGGTCGGTTGCGCTCGATGTGAGGTCGTCGGGGACCACAAAGACATACGAGAAAAAGAAGCACAGCATGACCAGGCCGGCAATAACGACAACGCCCGGAACGGGATTGGGATTATCGGTTAAATCCCAGATAAGCAGCAGGATAAGCGCCGGAACGACAATACCGAGCAGGATGGCCTGAACCACATGCTGGGCCGTACGAAAGACCTTGGTAGAGTTGTAGCTCTTGCCCAGAATCAGCCTGTTTAAATCCACCGTCATCCCCTCTTGTCCTTAGCACCCATAGCAATAAAGAGGGCCGCAAGCGACCCTCTCCATTGCATTATGCAATCAAAAACTGTGTTTTACATCAAGCCATCGACAAACGGTATCTTAGGCGCTGTATTTGTTAGCCTCACCAAAAGTGCCAGCCTCGACGATCCAGCCATCCTTCATGATGACGTCCATGTTGTCGGTGTTGAGCACGTGGATGTCGGCGGCGACGTCACCATTGACAACCAGCAGGTCGGCGCACTTGCCGGCCTCGATGGAACCGGTCTCGTCCTCGATGTGGCACATCTTGGCACCGTTGAGGGTGGCGCAGGTGATGGTCTCGACCGGAGTGAAGCCGATCTTGTCGACGAACTCGTACATCTCCTCGATGGAGCAGGTGCCGTACGGGGTGACGAAGGAGAAGGAGTCGGAGCCGATCGTCATGACGACGCCGCGCTTCTTGGCCTCGCGCAGGCAGTCGTAGTTGCGCTGCAGCTCCTTCTCGACCAGGGTGCCCTCGTACTTGTCGTGCAGCTCGGGGACGTAGACGGGCGGATAGGTGGCGTACCAGGTGGGCAGGAAGGCGATCGTCGGGGTGAAGAAGGTGCCCTGCTCGGCCATGAGGTCCATGGTGCGCTCATCGATATCGAAGCCGTGAATCAGCTGCTCGCAGCCAAAGCGAACGGAGTCGTAGGCGGCGGCGTGGTTGTTGTAGCAGTGACTCCACACGGGGATGCCGACCATCTTTGCCTCTTCGACCACGGCCTGGATCTCCTCGGAGCAATAGTGCTGGTCGCGACCGGAATCCCAACGCCAGATGCCGCCACCGGTAGCCCAGATCTTGATGGCATCGGGGTTCTCGCGCAGGCGACGACGGACGGCCTTGCGCAGATCCCAAGGACCATCGACCTGGTCGCCCCAGGGATGGGATTCCTTGTTGAGCTCCTGGGTGCAGTGGTGGGAGTCACCGTGGCCGGCAACGCGGCAGAAGCCAAGACCAGTGGCCAGAACGCGCGGGCCCTTGAAGACGCCCTTGTCGATGCAGTCGCGAATCTGGATACCAAAGCGGCCGATCTCGCAGACGGTGGTGAGGCCGTGGGTGAGGCAGTCGTAGGCCTGCTTGACGGCGACGGCCTGCTTCTCGAGGAGCGGCTGCATGACCCAGTCGGTGTCATCGTCGGTCAGGTTGCCCGAGAAGTGCAGGTGGGTGTCGATCAGGCCGGGAAGGACGGTCTTGCCGGCGGCGTCGATAACCTCAACGCCCTCGGGAAGGTCCTGCATAGTGCCGGCGTACTCGATCTTGCCGTTGTCGTCGACGAGAACGAGGGAGTTCTCGACCGGCTCGGCACCGGTACCGTCGATGAGCTTGCCGCCAACGATTGCATACTTAGTGGACATGGTTCCTCCTTATGGATCCATATAGTGGGCGAGGCCGTGTTGGGTTAAGGCCTCACAAAACTACCCAAGTGGTGCCGGGTTCGGTGCGCGAAAGAGAGGATCCCGCGCACCCGATCCGCCCCGGCTAGGCGCTACTTTTTGCGAGAATTGGTAAAGGCCATAAGAGCCAGGCCAATGGCCAGCCAGCCGATCACGATGCTCCACTCCACCATGTTGAGGGAGGCGGGAGAGAACGGGATCACGAGCAGGCCGATGATGACGGCGCAGGCAGCAACAGCGAGACTGATGCCAAACTTGCCGCCGGGCACCTCGTAGGGACGAGGCAGGTCGGGCTCGGTAAAGCGCATGCGCAGGCAAGCGAGGGCGACCATGCCGCAGGAGAAGATGAAGGCGAGAGCCGACACGTTGGTCAGAGGGATGAGCATGTTCTTGCCCAGGAACGGACCGACGACGGTGATGACGGCCAGAACGACGCAGGCGAGCTTGGGAGCGCCGGAGCTGGGATCGACCTCGGCGAACTTCTCGGGCAGCTGGCCCTTACGGCCCATGGCGAGCATGATGCGGCTCGTGGCGCCGTAGAAGGAGTTCATCGGGCCCATGGGTCCAAGCGTGGCGATGACGAGCATGGCCAGGTACAAAAGCATGTTGATGCCCTTGAGGCAGGCGAGTGCGGGAACCGGGCTCTTAACGAACTCATGCCAGTCGAGGATGGTGCCGAACGAGTAGATGCAGACCATGTAGAAGCCGCCAGCGGCCAGCAGGGCCAGGGAGATAATCTTGCCGAACTTGTTCCAGTTGAGGCCCTCGGCTGCTTCCTCAGCCTGCTGAGGAATGGTGTCGAAACCGGCGTAGAAGAACGGGGTCAGAACCAGGACCGAAACGATGCCTGCGAACAGGCTGGTGCCCTCGGTAGCAGGCTTGCCGCCGCCAGCACCGGTGACCTGGGAGAACACGGGCATGGCGTTGTCCGGCGAGCCGGTGAACAGCGAGACGCCCATGGCGAGCAGCATGCCGCAGAGCAGGGCCTTGGTCAGGAAGGCCTGCAGCTTGGCGGCCGAGCTGGCACCGCGGAAGTTGAGGAAGATGACGTAGGTTGCAAAGCCGAGCGCGATCAGCGTCGGGAACAGGTAAACGTCGGCGCCCAGGATGGTATAGAGCTTGACAGCACGCAGCCACTCAAGACCGGGCAGGCTGCCGAACATCTCGGACACGAGGGTCGAGATAGCGATTGCCTCCCACGGGCACAGGATGCCGTTGCCCAGGGCCAGGAGCCAACCGGTGATATAGCTCAGCGTACGGCCAAAGCTACGATCGACATACTCGACGATGCCGCCCGAGATGGGGATAGCAGCCGTGAGCTCACCGAAAACAGCTCCGACGGGCACGAGAAAGATTGCACCCAAGAGGAATGCGATCATAGCGGGAACGGGACCGCCGCCCACGACCATCCAGTCGCCGACCTGCAGAACCCAGCCAGTTCCGATGATGGCACCGAAACCGATGGTGAAGAAGTTCCAGAGCGAAAGCGTTTTCTTCATGCCACCGTTACCCTCGACTGCAACCTCTGCGTTCTTGTCCGCCATTGTTCCCCTCCTTTCCTTATTGACGCCTCTTTGGCGTCACCCCTTGCGCGGTCTGTTTTGCCGCGCGCTTTTATTTCGTGGCTTTAAGATACGGCCTTGGCATTGCATTGCCGTCCAAGGCTCGACCGAAGGCAGAACTGTAAAACGAGCGGCGCCGTTTTTGGGACGAACGGCGGAAGACGTCATTCGTCTTGGACGCTTTCATCTTGTCTGCTTTTGAAGACCTGTTGCCGTGACGCTTGGCGCGCGGCGCGGCAACGTTCATACCATTTGTCAGGCTTTTGGCGCACATGCCCATGTGTCGTGCATCTTTTTATGTAGGATAGACAAGTTACACATGAGGCAAGGTGATTCGAATGGCATACGGATACAATGACGGCGACCAACGGCCACAAAACGTGCGCCTTGCCGGCCGCACCACGCCAACGCCCAGAAGCACCTCCGACAACGACAGCCCGCAGCGCCCCCAAGAGCAGCTCGGGGCTTCTTCGCGGCAACAAAGCCGTACCGTGCAGCAGTCAGACCGCATGAGTACGAGCACACGCCAACGCCAGACCGACACATCGCAGCCACGCCGCTACGATCGCCGTAAGACCGACTACTACGTCAAGCGCTCCTTTTCGCGACCTCAACGCGATCGCGGCAGTTCTGCCCCTCGCCCCGCGTCGCATACCACAAGCCGCGCGCTTCCGGCCCGCCGCCTACGCCTTGCGCTTTGCTCCATCGCCGCCTGCCTCGTCTTTGTGTTTTTGGGATCCTGTATCTCCCACGGATCAGCCGGTCTTGAGCCCACTGCCGAGGACAAGCTGCTTAAAGCTCCCGTCGCGCCCGGTTACTCCTTTGCGTTCTCGACCCCACGCTCGCAATGGCAGGCCGGCACCATGCCCCACATCTACCAAATTGACCCCGCATGGTCGGAGCTGCCCTATGCCGGTGGCACTATTCGCGAAAACGTTTGCGGCCCCACTTGCCTCACCATGGTCTATATCTTTAAGACCGGCCACACCGATAAGACGCCGGTCGATATATGCGCACTGGCCGAAGCCGGCAACTACGCCCCCACTGGTGCCACCGAGTGGTCGTTTATGACAGGCGGTTCGTGGCAGCTGGGACTCAACGGAACACAGCTCTATAACGATCGTGAATCGATTACCCAAGCACTTCGCTCGGGTGCGCCCGTTATCGCCGCAGTGCGCCCCGGTACGTTTACCAACGTAGGCCACTACATCGTGCTCTACGGCATCGACGATGCCAACCAGATTGGCGTCTACGACCCCAACTCGGCCAGCCGCAGCGCCCGCCGCTGGGGCGTCGTAGAGGTCCTCAACGAAGTCGAAGCCATGTGGGCCTACTACTAGTCATGAGCACTCATTGGGGACAGACTTAAATGAGTACCCACTCATCGGGGACAGACTTAAATGAGTGGTCCCAGGCTGCCCGGAACTGCCGGCTCGGAAAGTGCACCCCGCTTTGGAGTTCGATAACGGGATGTGCCTTCCGTTAGCGGCCTGCTTGGGAAACTGTGCCCCACTTTTCGGCATAATTCCGGGATGCATTTTCCGGTGGAGGACCCCGGGGGAACTGTGCCCCGTTTTGGACGCTCATTCTGGGATGCACTTTCCGCAGTTGATTGGTGCTACTCATTTAAGTCTGTCCCCAATGACTAATGAACAGCTACCTCAATAGCAAAAGCCCCGCAGCCGGAGCGGACTGCGGGGCTCATGAAGAGAGGCTAGTTTGTGGGCGCTTTGCCTGGCGCCCACGAGAGAGGCAACAGAGTAGAGACTACTCGTGGATGCGGGTACCGGAGAGGCCGGCCATGGTCTCGGCGGCCTTGTCCAGAGCGCCAATGATGCAGGTGCGGCCCTTGCGGGAACGAGCGAACTTGATGGCAGCACGGACCTTGGGCTCCATGGAACCCTTGCCGAACTGACCCTCGTCGGCCAGACGCTCGGCCTCGTCGGCGGTGAGGTCCTCGAGCTCCTCCTGGTTGGGCTTGCCAAAGTTGATGGCGACATGCTCAACGGCGGTCAGCAGGAACAGAACGTCGGCGTCGCAGTCCTCGGCCAGCAGCTCGCCGCCCAGGTCCTTGTCGATGACGGCGGGAACGCCCTTGTAGCAGCCCTTGTTCTCGTAGTCGCGGACGACGGGGATGCCGCCGCCACCGCAGGCGATGACGATGAACTCGTTGTCGAGCAGGTTGAGGATGGAGTCAGCCTCGACGATCTTCTTGGGATCGGGAGAAGCGACGACGCGACGCCAGCCGCGGCCGGAATCCTCGACGAAGACCTTGGAGGGATCCTCGGCCATGAACTCCTTGGCCTGCTCCTCGGTGTAGAAGGGACCGATCGGCTTAGTCGGGTTCTTGAACGCGGGATCATCCGGATCGCACTCGATCTGGGTGACGACGGTGGCGGCGTGCCAACGCTTATAGCGCTTGTGCATCTCGCGGCCGATGCCCTGCTGCAGGTGATAACCAATGTAGCCCTGGGACATGGCGCCGCACTCGGGCAGCGGCATCTCGGGGGTACCGATGGCATCGTGGGCAGCGGCGAAGGCGTTCTGGATCATGCCGACCTGCGGGCCGTTGCCGTGGGTGATGATGATCTCGTTGCCCTGCTCGATAAGACCAAGGAGAGCGTGGGCGGTGTTGCTCACGGCCTCGATCTGCTCGACGGGGTTGTTGCCGAGGGCGTTGCCGCCGAGGGCGACGACAATACGATCGGGCTTGCCAAGAGGCTTAGACATTGCTGGAATCCTTTCTGTAAAAGGCCTACAACCCATTAATAACCCGCGTCCGTGCGATACGCGAGTTTATTAAGGTTTATATTCTCTTTATCGCTCATTTTATTCATTTTGAAAATACCTAAGCGGCGAACGGTCGATTTTACCCGCTCAGCGTAAAGAAGCCCAGTTCAGGCATATCTACGCCATTTACGTGCAACTTTATTTAAATAGAGCAGGGATTAGACCAGATTATGCAAACTATATCTTTGCTAAACACAAAACGGACAGCGCAATATCTTACTCGCACTATACGCGATTCTATACATTAATTTGACGAGTATGCACCCCTGCAAAAACATGGGGCTTTTCATCCAACATAAGGGATAGCCGATCGCGCTTCACCCCGCGGCAAGCGACTGCGAGTTCGCAGTATGGAACTTTACCGTCGGCTTCTGCATGAACGCTACCGACGCCCTTTCGCTCCTGCGCGCCCAAGCAGCCGAGAACGCTAACGGCGCCACTGTCAACCTGGCCACCCTCAACAACGGCGCCGCCAGCCTTTTCGCAAAGTACCGTGCTGGCTCGCTGGCTTTGAGGCCTAAGTGAGCTTTGCTATTTGCCAATTTTTGTATGATTTGGGTCAAATCTATTTGTCAATTTTTGTATGATTAGGGGCAAATCTATTTGCCAATTTTTGTCAATGAGGTGTTTTAATGCTACGCCGCAAAGTCACTGATAGGCTTTTGAGCTGGAAGAATAACTCCCATAAGGCCCTGCTTGTTACCGGTGCGCGTCAGATTGGCAAGAGCTATGCGATTCGCGCGTTTGGAAAGAGCAACTACGCTTCGTATTATGAGGTCAATCTGCTACTTGATGCCGAGGCAAGAGACGTACTTGTTGGCGCTAAGAACTCCATTGACTTCATCAACCGTGTGGCCCTTCTTGCGGATGCACCGCTTGTTGAAGGAGACACGCTTATCTTCGTCGATGAGATTCAGGAGTATCCGCAGATCGTTACACTTATGAAGGCGCTGGTCGAGGACGGACGCTTTAGCTATGTCTTCTCGGGGTCTATGCTTGGGACTGAGTTTAAGGGGATCTCTTCTTTTCCGGTAGGGTATGTCGAGCACATTGTTATGCGGCCGATGGATTTTGAAGAGTTTTGTTGGGCAAACAGCGTCAGCGAGAATGTGCTTGCAGACATCCGCAGCTGCCTTGTCGAGAGGCGTCCCGTCGAAAATTTTATTCATGAGGCGATGCTCAAAAACTTTAGAGCCTATATCGTTTGCGGCGGCATGCCGGAGGTCGTTCAGAACTATATCGATTCGGGCTATTCGCTCGTGAGAACGCGTGAGCTTCAAATTCAGCTAGTCGATCAGTACAAAAGCGATATCTCTAAATATGCATCGACTCGAGCGTTTAACGTTCGCTCCATTTTCGAGCAAATTCCCGTTCAGCTTGAGGCGGAGTCCCATCGCTTTATCGTCTCGTCTCTAGGCGAGGGAGCTCGTCTTCAAAAATACGAGCAGGATTTCCTATGGCTGGTGAACGCAGGCGTTGGATTGATGGTCCCCCAGGTGACGGAGGCACGAAGTCCTCTCAAGAGGACGGAGAAAACGACGGCCTTTAAACTATACGAGTCCGATACAGGTATGCTCGCATCGCGGTATCCCGGCAGCACGGCACGCGCCGTCTACCTTGACATGAAAACCCCCAACCTCGGCGGCCTCTATGAGAACGTGGTCGCACAGGAACTCGTTGCCCTCGGAGCAGATACGTGGTACTACCAAACGCGTGAGGTCGGTGAAGTCGACTTTGTAATCGAAGGTGCCCGCGGGCATGTTGTCCCAATCGAAGTCAAATCGGGCAAGAAAGTTCGAGCACATGCAGCCCTCGACCGTTTGATGAGTGTGGGCGAGTACAAAATTCCCGAGGCCGTTGTGCTGAGCCACGAAAACCTTTGCAAAGAGGGCAAGATCCTTTACGTTCCAATCTATATGACATTCTGTCTCGATGAGTTTATGGAAAAGGACGACCCCAACAACGATTTCTCGTTTGCACCCATATCTCTCTAGGTCATCTGAGTCCGCAAGCCAGCCCCCACGCCCAAAGTACTGCGCCTTTCGCGCCAAAGGCGCGAAACAGCACTGGGGCAGCAGAAGGCCACAATCAGCTAGCCCTCCATGCCCAAAGTGGCGCGTGGTTTCGCGGCCACGCCGCGAAACAGCGACCGGGACAAGGCACCCCCACAGCCACGTCCTTCATTCAGCCCCACAATCCGAGGACGTAGTCGTAGCAGGATCTGAGGGCTAACCTTCGCGGACACTCCGCAGGACGAAAGAACCCCCGCCGCACGTTGAACTGCGCCCCAATTCTTGGACGGGCTAATAAGCGGCCTACGCCGCACATA
>NZ_QRJZ01000003.1 GCF_003470665.1 Collinsella sp. AM17-1
GCCCGCGCCGAGCGCCGCAAGGGCGAGCAGCTTCGCCGCGACGGCGCGCCCGCGCGAGGGGACCGCCGTGAGGTTGGCGAGGCGCCCGGCAGCGCGCTCCTCGTCCACGGCGAGCCCGCAGACGATGGCGGACATGAGCGGCATGAGGGCGCCGAGGAACTGGGCATAGGCGTCCGCGCCCAGCGCCGGGTCCCATCGGGCTACTGAGAAGTACTCGCCGCAGGCAAGACCGGCTGCCAGGCCGCAGACGAGGTGCACCGCCGTGAGCGGGGAGCGTGCCAGGCGCAGGGCCTCGGAGAGCAGGGCCCGCGAGAGAGTCATGCGCGGCGTCGGGTCGGAGAGTCGCGTCACGGCCATCACCTCTCCTCGGAGCGCGCGAACCAGGCCGCGCCCGCCGCCGTGAGCGCGGCGAACGCGAGCGCGCAGACCGCAAGGCCCGCCAGCGTGAGCATGCCATCCGCCGCGAGCGCCCCGCCGAGCGCCATGTCCGCCGCGAGTGGCTCGCCGCTCGGCAGCACGGGGATGAAGCTCGTGGGGATGACCATGCTCGCCGACGGCGGAAAGAGCTGCGGCAACGGCACCAACGACCAGGCGAACCCACCCACGAGCTGCGCGACGAGCGGGCAGAAGATGCCCGCGAGCATGCCGAGCCGCACCGTGAGAAAGAGCCCTGCGGGGATCATCCACGCCGCGGTCACCGTGTTGACGAGCGCGCAGAAGAGCATCGTGAGCGTACCCGCGGCCGTGAGGCCCTGCGAGGAGAACGCCGATCCCGCGAGGTAGATGCCGAAGACCACGAGGTTCGAGAGCGTGCAGAGCGCGAGGCACCAGAGCGCCTTGGCCCACCAGGCGCGCCCGAGCGGGAAGCCCAGGCCCAGAAGCCCCCGCATCCGCGTGCGAGCGTCCGCCCGCGCGACGCACGCCACCACGAGCGAGAGAGACACGGGCAGGAAGAGCGCGTACCAGTAGTTCCACGCACTGAAGATCTGCACGCCCCGGTAGGGCATCGCGCCGAGCAGCGGCATCGGCAGCGCCATGAGCACGGCCAGGCGAACCGGTGCCGCGTGGCGCGACTTCAGGGCCTCGGCGCGCAGGGCCGCGAGCAGGCCGCCTTTCTCGCCCGTCATGCCGCCACCTCCCCGCGCGCTCGTCGCCCTTCCCGGCAGAAGCTCATGAAGAGTTCCTCGAGGTCCTGCCCGGGCCGAAGCGCATCCTCGTAGGCGAGGCGCCCCTCGCAGATGATGCCGATGGTGTCCGCCATCTGCTGCACCTCGGAGAGGATGTGGCTCGAGACGATCACCGTCGTGCCCGCCGCCGCGAAGCCGCGGATCTGGTCGCGCAGCTCCTCGATGCCGATGGGGTCGAGGCCGTTGGTGGGCTCGTCGAGCACGAGCAGGCGTGGCCGGGCGATCAGCGCCAGCGCGAGCCCCAGGCGCTGCCGCATGCCCATCGAGAAGCGCCCGGCGCGCTTCTTCCCGGTGTCCGCGAGGTCCACGGCGGCGAGCACCTCATCTATGCGGCTCTCGGGAAGGCCCAGCAGCGTGGTGCGCACGCGCAGGTTCTCGCGCGCGGTGAGGTTGGGGTAGAGCGGCGCCTCCTCGATGAGGCTGCCGATTGCGTAGAGGTCCTCGCGGCACCAGGCGTGCCCGGCAAAGAGGATCTCCCCGGCCGTCGGCCGCAGCATCCCGCAGATCATCTTGAGCGTTGTCGACTTGCCGGCGCCGTTGGGACCGAGCAGCCCGTACACCTCGCCCTCGCGGATATGAAGGCTCACATCGGCCACGGCGTCCTGCGCCTGGTCGCCGCGGCCGAAGCGCTTGGTGAGCCCACGCGTCTCGAGCATGTAACCCATGGGTTTATCCTTTCTCTTCCGGGAGCGCGGGCCGAGCCACCGTGCCCGCGCGCCTTGCCTTTCGGGTTCACCATCCATGGTGGGGTGCGTTTCTAACGAAGCCGTAACGGCCGTTGGGCTCTTTTGGCGCCAGCCCTTCTCGACCCGCACATCATGATTAATTTGCTTAAGGCAACAACTTTCCCGATCGATGTCATCACCGAATCAAAACGTGTACATCACCCTCCAAAACCGACATTTTTCGGCATGTTTGGAGACTGATGTACACGAATGCGAAAATCCCCGCCGCCCAAAAGCGCCCTCCACATGTCTGGACTCTCTATGCTTACGCTGGATAGACATCGCCGGAACGGGTATAGTATCGAAAGTTTTGTCGTTAACCAGCGGGGGAGTCCTGTGGGCATCAAAAAGAAGATCAAAAAGAAGATCAAAAAGGAGCTTATCGGCACTTCCGATTACCCGTCGAATAAGATCTTTACGATCTCCAATTTCATCACCTTTACGCGCCTGATCCTCACCCTGGTATTTCTGTACCTGTTTGTGACGGATAACAACCGCGTCATCGCCATCGTTATCTACGCCGTTGCCGCCTCTACCGACTGGATGGACGGTCAGATCGCCCGCATGACCAAGACGGTCTCGTGGCTCGGCAAGGTCATGGATCCCATCTGCGACCGTGCGCTGCTGTTCACCGGCGTACTTGGGCTGGTGGTCCGCGGAGAGCTGCCCATCTGGGTCTGCGTGCTCATTATTGGCCGCGACATCTATCTGGGCATCGGCACGCTTATCGTTCGTCATTATCACCGTCGCCCCATCGATGTCGTCTTTCCCGGAAAGATTGCCACTGCACTGCTCATGACCGGCTTCTCGCTCATGCTGCTCGGGTTCCCCGTTGTTGACGGCCTGCACCTTTTACCTTCATCCCTCACGGCCTTCCCGGGTCTTAACGGAAGCTCGGTGCCCCTCGGCATCTTCTTTGTGTATGGCGGTGTGATCTTCTCCATGCTCACCGCTGTCATCTACTCCATTAAGGGCGGAGCGGCCATTAAACAGGCTCTCGCGCATCCCGAGGACGAGGACATCGACTTTCTGAACCCCGAAATCGAAGACTGATTCGTTGGGGTATGATTACGTACGGTTCATTATTTGCGGCACGTCCGCGATAAGTTAGGGGTTGTCATGGACAACATGGTTAACAATATGCCTCAGAATGATAAGACTGCTGACGCTACCTGCGTATTCCGCGTGCCTTCAAGCGACGTCACCGTTCCCGACCTCATGGCCAACGTGCGCATCACCGCCCCCGTTCTGTCCATCGTCAAGGGTCCGCAGACTGGTGCCGCCTTTGAACTCGAGGACGACGTGACCACCATCGGCCGCGATCCCGCAAATGGCATCTTCCTCAACGACATGACCGTTTCGCGTAGCCACGCGCGCATTATTCGCGAGGGCCTCGGCGCTCGCATTGAGGACCTGGGCTCGCTCAATGGCACCTGGGTCGACGGCGCCATTGTCAACGCGGCCCCGCTGCACGATGGTTCTTCCGTCCAGATCGGTACGTTTACGCTCATCTACCACGAGAGCACGCCGGAGCGCATCGAAACCGGTGAGTAGGGCATGGCCGAACGCAACTATCTGAGTATCGGCCAAGTCGTCAACCTTCTTCGAGGCGCATACCCCGATCTTTCGAACTCAAAAATTAGATTTCTAGAAGATGAGGGGCTCATTACCCCTCATCGTACGCCTAAGGGATACCGTCAGTACTCTAAGGAAGACGTTGATCGCCTGGAGGTCATCCTGCACTTGCAGAAGACCCGCTACATGCCGCTCAACGTGATTAAGCAGCGCTTGGAAAACGCCACGGACCTGTCAACGCTCGCCTACGAGGTGGGCTTGCTGTCCGATGTTCCGCTTAAGACGGAGCCCAAGGAGACCAAACAAAAGCTGCATCCCATCGAGACCATTCCCGATATGCTGGGCGTCGAGATCTCGTTTATCCGCTCGCTCGCCGAGAACGACCTCATTCGCATCATCAAGAGTCCGCAGAACCGTGAGCTCGTCGATGGTCGCGATTTTCCGATCATCCGCTACTGCTCCGAGCTGTCACGCTTCCATATCGAGCCGCGCAACCTGCGTCAGTACGTGTCTTCCGCCAACCGCGAATCCTCGATGTTTGAGCAGGTGCTCGTGAGCATGCTCGGCATGGATACCTCCGATGACGAGCGCGACGCCAAGCTCGAGCGTGCGTTTAAGAAGCTTCACGACCTGACGGAGGGCGTGCACACCGCGCTGCTCAAAAACCGCGTTTTTGAGTCGCTCAACGCCGTGGTCGAGGACGCCGACATCGATGCACTCGATGAGGAAATCGCTCGCTCCGAATCCACCAAGGCCAAAAACGAAGAAACTGCCGCACCGGCTTCGCACGAGGATTCTCTCGTAAAGCCGCTCAAGGTCGTCGCCCCTTCGCAATCCGGCACCGTCACCGCGGGCAAATAACCGCTGTTGATATTTCGGCAACCCATTGAAAGGTCATGCAATGTACGACTTCGAATCTCAAATCGTCGACATCCCCGACTATCCCGAGCCCGGAGTCATCTTCAAAGACATCACGCCGCTCTTTGGCAATCCCGAGGCGCTCAAAGCCATGACCGATGCCCTCGCCGAGCACTTTGCCGGCATGGGAATCACCAAGGTCGTGGGCCCAGAGGCTCGAGGCTTTATGGTTGGCGTACCGGTGGCTGTAGCCCTTGGCGCCGGCTTTGTTCCCGCACGTAAACCGGGCAAGCTGCCGCGCGAGACCGTGAGCCAAAGCTATGAGCTCGAATACGGAACGGATTCCATTGAGATCCATGCCGACGCTATCAGCTCTAAAGATACCGTGTTGATTCTGGATGACTTGGTCGCGACGGGCGGAACCGTCGAGGCAACAGGTAAACTGGTGCGAGATATGGGCGCAAAGCTTGTCGGTTACGGTTGTATCCTTGAGCTTGCGTTTCTCAACCCGCGCGAGAAGCTCACGCCGTCTGATGGCGATGTGGAGCTCTTTAGCCTGGTGACGGTGGACTAGCCGTTACCCTTAGTTACTGGAAAGGAAGCTACATGCGCACAGCAAACACGCACAAAAACATGGCACGCTGCGCTGCTACGGCAACCCTCGCTTGTGTTTTGGGCTTGGGCCTCGCGGCTCCTGCCTACGCCGATACCGCATCCGACCTTGCCGCTGCTCGAACGAAGCTCGAGCAGATCGGTACCCAAACCCAGCAGATTTACGATGAGCTCGCCACGCAGACGCAGGCGCTCGATCAGACTGCTGGCGAGATCACGCAAAAGCAGCAGGAGATCGCTGACGGTCAGGCCAAGCTCTCGACCTATGTCGCCGGCGAGTACAAAACTGGCGGTCTGAGCCTGCTTCAGGTTTTGACGGGTGTCGATGATCTGAGCGATATGCTCAACCGTCTGTTCTACTACGGCAAAGTTTCCGATAAGCAGGCTCAGACCATTCAAGAGGTCAAGGAGCTTAAGCAGCAGCTCACCGATAAGCAGGCCGAGCAGGAGAAGAACGTCGCCGCCACGCAAAAGAAGGTCGACGAGCTTAATGCTCAGCAGGCTGAAGCCCAGAACGTCGTAAATTCCTTGGATTCGCAGCTGCAGGCCGAGCTTGCCGCCGAGGCCGAGGCCAATGCCGCGCTGCAGGCCGGCATCAACGCCAGCACCGCCGAGAAGGCCACGGTGAGCAACGAGACTGCCGGTACGACCGAGAACACCAACAACGGTGGCCAGACCAGCAATAACAACAACCAGGGCGGCAACACTCCGGCTCCTACGCCGGCACCTGCTCCGACGCCGCAGCCCTCCACGCCTGCTCCGGCTCCGACGCCTTCTGCTCCGAGCCAGTCCGTCGATGGCGGTTCTGTTGTCTCGCGTGCATACAGTAAGCTTGGTTGCGCTTATTCCTGGGGCGGAATTGGCCCGAACAGCTTCGACTGCTCTGGTTTTGTTAGCTATTGCCTCACTGGTCGCTATTGCCGCCTGGGCACCACGGGTACCTTTATGGGCTGGACGCGTGTGTCCGATCCGCAGCCCGGTGACGTTGTGGTCAACTCGTACCACACCGGCATTTACATCGGTGGTGGTCAGATGATTCATGCTTCCGACTACAATACGGGTGTTATCATCAGCTCCGTTGCCGCCGGCATGAACAACAACTATATCTTCGTGCGTTACTAAGTCATCTTACACAGCGTGTGAATGTGGACCTCGTGGCTTTAAGTCGCGAGGTCCATTCTTTATTTTCTCTAATCTTGTACGGCTATCTAGTATTCAAAACTAGATAGCCGTACATTCAGTTTGCAAGATGGCTATAATTGTTGAGGAACAATTAGAAAGGACCCTCTATGAGCTGGGCACTTATCTCCGATTCAAGCTGCAACCTCCGCGATTGGCAACCGACCGCGCCCCATACCACCTTTGCATTTGCGCCCCTCAAAATTCGAGTGGGGGAGCGTGAATTCATCGATGACCTTTCACTCGATGTTCATGAGCTCAACTGCGCTGTTCAGGCGGAGACGAACGCTTCTTCGAGCGCTTGTCCCAGCGTAGGGGAGTGGGCCGAACTCTTCAAATTGGCAGACAAGACCATCTGCATGCCAATCTCTGAGGGCGTGTCGGGCAGCTACAACGCCGCCGCCACGGCTCGCGATATGGTTCTTGCCGAGGAGCCCGACCGGCAGATTCATCTAGTCAATTCGCGCGCAGCTGGCGGCAAAATGGACCTCATTTTCTTGCTGTTCGACCGCCATCTTGCAAGCAATCCGGATGTCTCATTCGAGGACGCTTGCGCATACTTCGATAGCCTTGAGCAGAACAGCAAAATCCTCTTCAGCTTGTGCAATTACGAAAACCTGGCCAAAGCCGGACGTATCCCTAAGGCAGCCGGCGTCATTGCCAATAAGCTCAATATTCGCATTTTGGGCACGGCGAGTGAAGCCGGTAAAATCGAACTCGTCGGACACACGCGTGGCGAAAAGAAGATGCTCAACAAGATCATCGACACCATGGAAGCCGAAGGTTTTACGGGCGGCGAGGTCGTTATCGACCATGTCGAGAATGAGGCAGGCGCCCAAGCACTTGCCAGCCGAATTGTGGAGCGCTGGCCAGGCTCCAAGACTATCATCATGCCCTGTAACGGGCTAGATTCATACTATGCCGAAATGCATGGGCTCATTATCGGCTACGGCATGGGCGTGGCTTCGGGCCAATAACGTCCAACCAAGCAAAAATACGGGCGGGACAAAGTGGCAGATAGACCTTTGTTCCGCCCGTTTTATACGTCGGCTAGCTATTAAACCCATTAAACTTTAGATAGCTCATCAGGTACGCTTTCGAAACGAAGGATGAAACCGCACTGCGCACAAGCAGCGACTCACGCGTTACCTGATGCGCCGTATCGGGAACCGGCGTCTGCTCGACGGAAAACGCCGAACGAATCGATGCCTCGAGCTGATCGACCACATAATCGAAGGCCGTCGGGGCATCGTAGCTCAAACGCTGAATGTTAAAGAGTGCCTGCACCGCAGCAATAGGTAGCACCTGCTTAAAGATGCAGATAGCGATCAGACGGGCAATCTGCTCGCGGCCATATTGCTTTTTAACCGGAGCAGGCACCAGGCCGACCTTCACGTAGTTGTTGATCATCGATGGCGTAATGACGGGCTGCTCAACGCAAATGGACAGCGGCTCCATCCACAGCGCAACATACTCAATAACCTGGTCGCGATAGAGCGTCACATTGGGCAACTGGTCATAGCGCGACAGACTCAACGTATTGAGTTTGCACACGATTTCGGACTGAATAAATGCATCGGGCAGCACCGTGGGCTGAATATCCTCAGGCTTAATACTGACCGACGAATCGGACATCGGAATAACGTGTTTAACGTGGTTCATAAAGGTCCTCCGTTCATTTTCTATATTGTATTCTAGGTTATCTAGTTTTGCATACCACATAGCCGGCAAGTAAAAGTGGTTGGACAACACATTGATGCATCGTCCAACCACTTTGTTTAAAGATAGCAACCTTACATAAGATATATTATCGTACTTATCCACGGAGAAACGCGTATGCGCTCGTTGCTGCTATGGCTCCGTCCGAAACAGCGGTCACAACCTGGCGTAAACGTTTGGAACGGATATCGCCAGCGGCAAATAAGCCAGGCGTGCGGGTGGCCATCGATTCGTCGGTCACAATACCGCCGTCGGGCGCCAAATCTACCAGATGCTCTACAAGCTCAGTATGGGGCTGCACGCCAGCAAAGACAAAAATGCCAAACGAGCCAGGTTCAAAGGTCTCAGCATGCGTCTTGCCGCTCGCATTATCCTTGAACGTAATTGTCGTGGGCATCGCTTCACCAGAAAGCTCAACAATACTAGTTTGGTACCTAACTGAAATATTATCCTTAGCTAGGACTTTTTTCACGACGCCCTCGGGCGCACGGAACTGGTCGCGGCGCAAGACGATGGTCACGCTGCTGGCGATTTCTGACAAGAACAGGGCTTCCTCGCAGGCGGCATTGCCGCCACCGATGACAAAGACCTGTTTACCGCGAAAGAACATGCCATCGCACGTCGCGCAATACGAAACACCGCGACCGCGATACGTATCCTCGCCAACAAAACCAGCAGATCGCGGCGTAGCACCCATGCAAGCGATAACACTCGAGGCCAGCGTATCGCCCATATCATGATGCACCGTAAACAGCGCTGTATCGGCATCGTAATCGATACCCGTAACCATGCTCCATGCAACCTGTGCTCCCAGGCCCTCTGCATGTTGCTGAAAACGCTCGCCGAGTTCGGCGCCACTCAAGAGCGGAATGCCCGGATAGTTCTCGACCTCATTGGTTGTGGCGATCTGCCCTCCCGACATGCCCTGTTCAATCACGGTCGTCGTTAGGTTGGAGCGCGCAGCGTAAATGGCGGCAGCATAGCCCGCGGGGCCGCCACCGACAATAGCAACATCGATCGGCTGATGGGTAGTCATGAAGAGACCTCCTGTCGAAAGATTGGCGTTCTTTGCGCTCATACCCAAATTTACGTGAACGTGACACTCATGCACTACAATGATAAATCCGTGTTACAACGTCGAAGGGGAGTTATCGATGGATCAGACGCAGACGGGCGACGACGCTCCCCTGCTCACGCACAGCACTCCCCAATCGGAGCAAACCACGCTCTTGGCCCAGCAAAAACCTCTCGTGACCATCGTGCACGCCTCCGTCGGCTCAGGCCACAAAGCCGCCGCAAATGCGATTGCGCAGGCATTCGACCTCATCCGCGGCACCAATGGCATCCCCGAGGATGTTGAGATTGAAGTGCTAGATATCCTTGATTTTGGACGTATTAAATTCGACGGCAATAAGACCGCGGCATCTTTTACGGGAGCCACGCGCCCCATCTACGACCTGACCTGGCGATATACGCTTACGGGACATCTTCTTTGGGGTGGAGGCACGGCATGGTCGCGAATTATGTTCCCCGCCTTCAACGAATATATTCGTAGCCGCAGGCCCATAGCCGTGGTCGCAACGCACATCACAGCAGCCAATGTTGCCGTGGGTGCCCGCGTAATTACGGGTATCGATTACCCGGTCATCTGTGTGCCGACCGATTACGAAGTCGAAGGCTTTTGGCCCCACAAGGACACCGACCTATTCTGCGTGGCCAATGAGTTTATGGCCGAAACGCTGCGCCCGCGCAAGGTGCCCGAGGCAAATATTCGCATTACCGGCATTCCTATTCGCGCCGGATTCGACACGGATTACGATCGCGAGGAAGAGCTAGCCAAGTTCAACCTCCCCACCGACAAGACCGTCGTGCTGGTTATGGCCGGCGCCAGTTTACCTCAACCGTACGTCCGCTTTCGCGCGGCGATGGACCAGACCCTCCCCTTCCTACGCAGCTTTGAGGACATGCATTTTGTCTTTTTGCCGGGCAAGGATGAGGAATACGCCGACCGCCTCAAGACGCTCTTCGACGCCATGAAGCTCGAAAACGTCACGGTTCTGGACTACGTGGACGACATGGCGGCCCTCATGCACGGCTGCGACCTGGCAATTCTCAAATCGGGCGGACTCACCGTCACCGAGTGCCTGTGTGCGCATTTGCCGATGATCCTGCTGGGCAAGTCCTATGGCCAGGAAAAGGCCAACACCACGATGCTCACCGGCATGGGCGCCAGCATGCATGTCACCACCGCACGAGAACTCATCGTAACCCTGCGCCATCTGCACGATCATCCCGAGTCACTCAAAGCCCTACTCATCAACGGCGAAGTACTACGCCGCCCCCACGCAGCCGAAGACATAGCCATCGCAACCATGGAGCTCATAGGCAAACCCCAAAAGCGCAAAAGAGCCTTCTGCCGCTTCTACTGGGGCGAAAAACCTGCGCATATCCGCTAGCGTCGGACTGTCCGCTTGCCTGTGGGGGCCTATATATCATCCCGTGCTCAAACATTCTCACTACGCTGCGAAACTGCGCGCGGGACGATATATAGGCCCCCACAGGCAAGCTGCGTTTACGTACTAGCAGCTAAACTAGATTCCCCTCCAGTAGAACCAACAAAGGCGAGACCGGAAAAGATGAATACAGTTAGCCGACGCGACAAAGAGACTATTCCTTTATCGCGTCGGCTAACTAGAATGTAATTTTTTGTCAAGCGAGTAGCCGCCCGCCCGCCTCTCTCACATATCGTTCCACGCGCAGTTTCGCAGCGAGCGAAGCGAAGCGAGAATGTTTGAGCATGGAATGATATAGGTAAGCCCCGAGCGGGAGGGATACGAGCGCCCTAGGCGACGCCGCTGGAGCCGAAGCCTCCGTTGCCTCGATCGGTTTTGTCTAGTTCTTCTACTTCTATGAGGTTGACCGTGGGGACTTCTTGGATGACGAGTTGGGCTATGCGGTCGCCTTTGTTGATTTGGATGTCGTTGGTGGGATCCAGGTTGATGAGGATAACCTTGAGCTCTCCTCGGTAGTGGGCGTCAATGAGACCCGGCGTATTGACTATAGACAGGCCCTGCTTGATGGCCAAGCCGCTGCGGGGCTGGACGAAGCCGGCGTAGCCGTCAGGCAGGGCGATGGCCAGCCCAGTAGAGACCAGACGGCGTTCGAAGGGCTTCAGGACGCAATCCTCGTTGGAGCGCAAATCCAAGCCGGCATCGGTGGGATGGGCGTATTTGGGAAGCTCGACGGTGGGGTCGAGACGCTTTATGTTGACGGTAATGTTGGGCATGGAATCACCTTAGCTTGTCGAGCTCTTGCAGAAACTCATCGACGTCTTTGAAATCACGGTAGACCGAGGCAAAGCGAATGTACGCTACCTTGTCGATCTTGGCCAAGCGCTTGAGCACCATGTCACCCAACTCATGGGACGTGACGGCCGTCAGCGTGCGTGAACGCAGCTCGACCTCGATGTCGTCGATAATCTCATTGAGCTTCTTAGTGTCGATATCACGCTTGATGGTGGCGCGCATCAAGCCGACGAGCAGCTTATTGCGATCGAACCGCTGCTTAGTTCCGTCCGACTTAATGACCTCGATTGGGTCTTCACATCGCTCGAACGTTGTAAAGCGGTAGTTACACGAGCAACATTCGCGACGGCGCTTAATGGTGTTATTTGACTCCTGCATACGGGAATCAACGACGCGGGTATGTGCCTTGCCGCATTTGGGACAGCGCATGGAACCTCCTCTTAAACGATAACAAGGGTACCATGCGCAGCGCGATAATGATTACGAACGAGCAGGAACCTTAAGATGCGCACCGGCGGCGAGCGAACCATGCTCCAGATGATTGACGTTACGGATCATGTCGGAAGTCTCTTGCGTGGAAAGGCCTTCGATTGGATATTCCTCGGCAAGCGACCAAAGAGAATCACCAGGCTGAACGCGAATGGTCTCGTAGGTAACGTTGGAAGCGGACTCGGCATACGCGGCATGACGAGCGCTGAAGACCGACGTAGCGAGGACAAAAAAGAGCGTGAGCGCAACGGCGACGGCAACAATCGTCGAGACCTTCAGGGCAGCGGGAGTCGGCGCGGCAACAGCATACTGAGTACGAGCAGACTTTACGGGCAAAGGTTGATAACCGGAACGGCCACCCTTGACAACAGTAAAAGCGGGCGCGGCAGGCGTCTCGAGCTTAAGGGCGAGGTTTCCCTGGACCATATTCGTTGCGTTCATCATGTTCTCCTCTCGCGTGTTTTGCTGAGAACAGTTTTATCAAGCCGCGCGGACAAAAATGTCTGGCGCGAGAACGAATGTTCGGTTATTATTATCTTCGAACAGTTGTTCCTGTCAAGCAAAATTCGAACATTTGTTTGACATGGGTAGAGAGGATGCCCTGATGGCTCGCAAAATTACCAAGCGTCAGCAGCAAATTTACGACTTCATCAAGGAATATCAGCAGGAGAAGGGTTATCCGCCCAGCGTGCGCGAGATGGCTTCTGCCGTGGGCCTTTCCTCCCCCAGCACCGTGCACGCTCATCTCTCTGCCCTGGAGGCGCGCGGGCTACTCAAGCGCGATGCCACCAAACCGCGTGCCCTGGAACTCTTTAACGAAGACGGTTCCTCTGTCTCAATTTCTAAATCTGACGAGCCCACCGCACCTCGCGGGACGGTCTCGCTACCGCTCGTTGGTCGCGTCGCGGCTGGGATCCCCATTCTGGCCGAGCAGAATATCGAAGACACTTTTACTATCCCGACCGAAATCGCCACCGATCAGGGTTCCTTTATCCTTGAGGTACATGGGAGCTCAATGATCAATGTCGGCATCTTCAATGGCGATTACATCATCGTCCGTGAACAAAAGAGTGCCATGAACGGCGAAATTGTCGTGGCCATGATTGATGGTTCAGCGACCGTCAAGACGTTCTACAAGGAGCAGGGACGCGTACGCCTGCAGCCCGAGAACGACACCATGGAACCTATCTATGCAACGAATCCCGTTATCCTGGGCAAAGTCGTCGGCTTGATGCGCCGGTTCTCGTAATGCAAAAACGCATAACCATCTTTGATACCGTCCGCGGGTTTACGATGATTTCTATGGCAGGTTTTCACGCTTGCTATGATCTCGCCTACCTGTACGGCTGGGATATGCCCTGGTTTACCCAGTCAGTCTTTCAAGACATCTGGCGCGCCAGCATCAGCTGGGTATTTTTGTTTATCGCGGGTTGGATGTGCACGCTCTCACGCAACAATGCTAAACGAGCGGCCAAGTACGCTGCCGCAGCTTTGGTCGTCTGGATCGCAACAACGGTCGTATCGGTCGACGATTCAGTGAACTTTGGCATCATTTATTGCATGGCGGCGTGCACCGCGGTGGTTGCACTCACCCGTCCGCTACTCCAAAAATTACCGGGCTCGTGGGGCATCGCGGCGTGCCTTGTTCTTTTTGCCCTAACCTGGGGCATTCCAAAAGCGGTCTACCCACTCCCCTACCTGGCATGGCTAGGATTTCCGGGCCCGGGTTTTGTTTCGGGAGACTACTATCCGCTCATTCCGTTTGTCTTTATGTACCTTACCGGCTATTTTGCTGCCCAGGTAGCACAAGCATCAAGCCTCGAAGCGCCCGAATGGGCATACGCCAATCCCATCCCGGCGCTCACAGTCCTTGGTCGGCATGCCTTACCGTTCTACCTGCTCCATCAGCCTGTCATTCTAGGCGTACTAGAAATCGTTTATTCCGTACGATAGCGCTCGAGACGCGGCGCGATTCGGGCCGGCAACTTCGCCACAATGCGAACGCCGTTCTCGAGATATTCTTCATGCAGAAGGGTTCCCTGCTCATGCACCAGCGTGATGAGGGCGCCCTCACGATACGGGATATCAGCGGAGAGCAGCACATCGGTGGCAGCCGCCTCACGAGCAATACGGTCGACGAGATCGTCGAGTCCCTCGCCCGTTTGGGCCGAGAACAGCACGGCCTCGGGATAGCGACGACGGAAACTTAATCGATCAACGCTATCGAGAAGATCGATTTTATTGAATACGGTCAGCGTTAGGCGCTCTCCGGCACCGATCTCATCAAGCACGCGGTCGACAGCCTCCAGCTGCCGTTCATAGTCCTCGTCAGACGCATCTACGACTTTGAGAATTAGATCGGCACCCAAAACCTCGGACAGCGTCGATTTAAAGGCATCGACAAGACCATGCGGCAGCTTTTGAATAAAGCCGACGGTATCGGTGATCGTCATGCCGCGACCGCCGGGCAGGCGATACGAACGCGTCGTCGGGTCGAGCGTAGCAAACAGCTTGTCCTGCGAAAGTACAGTAGAGCCGGTCAGACGATTGAGCAACGTCGATTTACCGGCATTGGTATAACCGGCTAACGCGACGCGAAACGCCGGAGACTCAATGCGGCTCTTGGACTGGACATCGCGACGCTGTTCAACCTGCTTGAGCTCACTACGAAGCGCAGCGATCTTATTACGAATGAGGCGACGGTCGACCTCGAGCTGGCTTTCACCCTGACCAAAGCGTGAGCCGATGCCGCCGCGCGTCTGCTCCTTGGCAAGATGGCTCCACATGCCGCGCAGACGAGGCAACAGATACTGAAGCTGTGCCAGCTGAACCTGTAGGCGTCCCTCACGCGTCTGAGCATGCAGGCCAAAGATATCCAGGATCAGTGCTGTACGATCGATAATCTTTACCGGCTCGCCCACGGCTTTCTCCAAATAGGACTGCTGCGAGGGCGACAGGTCGTCATCAAAAATAACGACATCGGCATCTAAGCGATGCACCAGGCCGCACAGCTCTTCAACCTTACCGGAACCGATAAACGATTTAGGATACGGCTTTACCAAACGCTGCGACAAGCGTGCCACGCACTGGGCACCAGCCGTGTGGGCAAGACGTTCCAGCTCATCAAGCGAGCGATCGAGCGGCCATGCATTGTCGCGCCACTCAACACCAACTAAAATGGCACGCTCGGGCTCGGGCGCCGTGGGAACAAGGGGGAAACGGGCCATTAGGCAGCCTCAATACGATGCAGAATATCCTCAACGACCTCATCGATCGTACATTCATCCATATCAAACCACACGATACGGTCATCGCGCTTAAACCACGAAAGCTGACGCTTGGCATAACGACGCGAACGCATCTTAATGAGTTCGCGAGCCTCATCCATGCTTATCACGCCATTGAAAGCATCGATGATCTCTTTGTAGCCAATTGCCTGCATCGACGTCAGGGCATCTCCCAGCCCCTGGTCCATAAGACCGCGGACCTCATCGACAAGACCCTGCTCAAACATCAGATCGACGCGCAGGTTAATGCGCTCGTAGAGCACCTCGCGATTACGCGTCAGACCAAACCATAGAGCACGATAATGCTCGCGTGGAACACTAAACTGACTTTTTTGCTGTGCATAGGAGACACCATCATCGTGCATTTCGAGCGCACGAATCACACGGCGCACGTTATGGGGATGAATAACAGCAGCAGATTCTGGGTCACGCTCGGCAAGCAGCGCGTGCAGCGCTTCCTCGCCTATGCGCTCGGCGAGTTCCTGATACCCCGCGCGACGATCGTCCTCAAGCTCGCCCGAGGGAAAATCCATCTCATCCAGGGCGGCCTTGAGATACAGCCCCGTACCTCCGCAAAAAACCGGCAGGCAACCCAAACCAAGGAGACGTTCAACATGCGCGCGAGCGTCATCCTGATAAAGTGCAGCAGAATATGCCACACCCGGCTCAACAATGTCGACGAGACGCAACGGCGCCGTACACTCATCGGGCGCCATCTTTGCAGTACCGATGTCCATGCCGCGATAGATTTGCATCGCATCGCACGACAGCACTTCGGACGAAAGACAAGCTGCCAAACGGTCGGCAACATCGCTCTTACCAACCGCCGTCGGACCGACGATCGCAACGGCGGAAAGACCTGCCCCGGGAGAAACCATTAGCGCGGCTCGCCCACAACGGAGCCGGACAAATACCAGGTCTTGGCAACGTCAACGTCAACATCAACGATCTTGCCAACAAGCTGATCGATGCTGTAGCCCTCGGGGATGGGCGCATGCACGGTCTGATTCTTGGGACTCTTACCCAGCAGGACCGCGTCGTTCTTTTTACTCGTTCCCTCAATGAGCGCCGGCACCACAGTATGGAGCTCACCCTGGTTATACTCGTGTGCCGTGGTCTCGATAACCTTAACCAGGCGGTTGAAACGCTCGAGAATAACCTCATGCGGCGTAGGATCGTCAATCTCGGCGGCCGGGGTACCGGCGCGCTTGGAATAGATGAAGGTATAGGCCTGAGCATAGCGGACCGTCTCGGCAAGTGAGAGCGTCTGCTCAAAGTCTTCTTCATTCTCGCCCGGAAAGCCAACGATAATGTCAGTCGAGAGCGCGATATCGGGCATGCGGTTGCGAATGCGATCGACCAGGCCCAGATAGTCCTCGCGTGTATAACGGCGATTCATCTCTTTGAGGATCCGCGTCGAACCTGACTGGACGGCCAAGTGCAGCTGCGGCATAACGGCAGGCGTCTCGGCCATGGCGTCGATGGTCTCGGGCAACAGATCCTTGGGATGCGAAGACGTAAAGAAGATACGCTCCACACCCGTATCGCCCACGGCGCGCAGCAAATCGGCAAAACGCGGCTTGCCAAACAGATCGCGACCATATGAGTTAACGTTTTGGCCCAAAAGTGTGATCTCGCGCACGCCCTGGCGCACCAGACCGGTCACCTCGTCGACAATCTCCTCGAAGGGGCGGCTCTTTTCGCGACCGCGTACGTACGGCACGATGCAGTAGGTGCAGAAATTATTGCAGCCCGTCATGATGGGCACCCAAGCGTGATACTGGGTCTCGCGATGCCACGGCATGCTCATGGCATCCGTATCCTCATGCTCATTGGTACGGATATGACGCTTACCATCAAGGAACGCCTCGGCAATGAGCTCGGCCACATGTGCGATGGAATGCGTGCCAAAAATGACATTGACATTATCGACGTTGGTGAGCAGGACCTCGCCATCGCGCTGCGCGATACAGCCACCCACGGCAACCACGCGCTTGCCCGAAGGCGAAGGCGGCAGGCTTTTGCAGGAATTGCACTGACCGTACAGGCGAGTATCGGCGGCCTCGCGCACGCAGCATGTCATGAAGACAACAATATCGGCATGCTCGGGATCGAGCGCCATGAGGCAACCATACGAATCGAGCAGACCGCTCACGCGCTCGGAGTCGTGCTGATTCATCTGGCAGCCAAAGGTGCGGATAAAGTAGGTTTTACCGGCAAGAATATCGCGTACGGAACGCTGGTCCATGTGCATAAGTCCTAACGATGGGGGGCGAATCGAGGCAAGCAGAAGCTATGCCACAGGCTTAACATCATCAATGACGACGTTATCCATAGCAGCTCGATTGATCTGGTGAACGTAGATAGAAAGGCGGATGGCTGTGCGCGACTCCCCATTAATGAGGATGTCGGAGAACACAGGCGCGCAGGAAATATCAAAACCGGTTGGAATCAAAAAACCGCGCGCGATAGCCACGGCCTTAATGGCCTGGTTGACAGCACCGGCACCGACACACTGGATGTTGACGGGTACACCATCCTTGACCATGCCGGCGATGGCGCCGGCAACGGACGCGGGCGATGATTTGCTTGATACCTTCAGGCAATCCATGAAGAAACTCCTGCGTTTAAAAGTACGTTTTAACTGCAATAACTTTATCGTACCGAGTGGACTCGGTAAAGGCACTATTCCTCTTTGGCAAGATCGAAGGTCACGGTGATTCGATCACGCGAAACGCGAATCTTTGGGTCGCCGCAAAGGTTGAGATAGTACCGGGCGGCAAGGTCATTAAAGTCGCGCTCCACAGCACGCGAAAACTGTGCCATGTCATCCTTGGCAATACGTAGCCCGCGACGATCCTTCGCGAGATCGACAGGAGCCGGCGCATGCGAGGACGAATCACGTTCGCGCAGCAGACGCGCGGTCACACCGCGAACGGGCTTAATCTGCCCTGCCAAAATGCGATGTGCCGTGCGCTCGGACATCTCAAGACCCAAACCCGAGCAGATACGGATAAAGTCCTCGGCATCGGAGGCAAGGCCTAGACGATCAACAACCGGAAGCTCGCTCTCGTCATCAATAAACAGGAGACGAGACGTATCGAGCCGACTTGACGCCTGAGCATAAAGGGTCGCGGCAATCTCAGACGGAGAACCAAGATAGACATCGCAACCACGCAGCTCCTCGAGCGCAAACTCACAGGCAGCGCGAATAATATTATGCGGACCGCGAGCACAGACATAACGTCCGTCCTCATCCTTGACGGCCTGGGGCCAGCTGGACTGATCGGCACGCTCACTAAGGCGGTCGGCCGCAACGCTCACCTTAAAGGCTGAACCAAGATCGACGCCGGACGTGACCACACGGGCCTCGTCGGTGTTCTGCTTGATTGAAAACAATGCCATACCACGACCGTGAACGCCCCAACGGTCCATCTTCATGCTCTCGAGCTTGGAGGTAACGCGGGCATCGAAGATTCGCTCTTGCATATCCTGCGGAACGCCCGAACCGTTATCCAGAAAGACAAGCGTGCGGACGCCATCTTCCTTGGTCGTGGCGAGATAGACCTTGTCGGCGCCAGCATCGCGAGCATTACGGAGCATTTCGATGACGATATCCTCGACATGTTGAATGTCGTGCTTTGCCTGGCGCCGCTCGGCCTCCGAAACGCGGAGGCGGACATACCCCTCGCCAAGGTTCTCCTCGACGCGAAGGTTGCCCTCCCCCGACATCGACGCGATAAATGAGATGAGCTCGTTCGCGTCGCTCATATTATTTAGCGATATCGACAGCGCGGCTCTCGCGAATCACGACGACGCGCACCTGACCGGGATACTCCATCTCTTCCTCGATCTGATGGGCGATATCGTGAGCCAGGACCGTGGACTGGGCATCGGAGATCTTGTCCGGCTGAACCATGACGTGGACCTCGCGACCGGCCTGCATGGCATAGGTACGCTCGACGCCGTCATGGGAGTTGGCGATCTCCTCGAGCTTCTCAAGACGCTTGATGTAGTTCTCGGCAGACTCGCGACGGGCGCCGGGGCGAGAAGCGGAGACGGCATCGGCGGCCTGTACCAGGACATCGAGTACCGTGTTGGGGTCGACATCGGCATGGTGAGCCTCGATAGCATGAACGATAACGGGCTTCTCGCCATAACGGCGAGCAAGCTCGGCGCCGATGACGGCATGCGGGCCCTCGACGTCGTGGTCGATTGCCTTGCCCAGGTCGTGCAGCAGGCCGGCGCGTTTGGCAGTCACAACGTCCAGGCCAAGCTCGGAAGCCATCACGCCGCACAGGTCAGAGACCTCGAGGGAGTGCTGAAGCACGTTCTGACCAAACGAGGTACGGTAGCGCAGGGCACCAAGGGTCTTGACGATCTCGGGGTGCAGGTCGTGAATGCCGGTATCGAAGGCAGCCTGCTCGCCAGCCTCGCGCACGCGCTGCTGAACCAGGTCGGCAGCCTTGTGATACATCTCCTCGATGCGGGCGGGGTGAATGCGGCCGTCGGCGATGAGGTTCTCGAGGGCAACACGGGCGGTCTCACGACGGACCGGGTCGAAGCTCGAAAGAACGACGGTCTCGGGCGTGTCGTCGATCACGAGGTTGACGCCGGAAACCTGCTCGAACGTACGGATGTTGCGACCCTCGCGACCGATGATACGGCCCTTGAGGTCATCAGAGGGAATGTGCACGGAGGTAACGGTGACCTCGGCAGTGTGGTCGGCAGCGCAGCGCTGAATCGCCAGGGACAGAATCTCCTGGGCGGTCTTGTGGCACTCGGCGCGAACCTGCTGCTCGGACTCGCGAATGATCGTGGCAGCCTCGTGGGTGACCTCGCCACGAACCTTATCGAGGAGCTCCTTGTGGGCGTCCTCGCGGGTAAGGTCGGCGATACGCTCGAGCTCGGAGGTCTGCTTTGCGCAGAGCTCCTCGAGCTCTCGGGAGCGCTTCTCGACCTGACCGGCCTGACTGGACAGCTGATGCTCGCGCTTGTCGAGAGCGTCGTTACGGCGATCGAGGGATTCCTCGCGCTGCATCACGCGGTTCTCGAGCGTACGAATCTCGCTCTTACGCTGCTTGTCCTCGGCCTCGGCGGCCTGCTTGTTCTTGATGATCTCCTCTTTAGCCTCGAGCAGAGCCTCTTTTTTGAGGGTCTCGGCCTGACGCTTAGCATCACCGATCAGGGACTCAGCCTGTGCGTGTGCCGACTGAATCTTTTCGTCGGCCTCGTGAAGACTACCCTGCTTGGCGGTGCGCATGTAGGCAATGGCGGCGACGGCACCCAAAACGATGCCAACGAGCGCTGCAATGATAGGCATGCTCACTCCTTTTTATGGATTCGTTACACAACAAAGCGAACCGTCCTTACGAACGGCTCGCGACATTTGAGTAATATGGGCGCAGCTTATGCGGGTCGGATACAGATAAACATATAAACAAACTCATCACAGATGAGCACATATCACAAAGCAAATGACAATGTTTATCGTACGTTGAACCACAACAACTGTCAAATAAATGGCCCCAGCACGGCGGCTAAAACGCGGTGAACGGCAGGGCCACAAAACGCATACGCCTAAAGCGCACATTCCTCACATTCGGCATCGAGACGTGCCTTAACGGCATCGGCGGCGATGTGATACGAAAAGCCCTTGCCCATCAAAAACCGAACCAGTTTTTCGAATCCGCGCGTCTCTGGAACACGCCGCTTAACGAGCAGGGCTGACGCACGCGCCAAATCGTCTTCGACGGCAAAATAATCCTCGGGATAACCGGGAATGTCATCGAGCACGACATGACGGCGCTTGAGCTCGGTCTCGATTTTACGCTGTCCCCAACCACGCCGCTTGCGTTCCTCGATAAAGTACGAGCAAAATCGGTTCTCGTCTAAAAAGCGATACTCGGTGGCACGCTCGACGGCGAAATCGATCGCGGGCTGGTGAAAGCCGTAGCGAGCCAGCTTGTCACGGACCTCACCCGTCGCATGGTCGCGGCGCGATAACATCTCAGTCACCATGGTAAGTGCACATTTACGCTCGATGAGCTGCACCGCCTCACAAAAGTTATCCCAATCACAGGGAAGATCGGGGCGGTTTTTGACATACAGGCGCGCGACCCGCACGGGAATCCAAATGGACCGCTCAAAACCGCCCTCAAGCTCACAATCGATATGTGCGCAAGGCTTTTTGGACGCATACCCGCTCGAGAACGAGGAGGCCGCCTTCTTATCGGGAAAGACGACCGTGGCCTCGGTCACCGTATACGACATGAGCGTAACCGCTACTCGTCGTCATCATCGAGCATGGCGGAACCATCGATGGCGTAAAGCTCGTCAAACTCCTCAGGCGCAGGCTGATCGGTCAGCTCTACCTCGGACGGAGCATCGTCATCAAACTCAAGCCCGCAGGCAAGACGGACCTTATGCTCAATCTCGTCGGCGCAATCGGGGTGTTCGCGCAGGAACGCCTTGGCGGCCTCGCGACCGTTGCCGAGCTTGTCCTCGCCATAGGCAAACCAGGAGCCCATCTTCTTGCAGATGCCGCACTCGACAGCCATGTCCAGAATCGAGCCCTCCTTAGAGATGCCCGTACCGTACATAATGTCGAACTCAGCAGAACGGAACGGAGCTGCCACCTTGTTCTTAACGACCTTAGCGCGCACGCGGTTACCGATAACCTCGTCCTTAAGCTTAATGCTATCGATACGGCGAATGTCGATACGCACCGAAGAGAAGAATTTAAGGGCGCGGCCGCCCGTCGTGGTCTCGGGGTTGCCGAACATGACGCCGATCTTCTCACGCAGCTGGTTAATGAAGATGCACGTCGTGTTGGACTTAGACAGCGAGCCGGCGAGCTTGCGGAGCGCTTGGCTCATCAGGCGAGCCTGAAGACCGACCGTAGTGTCGCCGATTTCTCCCTCGATCTCGGCACGCGGGGTCAGCGCGGCGACGGAGTCAACAACGATGGCATCGATGGCGCCGGAACGCACGAGCATGTCAACAATCTCGAGCGCCTGCTCGCCCGTATCGGGCTGAGAAATGAGCACCTCGTCGATATCCACGCCGATACGCGCGGCATACGTGGGATCGAGCGCATGCTCGGCATCGATAAATGCCACAACGCCACCCATTGCCTGGGCCTCGGCCAGGATCTCGAGCGAAAGCGTCGTCTTACCGGAGGACTCAGGACCGTAAATCTCGACGATACGGCCACGCGGCACGCCGCCGATACCCAGCGCGGCATCGAGTGCCAGAGCGCCCGTAGGGATGGCCTCGACCTCGAGCTCGGGGCCACCGTCGCCGTACCTCATGATGGAACCCTGGCCGAATTTCTTCTCGATCTCGGCCTTGGTGGTGGCGATCATCTCATCGCGCTCTTTACCCGTCGTGCGAGCATGAACGGTACGTACGGGACCTGAATTCTTGGCCATGAATAGCCCTCCTCTTAACAACCTGCATCGATAATAAACGAACGGCTGTTCGTGGTCAACCGTTCAGATAAATCATATGCAGCCGACCTTTCCAAAACCCAACCAAAAGCCGACCAAACACTGACCAAATGCTTGACCATAAAGGGCCAAATAAGAACAAGGCAGGCAAAAATACACCTATGAACAGCACAAACGCTAAATTCTTCTGAGGTCCCCATCTCCACAATTAAGGGGCCCGGAGGCCCCTTAAAACACGTCTATTCCATAGAATCGAGCACGCAGACAATGCGACCCAATGCCTCCGTGACCGCATGGGCACGAACACACGAACGATCGCCCTCATAGTGGCAGCGCACAGAGTCCACGATCGGCACTCCCCCATCGGCCGAGCGATACGCCCAGCCAATATAAAAAGTGCCAGCCGGATCGTCCTCGGTCCCTCCACCCGGGCCGGCATAGCCAGTCGCGCTCACGGCAATATCGCTCTGATACAGCTCCAGCGAACCGGCAGCCATCTCGCGCGCCGTCTGGTGCGACACGGCGCTAAACCGATCGAGCGTCTCCTGCTCAACACCCAGAACACGATGCTTGATCTCATCGCAATAGGTCACCGCACCGCCGCGCAGCACCGCCGAGGCGCCCGAGATATCGGCAATCGTCGAGGCGATCATACCCGCCGTCAGCGACTCAGCCGTAGAAACCGTCACGCCCCGAGCGCTCGCGCGCTCGACAATATCGCGCGCCAGCTCCTCGTTATGTGCGGAAATCTGCTCAAAAGAGTCCGCCATACCCACCAGGACCTAGACCGAAAAGACGATCTTGCGGCAGTTCCAGAAGTACTGGGCGCCCGAGATAACGGTCAAGACAACGGCAACGGCATACAGGAAGCGCGACACCGAGTAGATGCCGAGCGTCAGCGCCACCGGGCCAAGGTGCAAGCCGGCCATCGCAAAAACGCACAGGTAACCGCAGATGGAGACCATCGTGGTCGCCGTCTTGTACTTGCCTAGCTTGTCGGCGGCAACGACCACACCGGCCGCACTCGCGACCATGCGTAGGGCGCTCACCAGCAGCTCACGGAACAGGATGATGAACACCGACCACACGGTTACGAAGCCAAAATCCAAGAACAGCAGCAGGGCCGAGAACACGAGCAGCTTATCGGCGATGGGGTCCAAGAACTTGCCGAAGTCGGTGATCTCGTTGCGCGAGCGCGCCAGATAACCGTCAACCTTATCGGTGCACGACAGGATCACATACAGAATGAAGGCAGCGGCGGCGAGCGGGCCGTCGAAGGTGCTCCAATTCGTACCGGCAACACTCGTGTGAGACAGCGCCGAAACGATCATGAACACCGGGATAAAGACGATGCGAACGCACGTCACGATGTTGGCGGGCGTCCAAACACTCGTCAGTTCCTTATTGCTCTCGTTAGCCACGACGCTCTCCTACTCCACAACATGACCGATAAGCTCATAGCAGAAGCTATCGGTAAACTCGACGGTCAGAATATCGCCCACGGACGCCTCGCTGGCGTCCAAGTGAACCGCGCCATCGGAATCGGGCGCCTGGAACCAGGCATGGCCGATCAGCTCGGCGCCATCCTCGGTCTCTTCGATACCGTCGACAATCACCTGGGCGCGCTCGCCCACATGTGCGGCGGTGGCGGCAAAACCGAGCGACTCAGCCAGATCCATAGCCTCCTGGGCGCGCTCGAGCTTAACCTCCTCATCGACCTGGCCCTCCATCTTGGCGGCCAGGCTGCCCTCCTCCTGCGAGTAGGCAAAGACGCTCGTGTAGTCAAAGCCGACGGTGTCCATAAAGTCGATAAGGTCGCGGAACTCGTCGTCGGTCTCGGTCGGGAAGCCGACCATGGCCGTGGAACGAATCACGATGCCGGGGATACGCTCACGCAGATCGCGGAACAGGTCCCCGAGCTCCTGGCGCGAACCGGAACGGCGCATAGCCTTGAGGATGCGCGCGTCGCAGTGCTGCACGGGGATATCGATATAGGGCAGCACCTCGGGGGTATCGCGAATCGTCTCGATAAGCTCGTCGGTCATGCCCTCGGGCTGCAGGTAGAGCACACGGACCCAGACGTTGTGCGGGCGCACGGCCTCGGCGACGGCGCGCAACAGCTGCGCCAGATTGCGCGGCGAGCCCTCGGCGACGTCCTCGTCGGCAAAGTCGGTGCCCCAGATGCCCGTGTCCTGGCCGATCAGCACGATCTCTCGCACGCCACCGGCAACCAAGTCGCGCACCTCGGAAATAATGCTCTCGGCATTGCGCGAGTGATAACGACCGCGGATATACGGGATCATGCAGAAGCTGCAGAAGCGGTTGCAGCCATCGGAAATCTTGACATAAGCAACGGCACCCTCGACGGTACGCTTGACCTGCGGGATATAGGCTGCGATCTCACGCTCGACACCCAGCACGCCATCGATGACCGCCACGATGCCGTCCTCCTCGTCGGCCTTCACAAAGGCCGCGACCTCGGGCAGCTCGTCAGGCAGGTCGTCGCCATAGCGCGACGGCACACAGCCGCACATGACGATGGGGCAAGAACGAACGCCGTCCTGAACCTCGTTGGCGAGCTCGAGCGTGGTCTCGATGCTCTCGGACGTTGCAGAGGCGAGGAACGAGCATGTATTGACGATGGCGATATCGGCATCCTGTGGGTCGAATGCCTCCTCGTAGCCCGCGGCGGTCAAAAGAGAACGCATGCGGTCGGTGTCAACCTCGTTCTTAGCGCACCCGAGGGTAATGTAGAGCACGGAGCCCAGCGGTGTATCCATGTTGAAGAGCGGTCCTTTCGAATGATATTAGCGGTAGTTGGTGAACTGCAGCGGCTGGCCGTAGTCCTGGTCGCGCAGGAACTGGATCACGGTCTGCAACGCGTCCTTCGAAGCAGAGGAAACACGCAGCTTGTCGGCCTCGATGGTCACCTTGACCTTGAGCTTTTGGTCCTTGATGTCCTTGTTGATCTTCTTGGCGGTCGCCTGGTCGATACCCTCGACGATATGGCCGAGCACGCGCACGGTGCCGCCCGATGCCGCCTGCGGAGCATCCCACGAGACAGCCTTGAGGTCGATGCCGCGCTTGATGAGCTTGGAGCTCAGGACATCGATGATCTGCTTGGAGACAAAGTCGGCCGGGGCGTTGATCGTAAAGAGCTTGTCGCCCTTCGAAAGCTCAATCGTGGCGCCGGAATCCTTCAGGTCATAGCGCTGGGAAATCTCGCGCGTGGTCTGCTGGAAGGCGTTGTCGACCTCTTGCATGTTGACCTCGGACACGACGTCGAAACTGGAATCTTTAGCCATGATGTTTCCTTTCGCGTACGAGCGACTTAGTAGCTATCGTACGAATAGTCGGTAGAATCGGTGGGCGTCTGACCATCAGTTGCGGTATCGGCGCCATCCGTGGACTGGGCATCGGTGCCGTCGGTGGTATCGGTACCATCGGTGGTGTCGGTACCATCAGAACTTTCACCATTCTCGGAATCAGTCGTCTCCTTCTTGGGAACGGTAATCGTCACACGCGCCACGCCCGAGGTCTTGGTATCGTAACGGACCTTTTCACCGTTTTTGGTAACGGTGACATCGGAGGGCTTGGACGTGGTGATCTCGATCGAGGACTCGGGCGTGTACTCCTGCTCAAAGGGGCCAGTCGCCTGAGCGCCATAGACCGACTTGCCGTCGACCTTGACCTCAATCCACGCGGTCTTTCCCTTGGCAACGGAGACTTTGACCTTCGTGACCTCGTTCACTTCCTTCTTGGCCGTCGTCTTGGTAGCGTCCGAATCGGTCGACTCATCCGTCGCCTCATCGGCGTCTTCGTCCTCGTCGACCGTTTCGGTCTTCTTAGAAGACTTCTTGGTCGTCGTCTTGGTAGCAGTGGGCGTCTCGGGCGTGGTCTCGGGCGTCGAAGATGCGCAGCCGCGCAGAAGTACCACGATGAGCACGATCAGCAGCAGCGCCACGGCACCAATGCCAGCGTAGACGATACGCGGATCGAGCCCGTTGTTTTGAGGAGTTCGAGATCCGCCGCGTCCACGACTGGAACTGCTGCGGCCGCCTCCCTGAGGCATACGACCACGATTGCTATCGGGACGACCACGATAGCCACCCTGGCCCTGAAGGCTGCGCTGACCCGAGCGGGGCGCAAGTTCACCGCGGCCTTGATAGCCACGCTGGCCCGAACGCGGAGCCGAAGGGCGCTGGCCATACGGCTGAGACTGAGAGCGAAGACGCGGCGTCACCTGCGTGGTATCGGCATCCGCATAGCCGCCGCGAGAGCGTCCCGTAGAGGCACCACGGTAACCGCGATCGGAATAGCCGCCGTCGCCGTAGCCGGCACGAGGGTCACGCGCCACGCCGCGGGCAGCGGGAAGTGCACGGTCCTCGGGCATCGGCGTACTGCGGAACCGGTCACGCTGTGAGCGAATCTCTTCGCCCGAACCCGTCTCGGTAATATAACCGGCCTGCTGAGGACGCTGTCCATAGCGAGTCGAACGACCGCCCTGAACCATCAGGAAGCGCCCGTTATCGACAGAGGAACGCGAATTGACGTAGCCGGCGGCGTCCTGGAAACGACCGCCCTGCTGCGACGTCTCGCGTTCGTATGCCATCAGTTCGTCAAAGTAGGCATTGACGACCTCGCGCGGATTGAGGCCCAAAAAACGAGCATAGCTCGAAATCATGCCCTGCGCATAGCCGCGCGGCGGCATCGAAGCAAAGTTACCGGTCTCGAAAAACTCGATGATCTGCGGCCTGATTTTGATGGTGTTGGCGACCTGCTGAATGGAAAGGCCCATTCGGCGACGCTGCTCGAGCAGCATGTCACCAAAGCGTGCAGCCATCAGAATCCTCCAAACTCACGATCTTCACGTGCCATCTCGGCGTCGACAGATTCCAGCGCGGCAAGCCCCTCCTCGTCCAACAGGACCTCGCGCGGCTTGGAACCGTCGGGCGGGCCGACGACACCCTTTTCTTCCAGCATGTCCATAATACGCCCGGCACGCGCATAGCCAACCTTCAGGCGGCGTTGCAGGCCAGATGTGGAGCCCAGCTGCGATTCCACCACAATATGGGCGGCTTCCCAAATGAGCGGATCATCGTCTTGCGGCTCGGCGACTCCGGTGCGGACAATGCCGCCGCCACCAGCCATGGACATGGAAGCGGGCGCCACGGCGGACAGAATCTCCTCGTGGTAGTCGGGCTCGCTCTGCGACTTGACGAACTCGACAATCTCGTTGATTTCGTCGTCCGAGACAAAGCAGCCCTGGATACGGCGGGGCTTGCCCCAGTCGACCTTGGAGAACAGCATGTCGCCCAAACCGGTGAGCTTCTCGGCACCCATCTGGTCGATGATGACGCGCGAGTCGATGCCCGTGGCGACGTTAAAGGCGATGCGGTTGGTGATGTTGGCCTTGATAAGGCCCGTCACCACGTTGGAGCTGGGGCGCTGCGTGGCAACGATAAGGTGAATACCGGCGGCACGGCCCAGCTGTGCAATACGCACGATCGAGGCCTCGACATCCTTACCGGCGACCATCATCAGGTCAGAGAGCTCGTCAATGATAATGACCAGGTAGGGCATCTTTTGCGGCGGGTTGTCGTAATGCTCAAACTCGCCGGCGGCCTGCTTTTCGTTATAGGTCGAAATCTTACGGACGTTGAGGCGTTCGAATACCTTCAGGCGGCGCTCCATTTCGGACACGGCCCACTGCAGGGCGCTCGCGGCCTGCTTGGGCTCGGTCACCACGGGCACATAGAGATGCGGCAGACCGTTATAGCCCGCAAGCTCGACGCGCTTGGGGTCGACCATGATCAGGCGAACGTCCTCGGGAAGGGCGCGCATGAGCAAGGTCGTGATGATGGAATTGATCATCACCGACTTACCAGAACCGGTCGTACCGGCGATCAACAGGTGAGGCATCTTGGCGAGGTCGGCGACGACCGGCGTGCCCTCGGCGTCGCGGCCGATGGCAAGCTCGAGCGGACCGCCCTTCACATAGGGCAGCACGTCGCCCAGATTGACGTTCTGGCGCTTGCGGTTGGGAATCTCGATGCCCACGAGCGAGGTGCCGGGGATCGGGGCAAAGATACGAACCGACTGGGCGGCGAGCGAAAGCGCAATATCGTCCTCGAGGCTCGAAATCTTGCTCACGCGCTCGCCCTCGCCAGGTTGCAGCTTAAAGGTCGTCACCGTGGGGCCGGCGATCCAGCCGACCACGCGGGCACTGCGGCCAAACTCAAGCAAGGTGGATTGCAGTGACTCAGCGGTCTGCTCCAGCTCCTTATCCGAAGACGCGGCAGAAGCCGACTGCGGGTTGGCATGTAGGATTTCGAGCGGCGGAAGCTTGAGGCCATCCTCTTCTTCGCCCTCGTTATCTGCGGCGCCGCCGTCCGCTCCCCCATCACGAGCCGCAGCCGATTCGACAGCACTCGTGGCAGGCGCATCGGCAACCTTGGGATGCTTTAAGAAGTCGGGAATCTGAGGTGCGGCCGAAACAGGGTTCACGGCAAACGGCGGCTCGGACTCGTCAACCTTGTCCGGATCGTCCTCCATCGAAAGCTGTCCAGTGACTTGCCCGTGCTTGGCGTGGCGACGCGGCAGCAAGGTCGTCTTGGCGGTCTCGAGCGGAGCCTCGTCGTCCTCGTCGTCACCCTCGGTGAGCTCAATCTCGCTATCGGACCAAGACGGGTCGGGCTCGCTTGTGTTGAGCTTGGGCGCAGCCTTGCCCTTCTTGGCATGGCGGCGCGGCAGCAGCGTGGTCTTGGCGCGCTCGGCTTCAACCGACTCGGATACGTCGACAAATGGGTCATCGTCCTCGTCGTCATCCAAAACCGGGTCGACATCGCCACCCATGACCGTGGTCAACGCGGCGTCAGTCCCCTTCTGGCGCAGAATGCTCAGGTGCGGACGAGCGACGCCGGGAACAGACAGGGCCTCTTCATCGCCCCACGGGCTCGCATTGACATCGGCACGTCGACGCTCGGCAAAATCGGCAGCGCGATCGCGTGCGGAGCGCAAAACGCCACCCACCGAAAAGCCGATAATGACCAAACCAACGACGACAAGCCCCAGCAAGACAACCATGGCGATAGGTTTACCCAGGGCGTTTTGCAAGGCACTTGCGATAAAGGCGCCAATGTAGCCGCCCGACACGGAAAGGTTCTGCGGCGTGAACATAAGGTCGCACGAGTCGCTCGTACCCGGCACCATCAGCGAAAGAATAGAGACGACGGCGATAAAGACCACGGCGCCGCCCGCAACAGAGCGCACGTTGAGCGGCGAGTCCTCGCCTAAAAAGAGCGTGGCGGCAAACAGCAAAATGACGATCGGCAGCACGTAGGCACCCAGACCAAAGCCCAGGTGGTAGAAACCGGCAACCGCAGCCGTAACGGGTGCGGTCGCTGGCGAAATCACGGCAATGAAGGACGCAATCGCCAAAACGGCAATGACAACGCCGGCGATATCGCGGTTGGCCGAAGGCTCGACCAGGGGCTCAAAATCGTCGAACTCGACCTCGTGGCCCTTATTGGCACGAAGATGGGAACCGGCACCCTTAGCAGATGCCGGTTGGTTGTTGGCTTTATTGCCTTTGGCGTTTTGTGCAGATCCGCGCGCCAAACTAAACCTCCATGACGACCGGGATGATCATCGGACGAGTGCGCGTACGGCTCCAGATAAAGTTAGAGAGCGAGTCGCGCACGGCCTTGCGAATGGCATCGGAACCGCTGCTCGTAAAGCTGAACTTGCCCTTCTCGATCGTCTTCATGATGGACGCCGAGGCGTCCTCGGAGAACTGGTCGTCGATGGCAAAGGAGACGCCGCGGCCCGAGAACTCGATGGCCTCGATCTTCTTGTGCTTGAGCGAAACGATAGCGACAGCCGTGACCATACCGTCGTTGGCAAGCTTCTGACGATCGCGCAGAACGATGGGGTCGGTATCGCCGATACGCAGTCCGTCGACGTAGACGACGCCAGACTCGACGGGCGTACCGCGCTTAACGATACCGCCGCGCATCTCGAGCGTATCTCCGTTGTCGAGGATAAAGATATGATCGTCCTTGAGGCCCATCTTACGAGCAAGCTGGGCATGGGCGCGCAGATGCACGGCCTCGCCGTGGACCGGCATAAAGTACGTAGGCTTGGCCATGGCCATCAGGAGCTTGAGCTCCTCCTGGCTACCGTGACCCGAGACGTGAACAAGGGCGCGGTTCTTATCCCACACGTCGCAGCCAAGCTTGGCGAGACTGTTGACGACCTGCTGAACGGCCTTCTCGTTACCGGGGACCGGCGTTGCCGAGAGGATGACGGTATCGCCCTCGTGGATGGAGAGCGTCTTGTGCTCGCCGTTGGCCATGCGCGAAAGGGCCGACAGAGGCTCGCCCTGCGAACCAGTGCACATGACGACGATCTTGTCGTCGGGCAGGTTATCAATATCGAAAGCATCGAGGATATCGGCATCATCGATGTTGAGATAACCGAGCTCGCGCGCCACGCGGGTGTTGGTGAGCATGGAACGTCCGGTCACGACGACCTTACGGCCGCACTTGCGGGCGGCGTCGCAAATCTGCTGCAGACGATGGATGTGGCTCGAGAACGACGCGACGAACACGCGGCCCGGAGCATTCTTAATGGCATGCAGCAGATTAGGGCCAACCTCGGCCTCGGACTTGGTAAAACCGGGGACCGTGGCGTTGGTGGAGTCGGACAGCAGCAGGTCGATGCCCTGCTTGGCAAAGCGGCTGATAGCGGCATAGTCGGGCGTGACGCCGTCGATGGGCGTCTGGTCGAGCTTAAAGTCGCCGGTGTGCATAACGGTGCCCTGGTTGGTGCGGATAAACACGCCCAGAGCGCCCGGGATGGAGTGCGTCATCGAGAAGAAGTCGAGCGAGATGCCACCCAAATTGACGTGGCTACCGCCCTTGACCTCACGGAACTTGGGTGCGCGGATGCGGAACTCAGAGAGCTTGCCCTCGATAAAGCCGAGCGTCAGCTTGCTCGAGAAGATGGGCACCTTGTTGTTGAGGTCCTGCAGCAGGTACGGAAGCGAACCGGTGTGGTCCTCGTGGCCGTGGGTGACGATGATGCCGCGAAGCTTTTCCTCGTTCTCCAGAACGTAGGTGTAATCCGGAAGCACCAGGTCGATACCGGGCTGCGAGTCATCGGGGAACATGAGGCCAGCATCGACGAGCACCATGTCGTCGCCGCACTCGAAGACCGTCATGTTCTTGCCGATGCCATCAAGGCCGCCGAGCGGGATGATCTTCAAGGGAGATGATTTTTTAGCTGCCATAGGTGAGTGTTGTTTCCTTTCTTCGAAACGGGTCTGAAACAACCGACGGGGCGCTTCTGGCAAACCGACCGTCGGGAACGTACAAACATGCATCACGGAGTCGACACATTAACCACAGTATGATACCCATTTGCACAACAACAGACCACCCATGCATCAAAGCCCCATCTGAACCTGTGTATCCCGCCGGTTCCCCGCGAGGGCGGGCACGGATGAAGTTTCCTGCTCTACAGTCCTGCTCACGACGGAGGCCACATTAAGTGGCCTCCTGTTCGTGCGGAACTCGCGATAAACTTCATCCGTGCCCGCCCTCGCGGGGAACCTACCAAAAAGGGACAGGTTTATTTTGGTTGGTTTTATCTGGGGATATGCCGCTGCGTCTGACTATAGATCTGAAATTTGACTACTGATTAGACTGTCCAACTAAATAGCGAGTGGCACTAACAAGCCCTTTTGCTTGTGCCCGGGAGGGACGCATATGAAGTTTATCGCGAGTTCCGCACGCAAAGGAAAGCACTTAATGTGCTTTCCGTCTTGCGCAGGACTGTAGAGCAGGAAACTTCATATGCGGCCCTCCCGGGCGCAAGCAAAAGGGCGACCCCTGTCCGGAGTCGCCCTTGTTGAGCTGCTTATGTGCGGCTGTTACTCGGCGTCGTGGTGACGACGGGGCTTGCGGCCTCCGTTGTCGCCGGGACGGCGCGGACGGTCGCTGCGCTCGGAGCGCTCGCGACGCGGACGCTCACGGCGCTGGAAGTGCTCGCCGTCGCCCTCGGAGGCACCCTCGGCGCGAGCCGGGGCCTCAGGCTTGTCGAGACGATCGAGCGAGATCTTGCCGCGATCGTCGACCTCGATGACGACGACCTTGACCTCGTCGCCCACGTTGAGGACGTCCTCGACCTTCTCCACACGACCCTTGGCGACGCGGGAGATGTGCAGCAGGCCGTCCTTACCGGGCAGCAGGTTCACGAAGGCACCGAACGGCTGGATGGAGACAACACGACCGGCGTACTCCTCGCCCGGCTCGGGAACCTTGATAATGAGCTTGATGCGCTCGACGGCCTGATCGACGGATTCGCCGGTGCCGCCGACAAAGACGGTGCCGTCCTCCTGGATGTCGACCGAAGCGCCGGTCTCGTCCTGGATGCCGCGGATGACCTTGCCGCCAGAACCGATGACGTCACGGATCTTATCGGTCGGAACCTGGATGGAGACGATGCGCGGAGCGGTGCTGCGCGTGGTATGACGCGGCTCGGGGATCACATCGAGCATCTTCTGCAGGATGAAGGCGCGACCCTCCTTGGCCTGCTGCAGGGCGCGGGCCAGGATGTCGAAGGTAAGACCGGTGGCCTTGTTGTCCATCTGCAGGGCGGTGATGCCCTCGGTGGTGCCGGTGACCTTAAAGTCCATGTCGCCCAGGAAGTCCTCGAGACCCTGGATGTCGGACAGGACCACGGTCTTGCCCTCCTCCTGGATCAGACCCATGGCGATACCGGAGACGGGGCGCTTAATGGGCACGCCGCCGTCCATAAGGGCGAGCGTGGAGCCGCAGGTCGAAGCCATCGAAGAGGAGCCGTTGGACTCCATGACCTCGGAGACCACACGGATAGCGTAGGGGAACTCGTTCTCGTCGGGGAGCACCGGAAGCAGGGCGCGCTCGGCAAGGTTGCCGTGACCGATCTCGCGGCGCTTGGGGCTGCCCATGCGGCCGGTCTCGCCGGTGCAAAACGGCGGGAAGTTGTAGTGGTGCATATAGCGCTTGCCCTCGGTGGGCTCGATGGTATCCAGACGCTGGCCCTCGTTAAGCATGCCGAGCGACAGGACGGAGAGCACCTGAGTCTGGCCACGCTGGAACAGGCCGGAGCCGTGAACGAGCGGCAGGTAGTTGTCCTTCACCATGATGGGACGGATCTCGTCGGCGGCACGGCCGTCGACACGCTCGCCGGTCTCGACGACCATGGTGCGCATGGCCTTCTTCTCGAGCTTCTTAAGCGCCACGGGGATCTCGCGCTCCCAGGCGGCCTGCTCCTCGTCGGTGAACTCAGCGCGGATGGACTCCTTCAGAGCCTCGACCTTGCCGATGCGGGAAAGCTTGTCGGCGTCGCGCAGGGCAGCGGCCATCTCGTCGTAGTGGGCGAAGATGCGCTCCTGGACCTCCTCGACGGGCTGGTCGAGCGGGTACTCCTTCTTGACGATAGCGCCGTTGACCTGCTCCCACTCGGCGACGAACTCGTCTTGGGCCTGGCAGAAGGCAGCGAGGGCCTCCTGGCCAAACTTCATAGCGGCGAGCATGTCGTCCTCGGAGATCTCCTCGGCGCCAGCCTCGACCATCGAGATGAAGTCGGCAGAGCCGCCCAGCTCAAGGTCCAGATCGGAGTTCTCGCGCTCCTCATAGGTGGGGTTGACGATAAACTCGCCGGTCTCCACGTTGCGGCCGATGCGCACGCAGGCAAGCGGGCCCTCGAAGGGCACGCCGCCGAGCGTCATGGCCAGCGAAGCACCCATGACGTTGATGACGTCGAAGGGGTTGACCTGGTCGGCGACGAGCGAGGTGGCGACGATGTGCACCTCGTTGCGGAAGCCGTCCGGGAAGCTCGGGCGAATCGGGCGGTCGATCATGCGGGCCGTGAGCGTGGCCTTCTCGCTGGGACGGCCCTCGCGCTTGAGGTAGCCACCCGGGATACGGCCGGCAGCGTACATCTTCTCGTTGAAGTCGACGGTCAGCGGGAAGAAGTCGTAATTCTTGCGCTCCTTGGAGACGACCACGGTGTCGAGCATCGTGGTGTCGCCCTGCTTGACCAGGCAAGCGCCGGTGGCCTGCTTGGCAAGCTCGCCGGACTCGAAGGTGTAGGTCTTGCCGTACAGCTCAAAGGTCTTGGATACGAGTGTCATTGTTCTCCTTTACCCCACAGGCCCCTTGCCTGCGGGCTTCTCATGTGACGCGGGCCCCCTGCCCCCGCCACGCTTCAGAGCGTGATTGTTCACGCCCTTACACAAAAAGAGCGCCCCGCTGCGCAGGACGCTCTTAGCATGTACAAATCCGTTACTGGATGTTGTCGCGGATGCCCAGAGCCTTGATGAGCTCACGGTACTCGACGATGTCGTTCTTCTTGATGTAGGAGAGAAGACGACGACGACGGCCAACGAGCATGAGCAGGCCACGACGGGTGTGGAAGTCCTTCTGGTGGGACTTCATGTGCTCGGTCAGCTCCTTGATGCGCTCGGACAGGATGGCGACCTGAACCTTGGGGTTACCGGTATCGACCGGGGAGTTACCGAACTGGGCGGTCAGCTCCGCCTTGCGCTCTTTGGAAACAGTCATTGTTTCACCTTTCGTTTCGCGTCGCCCGTGGGCGACTCTATTCGCCTCGGACTGGGAAGCCGCCGGTGGAGCGAACATCCAAGTTCGAGGTACCAACAGGTCGGTATGTTACCACAAGCGGCGCGCGCCTGCGTATCATCACCGACCCAACATGAATTCCATCGCACGGAGCCGCTGATCGGTGTGCGTGGCGGCCCAAACATGCGAAAGCCCCAGCAAAAAAGCAGCCGTATGCGGATCGATTCGCTCGGCCATGAGCTCATCGAACGTCATGGACATCAGAGCGCGCAGCCATGCGACCTCGCCGGTCGACACCAGCTCGGCACCCGGAATGCTCGACGCGCATGACCCGCACAGAAGCCCGCCGGCTTGGGCCGAGAAATACGAGAGCAAGGGATCGCCGCACGAGACGCATGCCGAGAAATCGGGTCGGTAGCCAACGTGCGACAGCAGCTTAAAGACAAAAGCCGCCACGAGCAGGTCCATATGTGCCGAGTCGAGCCCGCCGCCGATAAGCGTGAGCGCCCGCTGCGTGATGGCAAAGGTAAATGGATCCTCGGCATCCTCGAACGAGCACACACGCGCGACCTCGGCAATCGCGCTGGCGGCACAGGTCGTCTCGTAGTCAGGAGCGGCACCGAGCGGCGCCTCCATAAGCTCCGCCTGAGAAACCACGTCGAGCGAGCGACCATGCGCCAACAGCATATCAACGGTGCAGAAGAGCTCGCAGCGGGCCGCAAGGCGACCGCCAGGCTTACGTGCGCCCTTAGCCACGGCACGCACCTGCCGCCCCCGTTCGTCGAGCATCGTCAAGATCAGGTCGGTTTCCTTGAGCTTCGTCTTGTCGAGGACGAGCACCTTTGTGCGATATGTGCGAGAGCCTGCCATGAACGCCGGGGCTTAATCTTCAGCATTGTAGCCAAAGCGGCGGATCTGCGCCTCGTCATCGCGCCAGCCGGCCTTGACCTTCACGTCGAGCTCCAAAAAGACCTGAGTGCCAAAGATGCGCTCAAGGTCACGACGGGCATCGATACCGATATGCTTGATCATCTCGCCGCCCTTGCCGATGATGATGCCCTTCTGCCCCTCACGCTCGACGTAAATCGTGGCGTGCACGCGCAGGACCTTCTTAGTCTGCTCGAGCGCGTCACAGATGACGCCCACGGAGTGAGGGATCTCGTCGCGGGTGCGACGCAGGACCTTCTCGCGCACAAACTCGGCCACGAGGGTCTCGTCGGACGCGTCGGTGCCCATGTCCTCGGGGAACCAGCGCGGGCCCTCGGGCAAAAAGCGAGCGACGGTCTCGATAAACGCATCGACGTTGAAGTTCTTGACCGACGACGTCACGATCTCGTCGTCGTATTCCATAAACTCGTGAGCGGCCTTGAGCTGCTCCATAACCTGGGCGGGATCGGCCTCGTCGGCCTTCGTGAGCACAAGGACCTTTTTGGAACGGGCGCTCTTGACGCGCTCGGCAACCCAGGCGTCTCCCCTGCCGATGGGTTTGGTGGCGTCGATCAGAAACGCGACGACATCGACATCGTTCAGTTCGAACAACGCGCTCTTGTTGAGCTCGGAGCCCAAGCCGTCCTTGGGCTTGTGGATACCCGGCGTGTCAACGAAGACCAGCTGGTAACCGGGGCGGTTGACCACGGCGCGCATACGGCGGCGGGTCGTCTGGGCCACCGGAGAGGTGATGGCGACCTTCTTGCCGTAACAGGCGTTGAGCAGCGTGGACTTGCCGGCGTTGGGGCGACCGACCAGGGCCACAAAGCCGCTACGGAAACCGGGTTCCACGTCGCCAAAGCCCGCGAGGCTCTCATCCTCGTCGCACAGGGCATCGAGTTCCTCGTCGCTCATACCCTCAAACGGGTCGAACTCCTCGACCTCGTCAAACGAATCGGCACCTTCAGCCTCGTCCAGGACCTCGTCATCCAAAACTTCATCGGTAGGCTGCATATTGTCGGACATGGGAATCCCTTTCTAAATAAAGTCGAGCGCGTGGGCAAAGACAAGCAAGCCCACGATCGCGGCGGTAATGGAAAGAACGTATACAGAGGCAGCGGCGATATCCTTCGCGCGCTTGGCCAACGGATGCAGCTCCTGGGTCGCCAGGTCGACAATCGCCTCCATGGCGGTATTGCACAACTCGCCGTGAATCACCAGGCCGCAGCAGATGATGACCGTAGCCCACTCGGCAATATCGAGCCCCACGATGCAGCCGGCAATGACGGTGCACACGCCCGCCACGAGCATGACCTTGATATTGCGCTCGGTCTTGACGGCGGTGACGAAGCCCTCCATCGCGTATGAGAACGACTTTAAAAAGGACGGATGGTCCTTGTTCGATCCGGGAATCATAAATGGCTCCTAGTCGTGGGCATGATTGGTTATGGGGCCGACGTGGACGAGTTTGGGGTCCTCGCCGCGCTCAAGCGCGAGGTCGCGCAGGATGGCATCCTCGCGCGCCTCCATGACCTCGGCCTCATCGTCCTCGATGTGGTCGTAGCCCAGCAGGTGCAGCATTCCGTGCACGAGCATCAGTCGGCACTCATCGGCGGGGCTGTTGCCAAAGCCGGGGGCCTGGCGGGCAATAACCTGCGGGGCCAGGATAATATCGCCGAGCTCGAGCGTCTCGTCGGCGGGAATGTCCTCGTCAAAGGCCGAGTCACATTCAAACGAGAGCACGTCGGTCGTGCGATCGATGCCGCGCCACTCGTGGTTGAGCTCGTGCATCTCGTCCTCATCGACATACGAAAGGGAAATCTCGACCTCACGCTCAACACCCTCGGCGGCAAGCACAACTGAGCAGATGTGCTCCACCTCCTGGGCATCGAGCAGCGTATCGAGCTCGGCATCGTTGCTGATCAATACACTCAACGGGACTCCTTTCGATCGTGTGCGCGCTGCTCACGCGCATCGTCGTATGCATCATAGGCCTCAACAATACGGCCCACCAGGGCATGGCGCACCACATCGGCGCGCTCCAGGTGAGAAAACGCCACATCGTCGACGCGACCCAGAATCCTTTCGGCATCGGCAAGACCGCCGCGACGACCCACCAGGTCACGCTGGCTCAGGTCGCCGGTAATCACAAACTTGGAATTAAAACCTAGACGCGTCAGGAACATCTTCATCTGCTCGGGCGTCGTGTTTTGCGCCTCATCGAGCACCACAAAGGCATCACTCAGCGTTCGACCGCGCATGTAGGCGAGCGGCGCGATCTCGATCACGCCACGCTCCATAAGCTCATCGGTGCGTTCGCGATCCATCATGTCAAAGAGGGCATCATAGAGCGGGCGCATATACGGGTCGATCTTTTCCTCGAGGGTACCGGGCAAAAAGCCCAGGTTCTCCCCCGCCTCGACAACCGGGCGCGTCAGGATCAGGCGGCCCACCTCATGGCGCTTGAGCGCGGCAACGGCGAGCGCCATGGCCAGATAGGTTTTACCGGTACCGGCGGGACCGAGGCCAAACGTGATGGTGGAAGAGCGGATGGCATCCACATAGCGCTTTTGACCGAGCGTCTTGGGGCGGATAACGCGACCGCGGTACGATAGCAGCACATCATCGCGAAGCGATGTGGCCTCATGCTCGCCGTCGCGCAAGACGGCCAGGCAACGCGAGACATCGTCGGAAGAAAGGGTACGGCCGGCCGCCGCCTCGCGAAAAGCATGTTCGAAAAAGCGCGCCACGAGCTCGACCTCGTCCGGGTCACCGCTCACGGCGATGCTATCGCCACGGGCGACCACATGGGCGCGAACCAAGCTCTCGAGCGCACGAAGGACGCCGTCGCCGGCGCCCAAAACGCGCGAGGGATCAATCCCCTCGGGAACGGTAAGTCTAATCTTCGAGGCTTCCATGAACCTCCCTGCGTGCATGGACCAAGCCGGAATCATCGACTCCGATGATAGCAACATCGAGCAGGCACGGGGCTGTGAGTCCACAGGTATCATCAAGACGGGCATGATGGAACGAGCCAAGCGTCAAATTATCACCGTACTCAAGCACGGCGCGCTCGACGGTACCCACGCGACGGCGGGCATCGGCAACCGCGAGCTCCTGAGCCGCCGCGCGCATGCGACGGCTGCGCTCGGCCATGACCTCAGGCGGTACCTGGTCGGGCATGTCGGCGGCGAGGGTGCCGGGGCGCTTGCTATAGCGAAACACGTGCATGCGCGAAAAGCCCACGCGACGGCACAGCGCCAGCGACTCCTCGAACTCCTCGTCCGTCTCGCCAGGAAAACCGACGATAACGTCGCACGAAAGTGCGGCCTGTGGCAGGTTCGCACGGATCATGCGCACCGTATCCTCAAAGGCCTCGGCACTATAGGGACGGCCCATGCGATGCAGCGTCGCCGTGCAGCCAGACTGCACGGGCAGGTGCAAAAACGGGGCGATACGCTGCGGATAGCGCGCCATAACCTTAAGCAGGCGCTCAGAGATATCCATGGGCTCGACCGAGGAAATGCGCACATGCGCAATAGTCGTGCGCTCCATAATGGCCTCGAGCAGCTCATCGATTTCGACATGCTCGTCGGTCGCGCTCTTGCCGTCATAGGCACCCAGATTCACGCCGGTCAACACGACCTCGGGCACGCCGGCCTCCTGGGCCTCGCGAACTTGCTCGAGCACGGACTCGACGGGCACGGAGCGCTCGGGGCCGCGTGCCTTCCACACAATGCAATAGGTGCAGCGATGGTTGCAGCCGTCCTGAATCTTCACGCCCAGGCGAGAGCGACCGAGCGCATCGACAACCTCGCCATCACTGCAGGCGGGAACGCTATCGGACTCAACGCCCAACACCTCGCAGACACGTTCGGCGACATCGATCTTGGACGGCTCGGCGACCACGCGGTCGGATAGCTCCAGCAGCTCCTCGGGATGCAGGTTGACCACGCAGCCGGTCACGACCACATAGGGCTCGTTTTGATGGGCCAGCGCATGGCGGACGGCCTTACGGGTCTTGGCCTCGGCCTCGCCCGTAACGGCACAGGTGTTAATGACGATCAAGTCGGCATCCTGGGGCTCCACAAAAGCAAAGCCCAGGCGCATAAGATCGGCAGTGATACGGTCAGACTCAACCCGGTTGACACGGCAGCCGAGGTTGACGACGGAAATATGGGGTGCGAGCACGCGGGCTCCTTAATCGAGGATATCGTCGAGGGCACTCTTGATACGGTCGGTCACCGACTTCTTACCGGAAGCGACGTCATCGCCCATCTCATCGGCAAAAGCACGGAGCAGCTCGCGCTGCTTATTGGAAAGATTGGTGGGAACGACCACGCGCAGTTGCACGATCAGGCGGCCACGCGAACCGCCACCGCCAATGCGCGGCATGCCGTAATTATTGACGCTCACGGTGTCGCCGTACTGGGCGCCGGCGGGAACCGTCACCTTAACGACCTCGTCGGGCATAATGCCCTCGACCTCGATCTCGCAGCCGAGCGCAGCCTGTGCAATCGAGATATCGCTCACCAGGTACAAGTCGTCACCGTTGCGCTTAAAGCGCTCATGGTCGGCAACGCGCACGTTGACAATCAAGTCGCCCGAAGGCTCGCCGCGAAGGCCGGCCTCGCCAAAGCCGCTCACACGCAGCTGTCGACCGGTCGAAACGCCGGCGGGAATATCGATGTCGATCTTTTCATGCGAAGGCGTGCGACCCTGACCGTCGCAGGTCTCGCAGGGATGGTCGATAACCGTACCCTCGCCATGGCAGTCGGGGCAAGGCGAGGAAGACTGAACCTGGCCCAGGAACGAACGCTGAACCGTCGTGACGTAGCCCGTACCGTGGCAGCGGCCGCACTGCTTTTCCTGTGCGCCCTCTGCCCTACCGGTGCCATTGCAGTCCTCGCAAGGAGCAAGGCGGTCATAGCTGATAGTCTTTTTGCAGCCGAGCGCCGCCTCCTCGAGCGTCACCGAAAGCGAGATGGCCATGTCACGACCGCGACGACGCTCGCGACGGCCGCGGGCACCACCGCCGGCGCCGCCGCCAAAGAACGACGAGAAAAGGTCGTCCATGCCCATGCCGCCAAAGATGTCGTTAATGTCGACATAGCCAGAGCCACCGGGGCCGTCAGGAGAGCCAAAGCGATCGTAGTTTGCACGCTTCTGCTCATCGGAAAGAACGGAATATGCCTCGTTGAGCTCTTTGAACTTGGCCTCGGCCTCGGGGTCGTCCGAAACGTCCGGGTGTACGGTACGGGCCTTCTTTAGAAACGCGCGCTTAATCGTCCGCGCGTCGGCATCCTTTTCGACGCCAAGTACCTCGTAGTAATCCCTATTTTCCGACACGACCGAATCCTTCCGACTTTCATTATTGTCACAGTGCGTCCTATACCCAAGCTGGGGCGGCCGCAAACAGAGGGTTTGATGTTAGTACATTCCGTACGGCGAAAGCATGGCACGCTGCGAGCAGCTCGCAAACCAAACCGACACGAGTGCAAACATAAATCCGTTGGCAAAACCGTTGGCAAACTGCATCGCGCCGCGTTTCCACCACAGCAGGCTGCGATGAAGCACGCCGTCCGAGAGCACCATGAACAGGCCCATGGCAAACGGAATAAAGCACATCATGGCAAAGGCCGAGAACACGCCCGAGATGGCCGACAGCACCAAAAACGGCGCCACGATGCCCATCAGGTAAAAACCGGTACGGGCCTTGCCTTCCAGGCGCTCGGCCTCGACATGGGCACGGCCGACCAGGTCGCCGCCCGCGGCACCGTTGGTGCCGGCGTGACCCATGCCGCCAATACGAACCTCGTCGCCATCGTGCGTGCCGGCAGGAAACTCAATCGTCTGCTCGGAGGTCACGCGGGTTCGACCGCTGCCACCGCAATCGGGACAGGGGTCGGCGACGACCTTACCGGAACCGCCGCACTCGGGGCAGACCGACTGGAACGTGCCGGCGCCAAACAGGAAGGACAGGTCGACATCGATGTGGCCGCGACCGCCGCAGCTCGGGCAGGTATGCGCATGCTCGGACGAGACGGAGCCCGAGCCGCCACAGTGACCACAGGTATCAAAACGCGTATAGCGGACGGTCTTACGGGCACCGCCCTTGGCCTCCTTGGCGTCGAGCTTGATGTCGACGACCACGTTGGCGCCGTTCTCGGGATTGTAGGCAGCCTGCCCACGACGCTGCTGGCCCCAGGCGCCACCAAAGGGGAAGCCGCCCTCAAAGGGATTGCCATAACCCGTGCTGCCGGCGTAGCCGCCACCATAGGGCGAAGCCGTAGGAGCACCGGCAAAGGGATTGCCCGAGCGCATGGCGTCATAGCGAGCACGCTTCTGCTCGTCCGAAAGCACGGCGTAGGCCTCGGAAACCTCTTTGAACTTTTCCTCGGCATCCGGCTCTTTATTGACGTCCGGATGGAGCTTGCGGGCCTTTTGCTGGAAAGCCTTTTGTATATCACGCGAGGTGGCGTCCTTGGAGACGCCCAGGATCTCGTAGTAATCTTTTTCGTTCATCGTCGCCATGCGCGGCAACCTCCTGCTCACAGCAGCGTATATAATGCGGTCATTCTACCCGAGCGGCCTAAGCTAGACCCCAAAACAGCTCGAACAGCACATTTCCATCGAGCCAACCCAAGTGGGTGGGAGCCAGACGGGCGCGAGTGCGACCTTCGATAACATCTTTCGATGTAACGCGCCCCGCATGCCCTTTAGCATCATCGGACACCCAGGAGGCAAGGCCCAACTCGAGCGCGCGGTCGCAAGCCGCCGCCAGCTCGTCCTCGGGGATAATGTTTGCCGAGCGAACCAACAGGTCAGACCCAACGCCGCGCGTCATGCGACAGGCGAGCATCAAATCCTCGGCTGCTGCCTCGCGCTGCGACAGACACTCGGCATCAAACGTCGTCGCAGCATCGTCGCGCTGTACCAGACGCACGCGATACGCGTCGCCTCGAGCAAGTGCGCCGCAAAACAGCCCGGCCAAGCGAGCGAAGTCCCCAGCATCGAGCATGCCGGCGGCAGAGCGGCCCAGACCCAGGTAACCCTGTCCGGTCCAGTAGGCAATGTTATGGGCGCATTCATGGCCGTCGAGCGCGTAGCTCGCCACCTCATACGGGTGATAGCCGGCGGCACCCAGGAGCTCGCGCGCCACGTCCATGCAGGCGGCCTGAAAATCCTCGTCGGGCTCGAGCGACTCGTCACGGCACGCCATGCGATAGAGGGGCGTCCCCACCTCGAGCGTGAGCGGGTAAACCGACACATGATGCGGAACCGCCGCCAGCACGCCCTCGAGCGTACGCTTCCAACTCGCTGCGGTCTGCCCGGGAAGTCCGCACATAAGGTCGCACGACACGTCAAGCCCAGCGTCCTTGACCGTCGCGATGGCGGCGAGCGCCCGATCGGCATCGTGAATGCGGCCGATGGCGGTAAGTTCGGTGTTATCGAGCGTTTGCACGCCCAGAGAAACGCGTGTGACACCAACCTTGGCAAGCGCAGTAGCAAGCTCGGCGGTCAGCGACTCGGGATTGGCCTCGCAGGTAAACTCAACGGGGGCGCACCACGCACGAATACGCCGCGCCAGCTCCACCAGGCGCTCCCCCGCCAGCGACGGCGTGCCGCCGCCAACATAGACGGTGCGGATCTGGTCGAGGGCCCCAGCCTTGCCAAAAGCATCGAGACGCGCGAACAACTGCTCAAAATAGGAATCGAGCGCGGCATCCAAATCACACGAAGCAAAGCTGCGCGAGTCGAAGTCGCAGTAGCGGCACTTTTGGGCACAGAACGGCACGTGCACGTACAGCGCGGTAACGGCCACCCTTAAGCCTCCAGCGGATGAGGGGGCACCGATTCGCCGGCGGCAAGGGCAGCCTCGCAGGCCACCACATCATGCTCGATCTCATCGACCAGCGCCATAAACTCCTCATACGTGGAGCAGCGCACCACATGGGCACGCCAAGCGGCGGCATGGGGCATGCCTTTTAAGTACCAGCTTGCGTACGTACGGGCACGCGACATGAGCGGCAGGAGCTCATGCGTCAGCGTTAGGTGCTCACGCAGGGCGTCCAGGCGCTCGACAGAGCTGCGCGCCGGCACCGGTGTGCCATCGAGCGCAAGAGCGCGAGCATCGCCAAACACCCACGGGTTCCCGTAGATGCCGCGCGCGATAAACACCGCGCTGGCACCCGAGTTTCGCAGATGCACCGCGGCATCCTCGGCGGTGAACACATCACCCGAACCGATCACGGGAATCTCAACGGCATCTGCAACCTCATCGACGACCGACCAGTCGGCCTGGCCCGTGTAGAGCTGCGTGGCGCAACGACCATGCACGGCGACTGCGGCAGCCCCTGCGCCCTCAAGCATCTGGGCAAACGTCGCGGCATTACGGTCCTCAGCATAAAAGCCCTTGCGGATCTTGACGGTCACGGGCACGTGCGCCGCGCCCACCGTGGCCTCGACGATCTTCTCCGCCAGGTCGGGCGTGCGCATAAGCGCCGAACCCTCGCCCTTGGTAACGACCTTGCGGGCGGGGCATGCCATATTGATGTCGATGAGCGACAGGCGATCGCCAACGCGCTCCTCGACGGCGGCGACGGCGCTCGCAAACTGATCGGGCTTGGAGCCAAAGAGCTGCACGCAAATCTTCTGTTCCTCGTCGGCCGGCAGCACCAGGCGCCACGTTTTGTTGCTGGCATAGGCAAGGCCTGCCACGCTCACCATCTCGCTGTAGGCAAGGTTGGCACCGCGGCGGCGGCACATAATGCGGTAGGCGGGGTCGGTCACGCCCGCCATGGGAGCCATAAGGAACGGCTGCTCGGCATAGGCACCCAGCAGCCGCTTGCTGTATTCAGAAAGCGCCATGGACCTACTCGTCCACCTTGAGGATCGCCATAAACGCCTCCTGCGGGACCTCGACCGAGCCGATGGCCTTCATGCGCTTCTTGCCCTCTTTCTGCTTCTCGAGCAGTTTGCGCTTACGCGAGATATCGCCGCCGTAGCACTTGGCAAGAACGTCCTTGCGACGCGCCTTGACGGTGGAACGGGCGATGATCTTGTTGCCGATAGCACCCTGGATGGGCACCTCGAACAGCTGACGCGGGATGATCTCCTTGAGCTTGTCGCACAGGCCACGGGCCAGGCCATATGCCTTGTCCTTATGGACGATAAACGAAAGCGCGTCCACCTCGTCGCCCGAAAGCAAAATATCGAGCTTCACGAGCTCGGAGGGACGGTACTCGTTGAACTCGTAGTCGAGCGAGGCATAACCCTTGGTGCGGCTCTTGAGCTGATCGAAGAAGTCCAAGATGAGCTCGGCGAGCGGCATATCAAAGCGCATCTCGACCGATTTACTCGTCAGGTGGATCATGTCGGTCGTGACGCCGCGGTGCTCGATGGCGAGCTGCATGACGGCACCCGTGTACTCAGGCGGGCAGATGATCTTTGCCTTGAGGTAGGGTTCCTCGATACGTTCGATGCGCGTGGCCTCGGGAAGGTCCTGCGGACTGCGGACATCGATCATTTCGCCGTCGGTCTTGTAGACGTGATAGTCAACCGAGGGACTCGTGGCAATGAGGTCCAGGTTGAACTCGCGCTCCAGGCGTTCCTTGACGACTTCCATGTGCAGCAGGCCCAGGAAGCCCACGCGGAAGCCAAAGCCGAGCGCCACCGAGGTCTCGGGCTCCCACACCAACGACGGGTCGTTGACGTGCAGCTTATCGAGGGCGTCACGCAGGTTCTCGTAGTCCTTGTTGTCGATCGGGAACAGGCCCGTATAGACCATGGGCTTGGCCTCGCGATAACCGGGAAGCGGCTCGGGGCAGGGGTTCGACGCCCACGTAAGGGTATCGCCCACGCGAACGGCCTCGGGGTCCTTCAAGCCCGTAACCACATATCCGACCTCGCCGACCGTCAGCGCATCGACCGGGGTCTCGGCAGGACGCTTGACGCCCACGCCGTCGACCAAAAAGTCGCCCTTGGCCTGCATCATAAGCAGGGTATCGCCCTTTTTGATGGAACCATCGAAGACGCGCACCGTAGCCACCACACCGCGATACTCGTCAAAGTACGAATCCAAAATGAGCGCTTTGAGCGGAGCGTTTGCATCGCCCTTAGGCGGCGAAATCAAAAAGACGATGGACTCCAGCAGATCGTGAATGCCCTCGCCGGTCTTGCCCGAGACGCACACGGCATCATCGGCGGGAATCGCCAGGTCGTCCTCGATCTCGGTCTTAACCTCGTCGGGATGGGCCGAGGGCAGGTCGATCTTGTTGATAGCGGGCACAATGTCCAGATTGGCGTTCATGGCGAGCGTCGCGTTGGAGACGGTCTGTGCCTCGACACCCTGAGTGGCGTCGACGACGAGCACCGCGCCCTCACAAGCGGCCAGCGAACGCGAGACCTCGTAGGTAAAGTCTACATGGCCCGGCGTATCGATGAGGTTGAACTGATACGTCTCGCCGTCGTCGGCGTCATAGGACACGCGGACGGCGTTGGACTTGATCGTGATGCCGCGCTCGCGCTCGATATCCATGGTGTCGAGCAGCTGCGACTCCATGTCGCGTTCGTCGACGGTATGGGTGAGCTCGAGGATGCGGTCACTGATCGTGGACTTGCCATGGTCGATGTGCGCAACGATCGAGAAGTTGCGGATGTGGGAAATGTCAATTGAAGTATTCATGCGGACTATCTTACCCGAGCGGTACAAAAAATGGAGCCTGTTCCATAAAACAGGCTCCATTTATGCGCGTAATCTGTGTGGTGTGAAATTTACAACTTAGGCGTTGATGCTGTTCACGAGCTTGGCAAGACCGGACTTGCGGTTGGAAGCCTGGTTCTTGTGGATAACATGCTTGGCGGCAGCCATGTCGAGACGCTTCGTGACGGTCTTGAGGGCAGCCTGGGCCTTTTCAGCATCGCCCTCGGCGACGGCGGACTGGACGTGCTTGGTCAGCGTCTTGAGCTCGGACTTGACAGCCTTGTTACGCATGCGAGCTGCCTCATTGGTGCGGATACGCTTCTTCTGAGACTTGATGTTTGCCACTTCTGGAGTTCCTTTCGAGTTCCTTGCAAAAAATGTATGACACCTCTGAGACACGGTGAGGTCATGCAAGCGCCTACTATAGCACGCTCCCTCACAAAGGGATAGAACGAATTTGTCAAATAGGCAGGTATCATCACGATTTTCTCAAGATGTTCGTAATCCAGAGCAAAAGCGCAGTCTGAGAATCGGCCGAACCCTTGAGTGCGAGCTCCACATCGACCGCACCCTCGAGCGCTGCGACGAGCTCTGCCATCGAAAAGCGACGTGCCCAGGTCAGGTGATTCTTGACCTGCCAGGACTGGAGCTTGAGCGTTGCGGCCAGCTCACGACCCTGTCCGCGCGCATCGAGCGCCTTGGCAACGATAAGCTCGCGGATGCGGCCGCACAGCAATGTGTAAGTCCACACGTAGCTCTTGGCGGGCAGTAGATTGAAGAGCTCGAGCGAGCGTCGCATGTCACGGGCCGAGACCGCATTGAGAAAGTCCCAGGGTTGAACCTCGGCCGTACGTACAATCCAGCGCTCAACGTCGGCAAGCTCAATCTGGGGCGCCTCGACCATCTGGGCAAGCTTAGCCAAGTCGTTATCGAGCATGCGAGTGTTTTCACCCGAACGCGAGACGAGTTCCTCGGCGGCCGCCGTCGAGATCGACTTGCCGTGCTGCGTCGCCATCTGCTGCACACGGCGCGGTAGCTCCCAGCGCTTGGTGCCGGAGCAATCGATCACCGCCTTCTTGTCGATCTTGGCGATCGCCTTATACAGGCGCGTATTCTTGGCAAGTGAGTCGGCGATGATGAGGCAGACCGTTGTTGGGCTGGGACCCGCCAGATACCCAACGAGCGGCTCCGAGACCGCCTTGGCGAGCTTTGAGCAGCCATCGAGGATTACCAGACGAAACTCGCTGCCCATCGGAAAGGTGTTAAGCGATCCGATAATGGACTCGATATCGGGGTCCTTGGTCATGTCTCGCTCGTCGAGGTTGAACTCGACCATACCCGATTTTTCCAGACGCGCTTTCATACGCGAGACGGCGTGGTCGCGCTTAACTCCGTCGGTACCGACGATCAGATATGCCGGCAGCAAACCGGTTTCGGACATTGCGCTCCCCTCCCGCAGGCCTTCGTATTCGTTCCGTGCCATTTTAGCCCAGGGGCCCACCACACGCCAACGACGTCGTCACGGTCGCTGGCGTCGCATCGCAAAGCCATTCGCAGTCGGTGTGACGGTAATGTCGCCGTGTTCGATGGTACACGCGAACACACCACCCGCTTCCTTAACGGCATCGATGCAGGCATCGGACGGATGGCCGTATCGATTCCCCTCACCGGCGCTTGAGAGGGAAAGCTCGGGCTTCAGGACGTCCAGCAACTCGCCATCGACTGAAACCTTGGAGCCGTGATGCCCAAGTTTAAGGACATCGATATCCCCCACCTCCTGCACGAATTCCCGCTCTTGGTCGAGCTCGGCATCACCGGTGAGAAGTATTCGCAGGCCCTTGCCTTCCTGAACATAAGAGAGCAGCAGGACAAGCGAGTCCTCATTTCCCTCGCCATCCACGGACTCGAATGGCCACATCACGCGAGCGCAAAATGAGCCGATGTCGACCGTATCCCCACGGCGCACCTGCCGATACTCCACGCCAGGTCGGTTCAATACCTCGGCAGGAGCATCCTCCAGCGCATCCGCCGCCACGGCAATCGTTCCGACCGAAAACTGTTCGAGCACGGCAGGCAGACCACCCCAGTGGTCCTCATCCCAATGCGTCACAAAAACGGCATCGATATGGTGCACGTTATTGCGAACCAACGCCGCAACCACACGCTCGTCGAGCCCGCAGTCGACGAGAGCTACTGCGCCGCCTTGGCGGATAAGAATCGCATCGGCCTGGCCCACATCGAGCACCGTCACCGAAGGCGGAGCGAATCGATCCCAATAGACGTACGGAATCGCAGCCAAGAGCATCAGGCATGCAAGCCCCACCGCCATAGGACGTGCACGGGGACGCGGCCACCAGACCAGCAGAACCGCCAGCAAACACGGCGCTAGGTAAATCCACATGCTATCGGGCGGCACGCTCACGGATGCACCCGGCATGGCGGCAAACAGCTGCTCGAAGAACAGCGCGCAACGGGCGGCAATCATGGGCACAACGAGCGCCCAAGTCCGCAACGGTCCCACAAGCGAAAAGGGAGCCAGAACGATCGACACAGCGAGCAGTACGCTCACCACCGGACCGATGACCGCATTTGCCAACGGAGCAATGAGCGAGAATGTACCGAAGGTAGGAATGGTGATGGGAAGTGTCGCCAGTTGCGAGCATAGCGTGACGGAAAGCATGCTGGCAAAGCCCGATGGCACGCCCAGCTCACCCAAAGCGTAGGTCGCATAGGGGCAAAAGCACAGAATGGCTAAGACGCTGGCACATGATAGCTGAAAGCCCATCTCGAACAGCACCGTCGGCCGCAGTAGCACAAAGATGGACATGGTTGCGAAGAGCGCCGAAAGGCCGTGCCGGCGACGCCCCGCGCCGTTTACGACAAGCGTCGCGAACACCATGCAGCACGCGCGCACGGCCGAGGGAGACGCGCCCGTAAATGCAGCGTAGCCCACAAGCGTTATCGCCAATATCGCCCGCTGAAGACCACGTGAGCACCGAGTCTTTTGCAATACGCCCTCGATTACAAACCCCACGATAGCCAAATGGCTGCCCGAGACGGCGATAAGATGTGCCGTTCCCGTCACAGAAAACCAGTCGCCCGCCGGCTGGGCGCGCAGCTCGGCCGAACGACCGCAGACGACACCGGCTATGAGCGCACGCGCCGGGTCGGTCGCGGGCGCGATGGACGCAAGCAGCCCATTTCGCAGCCGAAGCAGCGGCCCCGGAGAACCCTCATCGACCGACACAATCCGAACGGCTTTAACCTTACGCACCTCGCCTCGGAGCACGCGCGATCGTCCATATGCATCGTTCTCAAAACGCGAAACGCGACCGATAACACGCACGTGCGCCCCGACCTTGAGCTCACGATCACACGATAGGCGAACCGTTGCCAAGTTCTTACCGTCCGCGCGTGCCTCACAGGTATAGGAATACACGTCGTCGTTTATGGATGGATCACCCTGCACGACAAACTCGAGGCCGCTTGCCGCTCGACCGTCGAGCGCCTTCGAGGCGCTGAGCACACCCACAGCCCACCACGCCGAGACGACCGCTCCCGCCACGAGACCGGCGGACGCGGCATACAGCCACCGCTTCAAAGGAGCAAGCCGCGCACAAGAGTGAGCCAGCACAACGAAAACCGCTGCCGCAACGGGAATGGCCCATAGCGGCCCGACCGCCGTCGCCCGCTCCCTCAGCAGCGCATCAGCGGCTATGCTGAGCACCAAGGCGCAGCTCACGCACATGCCGGCACACAGGGCCATCGTCCACGGAATCAGGGGCCGCGGAGGCATCACGTGCTCTCGCTCGGTCGCACTCATACGCAGATGCAATCTTTGATTTTGGCAAGCTTCTTCTCGCCGATTCCCGACACGCGCATCAGATCGTCAACCGAAGCAAAAGCACCGTTCTTTGTCCGCTCATCGATAATCGACTGTGCCATTGAGGGACCGATTCCCGAGAGCGTCTGCAGCTCTGCCGAGCTTGCCGTATTAATGTTTACTAGGCCTGTTGCGCCACCGACGCCTGATGATGCGGAAGTCCCACCATCAACACCGGCTTCCGCAATGGACGCCTGCTGCTCCCCTACCGTTGGAACGTGAATTTTTTGTCCATCAGTGACCTTGGATGCACGATTAAGCCCCGTAACGTCTGCTTCGGGCGCCAGCCCGCCGGCGGCATCAATCGCCTGAGCCACCCGCGCCCCGTCTTTGAGGCGATATACACCGGGTGACACCACGGCGCCATCAACATCGACATAGACCTCTGCCGCGGCAGACGCCTTAGGCGAAGAGCCTTCGGATGTCTTTCCGCTCGAAGCATCGCCGGATCCCGGCTCCACTAACGTGCCCGAACCATCAGTGCGCTCAAACGACACACCGCCGGCACCGCCGCCAAGGTTCGCCATCGCCAGTCCACTCGCCATCGCAATGACGACCAGTATCGCCATCACCACTGCCTTATGACCGAGCAGTTTGCCCGCCCAGCGGTCCATCTTTTTGACTCGTTCGTGTTGTTCGCGCTGCGCCATAGCAAAACCTCCCAACACCATCGTGTCAGGAAAGGAGCTCCACAACAGCCACGCCCCAAAACCGGTTTTTGCGGTCAAACCAAATACCGACCAAAACCTTGCACAAATCTGTCCATTTATTCAGGCACACGTCAGCAAATGAACGCTTAGCCGCAAAATGCCCAGATAGCAAAAGACCGACGATGCAGGCGCATCGTCGGTCTATGCACAAATTTACTCGTAATCTTGGTAAATCTCACGCGGAGCAAGCTCCGAATGTTTGCGTTTTAAGGTCTTAGGGGCCTTATACGTGTTGCTCTCGAAGTCGATGTACTCGGTCTGCTTGAGCAGGCGCTCGATCATCTCCTCATGATCGAACAACTCCCAGGCCTCATGCACGGCATCAAGTTTAGCGTGCGTCTCGGGTCGGCGCGGCATAAACAGCGTGCAACAGTCGGGAGCGGCCTCAGTCGAGATATCGAACGTACCGATCTCCTCAGCACGCGCGATGATCTCCTGCTTGTCCGAACCGATGAGAGGACGGAACACGGGGATCTTCACGGCCTCGTTGACGGCCATGATGTTCTCAAGCGTTTGGGAGGCAACCTGCCCAAGCGATTCGCCCGTAACGATGGCCTTGGCGCCCTCGATGTGCGCAATGCGCTCGGCAACCGAATACATAATGCGACGATACATGATAACGCGCAGGTTGCTGGGGCAGGTGACCGAAATCTCACGCTGGCAGTCGCCAAACGGCACCACGTACAGGCGGCCGATCTGGACACCCGGCTCAAGCGCACGGATGATATCCTGCACCAAATACTCACTCGTATCGGGCGTCTGCGGACGACCGGAGAAATGTACCGGCACGCAAACCGCGCCGCGGCGCGCGAGCATCCAAGTCGCCACCGGAGAATCGATACCCGAGGACAGCAGCGTCACGACCTTGCCGGCAGAACCCACCGGCAGACCGCCCACGCCGCGCTCGGAGCGTGCGTACACGTAAACGCTACCCTGGACCACCAGTACGTGCACCATTGCATCGGGGTCGTGCATTTGAACCTTTTTATCGGGGAAGGCCTCACACAGTACCTCGCCCACCTGACGATTGATATCGATCGAGGTGAGCTCATAGTCAGTATTGGAGCGCTTGGCGTGCACCTTAAACGAATCGAAGGAACCAAACTCGCGCAGCGCCTTCACGGCGGCGGCGCAGTACTCCTGCGGGTCGCGGTTGGTGTGATACGCCAAAGACACACGGGCAACGCCGGGAACGGTGCGAATGACACGCGCCGCCTCGTCGGCCTGATGTTCGTTAAAGGTCACGAGGATATAACCGGAAATTCGAGACACGGCGTTCACGGAAAAGGCGGCCAAGGCCGCCTTGATGTTATCCATGAGGATATGCTCAAAATGTGCGCGGTTCTTGCCCTTCAGTCCAACCTCGTGATAGTGGACCAGGCAGACGCGAGCTGCCATTTAGGCTTCAGCAACCTTGTGGCCGAGCGCCTTCTCGTAACGGGCCTCGTCGTAAGAGATGTCGCCGTCGACAATCTCGTCCATAGCCATCGAGATGGTATCGGCACCGGAAAGCCCGATGGTGATGTCATCGACATCCTGGACGGCAAGCACGCGGTTGTGCTGGCCACGCAGCATGCTATTGATGTCGCAGGCGCGCTTGGAGGCAAGCGAAGCGAGCAGGAAGCGGTTGTGATCGGTCTTCTCCAGAAGATCGTCAATGCAAGGCTTTACAACGGACACGGACCTCAGATCCTTTCATGCATATCGAGAACGCGAACGAGCTCATCGGTCGCGCGGTCGAGATCGTCATTCACCACGACGTCGTCGTAGCGGTCGGCAAGGGCAAGCTCATCGGCGGCGTTTGCCATACGCAGCTCAATCGTCTCGGGCGTCTCGGTACCGCGACCGACTAGACGCTCGCGGAGCACCTCAAGCGAAGGCGGCTTGATAAAGATCAGCACGGCCTCGGGGAAACGCTCCTTCACCTGCAGGGCGCCCTGGACATCGATCTCCAAAATCAGAGACGAGCCCGAGGCGAGCTTGGATGTGACCTCGCTCACCAACGTGCCGTAGCAGTTACCGTGGACCTCGGCCCACTCAACAAACTCACCGTTTGCCACGCGGCGGTCGAACTCCTCGCGCGTCAGAAAAAAGTAGTTGACGCCGTCGACCTCACCTTTGCGTGGTGCTCGCGTGGTAGCCGAAACCGTCAGGCCCAGGTTCGAGCGGCGCTCGCGCACACGAGTGACGAGCGTACCCTTGCCTGCGCCTGACGGTCCAGAAATCACAAAGAGCTTGGAATCCTGAGCGCTCACTTATTTGGTCAGCTGCTCGAGGAGCTGCTCGCGCTGACGGACGCCGAGGCCCTGGACGCGACGGGTAGCGGAGATACCGAGCTCCTCCATGATCTTGGCGGCCTTGGCCTTGCCATAACCGGGGAGAGACTCGATGAGGGTGGAAACCTTCATGCGGGAAGCGATGGGGTCATCGGAGTTGAGCACGGACTCGAGGGACTTCTCGCCCTTCTTGATCTGCTCGCGAAGCTCAGCGCGGGCGTGACGTGCGGCAGCAGCCTTCTCAAGAGCCTGCTTGCGCTGCTCGTCGGTAAGCTGAGGGAGTGCCATTCGTACCTCCAAATAGTTGGGTTATATCTGATTCAATAATTGGCATTTTAGCACGTAGAACGCACAAAAAGCCTAATCGCGGCTCCATAGGTTAGACGATACCCGCAAAAAGTGCAATATACTGCGCCCAAAGTTAAGCCCCTGACCTGCGATTCCACACAAAGGATGGGAAAGTTTACGCAGGCACAGGGGCTATTTTGTGCTAATGAGACCCAAAAGTGGTGACTTAGGGGAATCTTTTACGCGACGTTTTCGACCAGCTCGGCGACGATGGCGTCAAAGGCGGCAACCGGATCGTCGGCACCGGTGATGGGACGGCCCACCACAATGTGGCTTGCGCCACGCTCGATAGCCTGGGAAGGCGTCGCCACGCGGGACTGGTCACCAAGGGCGGCACCCACCGGACGCACACCCGGAGTCACGATCAGGGCATCAGGACCCAGCAGCTCACGCATGTCGTGAGCCTCCATCGGTGAGCACACGATGCCATCGATGCCATTGGCCTGAGCAAGCTTTGCCAAGCGGGCGGCCTCCTCGGCCACGGGAGACTCGACGCCGATCTCGCTCAAGGCATCCTGATTCATGCTCGTGAGCACGGTGATGGCGACGAGCTTGGCACGGTCCTCACGCGCCTCCTCGGCACCCTCGTGGCAGGCAGCGAGCATAGCACCCGAGCCCAGGCCGTGGACCGAAAGCAGGTCGGCACCGGCAAGCGAGGCCGAGCGGGCAGCGCCGCGCACCTGATGCGGAATGTCATGGAACTTAAGGTCGAGGAAGACCTTAAAGCCAAGGTCCTTAAAGGTCTTGACGATCTGGGGACCCTCAGCGTAATAGAGCGTCATGCCGACCTTGAGCCAGGCGGCATGGCCCGAAAGCTCGTGGGCGAGCTCGAGCGCGCGCTCACGGTCGCAGTCGAGGGCGACGATAACACGGTCGCGGGCATCATTCTCTAGCATTCGAAAGCACCCACCAGCTCGTTGATGTCCTTTACGCCCTGGGACTCGGCCCAGGCCTCGAGCTCATGCGCGATCTTAAGCGAAGCGCACGGATCGACGAAGTTGGCCATGCCGACCGACACGCAGGTGGCGCCGGCCAGGATAAACTCAGCCGCATCCTCGCCAGTCATGACACCGCCGACACCGTTGATGGGGATATCGACGGCCTGGGCAACCTCCCAGACCATGCGCACGGCGATGTGGTGGCACAGCGGGCCCGAAAGGCCGCCCTTGGGCTTGGCCACGCGGGACTTGCGGGTATGGACGTCGATGGCCATGCCTTGGATGGAGTTAATGACCGAAAGGCCGTCGGCTCCCGCGGCCTCGAGGGCCTTGGCGATCTCGGCGACGTTGACCGGCGCCATCTTCACGAACAGCGGCTTATCGGTCACCTTGCGGCAAGCAGCCATAACGGAAGAGGCGCCCTCGGGCGTGGAGCCCATGGCGGCACCGCCGGCGGCGATATTAGGGCAGCTCACGTTGATCTCGTAGCCGGCAGCCCAGGGGCACAGCTCGACATACATCTCGAGTGCGCGGACAAACTCGTCAACGGAGTGACCGGCAACCTGACAGATGACCTGGCAGCCGTCCTTGGACAGCTGTTCGAGCCACGGACCGGACTCGCGGGCAAAGGCGGCCACGCCGGGGTTCTGAAGACCCACGGAGTTGATCATACCGCCGGGAATCTCGGCCATGCGGGGCGCGGGATTGCCGGGCCAGGGCTCGGCAGCGCAACCCTTGGTGGTGATGGCGCCCAGCTGGGAAACATCAAAGAAGTTCTGGAACTGCCAACCGTAGCCAAAGGTACCGGCTGCGGTGTTAATGGGGTTCTGCATCTTGACGCCGCCGAAATCGACGGCCATGTTCACGGTACCCACTAGAAGACCACCACCTTGGAAGCATCGAACACGGGGCCGCACATACAAGCACCCTTCATACCGTCGACCGTCTCGACATTGCAGGTGTTGCAGGCGCCAAAGCCACAGCTCATCATGCGCTCGAGCGACACCTCGCAGTACACACCGGCCTCGGCGGCAGCGGCGGCGACCTTCTTCATCATGACGGCGGGGCCGCAGCTGGCGACGTAGTCGTAGCCGCCCTCTCCAAGCAGCTCGGCTGCCGGATCGGTGCAAAAACCGTGCGTGCCGAGCGAACCGTCGTCGGTGCACACGTTAACCGTGGCGCCCAGCGCACGGAACTCATCGACACCCACGGCCTTGGAAGCGGTGCCAAAGCCCAGGCACACGTCCACATCAACACCCTGCTCGGCAAGCATGCCGGCAAGACACAGCACAGGCGGAACGCCGATGCCACCGGCGACGAGCAGTGCCTTCCTGGTGCCCTCGGGTACCATCCAGCCACGGCCACCGGGGCCCAACAGGTTAGAGGTGGAGCCAGGGCCCATCTGGGACAAACGGCGGGTATCGTCGCCCACGACGGCGTACCACAGCTCGACGGTGCCGGCCTCGGCGTCGGCGCGGTAGAAACTCAAGGGCACACGAAGCAGAGAAGACGCATCGCCGGGGACGGCGATGTTCACAAACTGACCGGGCTTGAGCGCACTTGCAAGCTTGGGGGCCGAGATAACGAGCGAGAAGATGCCGTCGGCGATCTCCCGGTTCGAGACGACCTCGAAGTCGTGCATGCGTGCAGTGGAAGGTGTGGGCATAGACGCTCCAATCCCCCATGCGGTTGCATGGTCTAAACGAACAGAAAGCGCGGCACCGCAAGGGCGCCGCGCACAAAAGCGATAAGGCTATGCTAGCAGATGCAGCCGTCGGCGAGCGTCTGCTTGCCACCGACAAATACATCGGTGGCACGACCGGTGAGCGTGCGGCCGGCAAAACCGGAGTTCTCGGCGCGCGACTCGTAACCGTCCTCGCCAACCGTCCAGGTTGCGGAGGGGTCGAACACGGTCAGGTCGGCGACAGAGCCCGCCTTGACCTGAACCTGATCGAGGCCCAGAATCTCACGCGGCTTGATGGCCATGAGCTCGACCATGCGGCTCACGCTCATCTTGCCCGTGTTGACCAGCTCAGTGAGCACGAGCGACAGCGAAGTCTCGAGGCCAATCATTCCAAAGGGCGCGAGCTCGAACTCGCGGGCCTTCTCCCACGGGGTGTGGGGAGCGTGGTCGGTAACGATAGCGTCGACGGTACCGTCGATGACACCCTGACGGATGGCCTCGGCATCCTCGTCGGTGCGCAGCGGCGGATTGACCTTGAGCGAGGTGTTGTAGGTCTCGTCCAGGTCGTTCTCGGTCAGGAACATGTGGTGCGGGGTGGCCTCGCAGGTCACCTGGACACCGGCAGCCTTACCGGCACGCACGAGCTCCAGGCCATGAGCGGTGGAGATGTGCTGGATGTGCAGCTTGGCACCGGTCAGCTTGGCAATCTCGATGTCGCGGGCAATCTGAAGCTCCTCGCCGGCGGCCGGCCAACCCTCGAGGGCCAGACGGGTCGAGACCTTGCCCTCGTTGATCTGGCCGTGGCCGACCAGATCCTCGTCCTGGCAGTGGCTCATAAAGACCTTGCCGAACATCTTGCCGTAGTCCATGCAGCGACGGAGCATGCCCGCGCCCTGCACGCCGCGACCATCGTCGGTGAAGGCGACGGCGCCGTGGGCGACCATATCGCCCATCTCGGACATGGCCTCGCCCTTAAGACCGCGGGTCATGGCGCCCGACGGATAGACGCGGCAGTGGCCGACCTCGGCAGCGCGGGACTTGACGAACTCCACGACGGTGCCGTTATCGGTGACGGGATCGGTGTTGGGCATGGCGCACACGCCGGTGAAGCCGCCCTTAGCAGCAGCGCGGGTGCCGCTCTCGATGTCCTCTTTGACCTCGTAGCCAGGCTCGCGCAGATGCACGTGCATATCCACCAGGCCGGGGACGAGATACTTGCCGGAAAGGTCGCGGACCTCGGCTCCCTCGGCGGCGAGGTTCTCGCCGACCTCGGCGATCTTGTCACCGTCGATCAGGACGTCGACGACACCGTCAAGCTCGACGGACGGATCGACGACGTGGGCATTCTTAAGAAGCAAGGCCATTATCGGCACCTCCAAGCAGCAGATACAGGATAGCCATACGCACGCAGATACCGGCGTAGACCTGCTCCAGGATGACGGAGCGTTGCGGGTGGTCGGCCATATAGGAGTCGAACTCAACGCCGCGGTTGATGGGGCCCGGGTGGCAGATAATCGCATCGGGCTTCATGAGCTTCTCGCGGTCCTTGGTCAGACCGAAGAGCTTGTGGTACTCACGAATCGTGGGGAACGGTGCGCCCTCGAGGCGCTCCTGCTGCACGCGCAACATGTAGACGACGTCCAGCTCGGGCAGGACGGAATCGAGGTCGCTCGTCACGTGGTCGCAGCCCAGGACCTCGGGCGCCGGCGGCAGCAGCGTGCCGGGGGCGACGGCGTAGGTCTCGCAGTCCATGATCTTAAGTGCGGGGATCAGCGAGCCGCACACGCGGGAGTGCGCGATATCGCCGACGACGGCGACCTTCAGACCGTGGAAGTCACCCTTGTGCTCCCAGATGGTGTACAGGTCGAGCAGGGCCTGCGTGGGGTGGTTGTGCTTGCCGTCGCCGGCGCAGATGACGCTCGCGGGCGAGTTCTGCGTGACGATGTAGGGAGCACCGGCGTGCTTATCGCGAACGACGATGCAGTCGATCTTGTAGGCGTTGAGGGTCTCGACGGTGTCGACGAGGCTCTCGCCCTTGACCGTGGAGGTCGAGGAGCCGCCAAAGTTGAGGCTGTCGGCCGAAAGACGCTTCTCGGCGAGTTCGAAGGAGCTGCGGGTGCGCGTCGAGGGCTCGTTGAACATGTTGACGATGGTCTTGCCCTTGAGCGTGGGGACCTTCTTGATCGCACGCTCGTTGACCTCAGAGAACGCCTTGGCGGTCTCGAGGATGAGCTTGATGTCCTCTTCGGAGTACTCGGTAATGTCGATCAGGTGCTTATGGTTGAACGCCACGGTACTACTCACCTCCCAGCGGCGCGGAGCCCACGTGGGAACCCGGCGCGACGTCGTTAATCTCGACGGCGGTGTGGCCGTCGACTTCCTTCATATATAGGTGCACATTCTCCTCATGCGACGAGGGAACGTTCTTGCCGACAAAGTCCGGCGAGATGGGGAGCTCACGGTGACCGCGGTCAACGAGAACTGCCAGCTCGATGCGGCTCGGACGGCCCAGGTCCATAACGGCGTCCAGAGCGGCGCGGATAGTACGGCCCGTATACAGGATGTCGTCCACCAGCACGACGCGCTTGCCGTCGACGCTGAAGGGAATGTTGGTAGCGTGGATCGCGGGAGCGAAATTGGTCGCATAGTCATCGCGGTAGAAGCTGATGTCCAGGCTGCCGAGCGGAACGTCGACGCCCTCGATCTCCTTGATCTCCTCGGCGAGCTTCTTTGCCAGAAGGTCGCCGCGCGTGACGATGCCGACCAGAGCGAGGTCTTCACAGCCCTCGTTGCGCTCGAGAATCTCGTGCGCGATGCGGGTCATCGCTCGATTGACGGCGGTCTCGTCCATGATGACCGCCTTGGGGGAAGTCGTGCCCATCGATCTCCTTCCTCACATGTCTTGACTGCTGAAACAGTCAAAAAAATAGATGCCCGACCGCTTAAAGCGGACCAGACACCCACAGGAAGGGCTGCTCTTTGGCAGCTATGTAATTCCATGTGGGTATCTCGTACCCCTTTAATGGTCAAGGGATAGTGTAGCCAACCTCGAGCTTAATTGCGAGCATAAATACAGAACAATCCGTAAACGGGCGCAGGCGCTCCATAAACCTATATATATTTGTGGGACGAGCTTGAAAACGCACGCACGAGCTGGCATAATCCCCTCTGCTGCACGCAAATCGGATCTACGTCCAGGGCCGTGGCGTGAGCACTATCGCCAAAAGAGGAATATCTCTGTGTAGATTACGCACAGGGAGCTGCTTCTGTGCTATAGTTCAGGCTTGTTTGTTAACGCGACATGTTCGTTTGTCGCCCAAGGAGGGTCAGTTATGTCCAAAGTTTGCGAAGTTTGCGGTAAGCACCCCGTTGCCGGTCGCTCCATCAGCCACTCTCACCGCGTCACCAACCGTAAGTTCCGCCCCAACATCCAGCGCGTTTACGTCGTCGTCGATGGTCACCGTCGCAAGATGAACGTTTGCTCCACCTGCCTCAAGTCCGGCAAGGTTGCGCGCTCCTAAATAAGGTCTTACCAACAAGTACCTCGGACTCTCCGGGTCAAAGACCTCGCGTTCATATAGAACTTACCAAAGGCGTCCTCTCTTGTGGAGGACGCCTTTTTGCACTCATTGGGGACGCACTCATTGGGGACAGACTTACATGAGTGCTTTCATGCATTGGGAACAGACGTAACGCATGCCGGCAGCGGTTCGGCCCCTGCCTCACGCCGCCTCGTTCCAGCCTGCGGTGGCCTTGGTTACGCTTGTGGCGCCGATACCGGTGATACGGGCAATTTGCTTGACCGTGAGATGCGCCCGCCTGAGCCTCAGCAGACACGCATCACGTTCGGGGTGAGGCAGGGCCTTGAGCAGCGCAGGATCAATGCTCGGCAGGGCCTCGCGTGCGACGGTAAGGGCATCCTCGTCGGGAATCCGTCGACGCGGAAGAATCTCAACTGACCAGATCCGCCCGGCAACTTCCTTAAGATGCTCGCAATAGCGACGAGACCCCCCGACAATATCGAGCATAGGGGCCGCATCGCAGATGTCAAAGGGATCGTAGCCCAGCTGGTATGCCCTAAAGCTTGACCAGCGGTATGCTTCAAGTGAGTCGATCGCCCCTTTCACAGGATTGAGATGGATATAATCGAGTAGCTGCACCGCCTGTGTGTCAGACTCAACCGCAACACGCGAATAGCGATTGTCAAACAGGTGGCCCGTTCTCCCCGTTTTCCCGTTGAAATATTTAGCGTACGCCATCAGAGCACACTGCATCGCCCTTGAAAGGTTGTCATATGGGTCATCAACCATCAAATGGAAGTGATTGTCCATAAGGCACCAAGCCAACACCGCCACTTTATGGCGTGCAAACCTGTCCGAGATATCCGATAAGAAACGATAGCGGTCGGAGTCATCTTCAAAAATAATCTGTTTGGAATTGCCGCGGTCATAGACGTGGTAATAGCCGGTGAGCGAAACGGCGCGGGCGCATCGGGGCATAATCTCTCCTTTCAAAACTGTACAGGCAACACCTAAAAGGAGAGAAGCAACGCGAAATGCTGAGCCTGTGACCTATTTATATACAATGAACGACAAAAACATGCCCAAAACGACAAAATGACAAATCGATGTCTGTCCCAAATGAGTGAAAGCACTCATATAAGTCTGTCCCCAATGAGTGGGGCGATGCGGCAAACGAAAAGTTAAAAGTTATAGTTGAAACGTTTCAATTTATTGAAGCGTTTTAGTGTGCCTTTTACGGGAATCTTACCGTTTACCGAATTATTTCTTGCTATCATGCAAGACGTAGGGTAAATCTCCGATCGCAAGGAGACACAAATGGTGAAAAAGTCACCGGAAAACACTACTCCCGCAATTGTGGACAACGTAGAGGCGCTTGAGGCTAAGCTCGCTCAGATGCGAGAGGCCCAGGCGCTTTTTGCTACGTACACGCAGGAGCAGGTCGACAAGATCTTCTATGAGGCCGCCATGGCCGCCAACAAGGCTCGTATCCCGTTGGCGAAGATGGCCATCGAGGAGACCGGCCGCGGCGTTCTTGAGGACAAGGTCATCAAGAACCACTACGCCGCAGAGTACATCTACAACGCTTACAAGAACACCAAGACCTGTGGCGTTCTGGAGCGCGACGAGGCCTACGGCATCACCAAGATCGCCGAGCCCATCGGCATCGTGGGCGCCGTCATCCCGACGACCAACCCCACCTCCACCGCGATCTTCAAGACGCTGATCAGCCTGAAGACCCGCAACGCCATCATCATCTCCCCGCACCCGGCTGCCGCCAAGTGCACCATCGCCGCCGCCAAGCTCGTGCTTGACGCCGCCGTCAAGGCCGGCGCCCCCGAGGGCATCATCGGCTGGGTCGATGTCCCCTCCATCGAGCTGACCAACATGGTCATGCGCGACGTCGACATCATCCTCGCCACCGGTGGCCCGGGCATGGTCAAGGCCGCCTACTCCTCGGGCAAGCCCGCCCTGGGCGTTGGCGCCGGTAACACCCCGGTCGTCATCGACGACACCGCCGACGTGCTGCTCGCCGTCAACTCCATCATCCACTCCAAGACCTTCGACAACGGCATGATCTGCGCTTCCGAGCAGTCCGTGACCGTCATCGACACCATCTATGACCAGGTTAAGGCCGAGTTCCAGAAGCGCGGCTGCTACTTCGTCAAGCAGGGTGCCGAGATGGAGGCCCTGCGTGCCGCCATGTTCAAGAACGGCGCCCTCGATCACCGCATTCCCGGCATGGCTGCCGCCAAGATCGCCGAGCTCGCCGGCATCGAGGTTCCCGCCAAGACCAAGATCCTGATCGCCGAGGTCACCTCCACCGACCCCGCCAAGGAAGAGTTCTCCCACGAGAAGCTCTCCCCGGTCCTGGCCATGTATCACGCCAAGGACTTCCAGGAGGCCGTCGACAAGGCCGAGCACCTGGTGCTCGCCGGTGGCCCGGGCCACACCGCCTCTCTGTACGTGCACCCCGCCCAGGCCGAGAAGATCAGCCTGTTCGAGCACGTCATGAAGGCCTGCCGTATCGTCATCAACACCCCGTCTTCGCACGGCGGCATCGGTGACCTGTACAACTTTGGCATGAAGCCGTCTCTGACCCTGGGCTGCGGCTCCTGGGGCGGCAACTCCGTCTCCGAGAACGTTGGGGTGAAGCACTTGATCAACGTTAAGACTGTGGCCGAGCGCCGTGAGAACATGCTGTGGTTCCGCGCTCCCGAGAAGGTCTACTTCAAGAAGGGTTCCACGCCCGTCGCCCTCGACGAGCTGGGCAACGTCATGGGCAAGAAGCGCGCCTTCATCGTCACCGACCAGTTCCTCTTCAAGAATGGCAACACCCGCGCCATCGAGGCCAAGCTCGACGAGATGGGCATCGCCCACGACTGCTTCTACGACGTCGAGCCCGATCCGTCGCTGCAGTGCGCACGTCGTGGTGCCAAGCAGATGGCTCTCTTTGAGCCGGACGTCATCATCGCCGTCGGCGGTGGCTCCGCTATGGACGCCGGCAAGATCATGTGGATGATGTACGAGCACCCCGAGTGCAAGTTTGAGGACATGGCCATGGACTTCATGGACATCCGCAAGCGTATCTTCACCTTCCCCGAGATGGGCAAGAAGGCCTACTTCGTCGCCGTCCCGACCTCCTCGGGTACCGGCTCCGAGTGCACGCCGTTCGCCATCATCACGGACAAGGAGACCGGCATCAAGTGGCCGCTCGCCGACTACGCGCTGCTCCCCAACATGGCTATCGTCGACGCCGACAACTGCATGACCGCCCCGCGCGGCCTGACCGCCGCCTCCGGCATCGACGTCATGACCCACGCCATCGAGTCCTACGTCTCCATCATGGCTTCCGACTACACCAAGGGCCTCTCCGAGCGCGCTGCTAAGCTCGTCTTTGAGAACCTGCCCTCCAGCTTCACGAACGGCGCCAAGGACCCGCACGCCCGCGAGGAGATGCACAACGCCTCCTGCATGGCCGGTATGGCCTTCGCCAACGCCTTCCTGGGCCTCAACCACTCCATGGCCCACAAGCTCGGCGCTTTCCATCACCTGCCCCACGGCATCGCCAACGCCGTCATCCTGACCCGCGTTATGCGCTACAACGCCGCCGAGGCTCCCGTCAAGATGGGTACCTTCTCTCAGTATCCTTACCCCAACGCGCTGCACAACTACGCCGAGATGGCCAAGTACTGCGGCATCGAGGGCAAGGACGACAAGGAGGTCTTCGAGAACTTCATCACGAAGCTCGAGGAGCTCAAGGACTTCATCGGCGTCAAGAAGACCATAGCCGACTACGGTGTCGACGAGCAGTACTTCCTCGACACCCTCGACGAGATGACCGAGCAGGCATTCAACGACCAGTGCACCGGCGCTAACCCGCGCTACCCGCTCATGAGCGAGATCAAGGAGCTCTATCTGGACGCCTACTACGGCCGCGAGCCTCAGGATTACGCCGTCTGCTAGTTCTAGCACGGTTTTTAACGGCGGGGGTGCACGGGTGTTTCACACACCCCCGCCGTCGCTTCTATCGCATCGTTGAAAGGATGCAACCATGCTGCTACCCGATTCCAAGACCGAGCTCGTCCGCCGTGGCAACAAGGTCGTTTACGACCTGGGCGACAAGATCGTCAAGGTCTTTAACGAGACCAAGCCCGTCTCCGACGTGTTCAACGAGGCTTTGAATCTTGCCCGCATCAATGAGTGCGGCATCCGCAGCCCCAAGGCTCTCGAGGTTTCCCAGCTCGAGAACGCCAACGGCTGGGCGCTCGTGACCGAGAAGGTTCCGGGCACCACCCTTGCCGAGAAGATGACTGCCGAGCCCCAGCGCTTTGGTGAGTATCTCGAGATGTTCGTCGACCTCCAGATCGAGATCCACGGCTACACCTCCCCGCTGCTCAACCGTCAGCGCGACAAGTTCGCCCGCATGATCGACAGCCTTGATCAGCTCAATGCCACCACGCGCTACAACCTTCAGGAGCGTCTGGACGGCATGACCAAGGAGTTCAAGGTCTGCCACGGCGACTTCAACCCCTCCAACGTCATCGTCGGCGACGACGGCCAGCTCTATGTGTGCGACTGGGCACACGCCACCCAGGGCTCCCCTGCTGCCGACGTTGCCACCACCTACCTGCTCTTCGCCCTCAACAGCAAGGATCAGGCCGAGGCCTACCTGGAGCTCTACTGCGACCGCGCCGACATGCCCATGCAGGTCGTGCGTCAGTGGACGAGCATCGTCGCCGCTTCCGAGCTCGCTCGTAAGCGCAACGTGAACGATGAGTTCCTGAAGAACTGGATCGACGTCGTCGATTATCAGTAATATCTGAGCGATTTATTTCGCATCGGAGGCACAAGAAAACCCCGCAGCTCATATGGGCTGTGGGGTTTTCCTTTACCCATCGAGTTTATTCACGCAACAAAATAGACTGCTCCGCATCTCTTCCTAAGAGAGATACGGAGCAGTCCCGCAATTACATCTAATAGCAGAAACGTCGATTAACGGCGGGCCGCCTTCACAAGCTTGGAAACCTTGGCGACGACCTCATCGATCGCCACGTCCTCGCGCTCGCCCGTGGCACGGTCCTTGAGCTCGACGGTGCCGTTCTTAAGGCCACGCTTGCCGAGCACCACCTGATACGGGAAGCCCATAAGGTCGTTGTCGGCAAACTTAAAGCCGGGACGCTCATCGCGATCGTCGACGACGACCTCGATACCCTCGGCGCACAGGCCATCAACGATCTGCTCGCAGACAGAAGCGCACTCCTCCTTCTTGGGGTCGAGCGGAATCACCGCAACCTCGTACGGGGCAACGGAGACCGGCCAAACGATGCCGTGCTCGTCGTTGTGCTGCTCCACGACGGCAGCGAGCGAGCGAGACACGCCCACGCCGTAGCAACCCATAATCAGCGGCTTCTCCTTGCCGTCCTCGTCCATAAAGGTGGCACCCATGGCCTCGGAGTACTTGGTGCCCAGCTGGAAGACCTGGGAAACCTCGATGCCGCGGGCAGCAGAGAGCGGCTTGCCGCAGTGCGGACAGGGATCGCCGGCAACGACGGTAACCAGGTCGGCCCACTCATCGACGGTAAAGTCGCGATCGGGGCAGGCACCGGTAAAGTGATAGTCGACCTCGTTGGCACCGCAGGCCCACTGCTTGGACTCGCGCAGGCTCTCGTCGCACACCAGACGGATGCCCTCGGGCAGGTTGACCGGTCCGATAAAGCCCTTGTGCAGCCCGTTCGCCTGAAGTTCCTCGTCGGTCATCATGCGATAGCCCTTGCCAAAGACATGCTCGGCCTTACAGTCATTGAGCTCGTGGTCGCCCGGGACAATGGCAACGACCGGCTTGCCCTCGGCGTCGATCAACGCCAGCGACTTGCGCGTACCGTTCTCGGGGAAGCCGAAAAACTTGGCGACGGCCTCGATGGTGCCCATACCCGGAGTCTCGACCTTGGTAAGCGTGCCGTCGCCGGGGCCCTCGGTCACAACGACCTTGGTGCTTGCGGCCTCATCGTCGGCAGCAAAGCCGCAATCGTCGCAGTAGACGAGCGAGGCCTCGCCGGCGTCGGCCAGAGCCATGTACTCGACAGAGGTGTCGCCGCCGATCTCGCCAGAGTCGGCGACAACGGGCAGAGCCTTGATGTAGCAGCGCTCGCAGATGTTGGCGTAGGCCTGCTTCATCTTGTCGTACTCCTCCTGCAGACTCTCCTGCGTGGCGGAGAAGCTGTAGGCGTCCTTCATGATGAACTCGCGGCCGCGCATCAGGCCAAAGCGGGGACGGAACTCGTCGCGGAACTTGTCCTGAATGTGGTAAAGGTTGACGGGCAGCTGTTTGTAGGAGCGCAGCTCGTTGCGCACCAGGGCCGTGACGGTCTCCTCGTGCGTGGGGCCAAGGACGAACTCGCGACCGTGACGGTCGTCAAAGCGCACAAGCTCCTTGCCATAGGCGTCGATGCGGCCGGACTCACGCCACAACTCGGCGTCGACCATAATGGGCATCATGAGCTCCTGGGCACCGGCGGCATTCATCTCGTCGCGCACGATATTCTCGATCTTGCGAATCGAGCGCCATGCGAGCGGCAGGTAGGAATACAGACCGGCGGCCTCCTTGCGGATCATGCCGGCACGGAGCAGCAGGCGGTGGCTGGCGAGCTCAGCGTCCGCCGGATCCTCTTTAAGCGTCGGCGCATAGAGCTTAGACATATACATTGCTCGGGTCATTTATTTCTCCTCAATAAGTTTGTCGACCTCTGCCATAAGCGCGTCGACAATTTGGTCCTCAGCTACTTTACCAATGATCTGGCCATGCGAAAAGAGCAAGGCCTGACCACGTCCGCAAGCAACGCCCAGGTCGGCATCAGAAGCCTCACCGGGGCCATTAACGGCACATCCCATCACAGCGATAGAAAGCGGCGCGGAGTAGTTCTTAAGCCGCTCGGTGACCTCCTCGGCGATGGGAATGAGGTTAACCTGGCAGCGAGCGCACGTGGGGCACGAGACAATCTCAGGGCCACGGCGACGCAGGCCCAGCGACTGCAGAATACCCCAGGCAACCGGCGGCTCCTCAACCGGATCGGCCGTGAGAGAGACACGCATGGTGTCACCAATACCCTCAGACAGCAGAATACCAAGGCCCACCGAGCTCTTAATGGTGCCCTGAAGCTTGGTACCCGCCTCGGTTACGCCCAGGTGAAGCGGAACGTGGGGAATCTCACGCGACAGGGCTCGATAGGTATCGAGCGTCGTATGCACGCTATGGGCCTTGGCCGAAAGCACAATGTTCGTAAAGCCGCGGTCCTCAAAGTGCTTGACGAAGCGCTCGCTCGACATCACGAGCTTCTCGGGCTGCGTGAGGTCGTCGCGCTCGGCGATGTCCTGCTCGAGCGAACCGGCATTGACGCCGATACGAATCGCACAACCCGCGGCACCCGCAGCATCGATCACCGCGTCGACCTTAGCCCAATCACCGATATTGCCGGGATTGATGCGCAGCTTGGCGGCACCAGCCTCGACGGCGCCGATGGCGAGCTTATGGTTAAAGTGAATATCGGCAACAATCGGCACCGGAGACTCAGCACAGATGGTACAGAAGCCCTCGAGCGCGGCCTCGGTGGGCACGCTCACACGCACGATATCGCAGCCAGCCTGCGCCAACGCGCACACTTGCGCAAGCGTTGCCTGGGCATCAGCGGTATCGGTGCAGGTCATGGACTGAACCACCACCGGCGCGCCGCCGCCGATCTGCACGCCGCCCACATGCACGGGGCGCGTCAGCTCGCGCGGCAAAGAATGGGATAGAGACAATCCAAACACTCCCCTACAGAATGAATCGAAGGATGTCGGAACGAAGCATATAGACAAACAGCAACGCGAAGAGCGCGACGCCCACATAGCTCACGATTGTCTGGACCTTGAGCGGCAGCTCGCGGCCAGCAATCTTTTGAATGATCTCAATAAGCAGCTTGCCGCCGTCGAGCGGCGGGATGGGCAGCAAGTTCATAAAGCCCAGTGAGAACGAAATGAGCGCGGCAAACGACAAGAACGTGATGGGACCGGCAGCAGCTGCCTGCGAGGACATGACGCTAATACCCACGATCGAAGAGGACTGATCGAGGATCTCCATCGTATGCTGCGGCTGGAGCAGGCGCATCACGCCCTCCGCTGTCTGCGCAACATAGGAGAATGACAGACGCGCCGAGGTGATGGGGTCCAAACGGACTAGCTCCGTAGAAGCATACACACCTAACCGCTCGTCCTCTTTGAGCGCAACCGAGGTCGAACGCTGCTTGCCGTCGCGCTCATACTCAATGGCGATATCGTCCTTACCGGCGGCCTTGCCGATAGCATCGTAGACGTCCATCCAAGTGGAACATGAGACACCGTCGACCGAAAGGATCGCATCACCGGCCTCGATACCCGCCTTGGCGGCAATAGACCCCTCGTCAACCTGACCGATCACGTTGGTATCGATCGGCACGGTGACACCCGCAATGGAATAGATGCTCATAAGGAGCAAAAAGCCCGTCAGGATATTGACGATAATGCCCGCGAGCAGCATAAAGGCGCGTTTGACAAAACCCTGGCCCAAATAGGTGTGAGAGCGCTCTTGCGCCAAGAAATCAGCCTCGCCGCACGGCAGCACCCACACATCGCCCTCGGCAGTCGCATGCTCTCGATCGAACCGGCGGCCGTCAAAGGTGGTGTAACCCGCAGCGTCTCGAGGCAGTGTCTGATACTTGGTGGGATAGTAGCTCGGTGAGGGCTTCTCCCCTTCCTCATACCAAGGTGCGATGGAGCCCCAGCCCAGCAACAGAGCACAAGCCTCGAGCACATCTTCCTCGGAAAGCTCGAGCTCGACAGCAAGGTCGGCCACGGTCACGCGACCATGACGATAGATAGCCGCGAGCACGCGATCGGCACACGAAACATCGGTCGGATCCATACCGCAGATGGCAGCGTAGCCACCCAGCAGCAGCGGGGTCACGCCAAACTTGGTTCCAATGCGACGCGACGTGTAATGGATGTCAAAGCGGCACGGCAGGCCCAAAAAGAACTCGGTCACACGGACGCCGCAGGCACGCGCCGCCAAAAAGTGGCCGCCCTCGTGCAAAAACACGAGGACGGAAAGCATCAGCAGGCCCCAAAAGACCGATGAGAGAACGCTCAGAACAGTATCCATAAAACGAAAAAGAAATCCTTATGGGTTAGGAACGGGTTGCGGCGAGCACCTGCGCAGCCTTTTCACGCGCCCACGCATCGATGTCGCGAAGCTGCTCAAACGAATCGACCGCCTGCATATCGTGGGCATCCATGCAGGATTCCACAATGCGATCGATATCGGTAAAGCTGCAGCCATCGTGTAAGAAGGCATCGACGGCGACCTCATTGGCGGCATTGAGCACGCACGGCATGGTGCCACCCGTCTTGCCGGCACGCTCGGCCAGTGCCAGACAGCGGAAGGTATCCATGTCGGCAGCATCAAACGTGAGCTGCCCCAACTCGCGAAAATCGATACGAGGCGCCGGGGTATCCCAACGCTCGGGATACGAGAACGCGAACTGAATGGGAATACGCATGTCGGAAGCACCGAGATGCGCCATCACGGAGCCGTCGGCGAACTCGACCATAGAGTGAATCTTGGACTGACGCTGCACGACCACGTTGATGAAATCGAGATCGCAGTTAAACAGATGCATGGCCTCAATGCGCTCCAGGCCCTTGTTCATGAGGGTAGCGGAGTCGATGGTGATCTTGGCACCCATGGCCCACGTGGGATGTGCGAGGGCATCGGCACGCGTCACGCGGTCGAGCTCGCCGCGCGTGCGGCCAAAGAACGGACCGCCCGAGCAGGTGAGCCAAATACAATGAGCATCGCGTGGGTTCTCCCCCAGATAGCACTGGTAGATGGCGGAGTGCTCAGAGTCGACTGGAATAAGCTGGCCCGGTTGCGCCAACGGCATAAGCAAGTCGCCACCGACGACGAGGGACTCCTTGTTGGCAAGGGCAAGGCGCTTATTTGAGGTCAAGGCCGCATGGCTCGCCTCGAGACCGGCGGCACCCACAATAGCGACGAGCACGCAGTCGACATCGTGGCGACGCGCGAGCTCGCAAACCGCCTGCGCGCCAACGCCGAGCTTCGTGCCCTCGGGCAACTCCTGCAGCACGGCGTCATCGCCATGAGCGACATCGGCCACGGCAACCGCCGAAACCGAAAACTCGCGGGCAGCGGCAACGAGCTCGGAGGTACTGGAGTTAACGGACAGCGCCGTCACCTGCAGGCGATCGGCATGCTGGCGGCACACATCGAGCGCCTGGGTGCCGATGGAGCCCGTACAACCCAGGATGGCAACACGGAGGCGTCCATCGGGGCCATACGTCGTCTGGAATGACATTACAGCACGCCTCCGATCATCAGCATCAGCTGCGCGGTGATGCAGCCGAAGATAAGCGAATCGCTACGATCGAGCATGCCGCCGTGGCCCGGGATAAGGTTACCGGAATCCTTAACGCCCACACCGCGCTTGATGCGCGACTCGATAAGGTCGCCGATAACGCCCAAAATGGACACCACCACGCCGCACAGCAGCGCATAGGGCAGGCTGAGTTTGTAGAAGTGCGTCGCCCACAGGATGAGCCAAATCAAAACCGAGCCCAGGATGCCGCCAACAAACCCCTCCCAGCTCTTTTTGGGAGAGATCTTGGGAACCATCTTGTGTTTGCCGATACGGCTACCCACGATGTAGGCAAACGAATCGGAGACCCAAAGGGACGCGCAAACGCCCACCGAAAGCAGGGCGCCGGCAAAACCGGGCACGGCATCGCGCAGCAGCACGATAGCCGACAGCATAAAGCCAGTGTAGATGGGACCCATGAGCGTCACGGCCACATCAGAGATGCGGGTACGCGGCGACCAGACATACCAAATGCCCACAGCGAGCATCAGGGCAAAAAGCAGGGCATTCAGCAACATCGAATCGCCCAACGCCGACAGCGGAAAGAGTACGGCGGCAGCGATACCCATGCGCTCGTTAGCCATCTTGCCATCGAGCCTCGTCATACGGAAAAACTCATAGCAGCACAGACCGCTCATGACAGAAACAAAGATGGCCGTGGGGACGATACCCAAAACCAGGCACAGGATAAAGACAACGGCGTAGACGATACCGGCGGCGGCGCGGGTGATAAAGCCAGCCAGCCACGAACCGGTGCCGTTCTTTGCTGCAGGCGCTCCCGCAGCGGCAGCTTTGCGCGCAGGCGCCGCGGAAACTGGCGTCTTGGGAGCAGATGCCTTGGGACGATCGGACACGATTAAGCCTCCTCGGTCTTGCTCAGTCCACCAAACCTACGGTCACGGCCCTGATAGGCCAAAATGGCGTCGACAAGGCCCCAGCGATCAAAGTCGGGCCAATAGGTATCGGTGACGTAGAACTCGGAATAAGCCACCTGCCACAGCAGATAGTTCGAAAGGCGCAGCTCACCAGAGGTGCGAATCACAAGCTCAGGATCGGGAAGACCGGCGGTATAGAGGTGGGATGCCACCATGTCGTCATCAATTGCGGCAGGATCGATCTTACCGGCGGCAGCGTCGACTGCGATCTGACGGACAGCGCGGGTAATCTCGGCACGCGCGCCGTAGTTGACGGCAAGCGCCAGCGTCATACCGGTGTGATCGGCGCACTCGGCAAGACCGCGTTCAAAAACGTCGCGGGTCTTCTTGGGCAGCGCGGAAATGTCACCCAAAAAGACAACGCGCACGTTTTCGCGCTTCAGAAGCGGCAGCTCGTCGATAAACGTCTTAGCAAACAAATGCATCAAGACGTTGACCTCATGCTGCGGGCGGTTCCAGTTTTCGGTAGAAAACGCATAGGCAGAAAGCACGTCGACGCCCAGACGCACGCAGGCAGTAATGATCTCGCGAAGGGAGACGATACCCGCCTTGTGGCCCTCAGTGCGTGCAAGACCGCGCGACGTGGCCCAACGACCGTTGCCGTCCATGATGCACGAGATATGGTGCGGAATGTTATTGAGGTCAAGGTCGGAAAAACCGACGCCCGCAGGGGCGTCGGCAAAGTACTCGACCAGTTTATGCTCGTCGTATTGCACCTTAGATCTCCATGACCTCGGCTTCTTTTTCCTTCAGAAGCTCCTCGACCTTGGCGACATACTCATCGGTGTGCTTCTGGACCTTTGCCTGCTCGCGACGGACATCGTCCTCGGTGAGCTCCTCATCGCGCTCGAGCTTGTTGTTGAAGTCGCGACGGATGTTACGGATAGACACCTTGGCCTGCTCGGCGTACTCGCGGCACTCCTTGACGAGCTCGCGACGGCGCTCCTCGGTGGGAGCCGGGAACGGCAGACGAACGACGGTGCCATCGGAGTTGGGGGTAATACCCAGATCGGAAGCGCCGATGGCCTTGACGATAGCGTTGATGAGCGCCTTGTCCCACGGCTCGATGAGCAGCATGTGGGCCTCGGGGGTCTTTACGGCGGCAACCTGCGTGACCGGCGTGGGAACACCGTAATAATCGACGGTGATGTCGGACAGAATGTTAGCGTTGGCGCGGCCGGTACGGACCTTGGAGAAGTTATGCTTGAGGGACTCGAGCGACTTGTCCATGTGGGCGGTGATGTTCTCTGCCATGCTTAATCCTCCTGATAGACGAGCGTGCCGACGGGCTCACCCGAAAGCGCGCGCTTGACGGTGTCCTCGCCATCGATGTTGAGGACCAAAATCGGCATACGGTTATCCTGGCACAGTGCCGTAGCCGTGGAATCCATAACCTGCAGACCGCGGACGAGAACCTCGTGATAGGTAATCTTGTCAAACCGGACGGCGTCGGCACACTTGACGGGATCCTTGTCGTAGATGCCGTCAACCTTGGTGGCTTTAATCAGAATCTCGGCGCCGATCTCGCACGCACGAAGAGCCGCGGCGGTGTCGGTCGTAAAGTACGGATTGCCCGAACCGGCGGCAAAAATAACGACGTTGCCCTTGGAAAGGTGATTGATGGCGCGACGGCGAATATAGGGCTCGCAGATCTCGTTCATCTGGATAGCGCTCATCACGCGGCAGGGAACATCGTTATGCTCGAAGGCATCCTGCAGGGCGAGCGCGTTCATAACGGTTGCCAGCATGCCCATGTAGTCGGCCTGAGCACGCTCCATGCCACCGGCAGCGCCGGCCATGCCGCGGAAAATATTGCCGCCGCCGACAACGACGCCCACCTCATGGCCAACGGCGAGCAGCTCCTTGACCTGCTTGGCAAGATGGTCGGTAACCTTGGGGTCGATGCCATATTGGCCGTCGCCCATCAGTGCTTCGCCGGAAAGCTTAAGAAGCACGCGTTTATATCGGATGTCGGACAAAGCGATCCTCCTTTAGATTGAACTCTCAACATTCTATCAAAGGCTCTACGAAGAGCCATGAAAAAGCAGGCTGTGAGTAAAACCCACAGCCTGCTCATTACCAGCTACAAGAGCTTATTTACTCGCCACGGACCAGACGGTCAAAGGCAACGACGGTAATGGTGTCGCCGAGCTCCTTGGAGACCTGCTCAGCGTACTTCTTGATGGTGAGGGAGCTGTCCTTGATGAACTCCTGCTCGGTGAGCACGGACTGCTTGTAGAACTTCTCCAGACGGCCGACAGCCATCTTCTCCTGGATAGCCTCGGGCTTGCCGGACTCGGCAGCCTGAGCCATGTAGATCTGCTTCTCGTGCTCGACGGTCTCGACCGGAACCTGATCGCGGGTAGCGCAGATCGGGGCGACGGCGGCAACCTGAAGGGCAACGTCGTGAGCGAAGGTCTTGAAGGACTCAGCCTGAGCGGTCTCGGCCTTCTCGAAGGCGAACTCGACGAGGACGCCGATCTTACCACCCATGTGGATGTAAGAAGCGAGCGCGCCGTTCTCGGCCTTACGGGCGGCGAAGCGGGAGATCTTCATGTTCTCGCCCATGATGTGAATCATCTCGGTGAGCTCGGAGGAAACGGTCTCCTCGCCCATCGGCTTCTCGAGCAGAGCGTCGACGTCGGCAGGCTCGGTGGTAGCGACAACCTCAGCGACCTTGGAAGCAAAGCCGGTGAACTTGGCGTTGGAGCCAACGAAGTCGGTCTCGCAGGAGAGCTCGAGCAGAGCGCCGGTCTTGCCATCCTCGGAGACGAACGCGGCGACAGCGCCCTCGTTGGTCTCGCGGCCAGCCTTCTTGGCAGCCTTGGCAAGGCCATTCTTACGCAGAACGTCGACAGCGGCGTCCATGTCGCCGTCAGCTTCGACGAGAGCCTTCTTGCACTCCATCATCGGGGAGTCGGTCATCTCGCGGAGCTGCTTGACCATAGCGGCGGTAATCTGGGCCATTGTGGTTCCTTTCAAAGAGATGAAAAAGAATTAACTAAGACTGATTTACTCGGCCTTGGGCTCAGCGGCCATCTCGGCCTCGGAGACCTGCTCCTTGCCGGAGCCAGCGAGGCAGGCGTCAGCCATGAGCTCGCACATAAGGGTAACAGCGGAGATAGCGTCATCGTTGCAGGGGATGCCGTACTCGACCTCGTCGGGATCGGAGTTGGTGTCGATCAGAGCGACGACGGGGATGTTCAGACGCTGGGCCTCCTTGATGGCGTTCTCCTCGCGCTTGGTGTCGATGACGAAGAGAGCCTGGGGCAGACCCTTCATGTCGCGGGCGCCACCGAGGTTGGTCTGGAGCTTGGTGAGCTCCTTACCGAGCACAGCCTGCTCCTTCTTGGGAAGCACTGCCATGCGGCCGTCCTCGACCATGGCCTCGAGCTCCTCCATGCGGTTGATGCGGGAGCGGATGGTGACGAAGTTGGTCAGCATGCCGCCGAGCCAACGCTGGTTGATATAAGGCATGTTGGCGCGCTCAGCAGCGTTCTTGACGGCCTCCTGAGCCTGCTTCTTGGTGCCGACGAACAGCACGTTGCCACCCTTGGCGACGTTCTTGACGAAGGTGTAGGCCTGGTCGGCGTCGAGGATGGTCTGCTTGAGGTCGAGGATGTAGATGCCGTTGCGCTCACCGAAGATGAACGGCTTCATCTTGGGGTTCCAGCGACGGGTCTGGTGACCGAAGTGGCAGCCGGCCTCGAGCAGGGTGCGGATATTAATCTTGGTAGCCATGTTAAACCTCCTGTGGTTTGCCTCCGCGCGGGGTCATCCTCCAAAACCAACCCGGACATGTGCTACCAAAGCCCGGGCACCACGGTATGAAGTAGCCGCGCGTGCGTGATAAAAACCTGTTGCCGTGAAGCAACCCGATGAATGATAGCAGGAATGCTTCTTCCTGCCAACCCGCAATCAAAACCACACACCTGAGTGCGGCGCAGGACGTCCCAGCCACTATTCGCCGCGGGGATGGGCTTGAGCCACGGCCCGCTTAAGCCGATCGGGCGTGAGATGCGTGTAGATCTGCGTCGTGGACAGGCTCGCATGACCCAGCAGCTCTTGAACCGAGCGCAGGTCCGCACCGCCCTCGAGCAAGTCGGTCGCAAAGGTATGGCGCATCGCATGCGGGGCGATGTCGGCCGGAATGCCGGCGAGCGTCGCCAGCGTATGGAACCGCCGCCTGAGCATGGCGGCGCTCATGCGATTGCCGCGCGCCGATATAAGCAGCGGATGCGGCCCGGTAGCGGGGTCACGGCGCTTTGCCCGAGCGAGCAACTCCGGCCTCCCCTCCTCTATATAGAGACGCGTCGCCTCGAGCGCACGACGATACAGAGGGACGATACGTTCCTTGCTCCCCTTGCCCCACAGGCGCAGCGTGCGTTCGGACCAAGCGATGGACTCCACATTGAGTGCTGCGAGCTCAGAGATACGAGCACCCGAGGCATAGAGCAGCTCGAGCATCGCCGCATCGCGCAGTCCAGCGGGCGTCGAGGTATCAGGCGTCTTGAGCAGCGTCTCGACCTGCTGGGTCGTAAGGACGCCCGGCAGGTCACGCGGCAGCTTGGGCGATGCGATCGCCGAGACCGCATCGCCCTCGACAATCCCCTCGGCAGCCATCCAGCGATAGAGCGATCGAATAGCCGACAGATGCGCCGCAAGCGTTCGGGGAGCCACCTGCTCACGCGAAAGCTCGGCAAGATAGCGACGAATGGTGCGCACGTCGGCAGCGAAAGCATCGATATCCTCACGCTCGCACCAGGCAGCAAAGCGCTCCAGCCGCGAGCCATAGGCCGTCACCGTGTTGGGAGAAAGTCCCTCGACGCGTGCGATATAGGCGATAAACGAGTCGACGGTGTCGTACAGGTCAAAGGCTATGACCGGTCGCCTCCAAACAGATCGGGGCGAGTGGCCAGATAGGCATCAAGAGCCTCGAGCGCACGGTCCGCATAGGCCTGGTAGCGGTCGCGCTTACTGCGGCGCATGCCGTCCTCGAGCGGCGGCACCAAGCCAAAGTTGACGTGCATGGGCTGATAGCCCACCGTTGCCGGATCGGTCGCATAGCCCACGAGCGCGCCCAGGGCGCCCACGCGCGGCAGCTCGACGCCCGTGGCACCGATAGCCTCGGCATAGGTGTTGAGCGCCGCGAGCAGACCGGTCGCCACGGCCTCCATATAGCCCTCGGTGCCGGTGATCTGACCGGCCAGGCGCACACCGGTACCGGGCACGGCAAAGGTGCCATCGAGCACGTGCGGGGCGTCGACAAAGGTATTGCGGTGCATGACACCGTAGCGGAAGAACTCGGCGTTCTCCAGACCCGGCACCATATGGAAGACGCGCTTCTGCTCGCCAAAGGTCAGGTTGGTCTGGAAGCCCACCAGGTTATAGGCGGTCTTCTCCTTGTTCTCGGCACGCAGTTGAATCGCCGCCCAGGGGCGACGTCCGGTACGCGGGTCGGTGAGGCCGACGGGCTTCATGGCGCCAAAGCGAATGGCGTCCTTGCCGGTGCGCGCAACCTCCTCGGCAGGCTGGCATGCCTGGAACAGATCGCCGCCCTCAAAGTCCTTGAGCACCACGCGGTCGGCCGTGGTAAGCGCCTCGATAAAGGCCTCGTACTCCTCCTTATTGAGTGGAGCGTTGAGATAGTCGCCGCTCCCCTGTTCCTCGTAGCGCGACTGCGAGAACAGCACGTCCATATCGAGCGTGGAGGCATCGACGATCGGCGCCGCGGCATCGAAGAACGCAAGGGCGTCGCCACCGACGAGCTTCATGACCTCTTCGCTCAGTGCCGGCGAGCACAAGGGGCCAGCGGCAATGACCACATGGCCCTCGGGAATCTGCGTGACCTCGCCATGAATGATCTCGATATTGGGACGGGCGGCAACCTCGGCCTCGACAAGCTCGGAAAACTTGACACGGTCGACCGCCAGGGCCCCGCCGGCGGGAACGGCCGCACGATGGGCGCAATCGAGCAGGGCCGAGCCCATGCGCTCAAGCTCGGCCTTCAGCAAACCAGCCGCAGAATCCGGACGGGTCGACTTAAACGAATTGGAGCAGACGAGCTCTGCCAGGTGATCGGTATGGTGGGCCGGGGAGCTCACCTGGGGGCGCATCTCGCACAGCTTTACGGCAAACCCGCGGTCTGCCAGCTGGATCGCGCATTCCGAACCCGCCAGACCGCCACCGATAACCGTCACCTGATCAAACAGCATCTGCAAACACCTTTCTAATTGACACGTTTTCCATTGTGACCGAAGGGTGTCTGGGCGTGAAGGGCAAACTTGGAGGGCGCATACCTTCCATCCATCATGCGCTCGATAAGGCCCTCGAGCTCAAGCGAGCCCAAGAGCTTGAGCACTCCGACGGCATCGAGCGAGACAAGCGCCGCGATGTCGTCGACCTTGAGCGGAGAGGCGATGAGCGCATGCATCACGGTCTGCTGTGTTGGATCCAGGTCGGCAATGCCGGGCGCATCGGGGCGCGAGTAGCGCAGGGTGCCGTAGATGCGTGAGATAGCCATCTCGATAGATTCCTCGTCGATGATGCAGCAGGCCCCGTTCGCAATGAGGTAATTCGTGCCACGCGACTCGGGCGATAGGATCGACCCCGGCACGGCAAGAAGTTCGCGCCCCAAATCCATAGCAGCCTCGGCTGTAGAAAACGTCCCGGAAGGCATACCTGCCTCGGATACAAAGAGGGCTTGTGACAGTGCCGCGATCACGCGATTGCGGCGTGGAAAGGCAAACTTGCGCGGACCCATGCCCCACGGGGATATCGACACGACCGCGCCACCCGTATCGAGCGTGCGCGTAATAAGCCCCGCACTCGAACGCGGGTAGGCCACGTCGGCACCCGTCCCCAGCACCACGACGTGTTTGCCGCCGGCGTTGACCGCAGCCCAACCCGAGGCCTGGTCACAACCGACCGCGCCGCCCGAAACAACCGTCACGCCCGCCTCGACCGCCACCTTTGCCGCAAGCTCTGCCACGGCAAGACCATACGGCGAGGCCTTGCGCGCGCCGATGATGGAGAGCGCAGGCGTCGAAAGCACCTCGGGGTTGCCGCGCACATAGAGCGTCTGGGGAACATCAGAAAGCTCCAAAACAGTCTCGGGATACAACGCGTCACCTGGATGCAGCTCGAAGGTCCCCTCGGCCATCACTGGTCCCTCCTTCCCTGGTACATCGCCGCCTCGAGCACGTGGTCCTGCGTCACCTGCTCGCTCTCGGCGACGTCGGCGATGGTACGCGAGATACGCACCAGGCGCACGATGCCGCGGCCCGTGAGATGCGTGCGCTTCGACAGGCCGAGCACACACTTCTCCGCCGCAGCATCGAGCTCAAAAGTCGAAACGACGCCGTCAATGGACCGCGTCGCGTCATCCTCGGCCTCGGCATCCACATCGTCCATACGGGACTCGCGCCAGGCGCGAAAGGCGCGACCGCGCACAACGTAGTCACGCAACTCGGCCGACGACATACCCTCCGCACCCTCGATAATCACTTGGGGGTCGGGACGGGTCACATCGATCATCATGTCGATACGGTCGGCCAAAGGACCGCGCAGCTTTGCCCGATAGCGCTCCACCATCGATGCCGAGCAGCGGCATGGCACCTCGCGATCGCCCAAAAAGCCGCAGGGGCAGGGATTGCTCGCGGCCAGCAGCTGAAAGCGCGACGGGAAGGTAAAGGCCCCATCGACGCGTACGATCCTCACATGGCCGCGTTCGATAGGCTGACGCAGCGTCTGCAGCACACCCGTGGGAAACTCGGCAAGCTCGTCCAAAAAGAGCACGCCGCCATGAGCCAGGCTGATCTCACCCGGATGCACCGGGCGTCCTCCGCCGATAAGGCCTGCGATCGAAATACTGTGGTGGGGACTGCGGAAGGGCCGATGACCTGCCAATAAGCCATCGATGTTCTCGCCCAAGACCGAATGGATGCACAGCGCCTCCTGCTGATCCTCAACGGAAAGCTCGGGCAGGATGCCGGTCATACGGCGCGCAAGCATCGTCTTGCCCGATCCAGGGGACCCGATCATAAGCAAACCGAGCTCACCCGCTGCCGCCAGTGCCATGCCGCGTTTGGCAACCTCCTGCCCCAGCACGTCGGCATAGTCGAGCTCGGGCTCAAAGGTCGCCTCGAGCACTTCAGAATCCAAGTAGTGCCGCGCGGCATCGCCCATTCCATGAGCAAGCTGAGACAAATGATCGATAAAGCCGCAATCCACGCCCGCAAGCGGCACATGCTGATCGGACCTGCCAGCGATAAAGGACAGCCCCATATCACGCGCCAATAGCTGAAACGCCACCTCGCCCTTGACAGGAAGGACCGTACCGTCCAAGCCAAGCTCACCTGCGATAAGACAACGATCGAGGTTGTCGCGGGGAATCTGACCATCGGCCGCCAATACCGCGATGGCGATGGGCAGATCAAAGCCGCTACCGGTCTTGCGAATATCGCCGGGCGCCAGATTGACCGTAATGCCCGAGCGCGGGATCTCGAACCCGGCGGAGCGCATCGCACAGCGAATACGACCGCGTGACTCCATCACCTCCATACTCGGAATGCCGAGCATCTGAATGCCCGGAACGCCGCCGGCAAGCGAGACCTCGACCGTGACGGGAATCGCCTCGACGCCGCGGATGCAGGCCGCGTGAACGGCAAACGTCTCGAACGCCATCACGACACCTGCCAATCGAACGCATTGTACTGATGCTCGATCTCGGCGATATGCCCGCCGCGGATGGTGACGCCCACGGCATCGAAGCGAATCGCCTTGAGTGGATAATGCTCCATGAGGTAGCAACTTGCGATGCGGCGGTAGCGGCGTTGCTTTTGGGCGTTCACCGCCTCCTCGGGAAACACCCGCGTGTCGCAATCGAGCGCAACCCGCCTGGTCTTGACCTCGGCCATCACCACCACATCGTCGAGCTCATCGAGCAGCACCAGATCGGCCTCGCCCTCGGTGCAACGATAACCCTGCTCCAGCAAGGTGTAGCCGCGCTCGTTAAAGTAGTCGATGGTGATCAGCTCGCCCAGCATGCCCAGCTCGCGGGGACTGAGCCCCTTGATAAACTCGGGCGTCATCGCCCCGCAGTCGAGATCGCCGTTTTCCCAACGCTCCTTGAGCTGCTGCGTCTTGCTCTTTTTGCTTGCGGCACTCATGGGGTCTCCTTTCCCGCACACTGCATTGCCCCGATGATGAGGGCACCTTTCATGCGGGTAAGTACCGGAAGCAAACCAAAAGCTGACCAAATGCCAACAAAAAACGGGCCGTACGCAACAATCACGTTGCACACGGCCCGCTACCAGCAGGTTTATAAAACGCCAGGGGTCCCTGTCTCCACAATTGACCTAGAAAAGGCGCTCAGTCTGCAGAAAGTTTCCGCAAAAGCTCACGCGGTGCAGCGGACAAAGTCCATGTTTGCGAATCGCCTCGATGTGCTCGGGGCTTGCGTAGCCCTTCGACTCGGCTAGATGATACTCGGGGTACTCGGCGTCGTACTCGACCATCATCTCGTCACGCGTGACCTTGGCCATGATGGACGCCGCGGCGATGCAGGCGATTTTGGCATCGCCCTTCACCACGTCGCGCTCGTTGGGAACGGCGCCCAAGGGGTTGCCATCCATGAGGACGCAGTCGGGTTCAAGTCCCGTATCGGCCACGGCGCCCGCGACGGCGGCACGAATGGCACGCGCCATGCCCATCTCATCGATATCCTTAGGCGCGATATGGCAAAAACCGATCGCCGTCGCCACCTCGGCAATCTTCACTGAGAGCAACTCGCGGCGCGCCGGCGTGAGCTTTTTGGAATCGTTGATACCCCAAACGTGCGGCTCCATAGGAAGACAGACGGCGCACACCGTCAAAGGACCGGCCACCGATCCGCGACCCACCTCGTCGACACCAACGACCACCCCATCGCCGCCAAGCTCATGCATAAGCTCGTACATGTCATTGACGCGCTCGCGCTCGGCAAGCTCTTTGGCATGGCGTTTGAGGGCGCGTTCACAAGCCTTGATCACCTGCTGGCGCGGGTCCTCGCGATAATGCTCCACGAGGGCGGGAATCTCCTCAAACGTAGCGCTCGCCAACTCACCGGCAACCTGCGATGCCGAAACCGAGCTCGTCATGTTGGCCATACCAGGCCCTCCTTGCATGCAAATCAGATAAAAAGAAGGGCCACCCGAAGGTGACCCTTGTGTCCAAACGAGTGGACAGACGCTGCGATCTTCTTAGCGCTTCTCGGGGATGCGAGCAGCCTTGCCCACCTTGTCGCGGAGGTAGTACAGCTTGGCGCGACGGACGCGACCATGACGAACGACCTCGAGCTTGGCGATCTTGGGGCTGTGAAGCGGGAAGGTACGCTCAACACCGACACCGAAGGACATCTTGCGGACGGTGAAGGTCTCGCGGGCACCGGCGCCGGCCATGCGGATGACGTCGCCCTGGAAGACCTGGATGCGCTCGCGGTCGCCTTCCTTAATGCGGTAGTGAACCTTGACGTTGTCGGCGACGCGAACCTGAGGAATGTCCTCGCGGATCTGCTGACGCTCGATTGCGCGGATGTAATCCATGTGCAATTCCTTACTCTTCTAGAGGTGCCGTACCACCTTGGCCGGCACGTAGTTGAACAAACGTATTCGAGTATACACGCGCGGGTTTCTGCTGCAAGAACAATTTTTTACGCAGACAAAAAGACAAAACCCGCACATGATAACCGCCCGCCTCACGAATGAGGCGGGCGGCATGAAGGGGGCTACGCTAGGCGTCTATACCCAAAACGTTAGGCGGAACGTTTGGCCTCGAGCTTGGCCTGGGCGGCAGCCAGGCGTGCGAGGGGCACGCGGTAGGGCGAGCAGGACACATAGTCCACATCGGCCACGTTAAATAGGCCCTTGATGGACTTGGGGTCGCCGCCGTGCTCGCCACACACGCCAAAGTGCATGCCGGGGTTGGTGGCGCGACCCTTCTCGACGGCCATGCGCACCAGCTCGAGTACCGCAGAGTCGATGGTCTCGAAGGGGTTATCCTTCAAGATCTTCTTGTGCATGTACAGCGGGATGAACTTGGCCTCGGCATCGTCGCGGGAGAAGCCGAAGGTCGTCTGCGTGAGGTCGTTGGTGCCAAAGCAGAAGAAGTCGGCATGATGGGCGATCTCGTCGGCGACCATGCAGGCACGCGGCAGCTCGAGCATCGTGCCCACGGGAATATTGAGCTCGACGCCTTCCTCGGCGGAAACCTCGGCGATCACGCGCTCGATGACCTCGCGGGTCTGGACATGCTCCGCCGTGATGGAGACGAGCGGGACCATAATCTCGGGACGCGGGTCGACGCCTTCCTTGATAAGGCGGGCAGCAGCCGTTGCCACGGCACGGACCTGCATGAGCGGCAGATCGCTAAAGACGACGGACAGGCGCACGCCGCGTAGGCCGAGCATGGGGTTCGACTCGACCATGCCGTCGATACGACGCAGGCGGGTGCGCAGGACGGCAAGCTCTTCCTCGCTGGCGCCAGCGGCTTCCTTCTTGGTGATGGCGACCTCGAGCTCGCGAGGATTATCCAGGAACTCATGAAGCGGCGGATCGAGCAGGCGAACGACCACGTCGCGACCGGACATAGTCTTGAACATCGCCAGGAAGTCCTCGGTCTGAACCTTGAGCAGGTCGGCCAGGGCCTGCTGCTTCACGGTCTCATCGTCAGACAGGATAAAGCTCTGGATGATGTTCTTACGGTCGCCCAGGAACATGTGCTCGGTGCGGCACAGGCCGATGGCCTCGGCACCAAACTCGAGGGCGAGCTCAGCGTCCTCAGGGTTGTCGGCGTTGACGCGCACGTGGTTGGCGTGGCCATCGGTCTCGTCCAGACGAATCTCGTCGGCCCAGGACAGGATGGTGTCCAGGTCGCCGGTGAGCTCAGCCGAAACCAGATCAACGGCGCCGTCGACGACGATGCCCTGAGTACCGTCGATGGAGATGATGTCGCCCTCATGCAGCACGCGGTCACTGCCCTCGATGTGCACGACCTTCTCGGCGGCGTCGATGTGGAAGCGTTCAACGCCGCAGACGCAGGGCGTACCCATGCCGCGGGCGATAACGGCGGCATGGCTCGTCTTGCCACCGTGGCTGGTCAGGATGCCCTCGGCGGCGACCATGCCCTTCAGGTCATCGGGGTTGGTCTCCCAACGAACCAGAATGACCTTGTGACCCTCGTTGGCGCGCGCGACGGCGTCATCGCTCGAGAACACGACCTCGCCCACGGCGGCACCGGGGCTGGCGTTAAGACCGCTGGCCAGCGCCTCGTACTTCTTGGAGGCGTCAAACTGCGGGTGCAAAAGCTGGTCGAGCTGCGCGGGATCGATGCGGCTCACGGCCTCCTCGCGAGTGATCAGGCCCTCCTCGACCATTTCGATGGCGATGCGCAGGGCGGCGGTGGCAGTGCGCTTGCCCACGCGAGTCTGGAGCATCCAGAGCTTACCCTGCTCGATGGTGAACTCGATGTCGCACATGTCGCGATAGTGATCCTCGAGCGTCAGGAACACGCGCTCGAGCTCCTCACCTGCGGACTCGAGGCCCGGGGTGGTCTTGAGGTCGGCGATGGGCTCGGTATTGCGGATGCCGGCGACGACATCCTCGCCCTGGGCGTTGACCAGAAAGTCGCCGTAGAACTCCTTAGTGCCGTCGGCCGGGTTGCGCGTAAAGGCGACGCCGGTCGCGGAGGTCTCACCCTTGTTGCCAAAAGCCATAGCCTGGACGTTGACGGCAGTACCGAGCTCGTCGGAGATGCCGTGCTGTTTGCGGTAGATGCAGGCGCGCTCGTTCATCCAGCTGCCAAAGACGGCCTGGATGGCAAGGCGCAACTGGAGCTCCGGATCATGCGGGAAGACGGGCTTGCCGCCGGTGACCTCGAGCTCGGGATACAGGGCGGCCTCGACGTTATCAGAGAAGATGCCCTTGAAGGTCTCGACAAGCTCCTGAAGGTCCTCGGCCGAAAGCTCGGAATCGACGCGAACACCGGCGACCAGGCGGGCCTGGGTCAGGGCGTTCTCGAACAGGTCGGCATCAACACCCATAACGACGTTGGAAAACATCTGGATAAAGCGGCGGTAGCTATCCCAGGCAAAACGCGGATTTTGCGTCTGGGCGATGAGCCCCTGAACGGAGTCGTCGTTGAGGCCCAAGTTGAGGACCGTGTCCATCATACCGGGCATGGAAAATGGAGCGCCCGAGCGAACCGACACGAGCAACGGATCATTGTCGTCACCGAGCTTCTTGCCACAGCGGGCCTCGAGGTCGGCCTCGGCGGCAACGATCTCATCGAGTGCGCCTTCGGGCCAGACGTTGCCGGCACCGGAGTACTCGACGCAAGTCTGGCAGGTAATGGTAAAGCCACCGGGAACCGGCAGGCCGATGCGGCTCATCTCGGCAAGGTTTGCGCCCTTGCCGCCAAGCACGAAGTTCATGGACTTGTCGCCCTCAGTGACACAGGTGCCCTGGGCGTCGGTTCCAAAACGGTAAACCCTCTTGCAATCGCTCACGATACTTCCCCTTCCATGCGCTTACGCGCACGACCGTGGTAACGAATCGACCCGCCGGATGCGGGCCGTGAGGGAACTATACGGCCGGATTTGAACGGGCTTGAGCAGAGGATACGCGGTTTGGTAAACGTGCTAAAACTGGCGGTAAACGGTAGGTAAAGTTGGTTACCTTATGAAGATACCAACACAATAAAAAAGCAGGTCAGATGCGATGTTTTTGCTAAATCGCTTTATCAAAATGCTACTAATATTAGGCGCGGCGGGTGGCTCGGCGGGCGCGAGCTTCTTGGATTTCCTCCAAGTGGCTAATGATCTCGGAGGCGCTCTCCTCAATCGCCTTGCCATCGGTGCGTACCACAAAGCAGCCCAGGCGCTTCATAAGGGCACGGGCTTCCTCGAGCTCGCTGCGTACGCTCTCGGGCTCGGCATAGGAGCCGGCAACGGCACGGGCGTAATCATCCCCCAGGCGGCTATCGCGGATCTCGGAAATCACGTCAACAGTCGAAATCAGACCGAACAGCCGCATCGGGTCGACCTCGTAAATCGACTTAGGCGGCTCCATACCATGCGCCAGCGGAACATTGGCGACTTTATAGCCCTGATAGGCCAAATACATCGACAGTGGCGTCTTGGACGTGCGCGATACGCCCAACAGCACGATATCGGCACCCGACAGATCATCGCACCCGCGCCCGTCATCGTGCTCAACAAAATACTCCATGGCCTCGATGCGATGGAAATACCGGTCATCGGTCTTGTGAATCACGCCCGCAACGCCCTTGGGTGCAACGCCAATAAGCGACGAAAGCACGGCGAGTGTCGGGCCGATCAAGTCGACCGAGCGGATATGCAGCATGCTCAGGTAGTCGAGTACGCGAGCGCGCAGCGCCGGGTCGACGATGGTGTGGAACACAGCGATATCGCGGTGGTCGGCATCGACGCGCGGCCCCACAAACGACTTGACCTGCTCCACCGAGGTCACCTTGGGCAGGCGTAAAACACGAAAAGCCCCTTCATCAAATTGCCCGGACGCCGCAAGCACCACCTCACAAGCGGTATCACCGAGCGAGTCGGAGATAACGATAACGGTGGGACGAGCGGCGACCGGGCAATCCATGCGGGGCTCCTTTTGCGCTTACGCGCAGGCTAGCTTACTTTTTGCGGGCAAGCTCACCGATATTGGCGATGCCGGAGAACACGGCCTCGAAGCGGTTGAGCAGCTTAAGGCGATTATCGCGAAGCTGCTCGTCCTTGTCCATGACCATAACCTCGTCGAAGAAGCGGTCGATGGGTGCGCGCAGAGCGGCAAGCGCGGCAAATGCGGCCGGGTAGTCCTCGGCAGCAAGGGCGGCGTCGACAGCGGTCTGGGCAGCCTCGGAGGCGTCGGCGAGCGCGAGCTCGGCCTCGCCCATCAGGCTGCGGTCGTACTCCGCGCCCAGCTCGGGCTTGGAGATATGCGCGGCACGAGCATAGGCGGTGGCCAGGTTGTCAAAGGTCTCGGCGTCGTTCTTGCGGGCCTCGTCGAGGGCGGCGCAGCGGGCGAAGAAGACCGACGGCGCGATGATGTGCACCGCGGAGACGGCGGCAACAGTATCCGCCGGGATCTTCTCATCACGGGCCATGCTCACCAGACGGCCGTGGAAGAAGTCGCGAACCTGCTGGGCGACCTCGGCGGCGTCGAACTCGATGCCCTGCTCGCTATAGAGCTCAAGGGCGAAGTCGATGAGCGACGTGGGGTCGATCGGCAGACGGTCGCGCAGGATGTTGATGATGCCGATGGCGGCACGACGCAGCGCGTAGGGGTCCGAAGAGCCGGTCGGAGGCTCTCCGATGGCAAAGATACCGGCGATGGTATCGAGCTTGTCGGCGCAGGCCACGATGCAGCCAGCGGTGCCCTCGGGCAACTCGTCACCGGCAAAGCGGGGGCGATAGTGATCGCGGATGGCATGGGCGACCTCGTCGTTCTCCCCCATCGCGGTCGCGTAATAACCGCCCATCACGCCCTGCTGGCTTGTAAACTCGACGACGGCGTTAGACACCAGGTCGGCCTTGCACAGGTGCGCGGCACGGCCGGCGTCGGCTGCCAGGTGAGCACCCAGGTGTGCCTCGCGGGCAATCGCAAGCGCAAGCTGCTCAATGCGCTCGGACTTGGCAAGCACGCTGCCGAGCTTCTCCTGGAAGGCGACCTTGGCCAGGCGCTCACGGAACTCGTCGAGGGAGATCTTCAGGTCCTCCTCGTAGAAGAACTTGGCGTCGTCCAGACGGGCACGCACGACGCGCTCGTTGCCGTCGATCACGCGCTCGGCGTTCTCGGGCTTGCTGTTGGAGACGACCACGAACTCACGCGTCAGCTTGCCCTCGCCGTCATAGATCGGGAAGTAGCGCTGGTTGGTGAGCATGGACTCGCAGATGATCTCGTGCGGGACCTTGAGGAATTCCTCATCGAAGGTACCGACGAGCACCGTCGGCCACTCGCAGAGGTTGATAACCTCCTCAAAGACCTTCTTGGGCGTATCGACATGGCAGCCGGGACGGGCAGCCTCGACCTCGGCGATACCGGCTAGAATCGCCTCGCGACGGCGCTCGGCAGAAAGCACGCCGGCGTCCTCGAGCACCTGCTCGTAGGCGGCGGGGCTAGCGACAACGTGGTCACCGGGGCCAAGCACGCGATGGCCGCGCGTAGTGTTGCCGCTCGTCACGTCGGCAAACGACACGGGCACAACATCCTCGCCCAGAAGGCAGCAGATCCAGCGGACCGGGCGCACGAAGGTGGCGTGCTCGTGGCCCCAGCGCTGACTACGGTAGTTGGGCCACTGCAGGCCGGCGATGGTCTTCTCGCACAGGGCCGTCAGGATCGGAGTAGCCGGAGCGGAAGGAATGTTCTTCTCGGCAAAGACGTACTCACGGCCGTCGGTGTCCTCGCGACGGACCAGATCCTCGGCAGCCACACCGCACTTGCGGGCGAAGCCCTGGGCGGCCTTGGTGGCGTTACCGTCAGCGTCGAAGGCGATGTTGGCCGCAGGGCCACGCTTGACCTCGTGAACCTCATCGGTCGCAGTGGCGACGTTGGCCACGAGCGCAGCCAGACGACGCGGACTCGAGATCACGCGGACCTCGCCATGGGCCAGACCGGCCTCGTCGAGGCCCTTGGCGATCATGGTGCCAAGCTGCTTGACAGCATTGTTCAGCGGTGCGGAGGGCATTTCCTCCGTACCGATCTCAAACAGGAAATCCTTAGCGTCTGCCATGGCTTACGCCACCTCGCCTTCCTGGTCGGCATTCTCGTTGACTCCGGCGACCTCGGCCATATAGGCCTCGCAGCACGCCTTGGCGACGGCGCGGACGCGCAGGATGTAGTTGGCACGCTCGACCGCGGACAGGGCGCCGCGGGCATCGAGCAGGTTGAAAGCGTGGCTGCACTTCATGACACAGTCATACGCTGGCAGCGGCAGCTTGCGCTCCAGGCAGGAATGGCACTCGGCCTCGTAGTCGTCAAACTTCTGACGCATCATCTCGACGTTGGCGACCTCAAAGTTATAAGCACTGAACTCGCGCTCGTTCTCGAGGAACACGTCGCCATAGGTCATGGGCGTACCGTCGGGCAGGTAGCTCCACACCAGGTCGTAAACGGAGTTGACGCCCTGGGCATACATGGCGATACGCTCCAGGCCATAGGTGATCTCGACGGGCACGGGGTCGACCTCGATGCCGCCCACCTGCTGGAAGTACGTAAACTGCGTGACCTCCATGCCGTTGAGCCAAACCTCCCAGCCAAGGCCCCAGGCGCCCAGGGTCGGGCTCTCCCAGTCATCCTCGACAAAGCGGACGTCATGGTCGTTGGGGTCCAGGCCAATGGCGGCAAGAGACCCCAGGTAAAGCTCCTGAGCATTAACCGGAGAGGGCTTAATGAGCACCTGGAACTGATAGTAGTGCTGCATGCGGTTAGGGTTCTCGCCGTAGCGGCCGTCGGCGGGACGGCGGCAGGGCTGCGCATAGCAGGTGCGCCACTCGGCGGGACCGAGCGAGCGGAGCGTGGTCGCGGTATGGAAGGTACCGGCACCGACCTCGGAGTCATAGGGCTGCATAATGACGCAGCCCTGCTCGCCCCAGTACTGCTGGAGGCGCAGGATGATGTCTTGGAAGGAAAGCGATGAAGCGTTCATGCCTCTAATATCCCCTCGTCGAAACGATTACACGGTTAGGTACTGTACTATAGCGGTTTTTAGTCGATAGCGCCCAGACGGTTGAGCGGCCAGTAACGCACGAGCGCTACGGCGATCAGGTCCGAACGGTCGACCGGGCCAAAGTAGCGTGAGTCGGCTGAATTCTCGCGGTTGTCGCCCATCACCCACACGCAGTCGTCGGGGACGGTGTAGGGATAGCTCACCTGGGCGGCGGGCGCCTGGACCGAAAGCGGCCAGCTCATGCCGGTCGTATAGTCCTCGTCGAGAGCCTGGCCGTCGACGACGACCTTGCCGTCCTGCAGGTCAACGGTCTGGCCGGCCGTGGCAATGACGCGTTTCACCAGCACATCATGCTCAGAGGTGCCATCGGGGTTGTGAAACACCACGATATCGCCCTGGGTGACAGGCTGGCCGAGCTCGAGGCTCACCTTTTGCGCCAGGATCTGGTCGCCAATCTCGATCGTGGACTCCATGGAGCCGGTGGGCACCACAAAGGGTTCGATCACAAAGGTGCGGATCAGGAAGGTGGCGGCGAGCGCGATGACGACGACCGCGATCCACTCAAAGGCGCCCCTCAACGCGGAATGCTGCGATGGAACCATTCTCACTCCTCGCTCTGCGAATACGAAGCGTCCAGAATCTCCTGCGCGTATGCGCGCTCCTGGGGCGTAAGCCGCGCCGTCTCGATCAGATCGGGACGCCAACGACAAGTGCGCTCGATGGCATTCTTGCGGCGCCAGGCATCGACCTTAGCGTGATCTCCGCTCACGAGCACCGGAGGCACACCCTGGCCATTGAACTCAGCGGGGCGGGTGTACTGCGCATACTCGAGCAGGCCTCCGTCCTCGGCGGTCGAGAACGACTCGTCGACGTTGCTCATCTCGTCGCCCAGGGCGCCGGGAATCAGGCGTACGACGGCATCGGCAACGACCATAGCGGGAAGCTCGCCGCCCGTGAGCACGTAATCGCCGATCGACAGGCGCTCGTCGGCATACGCATAGGCACGCTCGTCGACACCTTCGTAACGGCTGCACACAAACAGCAGGCGCTCGGTTTTGAGCAGGCGCTCGGCCACATGCTGCGTAAAAGGCTCGCCACAGGGGGTAAAAAACACCACGGTGGGCTTAGGACCCTCGGAGCTAATAGCCTCGATGGCCTCGGCGATAGGCTCGACCTTCATGAGCATGCCCTGCCCGCCGCCGTACGGCTCGTCATCGACGGTACGATGGCGGTCGTGCGTCCAGTCGCGCAGGTTATACGCCTTAAAATCAAAAAGGCCGGCCTTGCGGGCGCGGCCCAAAATCGATGTGGACATGACGGGCTCAAACATCTCGGGAAAGACCGAAAGGGTCTCAATCAGCATGTTGTCCTCCCTACTTGTCCATATCGATCAGGCCGTCCATAACGTGGACGGAAATTGTTCCAGTGTCGGGAAGATCGAGCACGACCTGCTCGATCACGGGAATCAGTACCTCGCCGTACCGATCACCCTCGACAACCCAAACATCGTTAGCGGGCGTCGACATGATCTCGACGATCGTGCCGAGCGAACCGAAGCGCTCATCGACCACCTCGCGACCCATCAGGTCGGTATAGGCAGCGTCGAGCGAATCGAGCTCAAAGTCGTCACGATTTGCCAGCACATAGCATCCCGTGATGCCCTCGGCGGCCGTCAAGTCGTCAATACCCTCAAACGAGACCAGATCGCCATCGCCCGTATCGGTGACGGACACGACCGTGCAAAAGCGGTCGCGCTTGAGCGCCGGCGGCGTCAGGGCGACGCGCATACCCGGCTCTAATACAGAAGGAAGCCCCCGCAGCGGCTGCGCGAGGACCTCCCCCTTCCTTCCGTGCGGCTTGACCACACGGGCGATGTTTTTGTACTGGGACCTCAAGGTCCTAGCCCAGAACCTCTACCTCGACAGCAGTGTCGAGGCGAGCGGCCAGTGCACGGGCGAGCGTGCGAATGGCCTTGATGGTACGGCCACGACGGCCGATGACCTTAGCGACGTCATCCTCGGCGACCGAAACCTCAATCGTGGAGGCGTCGTCACCATCGATGACCTCAAGGCTCACGGAATCCGGGTCGTCGACGATCTGAACAACGAGATATTCGACGAGATCGGCGATGCGATCTGAGAGCATTGCCTCACCCTCGAGCTGTGCAGCGTCAACCTCAGGCACGATTTACTCCTCGGCGCCCTCAGCGGCCTCAGCGGCAGCCTTAGCGGCCTCGGCCTCTTTGGCGAGCTGCTTCTTGGACTTCTTGACGACGGTCTCGGTCTTCTCGCCCTCGTTGGCGGCCTTGACCAGAGCGGCGACGGCGTCGGTGAGCTGAGCGCCCTTGGACTGCCAGTCGGCGATCTTCTCGAGGTCGAGGTTGATGGTCTTGGGGGCGGTCATCGGGTTGTAGCGGCCAACCTCCTCGATGATACGACCGTCACGCGGGGCGCGGGAATCGGCGACGACGACACGGTAGTACGGACGCTTCTTAGCGCCGTGACGAGCAAGGCGAATCTTGACTGCCAAAGGAAACTCCTCCAACCAAGCAGCTTTAGGCTGCAACTACAAACAAACAGTTGAACATAATACGCCATCGACGCGGGCAGGTGAAGTCCGTGAGACCAACTTCTTCGGTGTAGTCGAGGGCAAATCCATATCTTAGACAAGAATTCGGGATTTGCAAGCACATACACGCACCCCACATGAGCTGCGCGGTATACTCATGACATGGAAAGACGCGAACATACATACGGTTATGAGGATGCCATGGGCGTCACACCACCTCCCTGGACGGGCCCGGCGGTGGGTCTGATGGACCTCGATGCGTTTTTTGCGAGCGTGGAAATGCTCGATCATCCCGAGTGGCGCGGCAAGCCGCTCATCGTGGGCGGAGACGCCGATTCGCGTGGCGTCGTGTCCACGTGTTCGTATGAGGCGCGTCGCTTTGGCGTGCGCTCTGCCATGCCCTCGGCCGAGGCACGGCGCCTGTGCCCGCAGGCCATTTGGACGCACGGGCACTTTGATCGCTACCGCGAGGTCAGCTCGCAGGTCATGGCGATTCTCGCCGACGAGACCCCGCGCGTTGAGCGCGTATCCATCGACGAAGCCTTTATCGATATCACACCGGGTCGCTTTGCGCCCGAAGACCCGCTGCTGGTTGCGCGGCGTATAAGCGACCGCGTTGCAGCGCTGGGAGTGACCTGCTCTATTGGCGTGGGCTGCAACAAGACGGTCGCAAAGATCGCAAGCGAGCGGGACAAGCCGTTTGGGCTGACCATCGTGCGCCCCGGAACCGAGCAGCGCTTTTTGGCCGCACTGCCGGTATCTGCCATGAGCGGCATCGGGCGCTCGGCCGAGGAGCGACTGCGCCGCATGCGCATCTACACGCTCGGCGAGCTGTCACGTGCACCGGAATCCACCTTGGCCTCTATTTTTGGTGTCAACGGCGAACGCATGCGCCAGCGTGCGCTGGGACTCGAGGTTTCCGAAGTCACGAGTCTCGATGAAGAGCGTAAGGTCAAGTCGGTCAGCAATGAACGCACCTTTGCTAAAGATTTGACTGAGCGTGGGGATATTGAGGCGGCGATTGCGCTGCTGGGCGAGTCAGTGGGACGCCGCCTGCGCCGTCAGGGACTAACGGGCGCCACGGTGACGCTCAAGCTCAAGTATTCGTATGGAAACGGTCGCTCGGCACAGCGCCGGCTGCCTCATCCGACCGACGATGAGAACATCTTCGTGGCGGTTGCACTCGAACTGCTCGACAACATCTGGCAGGAAGGAATGCACGTGCGCTTAGCAGGCATCGGCATGAGCGACTTCGACCACCAAGGCGGCATCCAAACCGACCTGTTCTGCGAGATCGATGACCGCGGAGCCCAATCCAGCGACCGCCGCGACCTCTCCGTCGCCATCGACGCCGTCCGAGACAAGTTCGGCGACACCGCGCTATCCTTCGGCCGCCAATCCCGCTTCAACGATTAACCGCCTTTGGGCAAAAAGAAAGCTGGGCAGGTACGGAAAACCGCAACTGCCCGGCAAAATGCGCGAGGCTAACTAAAAGCCCCGTATCAAATGAGCCACTAGAGGAGGTCGAGGGGGAGCTGGGGAGCGTCGCCCCAGAGCTTCTCGAGGCGGTAGAAGTCGCGGGCCTCGGGGGTGAAGACGTGGACGACAACCGAACCGTAATCCATGAGCATCCAGGTCTTCTGCTCGCGGCCCTCGATGGAGAACGGATGCTCACCGCAAGCCTCGGCGACCTTCTCCTCGATCTCGTCGACGATAGAATCAACCTGACGGTTATTGGTACCGGTGGCGAGCACAAAGTAATCGCACACGTCGGAGAGCTCGGTCAGATCAAGCACCTGCACGTCCTCGCCTTTCTTGTCGTAGGCGGCCTGCGCGGCGGCGCGGGCGACATCCTCGGCGGCGACACCGCTCGTGGACAGCGAGGCAGCGGTGCGGTCGGACGTGGCAACGAAGCTCTTGTGCTCCACACCTTCAAGAATCTGCTCGTCGGTCATGGTCTCATCGGCCATGGAATACCTCTTTCTAGACACACCCGAGCTAGCGCAGCTGGGCGTAATGGTTGTAAATCGTAATAGCCGTGGGATAAAGATAACGCCCGGAATGGATCACGTAGACCAGACCCTGCGCAAAACAGGAGAAGAACAACTCGTCAAGCGTCGACTCCCCCACCATCTTGCGCAGCGCGATGGCATAATCACCATGGCGGTTGGGCTCGATGGCATCGGCCACAAAGACCACCATATCGAGCGGCGTCATGTCGCAGGCGCCCACGGTGTGACGGTCGACAGCCTGGAAAACGGCTGGCGATAGCTCGGGAAATAGCTGCGGAAGCTCATAGGCGGCAACCGGGCCATGCAGCAGCGGTGTCGCGGCCGAAGGAGAGCCGGCAACCTTAATGCCGTAGTGCAACGCGCGGGCCACGAGCTCGTCGTCGGAGAGCACCTTATCCCAGTCGTGAATCAGGCCGGCGGCGGCGGCATCAAAGCGGTCAACGCCGTAGACCTCGGCCAAATGAAGCGCGGTCTCGGCAACGCCCAGCGAATGCATGTAGCGCTTGCGCTTATCCTTCATACGCACATCAAGCAGCTCTTGAATGCGCTTAAGCAGCGCGCGCTCATCGCCTTCAAACTGATCCTCTACCGACAACGTAGACCCCCATCACTCAAAATCTTCTTGACCCAGATCGGTATACAGCCCGCGTTTACGAATATAGCCGAGCACGGACTCGCTCGTAAGATAGCGCACGCTCATGCCACGGGCAACTCGCTTGCGAATGTTGGTCGAGCTAATCGCCAGCGCCGGAATCTGGATATAACGCACGTCAAACGGCAGGCCCGACTCTTTAATTCGCGCGCGAGCAGTATCGATATCAAAGCCCGGTCGCGTCGCCGCAATAAACGTGGCAAGCTCGGCGATTCGGTCGGCATCATGCCAGGTCACAATATCTATAATCGCGTCAGCGCCCGTAATAAAGTAGAGCTTTACCTGAGGCGGGTAAAAGTCGCGAAGGGCATGAAGCGTATCGGCCGTATAGGTCACGCCCGGACGATCGATCTCGAATCGGCTCGCCAAAAAAGCCGGATTCGCAGCGGTGGCGAGGACCGTCATGGCATAACGGTCCTCGGCAGGCGTCACCGGTTTGTCGAGCTTAAAGGCGGGAGAGCCGGCCGGCATAAAGAGCACGGCGTCCAAGTCGAGCGACTCGCGCGCCTGCTCGGCGGTAACCAAGTGCCCGTAGTGAATCGGGTCGAAGGTGCCACCCATGATGCCAAGCCGAAACTCCTGACCATCCTTGATAGGCAGCTCAGGCAGACCAATTCCACCGCGCAGCGACATGACTTACTCGCCCTCCGGGGTCTCGACATCGTCCGCGACGTCCGCTGCATCGACAACCTCGACGTCATCATCCGCAGCATCGGCTACGTCAAAGACCTCAACGGCAACGTCCCCGCCTTCGTCCTCAAGTTCCTCCTCGTACTCCGAGAAGTCCTCGGCGCCCTCAAAGTCAAAGGCGCGCTGGCAAATGCGGACCTCGTCGCCCGCACGGCAGCCGGCCTTCTCGAGCGCGTCGTCAACACCCATGCGCGCGAACTTATGCTGCAGGTAGATGACAGCCTCCTCGTTTTCCCAGTCGGTCTGGATGACCATGCGCTCGATGGCGCGACCGACCACGCGGAAGGCGTGGGGCTCTTCCTGAACAATACGGAAACGCTTCTCACGTTGCAGGCGACGGCGCTCCCACTCATCGTCGCGCAGATCGACCGGCTCATCGGAGACAGCCAACTCGGCGCGCAGCTTAGCCACCTGCTCTCCCACGGCAAGCATCAGCGTGTTGAGGCCGGCGCCCGTTACAGCAGAAACGGCAAAGAACATATGTCCATCGTCGAGCGCAGCGCGTTTGAGGTCGGCAATCTTGTCAGCCGTGCCCGGCGCATCGCACTTGTTGGCGACGACGATCTGCGGGCGCTCCGAGAGCTCGGCGCCATACTGCTCGAGCTCGCGGTTGATGATGCGATAGTCCTCGACCGGATCGCGATCCTCAAAACCGCCCGTCATGTCGACGACATGCATGATAAGTGCCGTGCGCTCGATGTGGCGCAGGAACTGATGGCCCAGACCCTTGCCCTCGCTCGCACCCTCAATAAGGCCGGGGACGTCGGCAACGACATAGGAGTACTCGCCGGCACGCACCATACCCAGGTTGGGCACGAGCGTGGTAAACGGATAGTCGGCGATCTTGGGTCGGGCGGCACTCATGCGCGCAATGAGCGAGGACTTGCCGACCGAGGGAAAGCCCACGAGCGCGGCATCGGCCATGAGCTTCATCTCGAGCTCAATCCAGTGCTCCTCGGCCGGCTCACCCAGCTGGGCGAATGCGGGCGCGCGGCGCACCGACGTCACAAAGTGCGTATTGCCCAGGCCACCGGCGCCACCAGGGGCCACGACAACGCGCTCGCCATCATGCACCAAGTCGGCAATCTCGAACATCGGGGTCTGCGTCTCGGGGTCGAGCTCGCGCACCACGGTACCCATGGGAACCTTCAAGATAAGGTCCTCGCCGCTCTTTCCGTTGCGGCGGGCGCCCTGACCGTGCGTTCCGCGCTCGGCACGAAAATGATGCTTAAAGCGGTAATCGATCAGTGAAGACAGCTGAGCATCGGCCTGGATGACGACATTGCCGCCACGACCGCCGTCGCCGCCATCGGGGCCACCCTTGGGGACAAAGGCCTCGCGCCTAAACGACATGCATCCGGCACCGCCGTCGCCGCCGCACACGTTAATGCGGCTGATATCGGTGAACTGTGACAACAGAATCGCCTCCTACAAAAAGAGGGAGACCCTTGAATCCTAAAACTCAAGTGCCTCCCACATATGTGCTCTATGAAGGGTGAATTACGCGTTCGCGAGCGGGCGTACGCTGACCCTGTGCTTGATACCCTTGTGGAACTCAACGGTACCGTCGACCAGCGCGAACAGCGTGTCGTCCTTGCCACGGCCAACGTTCTCACCCGGGTGGATGTGAGTGCCGTGCTGACGGACGAGAATCGTGCCCGTGGTTACCGTCTGGCCGGCATAGCGCTTCGTGCCAAGGCGCTGACCGCGGGAGTCACGGCCATTACGGGAGGAACCGAGTCCTTTTTTGTGTGCCATTGTGTATACCTACTCTTTCGTTACGAGTGTAATCTACTCGGCGACGGGAGCCTCGGCAACAGCCTCGGCCTCTGCCTTGACAGCCTTCTTGGCGCGGGACGTAGCCTGGACCTTCACGATCTTCAGCTTGGTGAGCTGCTGACGGTGACCCTTCAGACGACGATAGCGCTTACGCTTGTGGAACTTAAAGACCAGCTGCTTCTCGCCCTTGAACTGCTCAACGATCTGAGCGGTAACCTTGGCCTTGGCCAGCTTGTCGGGATCGGTGACGATCTTCTTACCATCGTTGAGGAAGATGACCGGCAGGGTGACCTTGTCGCCCTCATTGCCCTCGATCTTCTCGACGGTGATGACATCGTCGGTGGCGACCTTGTACTGCTTGCCGCCCGTGTTAACGATTGCGTACATGTTTACTTGCCCTTCATGCATCAGTTAGTGCAACAGCCGAATATAGTAGCAGGCGATAATACCCCCGTCAACGAGTATGTGGAGCAAATCCACAAGTTCGCACAGGTATGGGGCTGACGAGTCGGCCCTCGTCGTCCTCGCATGCTTGATTCTGACGCTCGACATCGTAGGAGCAGATGGTCACGAGGTCTTGCATACCGGTGGAAACAATAGGTGCATCGACGCCCGGGGTCAAGCCCTGCAACAAAACATCAGCAGCAGAAAGCAAAATCTCCGGACGCATGGAGCCCTCGTTGTCGGCATGGGTGTCGAGCATGAGCACCAGATGGTCCGGACGCTCCCCCGCCGTGAGCTCATAGCCCACCAGTGTGTGGTCAAGGTCTAAGCGCTTACTCTTCTTACCGCGTGCGTAGTCGATGCCATGGCCTGCACGCAACGTATCGATCGCGGCGCGTACCTCGTCGGCGCTCACGGGGGCCTCGGAGTCCAGGTGCAAGTCGATGCGGTACGACAGACGCGTAAGCTGAGCCGTCAGAGCCGGCGTGCGCACGTCGATGTAGGCGGCCTCGATAGGCGCCAGATCGGCCGGGGACGCGGAGGCCAGGCGCTCAAAAGCCTCGTCAAGCGCGACGAACTCAGTCATAAACAGGTCGTACCACTCGCAGGTCGACGACGTGCCCACGGGCAGCGCCGACGAAAAGCCCACGCGCATATGCGGCGAGAAACCCTGTGTCACGGCATAGGGCAGGCCCGCACGGCGCACGATGCGCTCAATGGTATGGATTAGTTCCAGATGGCCCAGGTACTTAAGGCGATCACGCTTGCCGTAGCGAACGCGCAGCCTAAAGAGCGTGGGATTGTCGGTCAAGCGCTCACTCATGCGCGATCACCCATCAATACGTTCTTGGCGTGGAGCGTGGGGCAGATTCCGCAACCGGTACACGACGTGCGGGTGCAGTCGGGCGTCGTGACGCCCTCGAGCGAGCGACGGTACTCGCGCTCGAGGAAGCCGCGCGTGCAGCCGGGGCTCACATGCTCCCACGGCAGGCGCCAGTCCAACTCGTAGGGCAGGTGCACCAGCTCGTTGAGGTCGATGCCGTTTTTGGCAGCGGCCTCCTTCCAGTTGTCGAGCGAAAAGTGCTCCACCCAGGCGTCGAAGCGCGAGCCCGCACGCCAGGCATCGATGATGACCGGCGTCATGTCACGACCGGCGCGGGAGAGCGCGGCCTCGATGAGCGAGGTCTCGGCATCGTGGTAATGCACGCGGACGGCACGGTTGCGAACGCTCGTGATAAGCAGTTTCTGGCGGCGCTTGACGTCGTCGTAATCGAGCTGCGGGCACCACTGGAAGGGCGTTGCCGCCTTGGGGATGAACACCGAAACCGAGATAGACACCGAGATGGACCCGCGGCGCGCCTTGGGCACCACGGAGCGGCCAAGCTCCAGCACGTGATCGGCCAGGTTGGCGATAGCCACGATATCCTCGTCGCGCTCGCCGGGAAGGCCCATCATGAAGTAGAGCTTCATGCGGTTCCAGCCGGCCTCGAAGGCCGCCTTGGCCGCTCGGTCCAGGTCCTCCTCGGTCACGTTCTTGTTAATGATGTCGCGCATACGCTGGCTGCCCGCCTCGGGCGCGAACGTCAGGCCGCCCTTCTTTTCGCCGGCGACCGACTCGGCCATATCAACGCCAAACGAATCCAAGCGCTGCGACGGAATGGACACGCGAATACCCGTGTCCTCCAGACGACGGTTGAGCCTACCGAGCACGTCGCGGATGCAGGAGTGGTCGGTCGTCGAAAGCGAGGTAAGCGACACCTCGTCATAGCCAGTCTTTTCCAAGCCCTGGATCACCGATGACACGATCTGGTCGGCCGAGCGCTCGCGTACCGGACGATACGTCATGCCTGCTTGGCAAAAACGGCAGCCGCGGGCGCAGCCACGCAAGATCTCGATAGACAGGCGATCGTGGACGAGCTGCGCATACGGCACACACGACTGAGAAAGTGGATTGGTGGCACCAAAGTCCTCGACGACGCGCTTGTAGACTACCGGCGGGACGTCCTTGCCCTCGCGCGGCACGGTGTAGCCATGCGGGGAGCAGGGCTCGTCATAGCGCACCTCATACAGGGACGGCACATAGGTACCGGCGACCGTCGCGAGCTGCTCGACAATATGAGCGCGCGAGACGCCCTCGTCGCGCAAGCGGCGATGCAACTGGCAGATCTCAAGCAGCGACTCCTCGCCCTCGCCAATGAGGATGGCATCGAAAAAAGCCGCATATGGCTCGGGGTTATACACCGAGGGACCGCCGGCGACGATGATGGGATCGTCCTCGGTACGGTCGGCCGCAAGCAACGGAATGCCGGCGAGATCAAGCGCTTCGAGGAAGTTCGTCACAGCCATCTCGTGCGGTACGTGCATGCCGACGATGTCGAACGAGGCCACGGGCGCTGCACCCTCGAGCGACAGCAGCGGAATCCCCGCCTCGCGCATCGCATCGCCCATATCGGGCCACGGCACGTAGCCGCGCTCGCAGGAGATGCCCTCGGCCTGATTAAGGATGTTGTAGAGAATGGCGATGCCCTGGTTGGGCAGACCGACCTCATACACGTCCGGATAGATCATGCAGCAGCGATAGTCGGCATCGGCCTTTGAGAGCGTGCCCCACTCGTGGTCGATATAGCGACTCGGCTTTTCGACCTTGGCGAGCAACGGCTCGATCAGATGAAAACAGTCTTGGTATGCAACGCGCAACGGAAAACCCCTAAGCAGCGAGATCGGATGCGTCTTGGTAGGACGCCATAGGACGGGTGGCACCGGCGACCGTGGTCACCAGATCGCGAACGCGCGAGAACGTGGCGGCAGCGACCTCGTTGGCGCGGCTGTAGTCGACATCGCGCTCGTAGAGCGACACGAGCGCGCGACCCATGCCATAGGTACCCGCGGCGGCGGTAAGCGCCTTAACGACAAAGCCGATGTGCGGCGTCCGCTTCACCAATGCGCGGGTAACAGCGCGAATCACCAGACCGCCGGCGAGCACGCCTGCGACCTCGTAGCCGCGCTCGGGCTTAATGCCGCGTCCAAAGATGGCCGCGAGCTCAAAGAGCATTCCCACCTGCGCCAGCGCCATCACGGGATAGTCGGCACCCGGCAAAAACACCAGGGCGCCCGTCGCCATGTTGGTGAGCGCGCACGAGGTAATGATGCGATTTGCCGCCGCGATGCGCATAAAGGCAAAGTTGGCGGCAAAAGCCGTCTCCTTGTCCGTACGATCGAGAATCCAGCGGGCAAGCGTCTCGAGCAGATACGTCTTATCGGTTGCCGCCACCACGCCGAGCATGGGTGTGGACTCCTCGATAAACGGCACCTCCACAGCAGACTCGGCAAGCACGCACACGGGCGCGCCGGCGATCACGAGCTCCTGCACGGCACTCTCCAGGCGGTCGGAGCCGCACGAGAGGACCAACACCACATCGGTATCGGCCTTGGGAACGATACGGTCCTCCCCCAGGCGATCAACACGCACAATGCCCGAAGTCGTCTGCGGCACAAAGGCATCGCGCACCGTCTCGACCAAAAAGCGAGACGCAGTCGAATCAAGGTAAACCGAGACACGCACCGGTGTATCGGAATCCTTCTTAACAGACGCGCCCATCTTAAAAGCGCTGGTCAACTTATCTACGGGAATCTTCATGGCAAACCCCTCCAGCGGTTACGCGGCGCCCGAACGATGCCGCCATATGGATTGTACGATACCCACCGTCAGCAACTGAATCATCATCGACGACGAACCAAAACTAATAAACGGCAGCGGAATACCGGTAATCGGCATCATGCCAATGCACATGCCGATGTTCTCGAAGGTCTGGAACGCCCACATGCCGACGATACCCACGCACGATAGGCGCAAGAACAGCGACTCGCACTTAAAGGCAACGCGGATCGTCGAGAAGATCAGCAGCACGTAGAGGCACAGGAGCAAAAAGGAGCCGCAGAAGCCGAAGGTCTCGGAAAGGAAGGCAAAGACGAAGTCGGTGTGGAACTCGGGCAGAAAGCCGCCGGCCGACTGCGTCGCGTGGCCCAGGCCCTTACCAAAGAAGCCACCCGAACCGACGGCAATGAGCGACTGCTGCAGGTTGTAGGCATCATCCGAATTGGCGTTGTCGGGGTCGATGAAGACCGTCAGACGGTTCATCTGATACTGCTTGATAAGCACGTCGTGGCCAAGGAGCGAATCAAAGACCGAGTCGAGCGCCAAGATGAGCGCAATCAAACCAACCAGCAGGGCCAAGGTCGACAGCACCCATTCGCGACGTGCACCGCTCATGCAGATGACGATGGCACACGAGACCAGCACGACCAGGCCCGAGCCCAGGTCGCCCATGGCGACGACGGCCAAAAACGGGATGGACAGCATACCGCAGAGCTTGACGTAGTCGCGAACGGTATCGATGCGGCCGTTGTATTGCGAGCCAAGCGTGGCGATAAAGAAGATGGTGATGAGCTTGGCGAGCTCAACGGGCTGGAAGGTCAGGCCGATACCGGGGATCTTGATCCAGCCCGTCATGCCCAGACCGCCCGTATAGGACAGGCCCGGAATCTTGGGCGAGAAGATCACGATCAGGTCAATGACGAGCAGCGCCGTCGAGAAATTGGAAATGCCACGCAGGTCGGTGCGCCAGACGAGCACCGCCAGCACCGCGCCAATGCCAATACCCAGCAGGTGGCGCGAGAACGAGGCATCGGCCTTAAACTGCGAGGCCGACCAAATAATGATGGCGCCATAGGCAACGAGCGCGACGGTAGCCAGCAGCACACCGATGTGTACCTTCTGGCGGAACGTGCCGCGCGAGGCCGAGAGCTGCTTGTTAACGCGGTCCAGGCTGCTGCGGGAGCCGGTCTTGGTTGAGCGGAACAGGTCCGCCGGCGAAAAGTCCATCGCAACCTCCTATCGAACCGAAGAATCGCCCGAGGCCGAAGAGGTATCGGGCTCGTCATAAATCACGCCGAGCACGTCGCGCACGACATGCATCGCGGTATCTGAGCCACCGCCGCCCTGCTCCAGGACAGTAGCGATGACATACTTGGGATCATCGGCCGGCGCATAGGCGCAGAACCACGCGTATTCGTCCTCGCCGCTTTTCTCGCCCGTGCCCGACTTGCCGTATACCTGCGGCGTCAGGGTGCCAAAGTGAGCCGCCAGGGACGTCGATGCCGTGTAAATCACGTCGTGCATGCCGTTGCGAACAAGAGCCAAATCCGAATCGCTGTTGATCTTGGCCTCCAGGCGCTTCTTCTTGCCTTTGCCGTTGTACTTATAGGCATCGCCGTCGCCATCGCGCGACACGGCAGACAAAAACACGTGAGGCACGTACTGCTTACCGCCGTTGGCAAGGCCCATGTAGGCGCATGCCATCTGCAGAGGCGTCACCAAAATGTCGCCCTGGCCGATAGCGATGTTGGTCATATCGCCGGCGTTCCATTTGCGGTCCTCGGCAGAGGCGTCGGTAAAGTACGACTCTTTCCACTCGGCATCGGGAATACGGCCCGCGCCCTCACTCGGCAGATCGATACCGCAGGCCTTGCCTAGGCCCCAGCGACGAAAGACCTCCTGCAGGCCCTCGGAATGTTGCTCGTCATAAAAGAACGCCTTGCCCATGTCGTAGAAGACGGGGTCGCACGAGTTGGCGATACCCGACTGCAGCGTCATGGTGCCGTGGCCAGACGTCAGCCAGCAGCGCTTGCCCCAAGCCTTGCCAAGGCCCGTCCAATAGCCCGTGCAGTTGGTTGTCTGCGTTGAGGTGTAGGTTCCAAACTCAAGACCGGCCAGAGCCGAGAGCGGCTTGATGGTCGAAGCCGACATATACTGGCCGCTAATGGCGCGGTTGAGCAGCGGGTGCGAACCCTCGTCGTCGTTGAGCTCGGTCCACACGTCGTTGGAAATGCCGCCGATGAACACCGACGGATCAAACTTGGGCTCGCTCGCCATGCCCAGAATCTCACCATTGTTGGGATCGAGGCACACCACGGCGCCGTTGCCGGCATTGCTATGGCCCGTGGTCTTGGCAAGCTCAATGGCATTCGCCAGAGCCGTCTCGCAGGCCTGTTGAATCTTAAGATCGAGCGTAAGCTTAATGTCGGAGCCGGCCTTGGCGGGAACGGCGCCGGCTTGTCCGGTCACGTTACCCGAGGCGTCAACTTTCACGGTCTGCTCGCCACGAATACCCTGCAGCAGGTTTTCGTAGTAGCTCTCAACACCCGCCTGGCCCACGATATCGCCCGACTGGTACGTAATCCGGCCAGCAGAAGCATCATCATCGCCAGAGGTTTTCTTATTCTGGGCCTCAAGCTGCTCGGAGGTAATGGTGCCGGTATAGCCCAAGATATGGCATGCCGTCTCGCCATATGGATACTGGCGCTCGGTGCGCTCGGCAATCTTCACGCCAGGGAACTCGCCGGCGTGCTCCTGAATATAGGCAACTGTGGAGCGGCGCACGTCCGTCGCGATGGTATGCAGGCTCTGGGCGCCCTCGGAATTGTCCTGGATATTGCGCAGCACCGCGACGTAGGGCATACCGAGCACGTTGGCAAGATGGCGAACCAGCACAGTGTCATCGGCCAGGTCGCGATAGGCGACGACGGCAAGTGAGGGACGGTTTTGCACAAGTGCCACGCCATTGCGATCAAGGATTCGCCCGCGCACAGCCGGCGTGGTGACAGTACGGGTCTGGTTGCTCTTGGCCTGCTTGTCGTAGTAGTCCGACGAGACCATCTGCATACCCCACAGCTTGACGGAGAGCGCGGCAAACATCGCGCCCACGCCGGCGGTGAGGATGGAGAAGCGACCCTTGAAGGCGGTAGCGGCGGTATTGCCCTCGCCCTCGGTGGCACGCGGGGCCGTTCCATGCTGCGTGTCGTAGGTAAAACGGGAATCGCCGCGGCGCATGATGACCAGCGCGACCACAATGGCCACGACCAACACGATACCGGCGATGATAACCGTCATCTGGGAAGACATCTACGGGCCTCCCCTATTTGAGTTTGCGGGTCTTGGGCTTGAAGCGCATGCCCGTCTGACGACCACCTCGTGCGGAGAACCCAAAACCGGACTGCGGCACGACACCGGACATCAAAAACGGAATGGCAACCAGACCCGTCAGGATCGAAGACGGCAGTGCGTGGCCAAAAATAGCCACCACGAAGCTCGTCTCCAGACCCATAAACAGCAAGATGATGCTGTAGGCCACGTTGATGGCAAGCGCGAAGGCGCCCACGGTAATACCGCGCGCGCTCGGAGAGCCGCCCGTCTGACCGGCCGCGCTGTGCACCAGGGCAAAACTGCCCACCGTCAGCAGCAGCGACATAACGCCCACCGGAACGGCGGCGGAAAGATCATAGAACAGGCCACTGCAAAAACCGCAGACGACAGCCCGCGTGGGATCGCCCGAAAACACGCTCAGGCACACCAGGATAATCATAAAGTTGACGCGACCGCCCGCGATAGAAATCTGCGGCGCCAGGCCCGCCTGCAGGAGCACGCAGGCAATGGCGGCGATAGCAAACGTACGGAAGCTCGCCCCCTGTTCGTGTAGATCCATGGACATGCCCTCCCTATTCGCTCGAGCCGGAATCGGTTGTCTCGGACGATTCGGAGCTCTCGTCCGAGTCCTCGTCCTTAGTCTTGGTCGCCGAATCGCGCGAGGTGCCCTGCGGTGTGCTGTTAGCAGAGCTCACGTCCTCGTCCGAGGCCGACTGCTCGTCGGTCAACGAGGTGATGACGAGCACCTCCTCGTTATTCTCTGCCGTGGTCTGGGCGCGTACGACGATGGTGTAATACACATCGTTGGCCGACTTCTCCACCGAGGAAACAGTGCCGAGCGGCAGGCCCTTGGGAAACACGCCGCCAATGCCCGAGGTCACGATGATGTCGCCCACTTTGACGTCGGAGTCGACGCTCACGTACTCAAGGCGCAGGGTGCCATCGGGCTGGCCCTGGAGCATACCCTGGGCGCGCGTGTCCTGCACCATAGCCGACACGCGCGAATTCTCATCGCCAATCAGGCGCACGGTAGAGGTCTTGGCCGATACCTCGATAATCTGGCCGATAACACCGGCGGAACTCGTCACGGGCATGTTGATGGTAAGACCGTCGGCAGAGCCCTTGTCGATGGTAACGGTCGAGGTCCAGGCATCGCCCGACGCACCGACAATACGAGCAGCGGTCGACTTAAGGTTGTAGGTCGATTGCAGCCCGACCAGGCCCTCCAGGCGCTCGGCAGTCTTTTGAGACTCGGAAAGCTCGGCGACCTTAGAGGTCAGTACCTCGTTTTGCTTCTTGAGGTCATCGAGCGACTCCTGCGAAGCCGTGAGGTTGGAGAACACGTTGCCGATCGCGTTAAAGGGAGCCGCCACGGCCGAGCCCACAAAGCGCACCGGCGAGGTAATCGTCGTCACACCCGAGCGTACGGCATGAATCGGCCCGGCCTCGCCCTCACGGATATAAAACGTGAGCAGCAACACCGAAATCAGGCTGAAAACAATCAACGGGCGCATACCCGTTGATTGTCGCTTGGTATTCAGATTTGTGGAGAAACCCGAAGATCGTGCCAAATGGAATCCACCTTTTGGAAATTAAGCATTGGTCTGGACGAAGCCGCCATCAAACGCATTGGCCTCGAGCACGCGGGCACAGCCGTTAACGACGTTATCGAGCGCCGTGGGGCTGACGTTGACCGAAACACCGGTCTCATCGCGCAGGCGCACGTCGAGACCGCGCAGCAGCGCGCCGCCACCGGTCAGCAAAATGCCGTAGTACATAAGGTCCGAGGCAAGATCGGGAGGCGTAGCGTCGAGTGCGTCCTTGACGGCCTTGGCCATCTCGTCGAGCGGCTTGTTGAGTGCGCGACGAATCTCCTCGCTCTCGATGCGCACGGTCTTGGGCAGACCGGTGATCACGTCGCGACCGTTGACCTCGACGTCGAGCTCATCCTTGAGCGGCACGGCGGAGCCGACCTTGATCTTGATGTCCTCTGCCGTACGCTCGCCGATGGCCAGGTTGTAGGCATCACGAACGTGCGTGAGGATGGCCTGGTCGAACTCGTCGCCGGCAATACGAATGGACTGCGAGACGACGATGCCGCCCATAGCGATAACGGCAACCTCGGTGGTACCGCCACCGATGTCGATGACCATGGAGCCGGTGGGTTCCTCGACGGGCAGGTCGGCGCCGATGGCAGCCGCCATGGGCTCTTCGATCAGATAGGCCTGGCGGGCACCGGCCTGGATCGTGGCCTCAAAGACAGCGCGCTTCTCGACCGACGTGACACCGGAGGGAACGCAGACGACAACACGCGGACGCGGAGTCCACGGATAGCGCTTCTCGGACGCCTTGTCGATAAAGTAGCGAAGCATGGCCTCGGTAACATCGAAATCGGCGATGACGCCGTCCTTCAGGGGACGAACGGCCACGATGTTGCCGGGCGTACGGCCGAGCATGCGCTTTGCCTCGATACCGACCGCCAAGATGCGCTCGTCGTTCTTGTCGATGGCGACAACAGAGGGCTCGCGAATGACGATGCCCTTGCCGCGCACGGAGACAAGCGTATTGGCGGTGCCGAGGTCGATGGCAAGATCGCCCGCATAGCTACCGAAGAACATATCCATCAAAGAAAACAACGCAACTCCTGATGTGTTGGATGATTGCTGGAAAACTACTATCCCATCATACTAGCGCAAGCCCGGCGCCTCACTTGCGGTGAAGCGCCGGGCAAAGCTAAATCCCATAAGGTCACTACTGGTTGTCAGCAGCCGAGAAATCCATATCGAGCGAAGAAACGGCCCAGCCGATATGGTTGTCGGAGCGCACGAATTTGACGGTGTACTCCTGCTCGCCGCCCTTGGACAGCGATGCCTTCACCTTGGCGGTCGTCTCGGTCATGGACTGATCCATGCCCTCGACGGACACGGTGGCACCCTGCGGAATCGAGGAGATGATCATCGACTTAGCGTCCTCGGACAGGCTCGAGGCCAGACAAGACTCGGCCTTTGCGGTGTCACCGTCGCCAGCAGCCTGGAACAGATCGGTGATAACCGACTCCTGCGAGGGGAAGCCAAAGCCGCGCGTATAGGCAAAGCCCAGACCGCCCGCGGCGATCAAAATGAGCAGAAGCAGCACGATGAAGACTTTGAGACCCGTGTGGCGATGGCGACGACGAACCTTGGCCTGCTTGCGGTCCTGACGGTCCTGCTGGACCATCTCGGACTCGGACAGCGTAAAGAAGCCGGTGTCCGAGGGATCAGGCATAAACTGACCGGTCGCGCCCGTAGGATCGAGCGGATCGACGGCAGGAGCGTCCATCGCGGGCGCCGGAGCCGTGGCCATAGCCGTCTGGGCAGACAGCGCGGCAAGCGAATCGTGCACGCGGGCAAGCTCGTCGGCCTGCTCGGAGGTGAGCTGGTAGATGCCATCGGCAGTAGCGGCGTTAAAGGCGTCGAGTGCGTCGGAGGGACGGCCGGCGGCAGAAAGCGCCTGACCCATGCCGGCGTTGAGCGCACGCGTGTCGTCGCGGGGGCCGGCAAAGTCGATAGCCGTGCGGTAGGTCTCCACGGCATCCGCCGGACGGCCGAGCTTAATGAAGCAACGACCGAGCTCGCCGAGTGCGGCGGCAGGAGCCGGATTGGCGCCGTCGATGGCGGCCTGACGGAAGGCAGTACCCGCGTTGGCATAGTCGCCCGACTGGAACAGCGCGTTACCCAGGCCCAGATAGGCCTTAAACGGCGTGGCATAGGAAGCATCCTGCGTAGCAGCAGAGAACGCCTGGGCGGCCGTCGTGTAGTCGCCCACGGCGGCGAGCGCCTTGCCGCGGTTGGTGAGCAGCGCGCCGCGCTTGCCGTAGGTGCCGTCGTTGAGGGCGGCGGCATAGGCCTCGGCGGCCTCGGCATACATGCCCAGGTGCATCAAGGCGTTGCCACGAAGGTGATCGGCCTCGCCCATAATCTCATCGGGAGTCTTTGCCGCCCCAAGCATCTGGGCTGCAGCGGAAAAATCACCCGCGCGGTAAGCGGCGCGGCCCTGTTGGATCAGCTGGCTATTCAAGGAAGTCCCCTTTACTCGTGAACGATCTCGACATGGACGATCTCGTCGCCGGCACGCAGCTGCGAAATCACATCGAGACCCTCAACCGTGGTACCAAAGACGGTGTAACCGGAATCGAGGTTATGCTGGGCGCCCAGGCAGAAGTAGAACTGCGAACCCGCGGAATCGGGGTCCATGGAGCGTGCCATGGCAAGGGCGCCATCGACATGGCTGTTGCGCGGATTAGTGGCAAACTCGCCCTTGATGCAGTAGCCGGGGCCACCGGTACCGGGCATGCCGTCGGGGCCCTCAAGACCGGCAGCGACGTCGGCGCCGGACATGTCGCGGGTATTGGGGTCGCCGCCCTGGATGACAAAACCGGGCACATAGCGATGGAACTTAAGGCCATCATAGAAACCCATCGTGGAAAGCTCGCAGAAGTTCGCGACATGAATGGGAGCGCCCTCGCCGTCAAACTTGACCTTGATGGTACCCTTCGACGTCTCGATAACGGCGCACTCGTCGCCGGCAAGCTGATACTCGGGCGTGTAGAGCTCTTTCTTAAAACCAAACATGTGGTTCCCTCCTCGTGCGTTTAAAGCATATTTGTACGAATTGTAGCAATAAGCATGGGCTTACATCAATTGCGCACGTAGGTTATGCCGACTATGGCGAACTAATTTTAGGAACGCTGCTGCGGCTTCCAGGAGCCCACGTTGGCGTCGTACTGGTTCAGCGCGCTATTGCCGCCCTGCGCGATGGGCGCCAGGATCTCGCTTTGGTGGGAACTCATCGACTCGCCATCGGGAATGGCCAGCGAGATATCCCAGCTCTGGCAGATCACGTCGACGCGCTCATACATCCACTCGGCAAGCTGCTTTAAGTGGGCGATGTCATCCGCATAGACCGTATCGTCCTGTACTTTCAGGTTGTTAAGCTCATCTTGCGTCTTTTTGATCTGGTCGCGCAGGGCGTAGGCACTCTGCGACAGCTCCTGACGGGTGGACAGCGGCGTTCGGAGATAACCGTTGTTAAAGGAATCGATGACCTCGCCGATCTGGTCCTCGTCAGCGTAGGACACGATGGTCTGATACAGACCGTCGAGCCTGGTATAGAGCTGATCATCGGTGAGCACGGTTTCTTCCTGGACCACCTCGGCAGAATCGTCCTGCTTGGTATCGTCCTCAGTGGCCTCGCCCTTTTGGCGCGTGGGGAAGGTGGTCTGTGCAGCTTGGCCAAACTGGTCGTAAAAGCCGGGCATGACACCCATGGGATCGGTCGTCACGAACCAATAGGCACCGCCGCAAACGACGGCAAGGACCGCGATGACGACGAGCGGCTTGGGGATATGACGCTTATGCTTGTGATAGGCGTCCTCGTCGGGGTGCACCTTGCGCTTGGGTTTTTGAGCATCGTCATGCAGGGAAACGGGCGTGGGAATATCGACCTTGGGGATACCGAAATCCTTATCGAAAGCCGGCAGCACGCAGGTCTCATTGGGGTCGGCGGCGTCCGAAAGCACCGCAGCGGCAGAGGCTGGCGCATGCGGCACCTCGGTATCGATCTGCTCTTGCGTTAGGCGCGGAAAGCCCGCCGTGCGGCCCGCTGCCAGGTCGGATGCGGCCGCGTCCTCGGAGAGGATACCCGGAGCGGGGCGTCCGCATTTGGGGCACGTGCGATCATGCGGAGAAAGACGGGCACCGCAGCCCTCACAGAACACAAACTCGGTGTGCTCGGGACCATCGCCCGGACCCACATAGGCGTTGCAGTAGGGGCAGAACGAGGCGCCGTCCTCGATAGTCTTAAGGCAATGCGGGCAGATCACGGCATCCTCTTTTCGAAGCAATTCAAACAATCGAGGTTAGAGCATAACATCGCCACGGCCCCACAGGAGCAAGGCACCAATTCAACATCGCCAGGGCGCGTAGCTACTTCTTCTTTTTGCTTGCCATCGAAACTTTGATGCCTTGGGCGGACTTGGTTACGCGGGAGCGCTTGGCGCCCGTGGGCTTCTTTTTCTTGGGCTGGGCCTGGGCCACGCCCTCGAGTGCGCGGGCCTCGGCCTCACGAACGGTGCGAGCTTCGCGGCGCTGCGCCATGTCGGCGGCGACGCGCTTGGCAAAACGCTCCGCCGTCGAACCCGTCGAGCTCACCTTGCCGCCGCCGCGACCCAGGCGAACACGCACGCCACGGCCAAAGCCGGTGGCCGCATGACGGCGACGGGGCTTAAGCGAGTCCATCATCGTGGCAAGCTTAAAGAACACCGCACAGGTAAAGACGACGATAGCCGCCAAGATGACAATCTGACCCATCGACAAGTTGGCAATCGACAGCAGCTCCGGGAACCCGATAACGCCCGTCAAAATACCAGCGATGACAAACACGAAAAGCACCACGCGCAAGGGCGTGAGCGGCTGCGAAATGCGCCAGATCAGGCTGACACTCGCCGCGCACGACGTGAGCAGGCACATGGTCGAAAGCGTAAGCTGGCTAAAGCCAAATACGCGCGCCACAAAGATATCGAGCGCCGCGGCCAAAATGACCGCAATCGACGCCGGCAGCGCACGCTTAAGCACGTTGATCAAGAACGACCCCTTCACGCGGGCGTTGTTGGGCTCCAGGCCCAGCACAAAGCCCGGCGCGCCGATGCAGAAGAAGTTGATGAGCGTCATCTGAATGGGCTCGAAGGGATACGGCGGCAGCGCGATGCACAGCGCCGCCAGGCCCATCGAGAACAGCGTCTTAGTCAGAAAGAGCGCGGCAGAGCGCTGCAGGTTATTGATAGAACGACGGCCCTCGGCCACCACAGCGGGCATCGAGGCAAAGTCGTTATCGACGAGCACGATCTCGGCCACATTGCGCGCGGCATCGGAGCCGGCGGCCATCGCCACGGAGCAGTCGGCCTCCTTGAGCGCCAGAACGTCGTTGACGCCGTCGCCCGTCATGGCCACGGTGTGCCCGCGGCGTTTGAGCGCCTGTACGAGCTCGCGCTTCTGCTGCGGCGTCACACGCCCAAAGACGTGATAGCGGTCCACCGCCGCATCGAGCTTGGCAGGCGTATCGAGGGTTGTCGCGTCCACGTAAGCATCCGCCCCGGGCACGCCCACCACGCGCGCGATCGACGACACCGTACGCGGGTCGTCGCCGCTGATCACGTTGAGGGTCACGCCCTGCTCGTTAAAATAGCCGATGGTCTCGGCCGCCGAGGTGCGAATCTCGTCACGGATGGTCACGAAACCCACGGGCTCGGCCTCGCCCACCATATCGCCGTCGGGCGTAAAGCCGTCCACGCGCGCCACAACGAGCACGCGGCAAGTGTCGGCGAGCTCGGCGACACGGTTCTCGACCTGAGCAAATGCGCGATCGGAGAGTACAAACTGCGCGGCGCCCATCACATAGGAGCCCTGCGCAAACGACGCGCCGCTCCACTTTTTGGACGACGAGAACGGAATGACCGACAGCGGCTCGGACACCTCGACCGGACGATCGGCGTAGTAGTTGAGCAGCGCCTGGCAGGTCTCGTTAGCATCTGCCGAGGTCGCACGTGCCACGTTGGCAAGCGCAAAGTCGAGCACCGTGGTCTCGACGGGGACAGCTGCCTCATCCGAGTCCGCGCCAAAGCCAACACCTTCAACAGGCAGCGGGTAGGTGCCCTCGACCTCCATGCGGCCCGAGGTAATGGTGCCCGTCTTGTCCAGGCACAGCACGTCGACGCGCGCAAGCGTCTCGATGCAGTAGAGCTGCTGTGCCAGCACCTTGCGACGAGCCAGGCGCACCGTGGCAATCGCGAGCACCGACGAGGTCAGCAGCACCAGGCCCTGCGGAATCATGCCCAGCAGGGCACCCACCGTGGACAGCAGCGCCGAAGAAGGCACACGACCGGCCAGCAGCTCGGAGAAGCACCAGGAAAGCGCGCTATCGCCCGGGGTTCCCGCGGCATCCCACAGCTCGCTCACACTCGAGGTAAAGAGCGCCAGACCAAGCGGAATCATGATAATACTCGCGAACCGCACGATGGCGTTCAGCGCGTTCATGATCTCGGAATTGACCTTTTTGACGTACTTGGCCTCGTTGTTGATCTTTGCCACGTAGTTATCGGCGCCGACATGGATCACGCGGGCACGCAACAGGCCCGAGTCGATAAAGCTGCCGCTCATGAGCTCGGAGCCGGGCTGCTTTTTGATGAGATCGCTCTCGCCCGTCAGCAGGCTCTCGTTGACGAGCGCCTCGCCCGACACTACCACGGCGTCGGCCGGAATCTGGTCACCGCGACCCAGGCGAATGATATCGTCGAGCACGATCTGGTCCAGGTCGAGCTCCACCTCGGCGCCGTCGCGCACCGCGATGGCCTTCTTAGAGGTGAGCAGCGTAAGCTTGTCGACCATCCGCTCGGAACGCATGGACTGAATGACGCCAATTGCCGTGTTCAAGAACACCACGAACAGGAACGTCAGGTTTTTAAACGAACCGGTCAGCAACACCAAAATCGCCAAGACCACGTTGATTAAGTTAAACAGCGTGCAGAGGTTCTCGATAATGAGCTCGCGGACCGACTTGGTCTTGAGCTCCATGTTGCGGTTGATCTTACCAGCGGCGATGCGCTCCTCGACCTCGGCGGTCGAGAGTCCGCGCTCGATATCCGTTGCTGCCATACCACGTCCCATCACGTCGCGTCGGTATAAGAAAACCGCCCGGACCATGCGAGGTTCGGACGGTCTTACGTTCGATGGTGCCCCGTCTGCATGGATTCTAGAACCGAGATCTGCGCCGTTGGGACCGTCGTGCTGCTCAGGATACCACGTGCGGCGTAGCAACACCTTTTCTCGAGAAAAAAGCCCGCCCGGGATAACCCGAGCGGGCTGCGGCTAGCGCCGGTTGATGCTCACGATGCAGAGCCCGATTGTCGCCACGGCGCCGCCGAAGAGCGCGCCGAGCACGAATGCCAACGCGATCATCGACGGGTACCGTCAGACACGTAGCATTGGAGACGGTCGAGGGCATAACCGTAGATGCCGGCATAGTCGTCGCCGCCATAGGTCGTTCCATCGTCGCAGACCTCATCGTGGTAGTCGGAATGGGCGACGTCCTGGCTGCGGTAGTAGACCTGCTTGTACTCGCCAGACGTGGTGATGTAGAACATCTTCACGCCGTCGATGGTCTGCCCCCAAAGGCCCGCCATGCCGTTGACGGAGTCACCGTAGTTGGCGGTCTGGACGTAGTCGAGCCAGCCGCTCTCCTTGGTGTGGACTCTATACATGAGGGTGCCAGAATCCACCCAGGCGATGAGCATGTCGTGCGATCCATAGGGCACGCCGGCGAAGCCCTCGCTGGTGCTGTCGTCGAAGTTGGTCACGACTTCGTTCCAGCCGCCGCCGCGATTGTGTAAAGCGTAGTGGATGTTGACGCTCTTGCCCGTTGACTTCGGGAAACTCGTGCGAGCAGCAGAAGTAGAGGGCTGGTACGTGCCGCCGTTGCCATCAGTCGGTGCGATAGGGGCGACATAGCCGCTACCGAGATAAGCCGCCACGGCCTGCTTAAACTCGTACCACGTCTTTCCGTACTGACGAAAATAGCCATTGGGGTCGGTGTGGTCAGAACCGCCCCAGCGCTGAGCAGCTTCATAGTGAGAAAGCAAACGGGACGTATCCCAACCACGGGAGCGGAGTTCGTCGCCCGCCCACTTGACCGCTTCAGTCCACTGCTTGGCGAAGTCGCTGGCATTGGTCGCGTGGGCAAGCTCGATACCGACCGTGGCGTAATTTCCATTGCCCACGTGCCAGCACAAGCGGTTCTCGGGCACGGTGTTGTACACGGTGGAGCCGTCCAGTTCCATCACATGATGAACGGCGTAGGTATCATTGCCGCGCCAATACAGCACATGGTTCCACGCGGACGCGCCGGGGTTCGCCGTCTCGTGGATAACCAAGTACTGGGCGTTGAGGTAGCCGTGTCCATTGCTCACGTAGGCATCTTGGCTCTGGTAGGCTTCGGCGCTGAGCGGGGCGGCAAGCGCTGCCGCAAGGGCGAGGACAACGGCAAAGGCGCTACGCAACGGCAGCTTGCGCTTGGGCTCGGCGTTAGTCTCCGTCATGCTCGCCTCCCGACTTGAGTCGCGCGGCGTCCACGGCCTGCTCGGCCGCGGCGTAGATGGCCGCGCTCGCGACCCCGCACACCGTGCCGATGGCGGCGACGGTCTGGTTGTCCGTGGCGATGCCGGCCACACTGGTGGCGACGGAGCCCAGGAAGGCAGCCGTGCACAGCCAGAACTTGCGGCTCGTCAGCTTCTGGACGATCTTATCCTTGGTCATTGATTCATCCTCCTAATCGAGTACGGGCATGTTCATCGCGTCCGTGTACAGGCGAGTGCCGGTACCGTTGCCGCCCAGCCCGTGATAGGCGGCGTAGACGCTCTCCAGGTGGCGGCGCTCCTCGACGGTCAGGCCGCCCTGCGCCATCGCCCTCTCGTGGATGCGCTGCAATTCGGCCCACAGCAGCGCGCGCATACCGGCCTTCATGGCCTCGGACTCCACGCGCTCCCGCTCGGACCTCTCGGACACCTTCCGCCCCTGGGCCTTGACGGTGGCCACGACCGACGCGACGCACGTCGCCACGACGCACGAGATGATGTCGGTTATGACGATGGCCGCCAGTGATTCCACGCTCGGCCCTCCTTTCCTCTCGCCTTCCGCGCCATCCTACGGGCGGCGTGAGATTGGGCTCCGCCGTCCGCTGCAAGCAATAAATCCCAGACGTAACGCGGCGGGCTACCATTCGTTAGGTCTGGGATTTTTAAGAGATTGGATTGTTCAAAATGCTGTTTTCCGATGCCGCAACCGAGTACATGGCCGACAAGGGCAAGCGTCTCCGCGCCACCACATTGGAAGGCTACCGAAGCGCCATCCGCTGCCACCTGATGCCGCAGTGGGGCGGTCGCGAGATAGAGACGATCAGCTTTGAGGAAGTGCAGGATTGGGTGGACGGGTTCGACCTCCCCGGCGCGGCGGAAAAGGCCTACAAGACCTTCCGCCAGATATACCGCTGGGTATTGCGCCGCCACCAGCTGCGAATCTGGGACGTGACGCAAGGTGTGGAGCTGCCGAAGAAGCCAACCGTTCGTCGGCCCACACTCACGGCAGAGCAGGAGCGCGTGACGCTCAAAGCTATCGTGGGGCAACCATTCGAGGCCGCTGTGCTCCTGGGTGCCGCGCTCGGTCTGCGCCGATGTGAGGCGTGCGCCGTGCGCATCGAGGATGTGGACTGGCGTAGCGGCTGGGTTCACGTCCGACGTGGCCTGCACGTGGTAGGCGGCGAGGTCGTGGAGACGGGATGCAAGACCAAGCTGTCTGATCGCAAGCTGAAACTGCCGCGATTCGCGCTCGAGCGCCTGCGCGCTATCCGTGGGACACGTAGGTCTGGGCGGCTTTGCCTGCTCGACCCCAACGCCGTGGCTAGGCGGTTCCGCGCGTTCTGTAAGCGATTCGGCCTGCCGCATGTGCCGATGACATGCCTGCGCCATAGCTGGGCTACGATCTCGCTGGAGCACGGTGCGGCTATCGAGGACATTGCCGTGGCGCTGGGACACAGCACGGTCAACACTGCCATGAGCCACTACCTGCAGTCATTTCGAACGGTCGTAGCAAGGGCGAGCGATTCATACACGGCGGCAATGGAATGGTGATTCCGTATCCCTGCTTTCCCATGACATGTCAAGAGATAGCGGTACGGTCAGCATCGCATTCAGCTCTGCCACCCGAGCGGTCGCGTTAGTCATGATGGACTGCAACGGCAAGGGCAAGGCGTGCCTGTATTTCGTCTCGGGAATATCGAAATCCGCGATATTGCTCGCAGGGAACGGCAACGAGCCGTCATGGAGCGACGATGGGGTAACCCTTACCCTCAATTCGACCGATTGGAACAACGTTACCGTTATTTCTGCTGGAGAGCCGACCATCTCATTTGCTTAGTTTTCCGTATCCCGGCTTTGCATGAGCGATGCCCTGCGCAAGCTGGAAGGCAACGACTTCAACACCATAGGCAACTGCTTTCAGGCGATCTACCAAACAACATCGTGGACAGCAGAGCAGCACGGACCTGTCGGCCTGAATACCTATGGCTTCCTGCTCTCGGCGAGGGGCGGCGATTCCAACTTGCAGATATTCATCGACAACACGGGGAAGGTGGCGTTTCGCGTGCGCTTCAGCGGGAACGTCAACTGGCCCTCATGGAATGTGCTCAAGGCAGGCTAGGAGTCCCAACTGCCGATATTGACCGCAACAGGTTCTTTTCCCGGACTAGACACAACCGCCTGAAAATAATTTGTGTTTCCCGATGTGTAAACCTGAAATTTGATACTCAAAACAGACCATCCGTCGACAGTGATTAGGGATACGGAATGCTCTTACACGTTTGCCTTGATTTTTACGGCCAGTACGTAGTTGACGCGGACGCAAAGGTAGTTCTCCCCATCGAAGTTTTCCCAACTGAGCTGAATTACCTCTGCGCCACCTTTTGTGACCATCGAGGATACGGAATGCTACTTAGTCCACAGTGTTTTGACATTGCCTGTATCCCCGTACTGCAATTTGATGCCTTCTGCTTTCGAGATGGTGACGTAAAGCGATTTGCCGTCCTTTAAACAGAATTGCACTTGGATAGAAGTGTCCTCGCCCGACCCCCACGAGCCGTAGGTAACGGAGACAACGTCTCCCCAGAAGCTCGGCACTCGGGATACGGAATCCCCGAGGGCATTGGTCTGCTTCGCGCAGTCGCTGATCCCCTTCTCGATTCGGTTCAGCTCCGCGGCGGTGACGGGAGTGTTACCGGAGACCTTGTCCTTCCAAGTCTTCATTGCGAATACGATTTTTTCGAATGCCATGATGTTGTCCTTTCGTTAGACAGTGAACGGTGTCCAAGCGCCTTTTTCGTCGGGGAACGTTGTATCTGATGGGAATGTCGTCGAGTCGGGCCACAGCGCCGTGCCGGGCAGGCCAGCGTCCCAACGCTTGAACGACGTAATCTTGTGCGTGCTCTCGTTGGTCTGCATCCAGAGCATCCCGTCCACGCGCTTGTCGCGGGCGGGCTCCGCGGCCTGCATGTAGTAGGGCTTGGTCGCGGATGCCGCGGCGTTCGCCTGCTTGGCTGCGGCGGTTGCCGCGCTCGCGGCCCTGTTGGCAGCGTCGGCATTGCCCTCGGCGGACGATGCCGCCGACTCGGCCCTCTTCGTCGCGGAGGTCACGGCGGCGTTTAGCGAGGCCCACTCGCGCTGGAGCGCGTCGAGCTCGTTGTCGTAGTCCTCGGACTGGCCGCCGCTGCCGTCGACGCTGCCGAGGATGACCAGCGCGAAGTCCTCGGTCGTCTCGGAGCCGGTGCCGCAGAACTCGAAGTACGCGAGGCGGCACCTCCCCGCCCCGTTGACCGCCTGCGGCGGGAGCGTGACGCTCACCGTGCCGTTGCCCACGGTCGCCGAGCAGCGCGCCCACGTGCCGTCGGCGTGGAGCACGCACAGGCGCGCGAGCTGGCACGTCGGGGTGTACGTCGCGCCGTCCACGGTGAGCGACGCCGTTATCTTCTGGGTCTGCGTCTCGCCCCTGCGCACGGTGACGCGCTGCGGGACGGTTCCCGGGCGCTTGCGCATGTCGAGCGCTATCGCGTGGTTGATCATTCCTTGGCCTCCAGCGCCTTGAGCGCGTCGAGCGCGGCCCTGAAGGCCTCGACCGGGTCGACGGACTCGGTTCCCTCCCCCGTCTCGTCGGCCGTGGCCGGCTGCGGGTCGACGATGGCCGACAGCGCGTCGAAGCACGCCACGGTTGCCGCCGTGCGCCTGTCGACGTAGGACGTGGTGACGATCTCGTACGCCTGCCTCTCTTGCTGCGGTTCCTCGACCTCGCTGGCGTCGACGACCTCGCGCTTTCCGTCGTCGTATACGGCGATGAAGATGATGCCGGCGGCGGCCGCCCGGGCGATGAGCTCGCTGTCGAATTCGGTGAGGTAGCTCTCGACGTTCCCGATGGGGTCGTGCGCCATGTAATGCGTGATCTTTGCCATGTTTCCTCCTAGAGACTGCAAGACGTGCAGAAGCCGTTGATGAAGTGGATGTTGCCGGTCGTGTAGTAGAACCTCAGCCTTCCGTCGTCGAGTTCTTTGAAGTCGCTCATGTACCTGATGCTCTTCTCCCCGGTCAGGCCTGTCGTCGTCGTCTCGCTGGTGTCGCTGGACGCCTTGACCGAGAGCGACGGGGAGCTGATGCGGACCGCCCCGTCCGCCTGGAATTGCAGGCCGTAGAGCGTCGTGTTGGTCGGGATGTCGCGCACCGACGTCGAGAAGTCGATATAGCCGACTCTCGACGGGGACGAGGCGCTTCCTTTCTTTCGGTAGCCCTCCATCTGGCCGTAGCCGTTCAGCATCGTGTAGCACGAGCTGTTTCCGCATGTGAAGGTTCCGCTGGCCGTGATGTTCTTCGCCGTCATGTAGTTGGTCGTCAGCACGCCTTCCTTGAGGTTCCACGTGTTCCGGCCCTTGGCGTCGGCGATGGTCCCCGTGGCGACGTAGCTCGCGTTGAGGTAGACCCTGTTGTTGCTCATGTAGAGGCCCTGCTCAGCGCCGCCGTTGGTCAGGCGGTCGAAGATGGCCTTCTGGTCCATCTGCTCGTCGTAGGCGCTCAGGATGCCGTCGGCATAGTCTTTAGCGTTCTCCTGCTCGATGGCGTGACGCGCCCCGGTCGCGGCATCGGCGTAGTCCTTGACCGCGCTCGAGTAGGCTCCGTAGGCCGCGTCGTACTCGTACATGACGGCCTTGAGCTCCTCGGCGGTCTTGCACTTGAGCACCTTATCGACCTTGTCGGCGTAGGCGCCGTACGTGCCGCCCTCGTCGGTCGTGCCGAAGGCCTTGGTGTAGCGGGGGCCGAGGACGGACGAGAGGAACTGGGCGCTGAGCGCCTTGTTCGACTTGAGCGCGTTGAACTGCGAGGTCATCTCCTCGCGCTCCTTGTCGACGTCCTGCTTGGCCTTCTTCACGGCTGCGGCCTCCGCCTCGGTCACCACACCGTCTTTGGCTAGGTCGTTGACCGTGGTGTCGAGGTCCCTAAGGGACTGGTTGAGGTCGTAGGCGCTCTGATTCGCTTTGTTCAGTGCAGCCACGAGGACAGGCGAGGAATGATTGACCGAGCCGTCCCCGTAGGTGATGCGGTCCATCTCCCAGATGAAATAACCGTTCTCCCACTCGGGGATGTCTTCCGACCATCCCAGCTCGGGATTTTGCATGTTCAGCGGCGGCACTGTGTCGGACTGATTCTTCGCGTAGAGTTTCACGGTCGACTTGACCACGGCGTTCGTCGTGGCGATGTCCTTGCCGTCGAGCTTGGCGCCGGGGCCTAGATGGACCTCGCTCTCGTCGAGGTTCCAGTAGTTCTTGCCGCTCCTGTCCTGGATGGTGCCGGCCTTGATCAGGTCGCCGAGCATCGTGCCGAAGCAGATGAACTCGGCGAAGAAGCCCTTTCCCGTGCCGAACGTGCGCCAGTCCCACGAGCCGTCGGCCTTGCAGCCGCCGGCGATGCGGAAGCCCTGGGAGCACAGCTGCATGGCCATGCCGTCGCCGGTCGTCGAGCGGCCGTCCGCGTCGAGGGGCACGGAGCCGAATATCAGGCCGCGCTCGAAGCTCGTGTGGACGTAGCTGTTGCCCGCGAGGTTGAACTGCACATTCATGCTGTCCATGACCTGCTGGAGGTACGACGGCGGCGTGGATGCCGCCACATCCCAGCTGGACGAGCGCTTGGACAGGCTCGACAGCTTCTGCTGCTGCGCCAGCCACATGTCCGCGATTGTCTCGGTCACGTTGCCGAGCGTCACGCGGACGGTGCCGCCGAGCTGGTCGGTGACTAGCTTGGTCACACGACCCTCGCAGCGCAGCGCCGGGCTGAATGCCGTGTCGACGATCTGCACGTCGTCGCCGACCGCCACGCCCTCCCAGTCGCGCCCGAACTGCATGAGGTCGACGGCGTCGGCCTCGTAGGTCATTCCCGGCTCCTTGCGGGAGTCGAGGTATGCGCGGGTCTCGGCGAGCAGCGTCGCCGCGTCCTCGCAATTTGAATTTTCATATTGTCCGAACACGTGCGCGCGCCCGCCCCTGCCGTCGGGTCGCCCGTACAGCCCGAGCGCGGTCGCATCCTCCACGTAGTTCTTGCCGTTGTTGATGTCGCCGAACGTCAGCTTGCGCCCGTAGCCGCCCGTGTCGGTCTCGATTCCCTTGCCGTAGCCGTAGCAGGCGGTGATCGCCCCGTAGTGCTCGGTGCGGGAGACGGATGCCAGGTCCTTGGTGTAGGTGAACCGGCGGTGGCCGCCCTTCGCGCCTCGATGCGAGCGGATGCCCACCCTGCGAGAGGTCACCTTTCCGCCGGATACGGTGATTTCAGTCTCAAGCTCGCCGCCGCATTCCAAGATTGACTGGAGCGCCTCGCGCGCCGAGGTGTGGTAGAAGGTCAGGCCCTTGTCGACGGTGCCGGTCCGGTCGACCGTTCCGGCGGTCCAGCGGGTCGGCCCAAGGCAGACATTCAGCGCCTGCAAGAAGCCGTAGCCGTAGGGGCGCTTGTCCTCGATATAGTCGCCGTACGTCTCGCAGATTGAGTTGATAGCCGTGTCCGTGTAGACCGTATCGCCTCCGGCGTGGAGGCCCTTGGGGTCTTGGCAGACGTGCTCGTGGACCTTGCCGAGGCGGTCGGCCCAGACGAGGCGGTAGCCCTGCTTGAGCGCGAAGGTCGTGACGATGTCCACGCTGTCCTCGCCGTTGAGCTCGTCGGTATGGGTGAGGGAGAGCAGCTCCTCGGGGCCGATTGTCGATACGTAGGCGTCCTGCCACGTGTATACGTCAATTCGCACCTAGAGCCACCTCTCCTCCCATTCGAGCGTCGCGGTGCCGCCGCTCGTCTTGATCTGCTGCACGCCGTCGAGCGAGAAGAAGTCGCTCGCGACGGTCACGGGCCAGTCCGCGCCGTTGACCGTGCAGCGCTCCGCGCGCATGTCCAGCACGACGGTCTGCGCGCCGGTGAACGACGCCTCGACACGGACGAAGCGCCCGGTCGAGACATTAGTGAATGTCCAGCTCGAGCCTGCCGGGGGCCTGCACGTGACCGTAGGGTAGGCCCTGTAGTTGCCCCCGGCGGCGACGGCGCGCTGGGATGCCGACACCTGCTCGGAGCGTCGCTGCCCGTAGGCGGCGGGGTCTGCACAGTAGAACCCGAGCGTGAGATTCGGCATGTGCGCGTTGCGCCCCTGCTCCGCCCCTCCCCTGTAGCGCGCGAGCATGTAGCGCTCGGGAGCGTCGTCGAGCACGAGGGCCTTCTCGCCGCCGGACAGCGCCGAGGCGAGCACGGCCCTTGCCTCGGCGACCTCGTCGAGGGAGCCGCCGACGATGTTGCAGTCGACCGCTATCTCGACGGGCTCGAGGCCCGTGGCGCGGATATGCGAGCCGTCCATGCCGGGGACCTCGGTCTCATCGAGCCGCACCTTGGGGACAATCGGTCTCGTGACCTTGGTCACCAGCAGGTACGGCGTGAGGTCGATTCCGCCGAATATCATGCGAACCCCCTTGCGGCGAGCGTGTGCCTGCCGCGCATCGCGATGGCGGAGGAGACGCGCTCCGAGTCGATGTACAGGTTTCCGTCCTTGTCCCGGATCTGCTCGAGGATGGACAGGATGCCGGCGAGGGCGTCGTCGGAATCCTCCTCGGGACGCGCAGGCGTGTAGACCGCGGACGGCGCGACGGTCAGGCCCGTCGAGAGCATCCCCTGCGCGGTGTCCATGGCGCCGCTGATTGCGGAGACCACGGTGCCGGTGCCGGAGCCGATGCCCTGCGCCCAGCCCTGCATGAGGGCCTTGCCCGAGAAGGTCGTGTAGCCGTGCCCGGAGAAGGGGCCGACCTTTGCCGGCGAGAACGGGAAGAAGGAGCGGATTCTGGAGACTGCGCCGGAGACCGCCGAGGTCACCGAGCCGATAGCGGACATGATGCCGTCCTTCAGGCCGTTGAGTATCGACTTGCCGGAGTTGAAGAGCCAGTTGCGCGCACCCGAGAAGAACCCGGTGATCTTGCCCTTGATGCTCGTGACGGTCCTGTAGACGGAGTTGATTCCGTTGGACGCCGCGCTCTTGATGCCCTCCCAGATGGACGAGCAGGCGCTCTTGATGCTCCCCCACATGCTCGACCACGTGGAGCTGATGCTGTTGAGCACGGAGCTGATCACGCCGCTGACCTGATTTATCGCCGAGTTGACGGCAAACTTGATGCGTCCCCAGACCACCTCGGCGAAATCGCGGACGGTGTCCCACACGCTTGACCAAATCGAGCTGATTCCATCGAGCGTGGACGTTATCACGGACTCGACGACCCCGATGGCCGCTCGCACGGCGAACTCAATCTGCGACCAGACGAGCTCGGCTACCGACTTGATGGTGTTCCAGACCGTATCCCAGTCGCCACTTATCGCGGCGGTGACCGTGGAGATGACTGTCTGCACCACGGCCATCGCGACCTGGACGGCAGTGGAGATTGCATCCATCACGCCAGTCAGGACAGCGGAGATCACCGGCCAGACCGCGTGCCAGACGGCGGAGATGATGCCCATCGCCACCTGAATCGCGCCCTGGATGAGCGGCATCGCCGCCAGCACGGCGGACAGCACGGACTGCACGGCGGGCATGGCGATGGCGACGAGCTGCGAGACGGTCGTCATCACGTCCGCGATGACACCGACCAGGAAGCCGATGACCGGCGACAGCGCCTGCACGATGCCGAGCACCACCTGTATGCCGGTGGAGAGCACCGGCAGCACGGCCTGCGCGATGTTGAGCAGCGCCGTGCCGATTGGCGCGATGAGCGGCGCGATGAACCCGATTGCCGCCTTGATGCCGTTGCCGACGGACGTGGCCACGCCCAGGATGGCCTGAAGCGCCGAGCAGATCTGCGAGGAGTCCACCTTCGGCAGCTTGATACCGATGCCGGCGAGCGCGCCGACGGCGATGTTCCACGCCGTGGCGAGCGCCTCGGACACGATGGGCGTGAGCACCGACGCGATGCCGGAGAGCGCCGCGGGGAGCGCCTTGATGATGCCCTGCCCGATCTGTGCGACGCGCGGCGCGATGTTCTTGGCGACCGCGCCGACGGACGTGAGCAGCTGCTCGGTGAGCTGCGAGAAGTCCACGTCGTCTCGGCCCAGACCGGTGAGGAAGTTCTCCCATGATGCCTTGGCCATGCCGATGGAGCCGGAGATGGTCGTCGCGGCCTCCTTGGAGGTCGTGCCGGTGATGCCCATCTCGGACTGCACGGTGTGGATGGCCTCGACCACGTCGGCGTAGCTGTCGATGGTGAGGTCGGCGGTCTTGCCCTGCGCCGCGCGCAGCTTGTTGGCGTCCGCGATGAGTCGCTCCATCTCGGACTTCGTGCCGCCGTAGCCCAGCTTCAGGTTGTCCAGCATCGTATAGTTCTGCTTGGCAAAACCTTGGTAGGCGTTCTGGACGTCGGCCATGTCCGAGCCCATCTTGTTGACGTTGTCCGCCATGTCGCCCATCGCCGTGTTGGCGGACTCGGCGGCCTTCGCCACGTCGCCGCCGCACGAGCTCACGAGCGATGCGGCGAAGCTGGTCGCCTGGGTCATGTATTGGTTTGCGCTCATGCCGCACGTCTTGTACGCTTCCGCGGCGTATCCCTGCAGTTTGCCGGACGCGGAGCCGAAGAGCGTATCGACGCCGCCGACCAGCTGCTCGTAGTCGGCGTATGCGGATACCGCAGCGCCGCCGATTGCGGTCACCGCCGTGGTGAGCGCGCCCATGCCAGCCGCGGCGACGGTGCCCACGCCCCTGGCGACGGTGCCGAGCCCGCTCAGCAGCCCGCCCGAGCGCTTGACGCCGCCGTCCACGCCGGAGGTCATCGAGTCGCCGAATGTCTTTCCGGCCTTGGAGCCCGTGTCGCCGAACTCGGAGCAGACCGCGCCGGCGAAGCCCTTCATGGACGGCATGAGCGTGATGCATGCCGAGCCTACGCTAGTCGCCATCCCGTCCTCCTAATCCTAGAATCTCGTCGATTTCCGCCCTGTTCGCGAGGGCGTTGCGCTGGTGCCTCTTGAGCTCCGCGAGCTGCCCGGGCGTCTTGAGCGGCTGCGGCTCCTGCGGCGGCCGATGCTTCTTGTCGCTCAGCCCCCACGCGAGGCTCCTGAGCTGGTGCTCGATGCGCCAGAGCATGTACGTCTCCTCGCTCCACTTGAGCTCCGGGTACATGCGGCGCGCGCACCTCGACTCCTTGGGAAGCTGCTCCCACAGGAGGGCGGCGCGCCGGAGGTCGTCCGGTCCGCCCTCGAGCGGGAGGTCGATGCCGTAGTACTGGCGGAAGTCCGCTACGACTTCTGCGCGGTGCCCTTCGAGCTCGAGGACGAACCCTGGGAGTTTTTTGCCTTCGCCGCCTCGAATGCGGCCTGCATGAGCACGCCCGTGGACTCGACGGAGCCGCCGAGGCGCTCCATGTACTCCTCGTCACGGCCCGCGAAGACGCGCTCGAAGGCCTCGAACATCCCGCCCGGCTCGGTCTCGCTCTTGGCGAACTGCTTGTTGGTCTTGTAGCTGAGCAGCTCGTCGAGGTCTGCGGTGAACTCCCCGTCGATGCCGGTGATGGTGAACGTGAGCTCGGTCATTACTTGCCCTCCGCGGTCTCGGTGGACTGGATGTAGTCGTAGCAGGTGTTGCCGTCCTCGTCGGTGAGGTACTTGACCGTGAGGGCGCGCGCGGCGAGCTCGCCCACGGCAAGGGTGAGGTCGTCAAGCTCGGAGGACTGGGCGAGCGGCACCACCTTGCGCCAGCGGCGGCCGTCCTTGAGCACGAGCTCGAGCACGGCGGGCCACGTCTCAGTGGAGTCGCCGTTGTGCTTGACCGTGATCATGCCGGCCTCGTCCTTGACGTTGTCGGAGCCGTACATGACCTTGAGGGTCGCGGCCTTGATCTCGGCGAGCGTGAGCTGCGCGCTCTCGACGCGGGAGGTCTGCGGCGACGCCATGAGGTCGCCGTTCATGTCCTTGATGTCCTCGGAGTCGCTGTCGAGCGTCTCGACGTAGCCGTCCTCGCTGATGTAGCCGAGGCATTTCCACGCCTCGGGCAGCGCGGTCCTGTAGTCGGTCGGCAGCGCCGTTTCGGCGGGCGCGGTGAAGATGTAGCCGCCCTTTACTCCCTTGGCGCTGGAGACGTTGGCGACGTTGTTTTTGTTGCTTTCTGCCATGATTGCTCCTTATTCGCAGATGGTCAGGTTGATGTTCGTCTGGTATCTGGGAGTCCCCGTGTCGGGGTCGTCCCATCGGTAGGTGCCGTCGGGCACGGCGGAGAACACGTTCGGCTCGTCCTCGATGGCGGCGCACGCCCGCTCGACGGCCTCGGCGATCTCGCGTGCGCGCCTGCGGGTCTTCGCCCACGACGTGGCGAGCACTCGCGGGGACTGGATGAATCGTGTCGCGCTCGTGGCGGCGAGGGTGACCTGGACGAACTCATCGGGTCTCTCGCGCGGAACGTCCGGCACGCATTTGATGCCGGTCGCGTCCATGAGCCGCTTGGCGACCACCCTCTCGATGTCCATCAGTCACCTCCGAATGCCGATTGCAGTCGGTTATGCCTGCGCTCGCTCACGTTGGCGTGTTTGCTGTCCGTGTAGACGACGCGGCCCCTCGCAAGCGAGCCGCCTATGGTCGCGGTGCTGTAGCCGCTCTCGCCGTACTTCGGCGTGAACGTGGAGTTGCATGCGGCCGCGGCGGCGTTGGCCTTATCGGTGAGCATGGCCTGCACGCCCCCGCCGTTCATGACCTCGGCGTATCCGCCGCGGTTCCAGCCCTTCCACTTGATCTTGACCTCGCACTTCGCCTTAGCCATCGGTTCGGGTCACCTCGCAGGTGAGGTCCCAGGGGCCGGGCGTGTTGGCCGCGGTGTATCGCTTGGGGTCGCCGACCACCTTGTAGTCGGTGCCTCGCACCGTGACGGTCGCGTCCTTGAGGTCCACGTCCGCGCCCTTCGGGAAGCAGAGCGTGTAGGCGACCGCCACGCCGTTCGGGCGCGTCGAATCGAGGTCGGCGGTCGCGCCGGGGCAGACCACGACGTTGTCGACCGTCGTCTCGGTCACCGTCTCACCGGTAGGCTCGCCCAGCTCGTCGAACGACTGGACCGCATTGCGCACGGTCACGGTCTCGCCGGAGATGAGGCACATCATTCGGTCACCCCTCCCCTCTCCAGCGGCGTGAGCGACCCGAGCGCCTGACCGGTGAGGCCGAGGCGCCTGAGGTCGCTCTTGCCTAGGTACATCTCGCCGAGCGCCGAGCCGTAGGTCACCGATGCGGTGTAGATTCCGGCCCCCTGGCTGTACTGCGTGGCACCGGCCATCGCGGACGGTGCCGAGAGCACGCGGTTGACGAGCAGGCAGCACACGGCGGGGGCGGCGCGGTCGAACGCCGGGCACGCACCCTCGGTGTACTCGCCGATTCGGTCCTCGAATGCCGCGAGCATCAGGTCGGATGCGTCCTGCAGCAGCACCTCGGTGCGCGCCGAGTCCGCGGGCTCGCCGTAGCGGGCCTTGTAGTCGTCCACGCTGGCGAGCGCGGCCATGGCTACTCGGCCTCCATGATCCCGGCGTCGACGAGGGCCTGAACGACCTTCGCGACGGTCGGGCTGGCGCCGGGGTTGGCGACCTTCTTGGGCACGACGAGCGGCTTGCCGTCGGGCGAGACGAGCGCCACGTGCTGCGGGAGGATGCTGGACGCCTTGCCCGCGTCCTCCACGATGAATTTCTGGACTAGCTGAGCCATCTCGGTACCCCCTAGGCGCTCTTGAGGACGGCGAAGGCCTTCGGGTCGAGTACCGCGTATGCCAGGACGGCCTCGGTGCGGTAGGCGATCTGGTTGTAGCCCTTCAGGTCCTGACCGGTGTTGTCGGGGTCGCCGTACTCGATGACCTCGGCGGTGATGTCGCGGACCATGCCCCACTTGATGGCGGAGAAGTCGCCCATGATCGCGGAGACCTTGGTCGGGGTCTTGGCGAGACGGCCGTTCACGGTGCCGGACACGGAGGCGGGGATGCCGTCGAGGTTTCCCACGTTGAGGGACAGCGGCACCTCGGGGTACAGGCGCTGCCCGGTGGCGGGCACGCGCAGCTTGCGCAGCTCGGAGGCGAACTGGCGACTCATGGCGATGCCGTTGATGCCGTAGTCGAGCAGGGCGTCGGAGAGGGAGTCGATGTCGTCGACCGGGGAGTCGGTCTTGGCGACGCTGTGGACGTCCTTGTCAGCGGTCAGGGCGGTGTAGCCCGTGAGGCCGAGGCCGGTCTTGGGGTTGATGGCGTGGTAGATGATGTAGTCGAGCGCGCGGCCCGCGGCGGCGGTCTGGTCGGCGATGATGTTGGAGATGATCTCCAGCTGGTTGTCCTCGTCGGCCCACTTCAGCTCGTCGGAGACGCGCGTGGTCGTGACGATCTTGGCGCGCTTTGCGACCACGGTGTCGGTGGAGATCTCGGAGCCGGACTTCTTGCCGCCCTCGGCGACGACCTCGGCCTCTGCGGTCGGGTTGAACACGAGATAGGTCGTGTCGGCGAACTTCTGCGGCGTGCTGGGGCTCAGCGTGGCGATGGTGGAGGTGTCCTTCACCTTGCCGATGATGGTGGAGACCACGCTGGACGGCAGCTTGATTTTCTGGGTGTCGTTTGCAGCCATTTCTGTGCCTTTCTTCGGGTTTGGCTTACTTCAGGAGGCGCTTGGCGAAGTCTCGCAGCGCCTCGTCCCCGCCCTTGCCGCCCTTGTCGAAGCTGCCGGGCTTCTCCACTCGCGGCGCGGGCTTTGTCTTGAAGGCGGCGAGCATCTTGTCGCACCATGCGGCCATGCTCTCCTCGTCCTCGCCGACGATGAGCTCGGCGGGGACTCCCTTCTCCTGCGCGACCTTGGCGGCGATCTTGGCTCGCGCCTCGGCCTTCTCCTTGGCGTCGAGTCGCTTCTCGAGCTCCGCGACCTTCTCGTCGGCGGTCTTCTTCGCCTGGTTGGCCTCGTCGAGTGCGCTTGCCGCGCCCTTGTTGGCCTTGGCCTGCTTCTCCCACTTGCGGGAGTGCGCCTTCTCGGCCTCGTAGAGCGCCTTGTAGTCGGGCTCCTCGCCCCCGGTCGGCTCCGTACCGCCCGAGGGCTCCGTGTTGGTCTCTTCTGCCATGTCGCGTCCTTTCCCGGACCGTGCGGCCCGTCGGGCCAGCCGTGCGGCCGAACCCCTTAGATGTGCGTTTCGGGGCCGTGCGGCCCCTGTCCCGGGAAGTGTCCGACAGGCGTGAGATTTGGCCTGTTTGGCGTTTTTCGGCATGAAAAAAGCCGCCCGTGGGCGGCCATGCGGTAAGATGGGATTGGGCGGAAGCTGTTTGACTCACCTATTGAGACATGCAGCTCCCGCCTATTTTTTTATCGTTTGGAGCGACCCGTCGTGCCCCAGCATCCTCACTTCGGCGATTCCGTACCTCTTCATGTACTTGCGTATCCATGCTTCGGCTTGGCTGTCGGTGACAGACTTGTTCTCGCTGACGTCGAAGACGGCGAACCGCACTCCGCTCTTGTTGGCCACGGACTTCATGTGCGACTTGAACGTGTTCTCCGATTTCGACGTGTACACGGTCTTGATTTCGATGCCCGTGGACAGGTCGGCGCGGCTTACGGTCGTTTTTCCCTGTGCGTTCTCACTCTTCAGGTGCACCTCGTCTTCCCAGAACTCAGTCTTGTAGCCCAGTGCCGCCAGCTTCTCTGCGGTTCTCCTCTCTCCGGGGTCTACCCTCCACCTCTTTACCTTGTCGCGCCTCACCGCATCGTCCGTGAACGTTATGCCCTTATGCTCGCCGCCCGCGTACCAAGACGGGTCGCGTAACTCTATCTCGGATGCGACGCGGTTGTTGAGGTAGGCGGTGTACGCCTTCCCCTCCTTGTTGCCGTGGCGCCTCACGAGCGCTTCGCGCTCGTCCTCCGGCATTGCGTACCAGTCGGAGGCGATGCCGTCGCGGCCTCCGAGCGCGGCCAGGCAGTCGTTATACCTCTCGTACATCCCGTCAGGGTCGTATCCCTTGACTGTAGTCACCCCGTCGAAGCCGGGAACGATTCGGCAGTCGCAGTGCGCGTGCGAGTGTTCGGCCGCCTCCTCGGTCTTGGCGTAGAAGCCGAACGACGCGAGCATGAGGCAGAACCCGCACGTCTCGCCACGGGGAACGCGGGCGTACCACGGCTTTGCCGGGTCTTTGCGCGCGTTGTGGGCGACGCACCTGTTGGCGGCGCGCCTGATCTCCTCGTCGACCCTCGTGACGCACCGCGAGACGAACACCTCGGGGGCGCCCTCGACGACCTTGCCGATGAAATATCTAACCGCGCCGAGCGTGGCGTCCGGGTCTCGCATGGACTCGGCGACCGCCCGATACTTCCCGGGGAAGCCCTGCGACGCCCTGACCGCGTCGTAGTATTCGGCCGCCCTGGCGGCGGCGCACGTGTCGGCGTAGTACCCGAGCACCGCCTCGATCGTCTCGTAGGCCCTCTCGCGGAGAGCGGCGACATCGCCGCCACCGCCGCGCTCCCAGCTCGACAGCAGGGACTCGAGCGCCGGCCTCACCTTCGCTTGGGCGTCTGCCGACAGCGCGTTCACCTCATCGGTCAGCTCGTCCAGCAGGCTAGTCGGCACCGCCGCCATTCTCGCCCTCCTTCGGCTCGAACAGCGACGCGATAGCCGCGCTCGCCTGCGCCTTCTTGGCATCCGACTCGATGCGCTGGATCTGCTCGTCCGTGTAGTCGAGCATCTCGTAGGCCACCGTGGAGTTGGCGAGCTTCGGGAGCGCCTGCACCTGCTTGAGCAGCGCGTCGGACAGGCTCACCGTGGACGGGTACGCCGGGGACAGGAATCGCGGGTTTATCTCGTGGCCCGCGTCGCGCTCGGTGGCGAAATCGGTGCCGTTCGCCACGGCGAGCGCCATGTAGGCCACGTTGCGCAGCGCCGTGCCGTTGTCGCGGTTGAGGTTCTTGGCGTCGATGACCAAGGGCTCCAGGGACGCGGCGATAGCGTCCGAGGAGGACGGGTTGTCGTTGGACACGCCGAAGAAGCTCACCGGCACGTTGGTCACGGCCGACATCTGGCAGGCGAGCTGGCGCAGGTACTCCGTGAGCGGGGCCATCTGCAGCTGAGCGGACTGCCAGACCGTGGGCTTGTCGCCGTCGGGGTCTTTGGTGATCTCGTTGACAGCGCCCATGCTCGCGTCGTACTTGTTGCCATCGTTGAGCATCTTCTTGTAGGTTCCCAGAAGCCACGTCTGCGGCAGGGTCGCGGCCTCGGCGGCGACCTCCATGCGGGCGCGCTGTCGGATGGCGTCGTCGGTGATGCTCATCACGGAGCGGCTGATGCGCGAGGTGCCGAAGGGGCGCTCGAGAGTCGCGCCGTGTGCCATCGGCTCCATGAGGCAGCGCCCCATCGAGTGCTCGCGGTACTCGGCTACCCACGAGCCGCCGTCGCGCGTGAGCACCACGAGGCTGTCGTCGGTGAGCAGGTGCACCACGGTCGGCACGCGCTCGGTGTCGCCGGGCATCTTCTTGGACTCAGCCACGACGAGGCCCGCCCTGATGGCCTTGCGAGCGTCGTCCCAGAGCGCCGCCGCCGCGGTGGCGGGGTAAGCCGAGATGACCGGGTAGCCGCCGCCGTCCGTCACGGTCCAGAAACCGCAGCAGTGCTTCAGCTCGCCGATGAGGTTCTTGCGGTAGAGGCGCTCCAGCTGGTTCGACTCGCAGATGGCGCGGAGGGCCTTGCTCGTCTGCTCGTCCGCGCACGTGTAACCGTTGAAGATGGAGCGGTCGGCGAGTGCGTGCACGGCCTTGCGGGGCCAGTCCACGCGCGGGTTGATCTTCTTGGCGAGGCTCGCCGGCATGGCGATGCCGAGGTCCTTCACCGACACGTGCCCGAGGTAGTAGTCCTCGCGCTCGAGGTTGCTGGCTCGATGCTCGCGCCAGACGGTCATGAGCTCGCGGACGAGCGCCGCGTCGCCCGGCTCCAAGCCTGCGGCGGATGCTACCTGCCCCGCCAGTTCCATGTTCACTGCTGCCATCAGAAGCTGGCCTCCTGTTCCCTTCGCGGGTCTCGTTTCGTGGTTCTCGCCGCCCAGAGGGCGAGCGATGCGGACTCGATGGGGGCGGCGATGGAGTCGGGGCCGTCCGCGAAGCCCCATCCGTCCCTGCCTATGTCGCGCTTGAGCGACTTGCGCGCCGAGTCGTCGAGCGCCGGCGACTCGATGTGAGACAGCGTGCCCGAGTCGACCTCGTCCTTGAGCATCGACGCCGCAGCCTGCACGATTGCGGGCGTGCCCATCACGAGCGCGCACTTGCTGAAGCCGCCGTCGAGCATCCGCCGCTTGAGCGCGTCCGCTCCGGACTTGCCGTCGATGCAGGCGCACGCGATCTCATCTCGGTTGCGCAGGAGCATGTCCGAGATCGCGACCGTTCCGCCCGAAGCGCCCATCACGTCGTACAGCTCGACGTAGGACGGTCCGTCCCTGTCGGCGAGCGCCCAGGACACCGCGGCGTTGGAGCCGTCCGCGGAGAACTTCACGCCGAACGCGAGCTTTCCGCCAGTGGGCGCTGAGTCGCGTCGGCACCCGTCCCACTTCTTGGAGGACAGGGCGTAGAGGAGCGAGCCTCCCGTCTTCGCCCACCACCCGAGGCGCTCGCGCGCGAACACGTCGGGCTGCATCTGCTCGGACTCGCCCTTGACGGCCTCGTAGTTGAGCACGGTGCCCATGGACGGGTTGTACTCGTACCAGCGGGACTCGTCGTGGACGTCGCCTATCTCGTCCGCGCCCCACTCGATCCACGCCATCTCGGACTCTCCGTCGTGCACGTCGTCGTGGAGGTCGCGGAACACCGTGCCGACGTTGTCGGGGCCTGGCGGCGTTCCGAGGTAGATGGTCTGCGGGTTGTGCATCGCGCTCGCCGAGATGGCAGGCAGGGACGCCGCCTGCTGCGTGTCCGTGAGCTCCTGCGCCTCGTCGTAGATGAGCACGTCGTAGGTCTTGCCTCGCGCCAGCGAGTTGGTGCGGGTGGTGAAGCGGATGAGTCCGCCGTTCTTGAGGCTGATGGCCTGCTGCCCGTTCGTCTTGCGCACGGCGAGCAGGAGGTCGTGCAGCTCGGTCTCGTCCTCGTCCTCGAATGGCTGGGACAGCTCCTTGAACATCTGGTCGGATGTGTCGCCGTGCTGGCAGGTGTACAGGATCTTCTCGCCGTTGAGCGCGCCGTAGAAGCACCTTGCTCGCACGACCCAGCTCTTTCCGTTCTGGCGCGGGATGGAGATGCCAAGCGTGCGCAGCAGGTACTTGTCGCGCGCGTCGCGGGCCAGCATCGCGTCGAGCAGGTGCGGCTGCCACGGGAGCGGGTCGCCGAAGTAGGCGGTCGCGAGCTCGCAGGCCATCCCGCCGTCGCCGCTGAGGTCCTCCGGGACGTTCGCCTCGTATGTCGGCGTCTGCCTGGGCTCCATCAGGCGCCCGCCGCCTTGGCCTTGCGCTCGCGGTCGGCGAACATCAGGCTCAGCACCCTAGCGCCGTCGCTCTGCGGACGCGCCTGCTGCACCTGGATGGGCACCGCCTTGCGCGACAGCCCGAGCAGCTCGTTGAGCGCGCGTATCTCGGCGGTCGCCTGCTTGAGCACGGACACGGCGGGGTGCGGGCGCTCCATGATGGCGTGCCTGCCGTTCTTCGCCTTGACGGGCTTGTAGCCGACGGGGTCGAGCACCTTCACGGACTTGCCCTTGCTCATGGCATCCTCCGCGGCCTTCGCCACGGCGTGCCAGTAGCACAGCAGCGCGAGGTTCGGCGCGTCCTCGTCGGAGAAGCGCCCCGATGCGGTGACGCTCGCCCAGATCTGCGATTGATAGTCGTCGGATGCGACCGATTCCGGCATCTCCGGCATCCCGGCCTCCTTTCTCGTGCCCGCATTGTGCGATGCGGGTGAGATTCGCGGCCTACCCCCGCCCTGGGGTCATGGGGCGGGGGGAAATCGGCACTGGCAGCGATGGGTGTCCGTGCACCCCCGGGGAGGGGGCAATGCCCCCGCCATCGGCGGCTCAGCGCCCCAAAAAGCAGTGAGGCGCAGCCGAGCAAACGACCGCGCCTCCAGTTAGGCTTTTCAGCCCCGCCTATTCAGTTGTCTCAAGCACTCAGAACAGCCTCGTGCGCCTTATCTCGACGGGCCTCGCGTCGCCCGGCATGTGCTTGCCCTTCCTCTGGTTGCAGATGCGGTGCGCCGCGTCGAGGTTCGCGTAGTCCAGCACCGCGCCGCCCCTCGCCCTCGGCACCACGTGGTCGGCCTCGAAGCTCCACGGCGTGCCGGGCGGCAGGCTGTAGTCTATGGGCTGTCCGCATATGTGGCACGGCCTGCCCTCGGCGCGGAGCCTCGCCTTGAGCTTGCGCTCGGCGTTGCCGTTGGAGCTCCACGTCATGCCAGGCGCTTCCTCGCGAGGTAGTCCTTCTTCACCGACAGGGTCGGGGTCTCGTCGGTGCTTCCTATCTTGATGGTGAGCGTTATGGGCGGCAGCACGAACCTCTCGTCGATGTCCCCCGCCACGTCTTCCGCCATGGACTCCAGCAGGGCCGCGGCGTCGCGGAGCTGCCGCGCCACCCTCTCGCCGGCGCTCATGCGACCAGCCCCGCGAGCACCCGCCAGCACCACACGACGGCGGCGGCGCACAGCAGCACGAGCGCGGCCATGATGAGGCACCCGATGAGCTTGCCGATTAGCCTTCCGATCTCGTCCATTCAAACCTCCAATCTCACCCGCACGCCATGCGCACGAGAACGGTCAGAACCACGGCGAGCGCCCATGCGGACCTCGCCGCCCACGCCAGCAGCGCGGTGAGCGCCGCCAGCGGCATCAGCCACAGAACATGGCGCACGCTTCCTTCTGCATGTCCCTCATGTGGTCCGCTATCCACGGGAGCGCCCAGTAGGCGACGTCGCCCGGCTCCGCGTCCGCCCCGTCGAACTTCCCCCGGAAGGCGTCGTCGAACTCTATCTCGCAGATGCCGTAGTCGCAGCAGCACTCGTACATCTTGGTGCACTCGGCGCAAGTGGGCTTGCCCTCGCCGAAGTGCCTGTCGATTGCCGCGTCGGTGCATCCGTCCGGGAGGTTGTAGCCCGGATCACAGCTTGCCCCCAAGGCGGATCACCTCCTCGCGGTACAACTCGTACCGTTCGATGAACCTGTGCGGGTTCTCCGCGATGACGTCGAGAACCTCGGCGAGCGTCATCTTGCCGAGGGGGCGCTCATCGTCCGTGAGCTCGCTGTCCGGCACGTCGATGATGTGGCGCTCAATGATCTCGAATTTCATTTTGTCTCCTGACTTGCAAGTGCTTTGGGCCTCACGATGTCGCGCGGGTCTTCGCCCATCGCATTCGCCAGATTGAGCAGCAGGTTCATCTTCACTTCCCTGCCGCCGCGGATGACGTGGCTCAGGCTGCTGAGGTTCACCCCGGCGGCGCGCGCCAGCTGCTTCAGCGGGACGTGGTTGTCGATGCGCCAATGGGCGATCTTGTCGGCGTCCAGAACGTACTCGGTCGCCATCACCTGCACCTCCCCTCGCGCTTGAGCGTCTCCACGTTGCGGCGGGACCTCTTGAGCGCGCGAATCCGGGCGCGCCTCCATTTCGGGTCGAACTTCTTGCAGAGCGCCCTCGCCTCGCGCCTCATGCCGCGCAGCACGGGCACGAGGGCCTCGTTGAAGCTCGCCACCGCGTTGGCCATGATGGCGGCCGCGGCCCTCGCGGCGGGGCCATCCGGTCTCCACAGGTCGACGGACGGCGACGGCGCCGGCCTCATCTCGTCAGCCATGCCGCACCTTCCTCCCGCACCCCGGGCAATAGTTCCAGACGCCGCTCACGCGGTAGTGCTCCTCGTCCTCGACCTTGCAGCCGCAGACCGAGCACAGGAAGCCGTTGTCGCACGAGTCCTGGACGCTCCCGTCGTAGACGTTCTCGCACTCGCCGCGGTCGATGAGGTCGGCGAGATAGTCGAATACGTTGCCCTCCGTATAGCCGACGCACTCGAGCACGCGCTCGAAGGTGTCGAATATGAACGGCTCGAGGACGGTCCTCGGCAGGCTGCCGAAGAAGCCCCTCGACCCGCGCAGGCTCGCCGCCGCCTCGCGGCGCTGCTCGTCGCTAATCATCAGTCAAATCCTCCCCACACCACGGGCAATACCGTGGGACAGTCTCGAACTCGGTCCAGCTCGTGATGTACGTGTCGTCGTGTTCGTAATGCACGACGCCGAAGACGAGGTCGCACCTAGGGCAATGGACGGCGTCGACGGGGTCGACGTCACCTAACGCGACCACCTCGTTGGTGTACACCAACTTGCGCGGCTTCCACTTCTGGTGCGACGGGGTCGCGCCGCACGTTGGACAATCGACCGGCCTTGCGAACTTAATACGCTTCATCTTCCACCACCACCGCCCCGCAGACCGGGCATGAGTACCAGTCGACTGGGAACGCCTCGGAGGTCACGACGAGCACACCGTCCGGCCTGTCGCCGGGCACCAGCACGCGGCACCCGCACTCTGAGCACTTGAATGATTCCTTGGTGTAGTCGGCGACGTTGTGACATGTCGGACGGTCGATTAGGTCTGCAAGGGCCGCGTACGTCTCGTTCTCAACCTCGTGAATGAACTTGCCGCCAACCTCGACGCCGATTGAGTTTGCAATCACGTCGAGTGAATCAACGTGGCGGTATGCCCCGGTCGATGCTTCGCGCAACTCAGCCACCGCTCGCTTGCGCTCCTCGTCGTTAATCATCGTCTCCCCCTTCCGGGTCAATGAGATCAGCGAGCTTATCGAGGACAACGTCGAAGTCATGGTAGTCCTCGAAGCCGACCACCACCTCGGCAAGCTCGTCGAAGAACTGCTCCTTGTACTGGATGGAGTGGCCGATGGTCAGGTGTCGCAGGTTCTCAGCCATCTCGCGTCGCTCTTCGCTAGTGAATGTCATCGAAACCAGCTCCAAACATACAGTCGTAGCCGCACTCCCAGGTCTCTCCGTCGCGGCTCATGGTCGCCCCGTACCTCGGAGTGTCGCCGTTATCGTCGCCCCAGAAGTTGAAGTGCCATCCCAAGAAGTCGAACTCCTTGTCGTACTTGTCGGCGGCGTACCTCGTGTCACCGTACTCCTCGCAATCGTCCCACCCGAACTTGCGGGAAAGGTCATCGAACGTGTATATGGCCGGCTTGTCCTCGCCGTCCTCCCACTCGTAGACCTCCGGCCATCCCTGCTTGTAGCACCCGACGCGGACGCTGCCGTCGCCCATGACTCCATGGTGCGAGAACTCGAACCACTCGAATCCGTCATGGTGCTTCATGATGTTCGCGTACACGCGGAGTCCAGTAGGCAGGGAGGCCTCGTCGGTGTCGTATACGCCTACGTCCTCCTTGTCGGTTCTGCGCTCGCCGTTGAGGTACACGAACGCGCCGTAGTCGCTGTATGCCATAGCTAGACCTCCTTCGCCCCCATCTCGCGACGCTCTTTATCGGTAATCATTCGCCCTCCTTGGATATGGCCAGCGCCACGTATTTCTGGGCGAGGCCCTCGAAACCGTCGAGGATGTAGTCGATTCGGTAGACTTCACCGTTGAGCGGATGCCTGGCTGCTTCCCCGACGGCGTAGCCTTCGTTCGTGACAACGTCGAATACGATCTCATCGCCGACCTTGTAACCCCGGTCGTTCTTGCGAATCTCGAACGTCTTGGTGCCGTTCAGGACGGCGTCTGCGTATTGCTCTTGAATCTTGAGCCTGTGCGTCGCCATCAGTCTTCACCCCTCAGCTTGCGGATGCGGGATACGATGTCCTCAATCACTTTCGGAGAGCAACCAGTTGTTATATTGCCGAGAGAACAACTTTGACAGGTTCCATCCTTGCTGAAGTACGTGCAAGCGGTGCCTTCTGCGACGCATTTGTCCAAGTCCTCTTCCAGCTTCTCCCAGCTGTCGGGTTCGGTGAGGTACATGAGCTCGGCGTCGAGTTTCCTGCCCGCGTCCGTGACCGCGCGCCAGCAGTTCCCCCACTCTTTCTCGAGGTCGGAATCGACCGTGTACACCCAGTACACGATGTTTCGGGCCGTGCCGCCGCTGCCGTACAGCACCTTGGTATCCAGCGGAATCTCTCGACCGTCGGCATCCTTTGGCAGTTGAATCATCATTCCTCCTTATCTGGCGTTATACGCCCTCCATCCCGATCTGCTCGCACCACTGGTTGGCCATCGCCTTTGCGATGCCCGGGAACGTGCGGCTGCGAACCTTGGCGCGTTCGTGTGGCGGCAGATGCCAGGCGTCCGCGTACCATGCCGGCATGGAGTTGCCTGACTTGAAGACCTTGCGCGGCTCAGGCTCGACCTCATCAGTCGGCTTGAGCGGCTCGAGCCCCTTCAGCCACAGGCACGTCTTCTTTTCGAACGGGTCGCCGAACATGTACGGCTGCACGATTTGGTCCGGTTTGCGCCATCTTGTGCTCATACAGCCGACGGGGTTCTCGATTGCGACGTGCGGCGCATCGCACTTGGCGAACGCCATGAAGAACTCGACGGCGGCCTCACGGTTAGTCTTGCGCTCGCGCGCTCTGTCGCCGTACTTCCCCTCGTCGAACCAGCGGTTGCCGGTGACGGTGAGATACGTGCATGGCGGGTGCGCGATCACTAGGTCCCACCTGAGCTTGAGCATCTGGAGAGCGTCGACGTTGAGGTGCATGAGGTCGTGACCCCCCCCCGCTTCCTCAAGGTCGCAGCTGTAAGCCTCGTGCCCCATCTTCCGGAACTCAAGCGCCACGCGCTGCGACTCCTCGCAGGCGATAAGAACTCGCATCTACGCCACCATCTTCCTGACGACGGCCACGTCGTACATGCCCTCGAGGTAGCCGACGGCCCTCGCCGCGGCCATGTCTTGCTCGCGGCCGAGCTCATCCCATCCGCTCATCGCGCCTCCCAGTAGTTGCACCTGGCGAGCCCCTGCGTGCGGTGCACGAACTCCGGGCGCCGCACGCACTCGTACTCCGTGCGCTCCATGCCGTGGACGGTGCGCAGCACCGTCGCGCAGCAGTGCAGGCAGTTCTCGCAGCGCTCCTCCCGGAGCCCGTCCGCGTAGATGTCCGGCCTCTCGTCTCCCGTCATCTGCATCCCCTCTTCCCGTACCTTCCGTCGTTCACCATGTTCCTTACGTGGCGCCGCATGTCCTGCGCCGCCTGGTCTCCCTCGGGCGGCAGCTTCCGCCCGCTCGCGCACTCGACGCAGTGGACGCGCCAGCCGCCGCGGTAGCGCTCGAAGTGCCCGAACCCGGGAGGCGTCCATTTGCCGCACTCGCGGCAGTAGCCGCCGTACACGTTCCTAGCCATACCCCTGCTCCTTCCTGTACTTGCCGCCCATCACCGGCACCTCCCGATGCTCTTCAGGTACAGGTTGTTGCGGCGCGAGCGGGCGAGTGCGCGACGGCGGCGGCGCTGCCACTTCGGGTCGAGCGCCTTCGCGAACTTCCTCATGAGACGGCGGGCGTCTCGGAACACGCGGGAGATGCTCTCCCACAGCATCTCGGCGACGGCCTTCGCGGCATCGCCGATTGCCTCCAGCAACCGCGTCGCCGCCCAGCTAAGCGTCCCGGGGTATGGCGTCTCGGACGTCTCGCCGGTCTTCTTCTCGTCGGTCATCGGTATTCCTTCCATTCGGTTCCTTTTCGCATTCATAGACATCGCGGGCCATTGATTCCGCGAGCGCGCGCATGTCGGTCACCTCGGCGCACTCCGCGCCGAAGAACATGCCCAGCTCGCCCCTCTTGTGCCTGTCGCACCGGTAGGCGCGGCAGATCTCGGGCCTCGCGGCGTAGACCGCGCACTCGCGCCCGCCCGTGAGGTACGGGCACAGCAGGTCGTACTCAGCCCTGGGCTCGGCGGGCACGATTCCGTTCCGGCGCACGTACGCCTCGAGGCGCACCCGGTCGAACGGGCTCACGGGCAGGAAGCGCGAGCAGCACTCGCCGCAGCCCCTGCAGTCGCCCGTGTAGAGGTCGGTCACGTCGTCGCTCTGGAGCCCGGCATGGATGGCCGCGGCGACGGCCTTCTCGTCATTCATCGGCCTGCCCTGCCGCTCATGTCGGGCACGGCGGCCTCTACTCGGCACATCTGGCCACCTTCTTGTCGTAGATCTTCTTGAGGTCCCGGCGCATGAACCGGATGAACTCCTCCTCGCCGACGTCGTCCGCCAGCGCCACATATCGCATCGCATCGTGGCACCATTCGTCGAAGTCGAGCAGCCTTCCGCTGAACGCGCTCTTGACGTCCGTGACCTCGGCATAGGTGAAGCGGGTCAGCATCTCCTCGCGCATGACCTTGTCGGCCAGCGCCTCGATGGGTGCCTTGTCGCGGTTGATGATGCGTCTGTAGCCGTTGGCCCTCTTTGTCATGGCGTCGAGCTGCTTGGCCAGCTTGTTGTTCTCGGCCGCGAGGCGCTCGTTGCGGCGCTGCTCGTAGTCCAGCTCGGCGAGCACGTACTGCTCGCAGTTGGTGATCTCCATCGTCATTTCACCTCTCGGATGATCTCGTTTCCGTAACGGTCGGTGATGGCCCAGTAGCCGAACATGTAGAGGTCGGGGCTGTGCGGCGGGTACTCCCTGAGCAGCGTGCCGGACCACCATGCCTCCTCGGCCGCCCCGGTGCGCCAGACCCACTCGGCCCTGAGGCCGCCGTCGTGGAACTTCCCGTGGCACCCGGTCGTGCCGGAGCCGCACAGGGCGAACAGCGGGCTGCGCAGCTCCCACACCCCGTTTGGCGTGACGAGCCTGAACGTCTTTCCCCACGACCTGCGGGCGACGTGGTGGCAGTTGGAGGCGCGCCTGCCGCACACCGCGCACCGGGCCTGCGTCGGCTCGTATGCCGTGCCGTGCGTGTACCTCGTCCCGAGGTGGGGCTTGCCGTACAGCTCGGCGCGCTCCTTCGGCCATCCCCTCAGCAGGCCCGCGTCGAGGATCATGAGAGCCTCCTCTCGCACGCGGCGCGGGCGGCCAGCAGCCTCTGCGCGTCCTGGTACAGCCCGAACCGGTCCCTGCTCGCGGTCGTGCCCCGCGGGGCCTCGACCTTGGCCGGGTCGATGCCCGGGTGCTCGGACGCCCACCTTCGCTCCTGCTCGGCCAGCGCCTCCTCGGGCGTCCTGGTCGGCCTGAACGTCGCGGCCTCGACCTCCGAGGCGGTGGGCTTGCCGCGGCTGCGGGCCTCGGCGTCGAGCTCGCGCTGGCGGCGGTGCCACTGCCGGGCCTGCGGCTGCCAGTCCGAGATCGGCATGCCGTTCGACTTGCGCCAGCCCTGCGACGCGTAGAAGTCGAAGAACGCCTGCGGGTCGCCGTTCAGGCAGTTGGCACCGAAGTACGCGGCGACCTCCTCGGCGGTAGGCGGCTCGAAGCCCTCGGGCGCGGCGCACGCGTCCGCACTGCCCTGCACTGGGATGGCCTGGCTTGGTATGGACTGGTATGGATTGGTATATAAGGAGGGGTTTTCAGGTTCCGAAACCCCCGTTTCGGTAGTTTCCGAAACCCCGAAACCCCCGTTTCCGTTTTCCGAAACCCCCGTTTCCGAGGTTTCCGTATCCTCCGAAACCCCCGTTTCGCCCTTGGAGTCCTTGCGCGGCCTGCCGCCCTTGTTCTTGTTGCGGGCGGCGAGGCTGTTGTCGATGTCCTCGCGGAGGCTCTCGAACACTGCGCTGAGCGCCCAGTCGGCGAACTCCGGCTCTACGCCGTTGGTGCCGTACTGGATGATGGCCCAGCACAGCTCCCCGCGCGGCCCCTCCGGCACGCGCTCGAGGGCGGCGGTGAGCTTCGGGAACCACGTGAACTTGCTTGCCATCAGAACCACCCCCAGAGAAGCGAAGAGAAGAACAGGAAACCCGCGGAGAAGGAGGCGGCGAACAGGGCCGCCTCCCAGTGGTCGCGGATGATGTCGGGTACGCGCCCCATCAGAACGGGATGTCCTCGTCGTACACGTCCAGCTGCTGCTGGGCGGGTGCCGGCTGCGGCGCTGCCTGCTGCGGTGCCGGTTGCGGCGCTGCCTGCGGGGCCTGCTGGTAGGCCTGCTGGGCGCTCCACTGCGGCGCGGGCTGCTGGGGCGCCGGCTGCGGGACATACGCCTGCGGGGCGGTCTGCGGCGCCTGCTGCGGCGCGTACTGCTGCTGGTATCCCTGCGGCGCGTACTGTTGCGGGGCCTGCTGGCCGTTGGGGTTCAGACTCATGAGGACGACCTCGTCGGGGATGATCTCGACCTTCGAGCGCCTGCCGCCCCCGTTCTTGTCCTCCCAGGAGCTGTAGCGCAGCTTCCCCTCGATGGCGACCTTCATGCCCTTGTGCAGGATGCGCGAGAGCGCCTCGGCGCGGTTGCCGAACATGGTGCAGTCGATGAAGTTGGGGTAGTCCTCCCACTCCCCCGTCTGCTGGTTGCGGCGGCGGTCGTTGACGGCCACGCCGAAGCCCAGCACCTGCGTGCCGCCCGGCGTGACGCGTAGCTCGGGGTCTCGGGTCAGATTGCCCGACACCACCACTCTGTTGATGCTCATCTGTATGTCTCCTCTCCGCCGCTCGTCCATGTCCTCTGGATGTCGGCGTCTACGGTCTTGATTCGCAGCTTCAGCGCCATGATTGCCTCGCTCGATGCCTTGTAGAGGGCTTCGGCGCAGTCGCGCAGCTGCTTCTTCTCGGCTATCTCCTCGCGCCCCCGGCACAGGTCGCCGATGATGGTCACCGGCGTGCCCTTGGAGCGCTCCTCGAGGATGGCGATGCGCAGGGCCTTGCGGTAGTCGGCCTCGTTCTCGGCGTACTGCTGGCCCGTCCGCCTGAGCGTGTCCAGCTCCGCCATGAGGCGCTCGAACAGCTCCTCGCGCTGCGCGTACATGTCCTGCATGGCCTACAGGACGCGCCACGTCGGCGTGGCGCAGCAGCCGGGGTGCTTCTTGAACTCCTCGTACTGCTCTTTCGACTCGAAGGTGTAGGCCGTGCCGCAGGCCTTGCACTTCGCCGTGAACCCGCCGCTCTCGGGCGGCTCCTTCTCGGGCTTGTCCGAGAGCGCGTCCGGATCGCTCTGCCCGTCGATGGCGAACAGCCCGCAGAGCGCGTACTTGCGCGCGTAGCTCGACGCCATCCCGGTCACCTGCGCGTCGTCGGAGCCGCTCTTGTGCTCCGCCTCGCGGGCGTAGGCCTTGAACTCCCTCGTATCGCCGTGCCCGTCCTCGAAGAACAGCGTGCACGTCGCCTCGACGTAGTAGCGGTCGCCCACCTTGCAGATGCCGTCCTGGAGCGTGAACGCCACGCCAGCCTCCTTGCAGGGCTCCTTGAGCGCGGCGACGATGTCCTCGAACGAGCGGTAGCTGAACTTCCCGAATGCGTTGTAGCGCGCCTTGGGGACTGTCACGGAGCGCTGCACCTTGGCTATCGCCTGGGAGAGCGTCATCTCCTCGTCGGCCATCTAGCACACCCCCTTGCACTTGATGGTGCCGGTGATGCCACGCTCGCGCAGCGCCGCGGCGAGCAGCTCCATCTGCGAGCGGGTCGCGGACGGGATCTCGACCGTCCACGCGCAGTGCAGCTCGGGGCGCGCCGCGGCGGCGGGTTCCGCCTGGCGCCTCGTCGCGGGACGCGGCGCGGGCTCGGGCTCAACCGCCTCGCGCATGGCGGCGATGCGGGCGTCCTCCTCGTCGGCGGCGCGGGCGGCGTTGAGCGCCGAGCCAAGGTCGAGCGTGCGGAACAGCTCGCGCTCGGCGACCTCGTAGTGGGCCATGGAGTCGCGCTGGGCCTTGAGCGTGTCCCAGTCGCGCGCGACGGCTGAGACCTTGTCCTCGAGGGCCTTCTTGGCCCTCGCCTCGCCGAACGACTTGTTGAGCCATCTGTCGTCGTGCAGGCGCTCGTAGGGCACGACCGGCGAGAGGAGCTCCGCGAACTCCCTGTAGTGGGCCTCGAGTGCGGCCCTCGCGCGCGCCCTGCGCCTCTCCTCCGCCTCGTCGAGCTGCGCCTTGATGCCGTCCGACGCGCCGTCGATGATGGACGTGATCTCCTTGCAGCGCTTCTCGAAGGCGGCGAGCGGCTTGTTGTACTCGCGCTTCACGGCCTTTCGGCGCTCCTCTATCTCGGACTTGAGCCCGTTGAGGTAGGAGCGGTCGTGCTTCGCCTCCTTGATGGAGTCGTCCTTGGTCAAGTCGTACTTGGCGCCCTCGTAGTCCGCGACCTTCGCGCGGACGTGGGCCTCCAGCGCGTCGAAGTTGGCGCTGATGACGGACGGCGAGTACGTGACGACGAGGTCGGACGCCCCCTGCTCCTCGATGACCTCGGCGACGACCTCCTCGGCCCCGTTCTTCTCGGACATTACCTGACCTCCTCGTTGAGCATCCGGTTGTACTTCCTCTCGGTTATCGCCTCGTCGATGACGGCAGCGTGCCCGACGATCCACTTGGACAGCCTCTCGCGCGCGTCCAAGAACCTGTCGAACGCCTCGTCGGACTTGGTTATGCCATAGATGGTGAACATCGCCTGCTCCTCCGTGGCGAGCTCGGCCAGCTCGGCAAGCATCCCCTTGTAGTCCTCCATCACTCGGTCACCCCCCCGTCGTGGCTAACGAACAGGATCTGCGGCTGCTTGCTCTGGATGGACAGCCAGACCTCCTCGCCGCTCTTGCGGATGGCGTCGAACGCCGCGCTGTCCTCCGTGTCGACCTCGAACTGAAGGACGGCGACGCCGCCCTTCACGGTGGCCTGCTTGAACTTGGCCTCGATCTCCACCGGTATGTTTGTGCTCTCCATTGCTATTCCTCCCTGCCTACGCCCGCGAGCATCGCCGCGAACGTCTCCAATGTCATGGTCACGAACTGCTCGCCGGGGATGGCGGTCCCGCGGCGCTTCCAGACGACCACGCCGTAGTCGGCCCCGCGGTTCCTGCGCTCGACCTCGGCCTCGCGCAGCCACTTGGGCAGCTCGTGCCTTCCCTGGTAGTCCTTGCACTCGATTGCGATGCCCCGCCCGGCCATCGACACGCCGCGGATGTCGCCCGTGTCCTTGGAACCGGTCTTGACCTGCCTGTCGATGTCGGCCCCCAGCCTCCCGGCCAGGTAGTCGGCGACCAGGCGCTCGAACCTCGTGCCCGCGTCCATGGCGGTCCTCCTGCTCCTACTCATCGACGAACCCGTCGCTCTTGGAGCGGTGCTTGTTGAATGCGTGCCTCAGGTGCGGGTAGCGCGCCTCCATGATGCGGGCGAGGCTCGGCGCGAGGCCGTTCTTCACGCCGACGTGCAGCTTGTTGCGCACCATGTGGATGAGGTAGTTGATCGAGACGTAGCCCTTGCAGTTGAGGCGGGTGGCCTGCTCGACCATGAAGTCCCACGCCCGCGGGTGCTCGCTTATCCATGTGCGCGCCTCGGCCATGTCCTGCTCGCCGTCCGCGCCGAGGCCGAATATCTCGAGCTGGTTGCTCATCGGCTTCTGGCGGTATCTCTCGTCGTTACGCATTGACGGCCCCCACAGCGCATGCGGCCTTGGCAGCCTGGACCGCGCCGTCCATCGTCGGGAGGACGAAGACGGTCAGGATCGCCGCGAACAGGATCGCGGCGGCGATGAAGCCGACCATGGCCCCCGCCCTGAACGCATCGGAGTCGAGCTGCTCGCGGACGGTCGGTCGGTATGACTTGGGTGCTATGATGGTCTGAGCCTCATGTCTGGGGCTGTTTCGGCGAGTGCTCACAAGTTGGTAGCTGGGGGCGCTCGCTTCTTTGTATGTGTACATCTTGTGTTCCCTTCTGATGTTTCCGCAGGTCAGGGCTAGGGTGCTTTTTAGGGTCTTTATTTTTGGGTCTTTTTCGCGCGGCTCTTGGCGCTGTAGCACCTCTGCCGCTCGCGGTCGTTCCGCTTGGACCTCGCAGCCTCCTCGCGCATCGCGCTGGCCTGCTCCCTGAGGTCTGCCACGTGGCCCTCCTTCGTGCACTCCGCGCACCAGCCGTTCGCCTTGTTCAGCGGCTTGAACGTCATGCGCCCGCACTTCGGGCACATCCAGCGCTGCCGGAGCGATATGCCGCACTTCCTCGCCTGGAGCTTCACGGCCTCGGTAGTCCGTCCGAGCGCCTTGGCTATCTCCTTGGCTCCGTCGCCGGCGTGCTCCCTCAGGTACCGGATCTCACGTGTCGACCATTGCCTCACTGTCTCTTGCCCCCCTCCTTCCTCTCCCATTCCCGGTACGCCGCCCGAAGCGTCGAGCACATGGTGTCGAGCGCTATCTCGCGCGGGGTCTTGGGCTTACTTTCGCTATGGCGCGAGTCGGCAGACTTCATCGCTGCTCACCTCGATAGCCTTTGCGAGCTTTCGTGCCTCTGTGATGGTGATGTCAGACTCGCCGCATACCTTCTTGTTGAAGGTGACGAGCGATACCCCGACAGCGTCGGCAAGACTCTGCTTAGTAATGTTCAGCTCCGCAACTCGGGCCGCCACCAGTCCTTGAAGGCTGTTCATCCGTACCTCCTTCCTAATCTACATTAGGTACATTGGATACAGTAACCTAATGCACATTAGGAATCAATAGAATGTTGAAGTTTTCCTAATTTCTGTTAGGATTTATTCGTACAGTCTTTAGATGGAGAGGAGCTACAAATGCAGCTCTCACGCGCATTGATTGACTATCTTGGCGAGCGCGGCATGAAGCAGGCCGACGTTTGCAGGGCTTCTGGGTTATCCGACGCCCACGTCTCCCAGATTTTCAGTGGGAAGATAAAAGATCCCAAGGCAAGCATTGTTTACAAGATCGCGCACGCGATGGGTATCACGGTCGACGAGCTACTCGAGCGCGCGGAATCATACGAGGACGGTGAATAGCTTTATGGGACTTTTTAAAAAGTCAATGAGCAAAACGGCGGCAAAGGCTCAGCAGGGAGCTGGACAGCCGCCAATGGACGTGCCGTTCGCCCTCTGGGCGCTAGCGAGTGACTGCCTATACACCCACAGCTATACGGCATTTGAAGACGCTTTGTCCACTCACCAGCCATTCGCACCGTTTTCGGTCAAACTTAAGCGGCAAACGAAGAGGAACATGCCACCGCATTGGGAAGTTGAGGATGGAGCCGCTGTAATACTAGACGAGGACGGTACCTTGCTTGGCACTATAAGCGCGAAGAAAATGGAGGAGCACGACTTCATGTTCAATCGGACATACCGGGCTTTCTCTATGCCACCGTGCCGCGATTACGCGCGCGGCTTCACCATTAGCGACAGTTACAGCATTTGCGTCGCACCTTATGGCGCATATATATAAAAAGAGCCCCGTCGGCAGCGCTGGTACCGCTTTAGCCGACGGGGCATCCAACCGCCCAAGCATCTTTGCAAACTCACAACTTGAGGGGGCTTCTACATTATGCCAAAGAAGGCAGTGATATACGCGAGGTTCTCGTGCAACAGGCAGCGCGAGGCCTCAATCGAGGATCAGCTGCGCGTCTGCCGCGAGTGGTGCGCGCGCGAGGGCTACGAGGTCGCGGCGGAGTACTGCGACCGCGCCGTGTCGGGTCGCACCGACGACCGCCCCGAGTTCCAACGGATGATAGCCAACGCCGGCGAGAGCGAGATCGTCCTCGTCTACATGATGGATAGATTCAGCCGCGGCGAGTACGACGCGCCGATATACAAGCGCGAGCTCGCCACGCACGGCGTCAAGCTGGTCTCGGCGCTCGAGCAGATACCCGACAGCCCGGAGGGCATCATCTACGAGAAGCTGCTCGAGGGGCTCGCCGCCTGCGAGTCGAGGAAGACCGCCATCAGGACCAAGCGCGGAATGGAGGGCAACGCCCTCAAGTGCAAGACCAACGGCGTGCGCATCTTCGGATACCGCAGGAACGAGGACGACGAGTACGAGGTCGACGAGGCGCAGGCGGCGTGGGTGCGCGAGGCCTTCGCGCTGAGGCTGGAGCGCATGTCCATGAACGCGATAGCGCGCGAGTTCGCTCGGCGCGGCCTCAGGACGCGCAAGGGCAACCCGTGCGGCCAAGCAATGGTGCAGCAGATGCTGCGCGACCGCAGGTACACGGGAAGGTACGAGTGGGGAGGCATCGTCCGCGAGGGCGGGATGCCGGCGATAGTGGACGAGGTGACGTTCATGGAGGTCCAGGGAATCAAGTGCCGCAAGCAGCGCTCGAGCGAGAACTGGGGCGACTTCGCCCTCGCGGGGACGGCGCTGTGCGCGGAATGCGGCAGGAACCTGCAGGGCGTGAGCGGCAGGGGCCGCAACAACGTGAAGTACGAGTACTACAGCTGCCCGGGGTCGTGCGTCCGCAACATCAGGCGCGAGGAGCTCGAGGGCTCCATAGCCTCGGCGCTGCGCGGGCTGCTCGGCGACCGCGGCGAGGCGCTGCAGATAGCCAACATGGTAGCGGAGCGCGCGGACACGGCCGAGGTGCGGGCGCGTCGCAGGCAGGCCGAGGACTCGCTCAGGGCCGCCGAGAGGGGCCTGAGGAACATCCTCAACGCCATCGAGCAGGGCGTGATAGCACCGGGCGTGAACGAGCGCATAGCCGAGCTCGAGGAGCAGCAGGCGCGAGCGAGGTACGACCTCGAGGCCATCACGGACGAGCGGATAGACCCGGAGCGCTTCGCCGACTTCCTGCAGTGCGGGACGGCACTCGACGACGCGACGCTGCTGAAGGCATTCGTGTGGCAGGCGGTCGTCTCGGAGGACGAGATACTGGTCACGCTGAACTACGATAAAAAGGGCGAACCCGCCAGATTGGACATCCAGCGGGTTCGAGCAAAATTGGAATGGTGCCCCATGTTGGATTCGAACCAACGGCCTTCTGCTCCGGAGGCAGACGCTCTAATCCCCTGAGCTAATAGGGCCAACGTTTGGCATTATACCCAAGTGCGCCACGGGCTAACAAAATAATAGAAAAAGCTTTGCAATTACGTGGAAGACGCGCCGCGACGGCACGCTTTAGGCGGCAAAAGCGAGTCAGATAGTATAAACTCTCATGCACCATATAAAACGGCTCGCAATGCGGGCCGTTTTTGCAAGGACTATCCATCGAGGTGAGAGGCACACCATGATTGCAATTTTAAAGCAGAGCGCCAGCGACGAGGCCGTCAGCCACATCGTCAGCTGGATCGAGAAAAAGGGACTCAAGACCGACGTCTCGCGCGGCGAGAACGAGACCATCATCGGCCTGGTGGGCGACACGACCAAGATCGACCCGTTCCTGCTCGAGTCCATGGACGTCGTCGAGCGCGTGCAGCGCGTCTCCGAGCCGTTCAAGCGCGCCAACCGCAAGTTCCACCCCGAGGACTCCGTCATCGACTGCGGCCACGGCGTCAAGATCGGCGGCGACCAGTTCCAGGTCATCGCCGGCCCGTGCTCCGTCGAGGGCGAGAACCTCATCCGCATCGCCCGCCGCGTGAAGGCCGCCGGTGCCACGATGCTGCGCGGCGGTGCCTACAAGCCCCGCACTTCCCCGTACGCCTACCAGGGCATGGGCCCCGCCGGTCTGGACCTGCTGTGCGAGGCGTCTGCCGAGCTCGACATGCCGATCGTCACCGAGATCATGGACCCGCGCGACGTGCAGGTCTTCCTGGACAAGAAAATCGACGTTATGCAGATCGGCGCCCGCAACGCCCAGAACTTCCCTCTGCTCAAAGAGGTCGGCAAGACCAAGACTCCGATCTTGCTTAAGCGCGGCATGTCCGGCACGATCGATGAGCTGCTCATGGCCGCCGAGTACATCATGAGCGAGGGCAACGACAACGTCATCCTGTGCGAGCGCGGCATCCGCACCTTCGAGACCCGTACCCGCAACACATTCGACCTCAACGCCGTGCCGGTGCTGCACCACCTGTCGCACCTGCCCGTCGTCGCCGACCCCAGCCACGCCACCGGCTACACCCGCTACGTTGAGCCCATGGCGCTTGCCGCGACCGCCTGCGGCGCCAACGGCCTGGAGATCGAGGTCCACGACGAGCCGAGCCGCGCCTGGTCCGACGGCGCCCAGGCCCTCACCCCCGATCAGTTCGACGACACCATGCGCCGCATCCGAGCCATCCGCGAGGTCGTCTGCCAAGAGACCATGGAGTAGCCCATGGGTACAGTGAGAAACGCGCGCGTTAACCAGGGCAGCCCCAAGTGCGCCGGCATCGTCGGCCTTGGCCTCATCGGCGGCAGCTTTGCCCGCGGCTATGCGCAGGCGGGCGTCCGCGTGCTGGCCTGGGATCCCGATGACGATGTCATGACGGCTGCCAGCATGGGCACCGTTGCCGGCGAGCTCAACGACGAGACGCTCGGCGAATGCGACATCATCGTCCTGGCTTGCTACCCCGAAGCCTGCATCGAGTGGCTCGAGGCACACGCCCAGGCACTCGCCGACGCCACCGATACCGAGGCCATCATGGGCCCCGTGGTAATTGACACGGTGGGCGTCAAGGGTATCGTGTGCGAGCGCGCCTTTGAGCTTGCCCGCGAGCACGGCTTTTACTTTGTGGGCGCGCACCCCATGGCGGGCACGCAGTACTCGGGCTATGCACACTCCCGCGCCGACCTGTTCCAGGGCGCCCCGCTGGTGCTCGTACCGCCCGCGGTGGACGATGCGCTCAAGCTGGAGCTTTTGGGCCAGGTGCGCGAGATGGTGCGCCCCTTGGGCTTTGGCAAGTTCAGCGTGACCAGCGCCGCCGAGCACGACCGTGTCATCGCCTTCACGAGCCAGCTTGCGCACGTGGTATCCAACGCCTACGTCAAAAGCCCCACTGCCCAGGTCCACCACGGCTTTTCGGCCGGTAGCTACCGCGATCTCACCCGCGTGGCGCACCTCAATCCGCAGATGTGGTCCGAGCTCATGATCGACGACGCCGATGCGCTCGCCTTCGAGATCGACCATCTGATCGAATCGCTCGGCGCATACAGCCGCGCCCTTAAGGACCGCGACCAGCGCTATCTGGAGAATCTCCTTGCCGAGGGCGACCGAATTAAGCGCGCGCTCGACGACGAGGCCTCCCACTAGACCACCCATCACGCCAGGTCGAAAGGACCGAAGCTTATGGCGATTACCATCGATATCGACACCGCACGCCCCTACCAGGTGCATGTGGGCACGTTTTTGCTGGAGCAGGCAGGTCCGCTCGTACGCGCCACCGCCGGCGGCTCGCGCGCCGTCATCGTGACGGACACCAACGTAGGCCCCCTCTACCAGATGCCCGTTAAGCAGAGCCTCGAATCCGCAGGCTACGAGGTGAGCATCTGCACCTTCGAGGCCGGCGAGGCCCATAAGCGCGCCGAGACCTACGTCGCCATTTTGGAGTTTGTGGCCGAGCACGAGCTTTCGCGCTCCGACGTGATCGTGGCACTCGGCGGCGGCGTCGTGGGCGACGTGGCGGGCTTTGTGGCCGCCACCTACATGCGCGGCTGCAAGTTTGTGCAGATTCCCACAAGCCTGCTCGCCATGGTGGATTCGTCGGTCGGCGGCAAGACGGCCATCGACCTGGCAGCCGGCAAGAACCTAGCCGGCGCCTTTTGGCAGCCGAGCGTGGTCATCGCCGACGTGGGATGCCTTGCCACCCTCACGCCCGAGCAGTTCGCCGACGGCTGCGGCGAGGTCGTCAAGCACGCCGTGATCGCCGACCCCGAGCTCTTCGCCGAGCTGGAGAAGACCCCGCTCACGCTTGAGCTGCTCAACCGCGACGTGGCCCGTGTAGCGATCATCATCGCCCGCAATATCGACATTAAGCGCGCCGTGGTCGTTGCCGACGAGCGCGAAACCAATCAGCGCAAGCTCCTCAACTTTGGCCACAGCGCCGGGCACGCCGTCGAAGCCTGCGAACACTTTGAGCTCGGCCACGGCAACTGCGTTTCGATCGGCATGGGCATCATCACGCGTGCCGCAGCACTGCATGGCGTCTGCAATGCCGAGCTGCCCAATCGTATAGAGGAGCTCTGCGCCCGCCACGGCCTCAAGACCCGCTGCGACCTAGATGCCGACGCTGTCTTTGCTGAGGCGCTCCACGACAAAAAGCGCGCGGGAGACACCATCGACCTGGTAATTCCGCACGGCATTGGCCGTTGCAGCATCGACCGCACGCCGCTTTCCACCTTCCACGATTTGATTGCCGAGGGACTCGGCCAGAAGGGAGACGCATCCGCATGCTAGCCCGCATCACCCCGTCCCCGCTCAAGGGCACCGTTCCCGCCATCGCGTCCAAGTCGATGGCGCATCGCCTCATCATCTGCGCCGCGCTTGCCAACGGCGAGACGCACGTTACCTGCAACACGACCTGCGCCGATATCGAGGCCACGGTGCGCTGCCTCACGGCGCTCGGCGCCCGCATCGAGACCGTCGAGGACGGCTTCCAGGTCCACCCCACCATGAAGAGTATTGAATTTGGCCTGCTCAAGGCCCTTGCCGGCGGCACGCTCGACTGCGGCGAGAGTGGCTCCACGCTGCGCTTCATGCTGCCTGTCGCCTGTGCGCTGGGCGCGGAGGCCACCTTCGTGGGCCAGGGCCGCCTGGGCGCCCGCCCGCTCTCCCCGCTCTCGGACGAGATCATTGCCGCCGGTTGCGACCTGCAGGGCCTGGGCGGTTTTCCGCTCAAGACGAGCGGCCGCATGCGCCCGGGCACCTTTGTGCTTCCTGGCAACGTGAGCTCGCAGTATATCTCCGGCCTGCTGCTGGCAGCCCCGTTGCTGTCCCAGCCCTCCTGTGTGCAGGTAACCAGCCTCATCGAGAGCCGCCCCTACATCAACCTGACGATCCAGGCCATGAAGGCCTTCGGCGTCGAGGTCAACGTCGAGCGTATTCCGGCCAAGGACGGCCAGCCCGAGATCACGAACTTCCGTGTGAACAGCGGCTCGTACCGCACGCCCGGCAGCGTAGCCGTCGAGGGCGACTGGTCCAACGCTGCCTTTTGGCTGTGCGCCGGCGCCATCGGCACCGAACCAATCACCGTCGAGGGCGTGTCGCTGAGCTCCGCACAGGGCGACCGCAACGTGCTCGCCGCGCTTTCGCGCTTTGGCGCCCGCATCGTGCGCTCCACGAACGCCGCCACCGTCCAGTCCGACAAGCTCGCCGGCTTTGAGATGAGCGCCCACGACATTCCGGACCTGGTGCCCGTCATCTCGGCCGTGGCATCACTGGCTCAGGGCCGCACGTTCATCCGTGATTGCGCGCGCCTGCGCATCAAGGAATCTGACCGTCTGGTCACCACCACCCGCGAGCTCACCGCGCTGGGCGCGCAGGTGCGCATCGCCGGTGACGACCTCATCATCAAGGGCGTCGATGTCTTTACCGGCGGCGAGGTCGATTCGCACAACGACCACCGCATCGCCATGATGGCCGCCATCGCCGCTAGTCGCGCAACCGGCGAGGTCGTGATCCACGGCGCCGAGGCCGTCAACAAGTCCTATCCCGATTTCTTCGACCACTACCGCCTGCTGGGCGGCAAGGTCACGCTCGAGGAGGAATAGCATGTCCTCGACCTTTGGCAACGTCTTGCACGTAAGCATCTTCGGCCAGTCGCACTCCCCCGCCATCGGCTGCTCGCTCGATGGCATTCCGGCAGGTATCGCCGTTGACCTGGAGCAGCTGCAGTCCTTTTTGGACCGTCGCGCCCCCGGCCGTGACGAGACCGCGACCAAGCGCCGCGAGGCCGACGCCGCCCACATTATCGCCGGCATAGTTGATGGACACACCACGGGCGCGCCTATCGCCGCGATCATCGAGAACACCAACACGCGCTCCAAGGACTACTCCGAGCTGCGCCGCAAGCCCCGCCCGGGCCATGCCGATTTTCCGGCGCGCGTAAAGTATCACAACATGCACGACGTCGCCGGCGGCGGGCACTTCTCCGGCCGCCTGACGGCACCCTTGTGCATCGCCGGCGGTATCGCGCTGCAGGCACTTGAGGCCCGCGGCATTAAGGTCATGGCGCATGTAGCGCAGATTGGCGGCATCTCCGATCTGCCCATGGACGATATGGTCTATCGCGAGACCGATCGCAAGGCGATCCTTTCGAACGACTTGCCGTGCATTGACGCCGCAGCTGGCGGTCGCATGCGCGAGGAGATTCTGGCCGCGCGCGACGAGCTCGACAGCATCGGCGGCATCGTGGAGTGCGGTATCTACGGCCTGCCCGCGGGCATCGGCGACCCCATGTTCGATGGCATCGAGAACCGCATCGCGCAGATCGCGTTTGGAATTCCCGCCGTGAAGGGCGTGGAGTTTGGCATGGGCTTTGCCGTCGCGGCCATGCGCGGCAGCGAGAACAACGATCCGTATCGCATCGACGCCGAGACCGGCAAGATCGAGGTCGAATCCAATAATGCCGGCGGCATCCTGGGCGGCATTTCGACCGGCGCACCCGTCATGTGGCGCATGGCCGTAAAGCCCACGCCCTCCATTGGCCGCGAGCAGCAGACGGTGGACATGGACGCTATGGAAAATGCCGAGCTCTCGGTCCACGGCCGCCACGATCCCTGCATCGTCCCGCGCGCCGTCCCCGTAGCCGAAGCAGCCGCAGCGCTGGCTATCTGGGACGCCCTCCTCGAGGACGCCGCCCAACTTTAGTCCACCCACCCCGGGCAACCATTCAGGAAAGGGGTCCCAATGGACCTTGCTGACATCCGCCAGACCATCGATGGCATCGACACCACGCTCCTCAACAGTTTTGTCGAACGCATGGACATTGCCACCGAGGTCGCCAAATCAAAAATCGAGATGGGCAAGGCCGTCTTCGACCCCGCCCGCGAGCGCTCCAAGCTCAACAACCTTGCCGGCCGCGCGCCCGAGCGCTACGAGGCGCAGACCATCACGCTGTTCCGCCTCCTCATGAGCATGAGCAAGGCCGAGCAGCAGCGCTATATCAACGAGCTCAAGGGCACCACGGTCTCGCAAAAGGCCCACGACACTGCCGAGGCCTTCGATACGCCCTTCCCCCAGACTGCCAGCGTCGCCTGCCAGGGCGTTGAAGGCGCCTACAGCCAGATCGCCGCGTGCAAGCTCTTCGACGTGCCCGATATCGCGTTCTTCGAGACCTTCGAAGGTGTCATGCGCGCCGTGCGAGACGGCTTCTGCGAGTTTGGCGTACTGCCCATCGAAAACTCCACCGCGGGCTCGGTCAACGCGGTCTACGACCTGCTCGCACAGTTCGACTTCCACATTGTGCGCTCGCTGCGCCTCAAGATCGATCACAACCTGCTCGTCAAACCCGGCACCAAGCTGCAGGATGTTCGTGAGGTCTATAGCCACGGTCAGGCCATCGCGCAATGCGCCGGCTTTATCGACGCGCACGAGCTGCACGCCACCAAGTATCTCAACACGGCCATGTCGGCCGAGATGGTCGCCAACTCCGAGCGCACCGACGTCGCCGCCATCGCCTCGCGCAGTTGCGCGGCGCTCTACGGCCTGGAGGTGCTGGAGCCCAACATTCAGGACTCGGACAACAACTACACACGCTTCGTCGTCATCAGCCGCGAGCCGCGCGTCTATCCCGGCGCCAACCGTACCTCGCTCATGATCACCACGGCCAACGAACCGGGCGCCCTCTATCGCGTGCTCGAGCGCTTCTATGCGCTCAACATCAACCTTATCAAGCTCGAGAGCCGCCCCATCCCCGGGCGCGACTTTGAGTTTATGTTCTACTTCGATCTGGACTGTCCCTTTGGCAGCAAAGCCCTCGACGACCTGCTCGACTCGATTGACGACGTGTGCGAGAGCTTCACCTACTTTGGCAGCTACACGGAGGTGCTCTAGATGACTGACGTCGCCACAAGCCGCCCCTACGGCGTGCTGGGCCGCGTGCTGGGCCACAGCTACACCCCGACCATCTACAAGGAACTCGCGGGGCTTGAGTACGTGCGTTTTGAGCGCGAGCCCGAGGACCTCGCAGCCTTTATGACGGGCGACGAGTGGGAGGGCACCAACGTGACCATTCCCTACAAGCGCGCCGTCATGGAATACCTGGACGAGCTGAGCCCGCTCGCCGAACGCATGGGCAACGTCAACACGATCACGCGTCTGCCCGATGGCCGTCTGCGCGGCGACAACACCGACTACTTCGGTTTCCAGTGCCTGGTCGAGGAGCTGGGTGTGGAGATTACCGGCAAGAAGGCCCTCGTGCTCGGAGCCACCGGCGGCGCCGGCACCACGGCCAGCATGGTGCTGGGCGACCTCGGCGCGATCGTGGTGCCCGTGGGACGCGCGAGCGAGGTCAACTACGACAACATCGCACAGCAGACCGACGCCGCGTTACTCATCAACTGCACGCCTGCCGGTATGTTCCCCCACTGCCCCGACGCGCCTTGCACGCTCGAGGGCCTCGATGCGCTCGAGGGCGTCATCGATATCGTCTACAACCCCGCCTGCACAGGGCTCATGCTCGAGGCCGAGCGTCGCGGCATCCCCTGCGTCGGCGGTTTGCTCATGCTTGTGGCCCAGGCGGCGCAAGCCGTCGAGCGCTATACCGGCCAGGTCACCCCGCGCGAGCGCATCCTGGACGTGACGGAGCGTCTTTCCCGCCATGAGCAGAACATCGCCCTGATCGGCATGCCGGGCTCGGGCAAAACCCGCGTGGGTGAGCAGATCGCCCTGCTCACCGGCCGCGAGCACATCGATCTGGACCGCGCCCTCGAGGAGCGTCTGGGCATGCCTTGCGCCGACTTTATCGTCGAGCGCGGCGAGCCGGCCTTCCGCGAGCGGGAGACGGCGGCCCTGGCCGACATCTCCAAGCGCAGCGGCCTGGTGCTTTCCACCGGCGGCGGCGTCGTCACGCGAGACGAGAACTACCCGCTGCTGCACCAGAACAGCCAGATTGTGATGCTCAACCGCAAGCTCGATGAGCTCGCCCACAAGGGTCGCCCCATCACCGCCCGCGACGGTATCGACAAGCTGGCCGAGCAGCGCATGCCGCGCTACCGCGCCTGGGCCGACTACATCATCGACTCGCGCGACTGCGCAGCCAACACCGCGGCTGCCGTCGTCGACACCCTTCCCCCAGCCCTCTAACCAAAACCACCACAAAGGGACAGGCACCTTTGTGGTGGTTTTCCATTCCGTCGCACCGCCCGACCAACCACAAAGGAAGCAGCCATGAAAGCACTCGTCATCAACGGCCCCAACCTCAACATGCTCGGCATTCGCGAGCCGGGCATCTACGGTAGCGACAACTACGACCGCTTGGTCCAGATCTGCAAGGAGGCCGGCGCCGCACAGGGCTTCGACGAGGTTGAGGTCTTCCAGTCCAACCACGAGGGCAGCATCGTCGACAAGATCCAGGAGGCATACGGTAAGGTCAACGGCATCGTCATCAACCCGGCGGCTTACACGCACACGAGCGTGGCGATCCTGGACGCCCTCAAGGCCGTCGCCATCCCGGCTGTGGAGGTCCACATTAGCGCCGTCGAGACGCGCGAGGACTTCCGCCAGGTGAGCTACGCCCGCCTGGCCTGTTTTGCAACCATCACCGGCGAAGGCCTCCAGGGCTACGCCCATGCGCTGGAGCTGCTGAAAGAGCATCTCGATAAATAGGTTCACGGACCAAGTAATTCACTCGCCACGCGATCGCAGAGACCTACGCCGGCGGCAGCAACCTCGCTGCTGCCGGCATTTATTTACTGGCATATAATCTTTGCAGTTACGCAACGTCTGGAGATCCGCATGCTTAGCATTCACCTGGGAGATTACCCCGGCTCAATTTATGATACCGAAACCTATTTTAGGAACTCATACTTGGACTCATGGTTCGAAGATCCTATGGCCGCACAGATTATTAAAAGCGTGGACGGATCAGAGCTCATCGGCCCCCACAACATCGTAAGCAAGCAGCTGGGCTCAATCACCCCACTCGAACTGTCCGGCGGCGTCAAGACGCTGCTGTTAGTACGCAATCTCCCAAATATGGTGTTCAACGCATCTACCTGCGGAGACAACTGTGCCCGCTGGCTACTCAAGATCGGCAAAGAGCAGGATGTGCTGGTGACCCTTTACCACATCATGAAGTTCCCCTGGAAGAATTTTGAAATCCGCATTGAAAACGATAACCGCATCGTCAGAAACATGCAGGAGTTTGTCGGCGCCACGAATGACTTTTTGGATGTTGATGAGTAATGAAGGGAACGCATACCGTTGTCGTAGAGCGTGCAAAGGTCAAATACACACTCACCTTTAAACGCAACATTTCCTTCATTCGCGGTAACAGCGGCACGGGCAAAACGACGCTCATCTCGATGATTCGCGACTACAACGACCGAGGACCGGAAAGCGGCGTTACACTCAGCTGCGACGCGCCATGCGAAACGCTTTCCGGCAGACGCTGGGAGCGCGAGCTGTCGATCATCGAAGATTCGATCGTCTTTCTAGATGAGGGCAACGAGTTTATCTACTCAAAGGACTTCGCCAAAGCCATCAACGGATCGTCCAACTATTTTGTTCTGATATCTCGTCGCGACGCCAACGAACTCCCCTACAGCGTCGACGAGATCCTAAAGCTAGTCAACACCACAAGCAAGACAATTAATGGCCGCAAGAGCGACAGACGCTTCTACTCGGTGACTAAACCGCTATATGACCACACGGCAAGCATGCTGTATCAGGACCTTAACGTAGGGTTCGACAATCCTGACGCCGTAATTGTCGAGGATAGCAAGTCTGGCTATCAATTCTATAGCACCCTTTGCAACCGACTGGGAATCCCCTGCTATACCGCCACCGGCGTAGCGAACCTAAAACGAACGATTCACGAATGTCCCGAGCAAAACATCCTTGCCATAGGAGACGGCGCAGCGTTTGGTCCCTACATCGAAAAGGTGCTCGGACAGCGCGTTTACAAGAACGTTCGCTTGTTCCTCCCTGAATCATTTGAGTGGACGCTTTTGCGATCTGGCCTCATCCCCAACAACGACATTCCAAAAATCCTCAAGGACCCTTCGAGCTATATCGAAAGCCGCGACTACCTGAGCTGGGAGCGGTTCTTCACCGACGTATTGATCAAGTACTCTGCAGACACTCGCTACGTCTACAGAAAGGCACGGCTCAACGAGCAGTACCTAAAGCCGCAGGCGATGGATGCAGTTGCGAGCGTCTTGCCCGAGTGTCTGAAGGCATAATGGCAGTGGGGAGGACCAACTTGGTCCTCCCCACTGCCATGGAAACCCAGCACACGCAATAGCTGCCGGCAAGAGCGGCAACTGTCGCAACCACAAACCCATCCACGCGGCGGCTCGAAAGCTCAAGCCCACTCAGCGCGGCAAGGACAAGCCAAGTGACACCGGCTCCAATAAACAGCAGGGGCTTGCTCACGCTCGGCTCGAGCCCCCCTTGGCGCGCCGTATAGCCAATCCACATCAGCAGCACAACAGCAGCTCGCGCCACGGCTTCGGCCTAAACGTATACCCGGCAAGAATAAAGAACACCTGCATGTGAAAAAAGCCCAGACCTCCAAGCGGTCCGGGCTTAATAAACGATGGTGCTCCATGGCGGATTCGAACCGTCGACCTTGGGATTAGAAGTCCCCTGCTCTATCCAACTGAGCTAATGGAGCAAATAACCGCACGCCCAAGCAAGCACAAGCCTGTCAGGCGCAAGTAATTATAACCTAGTTGAACTGCTCGCGGTACGCCTTGCAGACCTCATCGACCGGACCGTCCATGCGAAGGTCACCCTTCTCAATCCAAACGGCACGCTGGCAGATGCGCTCAACCTGCTCCATAGAGTGCGAAACGAACAGAACCGTCACGTCACCGCTCTGGATAAAGTGCTGGATGCGGGCCTCGCACTTCTGCTGGAAGAACACATCACCGACGGACAGCGTCTCGTCAACGATTAGAATATCGGGCTCGGTAATCGTCGCGATTGCAAAGGCGATACGCGCCACCATGCCCGAGGAGAAGTTCTTAAGCGGCATATCGACAAAGTTCTGCAGCTCAGCGAACTCGATAATGCCGTCAAAGTTGGCGTCGATGAACTCCTTGGTATAGCCGAGCAGGGCACCGTTCAGATAGATGTTCTCGCGGGCAGTCAGCTCGGGGTCAAAGCCGGCACCAAGCTCAATCAGCGGCGCGATGTTACCGTGCACCTTAACACTGCCCTCGCTAGGCTCAAGCACGCCAGCGATAATCTTGAGCATCGTAGACTTGCCGGAGCCATTGGTGCCGACCAGACCCACGACCTCGCCACGATGAATATCGAACGAGATGTGCTTAAGCGCCCTAAACTCCTCAAAGAACAGCTCGTGCTTGGCAAGCTTGATGAAGTACTCCTTGAGGTTGGTCAGCGACTCGGACGCCATGTTAAAGATCATGGTGACGTCGTCGACCTCGACAGCCAGAGGCTGCTCGCTGTAATCAACAACAGATTCAGTCATCACAGCACTCCTTAGATGTAGAGGATGAACTTGCGCTCGGACTTATGGAACACGGTGTAGCCAATAACAAGCGCAAGGACCGCCCAAGCGACGCACATACCAAACGTCAAAAGCGAGGGCGTAGTCTGGAACAGGAAGATATCACGCATAAACTGCAGGTAGTTGAACATGGGGTTCGCATACATCAAGATACGCACGAGATGCGGCATTTGCGCAATATAGTCAGTCGTCCAGAAGATGGGCGTAATGTAAGTCCACGCCGTAATGACGACGCTCCACAGATGCATAACGTCGCGGAAGAAGACCGTAAGGGCAGAGAGCATCATGCCCAGGCCCATGCAGAAGCACATAAGCAGCAGCAGGCAAACCGGCAACAGAATCAGGTGCCAAGAAGGCATAACGCGGAACCACAGCATGACGATGGCGACGGCGACCAGCGAGAAGGCAAAGTTGACCAGCGAGAAGAGCACCTTCTGCACCGGGAAAACCCAGCGGTGCACCTTAACCTTCTTGAGCAGAGGGGCAGCGCCCACGATCGACGTCAGGGCCTGGTTAGTAGACTCAGACATGACGGCAAAGGTGATGTTACCCACGATCAAGTACAGCGGGTACATCTCGGGCGTCATTGAGCCATTGCGGCCCTGGCCAAAAATCGTCGAGAACACGATGGCCATGACGATCATCATCAGCAGCGGGTTGAGCACCGACCATGCGACGCCCAGAACGCTACGGCGATACTTGATCTTAAAATCCTTGGTAACCAGCTGACGAAGGATAAACGCGTCCTTCTCAAATTCGTTCTTAGCAAACGTCGCAGGCAGACTGCGAGTTTCTTGTTGCTTTGTCTGATCCGACACGGATGCAACTCCTTTACTCGTAATCGTTGACAAACGAACAGTATAGACCCGACGGCCATGCAAACGATTCGCGCAACAAAACTGGAGAACTAACCCACATCTTAGGATGCCAGGCCCAAACGGCTATACTTTCTAGGATTGAATGTATAAGGAGCATTAAGTGAATTCTGAATCCATCGCCGTCATCATCCCTTGCTACAACGAAGCGCTCACGATCGGCAAAGTCATCGACGACTTTCACCGCGAGCTTCCGCAGGCGACGGTCTATGTCTATGACAACAACTCGTCGGACGATACCTCACGCATTGCCACCGAGCACGGCGCCACAGTCCGCTTTGAGCCCCGTCAGGGAAAGGGCAACGTGTGCCGCCAGATGTTTCGCGATATCGACGCCGATTGCTACCTGATGGTCGACGGAGACGACACCTACCCCGCCGAGGCGGCCAAGGCCCTCTGCGAGCCCATCCTTAACGGCACGGCCGACATGACCGTAGGCGATCGCCTTTCCAACGGCACCTACGCCGAGGAGAACAAGCGTGCCTTCCACGGCTTTGGCAATAATCTGGTCCGCGCCATGATCAAGTGGATCTATGGCTACAGCTTCGATGACGTCATGACAGGCTACCGCGCCATGAGCCGCCCGTTCGTTAAAACCTTCCCAGTGCTTTCCGAGGGCTTTCAGATCGAAACCGAGCTCTCGATCCACGCCGTCGACCACCGCTGGCGCATCAAAGATGTGCCCATCGAGTACCGCGACCGTCCCGAGGGTTCCGAGTCCAAACTCAACACCGTGAGCGACGGCATTAAAGTCGTTGCGATGATCGGCACGCTGTTCAAGGACTACCGCCCGCTGAAGTTCTTCAGCCTCGTTGCGCTTCTGTTCGCGGTATTCGGCCTCGCCCTGGGCATGCCCATCGTTGTCGAATATTTCCAGACCGGCCTCGTCCCGCGCTTCCCCACCGCTGTGCTCGCCGCCTCGTTTATGTTCCTGTGCGGCCTGAGCCTTGCGACCGGCTTCATCCTTGATTCTGTAGCAAAGGTCGAAAAAAAGCAGTGGGAGGTCAACGTGTACAGCAAATACGCCTACGACGACCAGCCCGGCCACCCTACTTCCATGCCAAGCGAGAGGTAGATCTTCCGCAAAATACTATTGGCACCACTGCGCAGATAGCCACCAACAAGAAAAGCCGCCGTTAAAGAACGGCGGCTTTTACTCTCGAAAAGTTAATAGCGGCTAGAGCGTCTTGAGGTACTCCCCCAGCTCTTCCTCCCAGTCGGGCATGTGGAACCCGACCGACTCGAGCCCGGACAGGTCGAGCGCGGAGTGGACCGGGCGCGGTGCGACGGGGCCCTCGGCGCTCGCGTAGTAGTCGGCGGTCGATACCGGCACGACCTTCTCGCCGTTGCCGTTGGCGGCCTCGAAGACGGCGCGTGCGATGTCCGCCCAGGACTTCACCGCGCCGGATCCGGTGCAGTCGTAGGTGCCGTAGGGGGCGTGCGTCCCCAGCACGTGGAAGATGGCCTCGGCCATGTCGCGCGTGAAGGTCAGGCGGCCCAGCTGGTCGTCGACCACGGTGACCTGCTCGAGCTTGTCGTCCGGGTCGGCGACGCGGTCTGAGAGTGCCTTCATGGTCTTCACGAAGTTGTGCCCCTCGCCGATGACCCAGCTGGAGCGCATGATGTAGTGGTGCGGGCACCCGGCCACGGCGATGTCGCCGGCGGCCTTGGTCTGGCCGTAGACGGACAGCGGGGAGAACGGCTCGTCCTCCGTGTGGACCTCGGCGGTGCCGTCGAAGACGTAGTCGGAGGATACGTGGACCAGGGTGATGCCGTACCCGGCGCAGGTGCGTGCGAGAAGGGCGGGCCCCGTCGCGTTGGCCTTCCAGGCGGTCACGCGGCCCTCGGGGGTCTCGGCCCTGTCGACTGCCGTGTAGGCGCCGCAGTTGATGACCGTGCCGTAGAGCGACCAGTCGTACTGCGAATAGGCGTCCGGGTCGGACATGTCGAAGGTGTCGATGTCGCAGAAGTCGAAGTCCTTGGCGACGCCGCGCTCCTCGGCGAGCGCACGTACCGCATGGCCCAGCTGGCCGTTACAGCCGGTGACGAGGGTGCGCTTCGGCGCCATGGGGACGACGTCCTTGAGCATCGGGTGGTTGAGGTCCGCCTCGGATACGGTGGCCTCATCGAGCGGGATCGGCCACTCGATGGCGAGCTCGGGGTCGGCGAGGTTCACGAAGGTGTAGGTCCTCTTGAGCTCGAGCGACCAGTGGGCGTCCACCAGGTAGGTGTAGGCGGTGCCGTCCTCCAGGGCCTGGAAGGAGTTGCCCACGCCGCGCGGGACGTAGATGGCCTTCGACGGGTCGAGCGTGCAGGTGAACACCTTCCCGTAGGTGGCGCTGCCCTCGCGCAGGTCCACCCAAGCGCCGAAGACCGAGCCGCGGGCCACGGAGATGAACTTGTCCCAGGGCTCGGCGTGGATGCCGCGCGTGACGCCGCGGCTGTCGTTGTAGGAGACGTTGTTCTGGACGACGCGGAGGTCCGGGATGCCCAGGGCGCACATCTTGGCGCGCTGCCAGTTCTCCTTGAACCAGCCGCGCGAGTCGCCGTGGACGGCGAGGTCGACGACCTTGAGGCCCTCGATGCCGGTCTCGGTGACGGAGAGGTCCTTCTCGAATGCGATGTCAGCCATGTGGGAAAAGCTCCTATCGAAGAGGTTGTATAACCGGGGGCGCCCGCGCGGGGACGCAGGATCATCCCCATGC
>NZ_QRJZ01000030.1:0-11780 GCF_003470665.1 Collinsella sp. AM17-1
GTACCGGGCGCTGATGCACCCGCACGAGATCAGGAGGCCCGGGGACGCCTCGGAGCTCGTGGCGGCCAGGCGCGCGGCGAAGGTCAGCCAGGTGAGGGCGGCGTCGATATTGGGAACCAGCGAGAAGTACATCTCGATGCTGGAGAGGGGCCAAAGGGAGCTCAAGCCCATAAGGAGGGCCTACGAGGCATGGGTCGAGGCCGGACTTCCGCTCGATTGGGACAGGCGGGCCTTCGAGGCCGAGCGCAAAATGGATTCTAAAAAACACCTTGCCAAATAGGAGCGTCAGGACGCAAGAAGCCCTCGCCGCACGAAGTGCGCAGCGAGGGCTTCTTGCATGTCCGAGGACGTTTTGGGAGGTAGCCCAAACAGCCCCAGCGATCCTGCGGGAGTTAAACCCCTTTAGAACTTGTCGTGGAAGGTACGCGAAATGACTTCGTCCTGCTGCTCCTTGGTGAGCGTGTGGAAGTTCACGGCATAGCCGGAAACGCGGATGGTCAGCTGCGGGTACTTCTCGGGGTGAGCCTGAGCGTCGAGCAGCGTCTCACGGTTGAAGACGTTGATGTTCAGGTGGTGGCCACCCTTCTCGGCGTAAGCGTCGAGCATGTGGACCAGGTTATCGGCCTGAGTCTCGGAAACTTCAGAAACCTTCATAATGTGTCTCCTTCGATTGATAGGCGCCGGCCGAAACCGGCGCACTAATCAGTAATCGTTATTGTTAGTATAGCACTAACAATAGTTACTCGCCCAGCTGATCAAGGTCGATATCGCCAAAGAACACCTGGTCCTCCTTGCCGAGCGCACTCGGGATGATGGAGAAGGTGTTAGAGATGCCGTCCTGAGCATCGCGGAACGGGAGCTTGGAAACCGAAGACAGCGAAGCGATGGCGCCGTGGCTATCGCGCTTGTGCATGGGGTTAGCACCCGGGGCGAACGGCTGGCCAGCCTTGCGGCCGTCGGGCGTGGAGCCGGTCTTCTTGCCGTACACGACGTTGGAGGTGATGGTCAGAACCGAGGTCGTGGGCACGGAGTTGCGGTAGGTGTCGTTCATGCGGATGTACTCCATGAACTGGTGCACAACGTCGTGAGCGATCTGGTCGACGCGGTCGTCATCGTTACCGTACTTGGGGAACTCGCCCTCGGTCTCGAAGTCGACGATGATGCCGTTCTCGTCACGGACGGGGTGGACCTTGGCGTACTTGATGGCGGACAGGGAGTCGGCCACGACGGAAAGGCCAGCGATGCCCGTAGCGAACCAGCGATGCACGTGCTTGTCGTGCAGAGCCATCTGGATGCGCTCGTAGCAATACTTGTCGTGCATGTAGTGAATGATGTTCAGCGAGTTGACGTACACGCCAGCGAGCCACTTCATCATGTCGTTGTACTTGGCCACAACGTCGTCGTAATCGAGCGTGTCGCCCTCGACGGCGCGGTACTTGGGGCCGACCTGCTTCTTGGAGACCTCGTCAACACCGCCGTTGAGTGCATACAGCAGGCACTTGGCCAGGTTGGCACGGGCGCCGAAGAACTGCATCTCCTTGCCGATGCGCATGGAGGACACGCAGCAGGCGATGCCGTAGTCGTCGCCGTGGTAAACGCGCATGAGGTCGTCGTTCTCGTACTGGATCGAGGAGCTGGCGACAGAAGTCTTGGCGCAGAACTTCTTGAAGTTCTCGGGCAGACGGGTCGACCACAGAACGGTCATGTTGGGCTCGGGGCTGGTACCCATGTTCTCGAGCGTGTGCAGGTAGCGGTAGCTCATCTTGGTAACGAGCGTACGGCCGTCAACACCCATGCCGCCGATGGACTCGGTGACCCACTGCGGATCGCCGGTAAACAGGGCCTGGTACTCGGGGGTACGGGCAAACTTGACCATGCGGAGCTTCATGATGAAGTGATCCACGAACTCCTGGATCTGCTCCTCGGTGAAGGTACCGTTGGCAAGGTCGCGCTCAGCGTAGATGTCGATGAACGTAGAGGTACGGCCGATGGACATAGCGGCGCCGTTCTGCTCCTTGACGGCAGCGAGGTAGGCGAAGTACATCCACTGGATGGCCTCCTGCGTGTTGGTAGCAGGGTTGGAAATATCGAAACCATAGGTCTCGGCCATCATCTTGAGCTCGCCGAGGGCGCGGATCTGCTCCTGCAGCTCTTCGCGATCGCGGATGTTGTCGGCGGTCATGACCGTCGGGGTGGAAGCCTTCTGGGCCTCCTTGTCCTTGATCAGGTAGTCGACACCGTACAGGGCGACACGACGGTAGTCGCCGATGATGCGGCCGCGGCCATAGCCATCGGGCAGACCAGTGATGATGTGGGCCGAACGGCAGGCGCGCATCTCGGGGGTGTAGACATCGAAGACGCCGGCGTTGTGGGTCTTGCGCTCGAAGGTGTAGCGCTCGACAACGTTCTCGTCGATCTTGTAGCCGTGCTGGCTGGCAGCCTGGCAGGCGATGCGGATACCACCGTTGACGTGCAGCGCGCGCTTGAGCGGCTTGTCGGTCTGGAGGCCGACGATGGTCTCCTTGTCGCGATGGGCGTTATCGATGTAGCCAGCGGGGTGGCTCACGATACCCGTGACGGTCTTGGTGTCCATATCGAGGACGCCGCCCTGCTCGCGCTCCTTGAGCAGCAGGTCGAGAACCTCGCCCCACAGCTCCTTGGTACGCTCGGTCGGGCCGGCGAGGAACGACTCGTCGCCCTCGTAGGGGGTGTAGTTCTTCTGGATGAAGTCTCGGACGTCAACCTCTCCCGTCCAGATGCCTTCCTTGAAGCCTTCCCATGCCTCCTGCATTGTGTAACCACGCTCCTAGTTACGTGTAATGCGGCGCTCTCTCACACCGCTGCTTATTGAATTCTTGAATTATCGGCTTGCACTACCGGCTTCTTCCGTTCTTCACCACACGTTGGTATAGGGAAAAACGTTTGTCCACCTTGGAACTGCAACCCAAAACCCAAGATTTCACCCGTTTGAGAAGGATAACATAGCCACCCCCTTCATCAGGGCTGTTATATGTTTCTTTTTTTATACCATTAGTGCGTTTTTAACAAATCCGCAGGAAATGCGAGCGCGAACAACTACCGTTCACCGATTTGTTTGGTATTTTTCCTTGCCTTTGTACGACGTTCACTCTAGCTGTTATGCCAGTTTTAGCAGGGTAAAGTGCCCCAGAGACCCCGCAGAAACTGCAGGGCGGCCACGGGATTTCCCCCGGGACCGCCCTGTGGCATGGTTAGTTATTTAGCTTTGATTGCCGCTTGGCATTAGGCGGCTGCGGCGGCCTTGTCGGTCGTTGCCTTGCTGTGGCCCTGACCCTCAAAATGCTTGTAGCACCAGCTGGTGACCAGCGGGGTCAAAATGGCCGTCACGATAGCACATGCTGCGACCTGCGCCGTAGCCGTCGCGAGCACCGCGCCGCCGTACATGGCCTCGTTGACGCTTGCCATGGCAGCAGGCGTGGCCACATTGGCTCCGGCGCAGCTCGAAATGGCCGCACCTGCGACACCCGTACCGCCCGTGAGCTTATCGACCGCGATGACGGGAATTGCAAAGACCACCGAGCAGATCACGCCGAGCAGGATGCCGGGAAGACCACCGTTGATAAGCTGGCCAAAGGTCATGGTCGAGCCCATGGCAAAGAAGACGAGCACGATGATGGCGGAAAGTGCCGGTGCCATCATCTTCTTAAAGCTCGGGAAGAGGTTACCCAGAATAATGCCGACGACGATCGGCAGGATGGCGCCCACGAGCGACCAGCCGATCGGAGCCTGACCGGCAGCGCCGAGCACGATCATCGTGACCGGAGGGCCGACAACCAGCGTGGTGATGGCGACGGCGCCACGCTCGGCCTCGTTGCCCATGGTGCCCATCAGTCCAGCGTACATAGCGTTGTTGGCACCCGTGCAAGCGGCCAGCATCACCATGGCAGAGATGCCAAACAGGTTGTCGTTGAACACATAAAGGATGAGCAGCGACACGGCAACGACCACGATCTGCTTGACGGCGATGATGATGGCGCCGCGGGCAGCGGCGGCAGGAGCGCTCTTAAACGAAATCGTCGTACCGACGATGAGCAAAAAAGCGCCAACAAGCGGGCCTGCGCCCTGCTGGGTCATGCCGAGCGTAAAGCTGCCGAGCGTTTTGAACAGGTCGGGGAACAGCGTGTTGAGCAGGCAGCCCAACAGAAGCGGCACCAAGATATTGGCGCCCGGGATGGTGGACATCTTAAAGAACGGCTCTTTTGTTGCCGGCGCCTCCACCGCAGTCGATTCACTCATTTATATCTCCTTTTGATGCGTGCGACACGCGGTCACACGCTCCTGTGCCAGAAAGAAGGCGACGGTCCCGAGTCGCAGGAGCCGTCGCCGAATTAACGTCGCGGGGTATTACCCGTCCAGAACGATGCCACCGTCGCAGTCACCAATCTCGCCGTTCACGAAGCTGGCGAGGTCGGAAGCGAAGAAGAGCACCATCTGCGCAGGCTCGCTGGCCTGGGCGGCGCGGCCCAGAGGAATACCGTTGATGATGCGCTGAGAGTTCTCGTCAGAGAGAATCGAGGTCATATCGGTAAGGGTGAGCGACGGGCACACGGCGTTGCAGCGGACGCCAAACTTGCCGCCTTCCTTGGCGACTGCCTTGGTTAGACCGTTAACACCGGCCTTGGAGCTCGCGTAAGCCGCGGTGCCGAGCAGGCCACCACCGATCTTGCCAGCAACAGAGCTCACGTTGACGATAGTGCCGGCATGGGCCGCCTTAAAGTGCGGGTACACGGCGTTCATCATGGTGAAGGTACCGTTGAGGTTGATGTCGATGGTGCGACGCCACTCGGTGTCGTCGATCTCGTCGAACTTCTTGGTGCTGATGACACCGGCGCAGTTGATCAGGATATTGGTTTGCGGCAGGTCCGTAAAAATCTGCTCGACGGTCTCGCGCGCCTTGGGCGCATCGGCGACATCGAGCTGATAGAACTTGTTGCCCTCGCCAAGCTCGGCCACAGCGGCCTCGCCCTTAGCAGCGTTCCTTGCGATGAGCGCGACGTGTCCGCCGCCCGCAACGATGCCCTTGGCGATCTCGAGGCCAATGCCCTGAGTGCCACCGGTAACGATCGCGGTTTTACCCGTGAAGTCAAATGCCATGACTCCAACCCCCTTGATTCAGGTGTCTCCTTGCGGGAAGTTGGAGCATCGCACGTGGCGATTATATGAGTCCCAGTCGTCATGGTGGTGACAACCCCTCGCCTAACCGCGTGCATAATAGTTCTTTGAAACGCTTCAGCAATTGAATGATTTTAAGTCTTTATGCGCTCTTTATATTGCCTAGCGGCCAAGTAGTTTTTTTGGGACATGTCCCAAAATCTACCGCATAGGGTACGCGTGCAAGGGTATCATCTTTCACCGAAAATAGTTTCTAGTGTTAGGGGTTTTCGGTGGAAGATACCGATTTCCATGAGCTTGGGCGTCAGCTCTTTACCGAGTTTGGCAGCATTCACCAGCGCATTACGCGCTTTGCCGACCAAGCCCTGAGTGGCGAGATGGCCGTCATGCGCGCCCTCATGCTCGCCGGCGGCTCGCTCACGCCGAGCGAACTCGCCGATTGCGCCTGGGTCTCGAGCGCCCGCATCGCCAACATCCTGCGCGCCCTCGAAACCAAGGGCTGGGTCGAGCGCGAGCACTCAAAGACCGACCGTCGTCGCGTACACGTCACGGTGACCGACAAAGGCCGACAAGATATCGAAATCAAGCGTCGCGAATTCGAGGACCGCGCCGCGGCCTTCCTCGAACAGCTCGGCGAAACAGATACCCAAGAGATGGTGCGCCTTCTAAGGCGAGCCAACGAAATTATCGACCGCAATCACGAAAGGAGAGATGCCGAGTGAGAATTCTCAAGCTCTTTAAAAAGCATATCCTGGCACTGTTCACAGCTATCGTACTTATCGTAATCAGCTGCAACGCCGACCTGGCACTGCCTACCTATATGAGCGACATCGTCGACGTGGGTGTGCAGCAAGGCGGCATCGCCTCACCCGTGCCCGACACCATTCGCGCCGAATCGCTCGACGACCTTGAGCTCTTTATGAGCGCCAAGGACGCCAAGACGGTAGAAGCTGCGTTTGGCAAGGCAGACAAAAACGGCATTCGCACGTACAAGGGCACCGAGGAAGAGCGCGCCGACGGCAGCAAGCTCGCCGATATCATGAGCCTGCCCGAAACCGTCGTCCTTTCGCTCAACCAGGGCATCGACGCTGGCTCCATGGGCGACATGATGGGCACGTCCAGCGAAAAAGACAACAGCGCCGCCCAGGCCATGCCCACCCCCGAACAGATGGCGGCGATGACGCCCGAGCAGCTCGCCGAGATGCAGCAGAAGGCCGCAGCGGCGCAGAACATGCAAAAGCAGATTGATGCCGACGGCGGCAAGGTCACCATGAAGAGCCTGCGCCTAGGTGTTGAGGGCGGTCTGGTAGACCAAAGCAAGCTCGTCGAGGGCGCCAATGAAATGGCGGACAAAATGGGCTCTATGTCGGGCTCCATCGTCACTCAGCGCGCCGTGAGCTATGTGCAGGTCGAGTACAAGGCGCAGGGCATCGACCCCGCCGACGTGCAGAACGCCTACCTAGGCCGCATGGCGACCACGATGTTTGGCCTGTGTCTGGTGTCGCTGGTCGCCACCATCCTGACCGGTGCCGTGGCTTCACGCACCGCCTGCTCCATCGCCCGCGACCTGCGCCGCGAGACCTTCAACAAGGTTATGCACTTCTCGCCGGCCGAGGTGGGCAAGTTTAGCCAGGCCTCGCTCATCACCCGCTGCACCAACGACATTCAGCAGATTCAGATGGCCGCAACCCTGTTTATCCGCATGTGCCTACTGGCGCCCGTCATGGGCATCGTCGCCGTCATGCGCGTCCTGGCCAACCACACCGGTCTGGAGTGGACCATCGCCGTGGCCATCATCGCGGTCTCGGCCGTCGTCGGCGTGCTTATGGGCCTCACCATGCCCAAGTTCAAAAAGATGCAGAGCTTTGTGGATCGCGTGAACCTTACCGCCCGCGAGCTGCTCGACGGCCTTATGCCCATCCGCTCGTTCAACCGCGAGGAGCATGAGCTCGAGCGTTTTGACAAGGCTTCGCTCGACCTGATGACCACGCAGCTCTACACCAACCGCGCCATGAGCTTTATGATGCCGCTCATGATGCTCGTCATGAACTGCATCACCGTGCTTATCGTCTGGTTTGGCGCGCAGGGCGTGTCCGACGGCGTGATGCAGGTCGGCAACATGATGGCGTTTATCTCCTACACCATGCAGATCGTCATGGCGTTTATGATCCTCACCATGGTTTCGGTCATCCTGCCCCGTGCCGAGGTCGCGGCCGAGCGCGTGGAAGAGGTCATCACCTGCCCCACCAGCATCAACGACCCTGCCTCGCCCAAACTGCCTGCGACCAGCGCGCCACGCGGTGAGCTCACCTTCCGCGACGTGAGCTTCCAGTATCCCGATGCCCGCGCCGATGTCATCAGCGGTGTGAACTTCACCACGCATGCCGGTCAGATGCTCGGCATCATTGGCTCCACGGGCTCGGGCAAATCTACGCTCGTGCAACTGATTCCGCGCTTATACGACGTCACGGGCGGCAGCATTTCGCTCGACGGCATCGACGTGCGCGACATGACCCTTTCCGAGCTTCGCCGCCGCATTGGTTACATCCCGCAGCAGGGTCGCCTGTTCTCGGGCACCGTCGAGAGCAACCTCAAGTTTGCCGGCGACATGGTAAGTGACGAGGATATGCGCCAGGCGGCACGCGTCGCCCAGGCGGAAGACTTTATCGCCGAGCGCGAGGGCGGCTACGACTCCCCCATCAGCCAGGGAGGCTCCAATGTCTCGGGCGGTCAGCGCCAGCGCTTGGCCATCGCCCGCGCATTGGCCAAAAAGCCCGAGGTCGTGGTGTTCGATGACTCGTTTAGCGCCCTCGACTACAAGACCGACGCGCGCCTGCGCGAGGAGCTGGCCAAAAACGTTACCGACGCCGCACTCGTGGTCGTGGCCCAGCGCATCGCGACCATCATGCACGCCGACCAGATCATCGTGCTCGACGACGGCCACGTAGTGGGCACCGGCACGCACGAGGAGCTGCTGCGCAGCTGCCCGGCGTACCTGGAGATCGCACAGTCGCAGCTTTCCGCCGAGGAGCTGGGGCTTACCCAAGAAGAAATTGCAGCCGTCATGGAAGGAGGCGAGCGCTAATGGCAGACGAGACCAAGACTCAGATTCCCAAGCCCACCCGCCAGCGTGGTCCCATGGGCCGCATGGGTGGCATGCGCCGTGGCGAAAAGGCCAAGGACTTCAAGGGCACCATGAGGCAGCTGCTCGGCTATATCGGCCAGCACAAGATTGCCGTGTTTGCCGCCGTCGCCTTTGCAGTGTGCTCGGTCATCTTTAACATTGTGGGGCCCAAGGTGCTCGGCCAGGTTACCACCAAACTGTTCGAGGGCCTAGTTGCCAAGGTCAACGGCACCGGCGATGTCGACTTTGCCTGGATTGCCAAGACGCTCGGCTTTTTGCTCTGCCTGTATCTGGCAAGCTCTGTTTGCAGCCTCATCCAAGGCTGGCTCATGACCGGCGTCACGCAAAAGATTTGTTATCGCATGCGCAAGGAGATTGCCGCCAAGATCGCCGTCGTTCCGATGAGTTACTTCAACGGCCACAGCAAGGGCGACGTACTCAGTCGCATCACCAACGATGTCGACACGCTGGGTCAGTCGCTCAACCAGAGCGTGACACAACTCATCACGTCGGTGACGCAGATTATCGGCGTGCTCGTCATGATGCTGTCGATCAGCCTGCCGCTTACCGGCGTCACCGTGCTCACGCTGCCGGCCGCCGCGATTATCCTGGCTGTGATGATTCACTTCTCGCAGCCGTACTTCCGCGAGCAACAGCAAGTCCTGGGCGCCGTCAACGGCATTATCGAGGAGGACTTTGCCGGCCAGAACGTCATTCAGGTGTTCGACCGCGCCGAGGCCTCAATCGAGGAGTTCGACCGTCAAAACGACCGCCTCTTTATTAGTGGCTGGCGCTCACAGTTCCTGTCGGGCCTGATGATGCCGCTTATGAGCCTGGTGGGCAACATGGGCTACGTGGGCGTCGTCGTGGTGGGCGCGCAGCTCGCGCTGACCGGCAATGCCACGCCTGGCGATATTCAGAGCTTTATCCAGTACGTTCGCAACTTTACGCAACCCGTGCAGCAGCTGGGCAACGTAAGCAACACGATGCAGTCGATGGCCGCTGCCACCGAGCGTGTCTTTGAGTTCTTGGCCGCGCCCGAGGAGGAGCAGAAGGCCGACGCGCAGATTCCCGAGAAGCGCCCCGGCCACGTGGAGTTTGACCATGTGAAGTTTGGCTACACGCCCGACAAGACCATCATCCACGACTTTAGCTGCGAGGCGCAGCCCGGCCAGACCATCGCCATCGTCGGTCCCACCGGCGCCGGCAAGACCACGCTCATTAAGCTGCTGCAGCGCTTTTACGACGTGGACGGCGGTTCGCTGCGCGTCGAGGGCGTCGACGTGCGCGACTGGGACCGCGCGGCGCTGCGCGGCGAGTTTGCCATGGTGCTGCAGGACACCTGGCTGTTTAACGGCACCATCCGCGAGAACATCCGCTACGGACGCCCCGATGCGACCGACGCCGAGGTCGAGGCCGCCGCACGCGCCGCACGCTGCGACCACTTTATCCATACGCTCGCCGGTGGCTACGACTTTATGATCAACGAGGAGGGCACTAACCTGTCGCAGGGTCAGCGCCAGCTCGTGACCATCGCCCGCGCCATTTTGGCCGACCGTCCGGCGCTGATTCTGGACGAGGCGACCTCCAACGTCGATACCCGCACCGAGGAGCTCATCCAGCGCGCCATGGATGCGCTGATGCAGGGCCGCACGAGCTTTGTCATCGCGCACCGCCTGTCCACGATCCGCAACGCTGACGTCATCCTGGTCATCCGCGACGGCGACATCGTCGAAAAGGGCACGCACGACGAGCTGCTCGCCCAGGGCGGCTTCTACGCCGACCTGTATAACTCGCAGTTCGACGAGGCGGCGTAGAATCGGCCGCAGGGAGCGGATGACGCCCGAGAACGGGGGCGCAGGACAACCTGCGCCCCCCTTTTTTGTTCTGCGGCCCCTCAAACCGCCTCCCCTGGGACCTGATTGACAGCTCCTCCCAGGCTCTGTGTGCAAAAAATGGCAATTATGAGTACTGTTACCTTTTTAGCAACAGCCACAACAGTCCCAAATGCCGTTTTCACGGCTTACACGCGTCCCTAAATTGATCAAACAGCCCTATAGCGGACTTATATGTGTTTGTATTAATGAACATATTTTGCTGTTATGTCTATTATTTTGCGAAGACAATATGCTACTAAGATGGCAACCGTACTCATATTTGGCATTTTTTGCCCACGGGGTGTTTCCTGGGGAACCGACAACGGCTTTAGGGCCCCGCGCGGCGCCGCTCCCTCCCGGCATCCGCCGGCGTTTCCCCAGATAAAACCTACCAAAATAAACCTGTCCCTTTTTGGCAGGTTTCGGGTCGGCGAGGGGTTGCACTTTAGCGTGCGACAGCGGATAATGCCGAGCATTCGACAATGCTCTCGTTGCCATCAATTGATTGAGGAGGCCCCTATGGCCATGAAATTCAAACGCAGGCTGCCGATCCCCATGGAGATCCGCGAGGAAATGCCGCTCTCCGCCGAGCTTACCGCCAAGAAGCAGGCATTCGATGCCGAAGTCGCCAAGGTCTTTACCGGCGAGGACGCACGCAAGGTGCTCATCATCGGCCCGTGCTCTGCCGACCGCGAGGATTCGGTCCTCGAGTACATGAACCGACTGGCCAAGACCGCCGAGGAGGTCAAGGACAAGCTCATCATCATTCCGCGCGTCTACACCAACAAGCCGCGTACTAAGGGCACCGGTTACAAGGGTCTTCTGCACAACCCCAACCCCGAGGCTCCCGACGACCTGCTCGAGGGCGTTAAGGCCATCCGCCACATGCACCTGCGCGTCATCGAGGAAACGGGCTTCTTCACCGCCGACGAGATGCTCTACCCCTCCAACTATCAGTATCTCGTTGACCTGCTGAGCTATGTTGCCGTGGGCGCACGCTCGGTCGAGAACCAGGAGCATCGCCTGGTGTCGAGCGGCATTTCGGTACCCGTCGGCATGAAGAATCCCACTGCCGGCTCTACCACCGTTATGCTCAACTCCATTTACGCTGCGCAGGCGCACCAGAGCTTCATCTTCCGCAACTGGGAGGTCGAGTGTGACGGCAATCCGCTCGCGCACGCCGTTATGCGTGGCTACATCGGTCTCGACGGTCGTACCTACCCCAATTACCACTACGAGCACCTGGAGCGCCTGGCCGAGCGCTATACCGAGCACGCCGGCTATGCCAATCCGGCAGCGGTCATCGACTGCAACCACGACAACTCGGGCAAGCGTCCGCTGGAGCAGTATCGCATTTGCAAGGAAGTGCTCGACAGCTGCCGCCGCAACGAGTCCATCTCCAAGCTGGTCAAGGGCTTTATGATCGAGTCCTACCTGGAGGACGGCAACCAGCCGGTCGATGGCGGCGTCTTTGGCAAGTCAATCACCGACCCGTGCCTGGGCTGGGAAAAGACCGACTACCTCATCCACGAGATCGCGGAGCGTATTTAGTTACGCGAGCCGCATTTGGACAATCTGACGTTCAACTTCAAGGGCGCGACCAGAAGGTCAGCGCCCTTTCGTTTCAC
>NZ_QRJZ01000030.1:11790-13399 GCF_003470665.1 Collinsella sp. AM17-1
AACTTCAAGGGCGCGACCAGAAGGTCAGCGCCCTTTCGTTTCACGTCACCTTGCCTCAAATGCGACCCGCTCGCTCATATGACCCAATCCACTGTCAAGGGCCACAATGGCCCCGCCGACCGCTTGCAATCGGTCGGCGGGGCCTGCCGTTAAACCCGTCCCGGTCCGCCCCCGGCATGTCATCGACGCCTTCGGCTCAGTCTCATATCCGCGGATACCGCTCCGGCGGCCCGCAATCCTCTCCTTCGGCGGGGTTCCCCTAGTCTGTCTTCGCGCATGCGGCGGCCGCCGCGCGCACAGCGAGAACGGGGGTGTCCCCGAAGGCTGCCCGGCTCGCCGGGACGGGGGCTTATGTCTATTCCGCGCCCTCCCGGCACATCGTGCCGAGGGCCCACAGCCACCTCACGAGCTCGGCCGCGGTGGCCGCGTTCGCCTTCGCCTGCGGCATCCCGCGGGCGATCATCTCCTCGCGGCGGCGCAGGAGCCTCTCGGACCCCTTCCTCCCGTGCATCCTTATCTCGAGGGGCACGCCGGAGCCCTTGGGCATCAGCTTCGGCTGGTGGCCGGCCTGGGCGTAGCACCAGGACCCCTCGACAGCCAGCTTCCTGACGAGCGCGTTGCCGGCCCCGCTGATTCCGCCGAGGCGCACGGAGTCCGCGCTCGACCTCTGCTTCGGGGCGAGGCCGAAGTAGGCCGTCACCTGCCTGCCGGAGCGGAACCTCGAGAAGTCGCCGACCTCGGACGCGAAGGCGGCGGCGAGCGCGAACCCGCACCCCTTGATCGACTGGAGCGCCTCGACCTCGGCCGAGAGGGGGCCCGCCGCGACGGCGGCCCTGTACTCGGCGAGGAGGGCCTCCCTCGTCTCGTCGGCCGCCTCGACCTCGTTCCTCAGCGCCGCAAGCGCCCGGATGCCGCCGTCGTCGGCGGGGTGTATGCCGTCGAGCCACCTGAGGAAGCCGTACGTCCAGTACTTCCGGGGGTTGCCGGCCGGCGTCGTGCCGCCGTAGACATAGCCGCGGCGGGCTAGGAACGCCAGGAGCCGCTGCTTCGCCGCCGCGAGCCTCGCGGTCGCCGCGTCGTGGGCGGCGGCGAGGTCCCTGAGCCCCTCGATCTCGGGGGACGGCACCCATACCGGGGTGACGTCGTGCGACAGTATCGCCTTGGCCATCCTGGCCGCGTCGTTGCGGTCGTTCTTGGACGAGAGGTCGGCCGCTGACCTCGGGACCTTGGAGACGGCCGCGACGACGCAGTCGACGCCGAGCCCGGAGAGCTCCCTTTGCGGGGCGAAGCCGAGGTAGCCGCTCTCGTAGGCGGCGAGCGACGGGCCGGGGAAGCCCGACATCCACTCCGCGACCTCGCCCCAGGGGTTGCCGCGGAACCTCCTCGTCACGGCCTCGCCCGTCTCCGCGTCGAGCGCGCAGACGGTGGTGGACCTGAGGTGTACGTCCATTCCGAAGGCGGTAGAATATCTAGGCACGGGAGCCTCCCAACCTCGTTGCGGCGCGGCTGCGCCTCTGGCACTTCAACAACATTGTCGCAGCCCCGACCCGCGGTCACGAGCGGGGGCTCCTGTCGTTTCCGTGCCCCTGGATTGGGTCATAGTGTCTGT
>NZ_QRJZ01000031.1 GCF_003470665.1 Collinsella sp. AM17-1
AAGGCGCCACACTGGTCTGCGGGGTGTTCTGAAAACTAGGCCCGGCCCCCGCCGGACAGGTCGCACTACTCGCAGAGCAGCTTAGCAATCTGGACGGCGTTGGTTGCCGCGCCCTTACGGATTTGGTCGCCGCAGCACCAGAAGGTGATGCCGCGCGCGGCCTCGGGGTTCGAGATGTCGCGACGCACGCGGCCGACCCAAATCAAATCCTGGTCGGACGTATCCATCGGCATGGGGAAGCGATCGTGCGCGTCCTCGGCGCTCATGTCGTCAACCAGCTTGACGCCGGGAGCGGCAGCCAGCGCAGCACGGGCCTCCTCAACCGTAATGTCGCGCTCAAACTCGAGCGTAATGCTCTCGGAGTGCGAACGCAGCACGGGCACGCGCACGCAGGTGCAGTTCACGCGCAGCTCGGGCAGATGCATAATCTTGCGGCCCTCGTTTTGCAGCTTCATCTCCTCGGAGGTAAAGCCCTCCTCCTTGACGCCGCCGATCTGCGGAATCAGGTTGCTCGCCAGCTGGGCGGCAAACGCGCGCGGCTCGGGAATCTCCTCGCCGCGGCCCAGGGCGGCCAGCTGGGCCTCGAGCTCTGCCATACCGGGGGCACCGGCGCCCGAAGCCGCCTGGTACGTCGAAACGATCATGCGCTTCACGCCGGCGAGCTGATGCAGCGGCCAGGTGGGAACCAAACCGATGATGGTCGCGCAGTTGGGGTTGGCGATAAGGCCGTGATGCCACTTGATATCGTCGGCATTGATCTCGGGCACGACCAGCGGCACCTCGGGATCCATGCGGAAGGCGTGGCTGTTGTCGACCACGACGGCGCCGCGCTTGACGGCCTCGGGCAGCAGCTCCTTGGCGATATCGTCGCCGGCAGCGCCGAGTACGATGTCGCAGCCCTCAAAGGCATCGGGGCAAGCCTCCTCAATCACAACCTGCTCGCCGCGGAACTCGACGGTCTTGCCTGCAGAGCGTGCGCTCGCCAGCAGCTTGAGCTTACCGACCGGAAACTCCTGCTCGTTGAGGCACTCAAGCATCTGGGTGCCCACGGCTCCCGTCGCACCCAAAATAGCAACCGTGTACTGTTTCATGCTTCCCCCTTTAAAGGTTGTGGCTATCGCCCGCACGCCAAGCAGGCCGGATATTCTTGCCCAGTTTATACAAGAACGGGGCGGATACAAAACCCGCCCCGTCGAAACGAAACCGAAACGAAACGCCCGATAGTAGATTTTTGGGACATCCTAAAAAATCTACCGGGATGGTAACTACTTGTGGAGGGCTGCCAGGGCGGGATCGGCCGGCGCGGGAGCCTCCAGGTCGGAGACCTTCACAATGCCGTTTTCGTCGGAGAAGGCACGGTAAATGGTCTGGATCGCCAGGTCGAAGTCCTTCTCCTCGACACCGATGATGATGTTGATCTCGTCACAGCTCTGCGAAATCATACGCACGCTCACGCCAGCCTGGCCAAGCATGCCAAACAGGTGGCCCGAGATACCTGCGCGGCCGCGCAGGTTACGGCCGACGGTCGCGATAAGTGCCAGACCCTCGACAACCTCGATCTCGAGCGGCTCGACCTCCTGCTGAATGTCGCCCACGAGCGAGTACAGCGAATCGTGAACGTCCTGCTCCTGCACCACGGCGCCAAAGCGGTCGACACCGGTGGGCATGTGCTCGACGGAAACGTCATAGCGCTCGAAGACCGAAAGCGCACGACGCATAAAGCCGACGCGGGGCTTGGTACGGTCGCGGGCAACGTTAATGGCGACAAAGCCGCGCTTACCGGTCACGCCGGTGATGATAGGCTCAGCCGCGCCCTCATCGGCGGTCTCGCTAATGATGGTGCCGGGGTCCTGCGGCGCGTTGGTGTTCTTGATGACCAGCGGAATACCAGCCTCGCGCACGGGGAACACAGCCTCCTCGTGCAGGACGCTCGCGCCCATGTACGAAAGCTCGCGCAGCTCCTCGTAGGTAACGCGGGCGATGGGCTGAGCCTCGGGCACAATGCGAGGATCGGCAGAATAGAAGCCCGAGACGTCGGTCCAGTTCTCGTACAGGTCGGCGCCCAAGCACTTGGCCAGGATCGAGCCGGAAATATCGCCGCCGCCGCGGTCGAGCAGCTTGATTTGGCCCTCACGCGTCGCGCCGTAGAAACCGGGCATGACAAAGCCACCCTGCTGACCGTACTCCTGCACCAGCTCGGAGGTGCGGTTCATGCTGAGCGTACCGTCGTGATGGAACGCCACGACCGTCGCGGCATCCAGGAACGGCAGGCCCAGGTACTCGGCCATCAGACGAGCGGTAAAGTACTCGCCACGGCTTACGAGCTCCTCGGTGGAGTAGCCACCGGAGCGAGCACGCTCGGCAAAGGCCGCAAACTCCTCGCGGATGGGATAGGTGAGCTCCAGCTCGTCAGCGATATCAAAATAGCGCTGGCCAATGTCCTCGAGCAGCTCCTCGCACGACACGTGGTACTTAACGTGTGCGTTAACCAAGTAGAGCAGGTCGGTCACCTTGGTATCGCCCTTAAAGCGGCGACCGCAGGCAGAAACCACCACAAAACGGCGGGCCGGGTCGGCATCGACAATGGCCTTGATCTTCTTAAAGTGTTCGGCGTCGGCGACCGACGAGCCGCCAAACTTGGCAATCTTAATCATGGGCTTGAGGTTACCTTTCTAAAAGCCTCTGCAAACCTGTTTTGCGCGCTCTGATACCATGGTTTCACCGATTGGGACCAAGGCATCCGAGGAGCAGTGTTATATGGGAACTTATCATAGTACACGAGGACGCACTTTATCGTGCTCAAGTAAGGTGGCAATCCGTACCGGCATCGCTCCCGACGGGGGTTTGTTTGTCTCGGACGAGCTGGGCACCCAGCAGGTCGATATCAGCTCGCTTGCAGATAAATCGTACTTTGAAATCGCTCAAGATGTGTTGGGAATGTTACTGAATGATTACACAGCCGAAGAAATTTCGGCCTGTGTGAATGAGGCATACCGCGGCACGTTCGCGAGCGAAGAGGTTACGCCGCTCGTCAAACTCGACGCCGCACCGGGCGCCGACGCCCCGCAAACCTATGTGATGGAGCTCTTTGGCGGCCCCACGAGCGCCTTTAAGGACGTCGCCCTGCAGATGCTCCCCCGCCTGATGGCCCGCACCTCTGCCAAGGACGGCGGCGCCGAGCGCATCATGATCGTCACCGCCACGTCGGGCGACACCGGCAAGGCAGCACTCGCCGGCTTTGCCGACGCTCCGGGCACGGGCATCACTGTCTTTTATCCCGAGGGCAAGGTCAGCCGCGTCCAGAACCTGCAGATGTCCACTCAGGAGGGCGACAACGTCGCCGTCTGCGGCATCCGCGGCAACTTTGACGACGCCCAGAGCGCCGTCAAGCGCATCTTTGCCGATAAGGAGCTTGCCGAGCGCCTGGAGGCCGCTGGCACCGTGCTTTCGAGTGCCAACTCCATCAATGTCGGCCGCCTGGTGCCGCAGGTCGTCTACTACTTTGCCGCCTATGCGCAGCTGCTGCGCGCCGGCGCTATCGAGGCTGGCGACGCCGTAGAGTTCTGCGTGCCCACCGGCAACTTTGGCGATATCTTGGCCGGCTACTACGCCAAGCGCATGGGTCTGCCCGTCGCCAAGCTCGTCGTGGCGAGCGACAAGAACAACGTGCTGGCCGACTTCCTGACCACCGGCGTTTACGACCGTAACCGCCCGTTCTTCACGACCATCTCGCCGTCGATGGACATCCTCATCAGCTCCAACCTGGAGCGCATGCTCTACTTCCTGTCCGATGGCGACTGCGAGCTCGTTGCCGGCCTTATGGAGCAGCTCGCTCAGACCGGTCGTTACGAGGTGCCCGCCGAGCTGCTGGCAAAGATTCAGAGCGTCTTTGGCTGCGGCTGGGCCAGCGAGGACGAGGTCCGCGCTGCCATCAAGACCTGCTGGGATGCGAACGGCTACGTGATCGATCCGCATACCGCCTGCGGCTATCACGTCTTTGAGCAGGTCGCTCCCGCCGAGGGCGCCAAGGTCCGCGTGCTGCTTTCGACCGCCAGCCCTTACAAGTTCCCACGCGCCTGCTGCGACGCCTTGGGGCTCAACGTTCCCGAGGATGATTTTGAGGCCATGCGCGTGCTCGAGCAGGCCACCAACACGGTCGCCCCGACCCAGCTCGCCGAACTCGAGTCCAAGCCCATCCGCTTCGAAGACGTCTGCGACGTCGATGAGATGGCAAACTACGTCGAGTCCGCAGCAAAAAAGATGGCTACCAACTAAACCCCTCATTAAGCGCCGGCGAAAGCCGGCGCACCTTCTTTCATCAGATAACCCCCGGGATGATGACGAACGCGCACAGCGTGCCTGGCTGTTTAGTTCGTCGCGAGTTCCGCACGCAAAGGAAAGCACTTAATGTGCTTTCCGTCTTGCGCAGGACTGCCCGAGCAGCGAACTAAACAGCCAGGCACGCCAGGAGGACTCACATGATCAAAATCACCGTCCCAGCAACCAGCGCCAACCTAGGCATTGGCTACGACACCCTCGGCATGGCCGTCAGCCTCTACTCGCACTTCACCTTCGAGCGCGCCGACAAGCTCACCATCACGGGCTGCCCCGAGGAATTCCAAAACGAGAACAACCTGGTCTACGTGAGCTTTGTCGATGCGCTTGCCGCATGGGGCGAGCCGGCTTTTCCCGTTACCATCGACATTCAGACTGACGTTCCCGTCGCTCGTGGCCTGGGTTCCAGCTCCACCTGCGTTGTCGCCGGCATTATGGCCGCCGCCGCGCTGACGGGCCACACCGTCGACCGCGCCGAGCTCGTCCGCATTGCCACCGAGGTCGAGGGCCATCCCGATAACGTCGCCCCCGCTATCCTGGGCGGCGCCGTCTGCTCCTTTACGCCGACCGATTCGCTCCCCCAGTGCCTGCGCTACGAGGTGAGCGATCGCCTGCGTTTTATTACCGTGATTCCGCCCTACGAGGTACACACGAGTGAGGCGCGCAAGGTCGTGCCGCAGGAGATTCCGCTTTCCACCGCCGTATGGCAGATGGGCCGCATCGCCGGCATGACGCGCGGTCTCGAGACCGGCGATCTGGACCTGATTGCCGCCGCCAATGACGACCGTATTCAGGAACCCTATCGCCGTCGCCTGATTCCCGACTACAACGCCGTGCGCGACACCTGTCTTAACGGCGGTGCCAAGACCATCTGGATCAGCGGCTCCGGCTCGACCCTCATGGCCGTAACCGACGACACCATCGTGGCGAAGTTCCTGCAGGTCAAGCTGCGCGAGCAGTTCCCCAAGTGTGAGACGCATATTCTGACGTGCGACACGGAAGGCGCCCAGATCGAATACCTGTAGTCGCCGTCCCGTATACCCGCCGGGGAGGCCAGGGGCTTTGCCCCCAAATCGTCCTCGGACATGACAGGACCCCCGCTGCGCACTTCGTGCGGCGGGGGTCCTGCCGTCCTGCGGAAAGATTTGGGGGCAAAGCCCCTGGCCTCCCCTACGTTAACTTCGCTGGCGGCGGCTACAGGGACCTACGCTCTGGAAAGTCGCCGGGCTGATAGTTGATTTTTATTGGCAGGGGCACTTGCTAGAGGCAGGCTTCGGCGATGCGCTTTTTGAGTTCGTCGATGCCCACACCGGTTTGGGAGCTTGTGATGATTACGTTTTCGGCAGGGACGTTGAGCTGCTTTTTGATGACTGCTGCCTGGCGGGCCTGCTGGGTGCGGCTGAGCTTGTCGGCTTTGGTGAGGCAGACGATAAAGTTGAACTCGTTGCCCTGTAGGTAGTCGATCATGTCGTGGTCGAGCTTGCTGGGGTCGTGACGAATGTCCACCAGCGAGACGACCAAGTTAAAGCTGCGCTCGGAGTCGAAGAAGTCGCCGATAAGCTCGGCCCAGCGGTCACGCTCGGCCTTAGAACGACGGGCGAAACCATAGCCCGGCAGGTCGACGAAGTGCACGTCGTCGGCCTCAAAGAAGTTGATGTTGCTCGTCTTGCCCGGCGTACTGGAAACCTTGACCAGGTTCTTGCGACCAAAGAGCTTGTTCATAATCGACGACTTGCCCACGTTGGAGCGGCCGACAAAGCTCACCTCGGGGCAGGTGGACTCGGGAATCTGCGAAACCTTGCCGTAGCTGGCGACGAACTTGGCAAGCTGGTAGTTAATGGAATCGGCCATGGACACTCCTTGGTCGTAGGTTCTTATAATTAGACGCGCTATTGCCCAGCGGCAATGCGGCGGACGATATCGAGCGTGATGTCACTTGCGACACGCGCGTACTCGAACAGATCGAACTCTCGGTCGCAAATTGCATCGTACGCCTCGTCACAATTATCGCTGACAGCGCGCAACACCAGGCAATCGACACCATTTTTGGTTGCGACATGGGCAATTGCCGCGCCCTCCATGCCGACACAATCGGCATGCGTCGCCTCGATAGCGTCGTTGCGCATGGCGGCGCCCGTCACAAAGCGGTTACCCGTGGCAATCGTGCCGACCAGGAACTGCTTGGTGCCCTCGTTCGAAGCAACTGCATTTGTCGAAGCGTCGACAAACCCACGCTCAGCAAGCACGTCGGCGGCAATATCGACCAGCGCGGGCGTCGAGCCAAACTCCTCGAGCCCCGGTGCAGACTCGGCGATAAGCGCGGTATCGGTATCCAGATAGCGCAGGCGTTTGCCAATGACCACGTCGTCGATATGGAGCTTTGGGTTCAAACCGCCCGCAATGCCCGAAAACACAACAGCCTGCGGAGCATACTTGCTAATGAGGTGCTGTGTTGCAGCAGCGGCGTTCACCGTGCCCATGCCCGCCGTTGTGGCAACAACTGTCAGACCGTCGAGCTCACCGCTCACAACGGTCAAGCCTGCCTCCCGCGCCTCGCAAACGTCGCTCAGCTCTTCCTTAATCTGCATGATCTCTTTTTCGAGCGCACCGATAATCGCGATGGTAGCCATACCATTCCCCAAACCTATACGAAATTCTCAACCACGGTATGGTACCAGCATTTTGTTTGACCTCGCCAAACGAACACGCTAAGCCAGTGCAGCTCGCGTATCAAACAGCGCCTTTGCAATCGCGGCCGTAACCTCGCTCGAGTGGTCGCTCCACGGCATCGATGTCATGGCGCTCATGACATAGGTACGGCCATCGATGTCGATAGCAGGCATTTCTTTCCAAAGATATTCAGTCGCGTTTAAGGTGTCTCTAAACAATAAACAGGCGTTTCTATGCAAAAACACCGATTCCGTTGCGCATCTTTGCCCAAAACGCAGTTGCGGTGAAATAGTTCCTGTTTGGGCGGCATAAGCCGAAAAACAAGAACTATTCCACCGCAACTTGACGGAGCTCCCTAGCAATCAACTAGGTGCCCGGGGGCACTCATTTAAGTCTGCCCCCAATGAGTGCCCTGCTAGCCGATAGCGTTTTTGAGTTCGGCGCGGCGCTTTTTCATGCCGGCCATGACGGCGTTGCGCAGCTCGGGCATGCGCGCGGTATCCATCTGGGGCACGCCCTCGAGCTTATAGGGAATACCCAGTTGCTCGTACTTGACGACACCCATCGTGTGATACGGCAGCATTTCCAAGCCCACCACGTTGTGCCATGGAGCGATCAGGCGACCGAGCTTCTCGCATTCCTCCGCCGTATCGGTGATACCCGGCACCACCACGTGGCGAATAACAACCTTAATCTTGCGACGGGCAAGCTCATCGCCAAACGCCAGGATGCGCGCAGGATCGCAACCGGTCAGCTTTTTATGCTCAACTGGATCGGCATGCTTGATGTCGAGCAGCACCATATCGGTCTCGTTGAGAACAGCATCGAACTTCTCCGGATGCTTGGGATCAAATGCATAGCCACAGCTGTCTAGGCAGGTGTGTACGCGGCCATCGGGGTTGTTGTGCATCACGCGGAACAGGTCGGCCAAAAACTCGGGCTGCAGGAGCGGTTCGCCACCCGAAACGGTAATGCCGCCGCTACGGTAGAACTCATGGTTGCTCTGGAACTCGTCCATGAGATGCTCGACGGTCACCATCGTGCCGCCGTTAACAGACCAGGTATCGGGATTGTGGCAATACGCGCAGCGCATGGGACAGCCCTGAACAAACACCACAAAGCGGATGCCGGGTCCGTCGACCGTTCCCATCGTCTCGATCGAATGCACGCGACCCAGGGCATACGCAGAGTCCTCGGGATGAGCATCCACACCCTCAAGCGTCATCTCAGCCATTCCCGCAACCTTGCCTCTCTTTGGTTTTTGTCAATTAAAATGCCAGAGCCATTCTAGCCCATACGCCTGATGGCGAAACGGTTTAGCGGTCAATTAGATCGTCCTATTTGACTCCACGCAAAAGCGGCGGGAAGGTTGTCGCAACCCGCCCGCCGCCGTGGCAATAGAAATCGATAGTCGCCAAGCCTTACGCCTTAAGCGTAAGCACCGCGCCAAAGGCGGTCGGACCGCAGTGGCTCGAGATGACGCCGCCGACCTGAGTCCAGGTAACGTCCTTAAAGCCCAGGTCGTGCGCATAGACTTCCATATCGTCGCGCAGCTCCTCGGAAAGGCCCACTGAATACGCCAAACCAATGTGCGAGTAATCAATATCGCCCTTCGCAACCATGTGGTCAATAAAGGCACGGGCGCATTTAAGCATAGAGCCGCGGAGCTTCTTGGTCGCCACGAATTTGCCACCCGTTACCTCAATGCAAGGCTTAATCTTGAGCAGATGGGCACCGAGGAATGCCACGTTGGACAAACGACCGCCGGCCTTAAGGAAGGCAAGGTCGGTAGGAACAAAGCCCAACAGCACGCGGTCCATAACGGAATTGGTAAAGGCGAAAATCTCGTCGACGGTGGCATCCGGATGGGCTTCGATATACTTGGCGGTCTCAACGGCGACAAGCGACTGGCCCACCGACACAAAGCGCGTATCCATGGAGAACACGTAGTCGCGCCCCTTAGCTGCAATCTTGGAGGACTGATGCGAGCAGGTCGTGGCCTCGGAATACGCGAGATGCAGGATAGTCGCGTCGGGCTGCTCGGCGTGAATGCGGTCGTACACATGCGCAAAATCCGCCGGCGAGCAACCGCTGGTCTTGGGCATGACGCCGAACTCGTTGCAGCGCGAGTAAATCTCGAGCGGATCGATCGAGCCGTCCTCGACGGTCTCGTCACCAATCGTGACATGCATGGGCACACGCACGATGCCATAGCGCTCGCAGAGCTCCGGCGTCACATCCGAACCAGATTCAACCACGATTACGTACTTGCCCATTATCATCACAACCCATCTCAACGTTGGCTTTTAAATATGTGACGCACGTCCGCCGTCCTGCTGCAGAACGGCCTCCAAGCGCCAAAGAGACGCCGCCCCTTGCACACAACAAAGGACAGCGTCTCCCTGGAAAACTCCGTGCTTATCTGAGATTCTACACGGTTTATTAAGGAGTGTTACTTATTCCGCAAACGGTAGCTATACACGATAAGCGGTAGCAAGCAAGTATCCAGAACGCTCAACCCATTAGGAGAGTTCCGCCTAAAGGGTGACTACACAGGACCCCGCTGGGGCTGTTTAAGCTACCTCCCAAAACATTCCGCACTGATATTTTCTGTATTGAAGACGTCGATGATGCACCCGTATACCATTGACGTCGACACCATCAGATGCGGACCGCGCGGTGACCCCACATTCCGCTGGCGCCCACAGGGCTGCCCTCGTTTCCTGACATGTCCCGCGCGGGCCGCGGCGAGCCGAGACCGCCGCATGACCTAATAGGAGCATGGAGCGATACCGCGGACCCGAACAACCGCATTCTATCGCGCCCCGTCAGTGTGCCGTCTGCCCGGTCCAGGCGAGCACGGAAAGAACGGAGCGAGTCATGAGAACCGAATCGACACCCGGCGCCCGCGGGCCGGTCTTCTGCGGGGTCGACACCCACGCCGACTCGCACTGGCTGTGCGTCCTCGACTGGAGGGGCCGCAAGGTCCTGTCCCGCCAGTTCCCCGCCGACGCGGCGGGCTACGAGGCGCTCGCCGGGGCGATCGCGGCGGCCGGGGAGCCGGCCTGCGTCGCGATGGAGGGGACGTCGTCCTACGGGGCGGGCCTCACCAGGCACCTCGCGTCGCTGGGGATGCCCGTGCGCGAGGCGCTCTCCCCGGCGAGGATGCAGAGGAGGCGCCCGGGGCAGGGAAAGTGCGACGAGGCGGACGCGGAGAGGGCCGCCCGCGCGGCGATGTCCGGCTCGAAGCTCGGGACCCCCAAGAGCCAGGACGGGTGGGTCGACGGGGTGCGCTGCATGCTCGCGGCGCGCTCCGGGGCGGTGAAGGCGCGGACCTCGGCGATAAACACCGCGAGGTCGCTGCTCACCACCGCGCCGGAGGGGCTCAGGTCGAGGTTCCGCGGCATGGGAGGGCCGAGGCTGATGGAGGAGCTCCCCTCCGTGCGCGCCGAGGGCGCGCTGGGCGCCGCGCTCGGCGCGCTGGCGGACCTGTGGGAGGCGGCGCGCGACGCGGCGCTCGACATGGAGCGCGCGATCGAGGCGTCCCTGGAGGAGAACTGCCCCGCGCTGCTGGCGATGTACGGGTGCGGGCCCGTGAGCGCGGCCAAGCTCGCGGTCGCGGCCGGGGACAACCCGGGCAGGCTGCGCTCCGAGGCGTCGTTCGCGGCGATATGCGGGGCCTGCCCCATCCCCGCCTCGAGCGGCAAGACCGTGAGGCACAGGCTCAACAGGGGCGGCGACCGGCAGGCGAACAGCGCGCTGCACGAGATCGCGAGGCAGAGGGTCATGCGCGACCCCGAGACCGCCGAGTACGCCGAGAGGGCCAGGGGGCGGGGGAAGAGCGACAGGGAGGTCATGAGGTGCCTCAAGCGCTACGTGGCCAGGGAGGCGTACCGGGCGCTGATGCACCCGCACGAGATCAGGAGGCCCGGGGACGCCTCGG
>NZ_QRJZ01000032.1 GCF_003470665.1 Collinsella sp. AM17-1
ACGAATTCTAGGCGGTGTCCCCTCCCTTTCAAGAAAGGGCGGAGGCGGGGCATTCCCCGCCTCTTACACCACATCTCTGCGCGCTACCGTCGAAATGGCGATGAATGCACGATTTTGATCTAATTGTTAGTCCTTATAATGGACATATGTTGCGTAACTTAAGCAAATACTATCTTTTGATATGTTGTAAGCAAGGTAGCAGTACTCATTTTTGCCATTTTCTGGCCACGGCCTTTGTGACAGACGTGCTGGCGGGTTCGAATCCCATGCGCTGGGCCTGAAAAAAAGAAAGGCCTCCATCGCTGGAGGCCTAACAATTCAGTGGTGGGCGATGAGGGATGTCGCGTGCGGCTGACGCCGCCCGCTCTCGCTTCGGGCCTACGGCCCTCGCGTGCTGCGCTGGAAAACGCTTCGCGTTTCCTCAGCTCCGCACCCTTGCGGGTTCGAATCCCATGAAATGGGCCCAAACAAAAAACGGTCCCCTTTCGAGGACCGTTTCCAAATCAGTGGTGGGCGATGAGGGATTCGAACCCCCAGCCTTGTGCGTGTAAAGCACCTGCGCTAACCGTTGCGCCAATCGCCCGTGCGGAGAGAGTATAGCAAAACAATCGCCTCATTCATCTCATATCCATTAAAGGTAACCGTCGCGTGTCACAGCGGAGCTGATTCAGTTGAGATTGCCTGAACATTCCGCCCCTCTTTACGCCCTCGGGTATACTCAAAAGCTACTGATTCGATTTGATGCCCAGCAACAGCAGAGGGGATAGTATATGTGCGGTTTTGTCGGTTTTGTCGGTGGGACGGATAACCAATCCGAGGTACTCACCAAGATGATGGACCGCATCGTCCATCGCGGTCCCGACATGGGCGGTCAGTTTATCGACGGCCGCGTTGCCCTCGGCTTCCGCCGTCTGTCGATCCTCGACCTGACCGAGGCTGGCGCCCAACCCATGGCCAACGAGGACGGTAGCGTCGTCATTGTCTTCAACGGCGAGATCTACAACTTCCAAGAACTCCGTTCCGAGCTCGAGGCCAAGGGCTACAAGTTCCACTGCGGCGCCGACACCGAGAGCCTCCTGCACGGCTACGAGGAGTGGGGCGAGGCAGTACTCGATCGCTTGCGCGGTATGTACGCCTTCGTCATCTGGGACAAGAAGAAGAACAAGCTTTTTGGCGCCCGCGATATCTTTGGCATCAAGCCGCTCTACTACTATCCCATGGCCGATGCGGGCGACGGCGCTCCGGGCGTGCTCTTTGGTTCCGAGATCAAGAGCTTCCTGGACTACCCGCACTTCCACAAGGCGGTCAACAAAAAGGCCCTGCGTCCGTACATGACGCTGCAGTATTCGGCAACCGAGGAGACCTTCTTCGAGGGTGTCTACAAGCTGCCGCCGGCGCATTACTTTACCGTAGACATCCCGACCGGCAAGATGAACATCGAGCGCTACTGGGATTGCGATTACTCTGCCGTCGAGAAGCCGTTCGAGGAGTACGTCGACGAGCTGGATGAGGTCGTGCACGAGAGCGTCGAGGCCCATCGCATCGCCGACGTCAAGGTCGCGTCGTTCCTCTCCGGCGGCGTCGACTCCAGCTACATCGCCGCTTGCCTCATGCCCGACAAGACCTTCTCGGTGGGCTTCGATTACAAGAATTTCAACGAGACTAACTACGCCAAGGAACTTTCTGACAAGCTCGGCGTCGAGAATGTCCGCAAGATGATTACCGCCGACGAGTTCTTCGGTGCGCTCGAGGACATCCAGTATCACATGGACGAGCCGCAGTCCAACCTGTCTTCCGTGCCGCTGTGGTTCTTGGCCGAGATGGCCCGCAAGGACGTCACCGTCGTGCTTTCGGGCGAAGGCGCCGACGAGCTCTTTGGCGGCTACGCCTACTACGAGGACACGGTTCCGGTCCGCAAGTACAAAAAGATGGTGCCGCTGCCCATCCGTCGCGCGCTCGGTAACCTGGCGCTGCATATGCCGTACTTCAAGGGACATAACTTCCTGGTCAAGGGTGCCGAGATCCCCGAGAAGTCGTTCCTGGGACAGGCTCTGGTATGGCCGGAGCGCGAGGTCGACGGCGTGCTCAAGCCCGAGTACAACACCGGCGACGGCGCCTTTGAGCTCGCTGCACCCATCTACGCACGCGTGAAGGGCCAGCCCGAGCTGGTCAAGAAGCAGTACCTGGACATGAACATGTGGCTCCCGGGCGACATTCTGCTCAAGGCCGACAAGATGTGCATGGCACATTCGCTGGAGCTGCGCGTGCCCTTCCTGGACCGCAAAGTCATGGAGTTCGCCGAGCACATTCCCGACCGCTACCGCATCAACGAGAACGGCAACAAACAGGTACTCCGCCACGCTGCCAACAAGTCGCTGCCCGATGAGTGGGCCACCCGTCCCAAGGTGGGCTTCCCGGTGCCGATTGTCTACTGGCTGCGCGAGCAAAAGTGGTACGACTATGTCAAGGAGTACTTCACCGCGCCGTGGGCAAGCGAGTTCTTCGATACCGACGAGCTCATGCACCTGCTCGATTTGCACTTTGCGGGCAAGGGCGATTTCCAGCGCAAGATCTATACGCCGCTCGTGTTCCTGGTGTGGTACAAGCGCTTCTTTATCGACGAGGACCAGCCCGCCGTTCAGGCTGCCTAGCCTCGGCTTACGAACGCCTGCGCGTAACGGCTCCTCCGGGAGCCGTTTTTGCGTGGGTGCGTTTCAGTTACTATAAAAACCGTCCCTGCCAAATGGCTGAGAAAGGCGAAAGATGCACCATTCGGATTCCGCGACCGTGACCACGGTCGATACGCTTGCCAAGCTTCTCGATGTGTGCGGCGAGCTGCGCGCATCAGAGCAGGTTGACGAGCGTGCCGTGACCGGCTGCTCGTTTGATTCGCGTGCGGTCTCGGCAGGTGACGTGTTCTTTTGCAAAGGTGTTGCCTTTAAGCCCGCGTTTTTGAGCATGGCGCTCGATGCGGGCGCCGTCGCATTTGTGTGCGAGGAGTCGCTGGTCGAGTCTCTGGAGCCGCTGGCGCAGGAGAGCGGTGCTGCGATGCTGGTTGTTGATAGCGTTCGCACGGCCATGGCCCTGTTGCCGCCGGAGGTCTACGACCGTCCCGACCACGACGTCAAGATCGTGGGCATCACCGGCACCAAGGGAAAGACCACGGCCGCTTTTATGCTCCAGTCGATTATCAAAGCGGCGGGCGAGTCCTGCGGCATGATCGGCTCGGTGAGTACCGACGATGGCATCGAGTGCTACGAGAGCACCAATACTACGCCCGAGGCCCCCGAGGTCTGGCGCCATATCGCCAACTGCCGTGAGTCCGGTCGCCAGTCCATGGTCATGGAGGTCTCGAGCCAGGCACTCAAGTACCAACGCGTCGAGAATCTGCCGTTTGACGTGGCGTGCTTCCTCAACATCGGCCGTGACCACATCTCGCCGATCGAACACCCCACGTTTGAGGATTATTTTGAGAGCAAACTCAGGATCTTTGACCAGGCGAAGACCGCCGTGGTGAATCTGGGCACCGAAGAGGTTGACCGTGTGTTGGAGGCAGCGTCGACGGCCGAGCGCTTGGTGACCGTTGGCGTCGAGCATCCCGAGGCAAGCCTGTGGGCGAGCGATGTGCGCATGGTCGGCTTTAACATCGAGTTTAACCTGCATGGCCTGTGTGCCGACGAGTCCGAGGCGGGGGAGAAGGTCCTGCTGGGCATCGCGGGCGACTTTAACGTGGAAAACGCGCTGGTCGCTATCGCCGCTGCGCGCGAGATCGGCATCGGTATCGATGCCATCAAGAAGGGCCTCTCCAAACTGCGTGTGCCGGGCCGTATGGAGGTCGTGGAGTCGAAGGACGGCCGCGTGATCTGCGTCGTTGACTATGCGCACAACCAGCTTTCGTTCCGTTCGCTTTTCTCGTCGGTCAAGCGCGCGTTTCCCACTAGTCCAGTCATTGCAGTGTTTGGCGCTGCCGGCGGCAAGGCGCAGGAGCGCCGCGAGCAGCTTCCGCGCGAGGCCGCACCATATTCCGACCTGATGATCTTTGCCAACGAGGACCCGGCTCACGAGGACCCGATGAAGGTCTGTCGCGAGCTTGCCGAGCATGTTCCCGACGATACGCCGAACGAGATCATCCTCGATCGCGAAGCCGCTGTGCATGCGGCGTTCAAGGCGGCGCGCGAGGAGTACGTCAGCCCCAATGCTCCCACCATTGTCTTGCTGCTGGCAAAGGGTGACGAGGAGCTCATGCACGTGGGCGACAAGTTCGTGCCCATCGAGAGCGACCTTTCGCTGGCCAATCGCCTAATCGATGTTACCCAGTTTGACTAATGAACTGCGATGAGGGCGGCGTCCTGAGCGCGCTGCCGTTGCAAGCGCGTTTTTCCTCGAGTGAGGCGCGCCGCCTAAGACCAGAAGCCCCTTCTACGTAATGGAGTAACCATGTCCCACAACACCCTGCCGACCGTTGCCGAGCTTTCGGGCGAGATGCGCGAGCGCTTGGCCAAGGTCAAGTACGTCTTTACCGATCTGGACGCCACGATGCTCGCGCCCGGCTCGTGCGTGCTGCGCGACAACGACGGCAATCCCTCGACCAAGCTCGTCGAGGCCGTCGTGGCGCTTGCCCGCGCTGGCATCCAGGTAATTCCCACCTCGGGTCGCAACCGCACCATGATCCACGAAGATGCCCGCGTGCTCGGCCTCAACTCCTACATTGGCGAGATGGGTGGTCTGGTCATGTACGACCTCAAGGCCAACGACTGGGAGTATCTGACCGGCGACATGCCTTACGACCCCGCCTGCGGCCTTACGCCGCACCAGGTGATTGAGCAGACCGGCGTGTGCGAGAAGATTCTCGCTCGCTGGCCGCACAAGATCGAGTACCACAACGACATGTCGACTGGCTATAAGTACCGCGAGGTCACCGTCGGCATGCGCGGCGATATTCCCGATGACGAGGCGCAGGCCATCCTCGACGAGGCCGGCTGCGGTCTGGTCTGGGCCTGCAACGGCCACTTGACTCATCTGTCCAAGCCGACGACCCTCGAGCTCGATCGCGTCGAGGACGGTCGTGCCTTTAACATCAATCCGTCGGGTCTCGACAAGGGCGTGGCGGTCGCGCGTTTCTGCGAGCATCTGGGCATCGAGCGCGACGAGACGCTGGCGCTCGGCGATTCCGAGTCTGATTTCTACATGGCCGACCACGTGGGCACGTTTTGCCTGGTCGAGAACGGTCTGACCAGCGCCGGCGCGCCCGAGTTTCTTGCGTCCTGCGATAACGCCTTTGTCACGCGCGGCAGGATCGTTGACGGCTGGGCGGCGACGGCGGAGCTGCTCATCGCGGCCCGTTCATAGCTCGGCGCCGTTACGCTTGGCCATATCTTTTCGAGAGAGAATCTGGTGAGGTAATGTCCGATATCGAGAATCTGGCCGGTGATACGCGCCCCATCGGCGTGTTCGACTCGGGCCTGGGCGGCTTGACGGTTGCGCGCGCGATTGCGACGGCGCTTCCGCACGAGTCCGTCTACTACTTTGGCGATACCAAGCGCTGCCCTTACGGCACCCGCACCGAGGACGAGGTGCGCTCGTTTGCGCTACAGGCGGGGCGCTGGCTTTCGAGACACGACGTCAAGATCATGGTCATCGCCTGCAATACGGCGACGGCAGCGGCGCTTCGCCTGGCTCAGCAGGTGCTCGATGTCCCCGTGATTGGCGTAATCGCGCCGGGCGCGCGTGCCGCCATCAACAGCACCCGCACGCGCCGTGTGGGCGTGCTCGCCACCAACCTCACCATCCGCTCGGGCGCCTACACGCGCGCCATCCAGGACTTGGATGCCGGCGTGGACGTGTATGGCTGCCCTGCCTCGAGCTTTGTCGAGGTTGTCGAGCACGAGCTCGCCTCGGGCGCGCATCTGCAGGAGCAGTGGCTCGAGAACGAGGATATTTTTGATACGCCAGCCGTTCGCGCGCTGGTCAACGCTACAGTCGAGCCACTGCACGATCGTGGCATCGATACCGTGGTGCTCGGCTGTACGCACTTTCCGTTGCTGGTGGGCCCCATCCGTCATGCGTTGGGGCCCGGGGTGCGCGTGGTGAGCTCCGCCGAGGAGACCACCCGCGAGCTGACCGATATCCTCACGCGCCGTGAGCAGCTGGCGGGCAACACCGCCGAGCCGCAGCATCGCTTTGCCACCACGTCCGACAACATTGCCGAGTTTGCGGTGGCGGGCAGCTTTATCTTTGGCCAGCCGCTCAAAAGCATCGAGCATGTCGATATCGATGAACTCGGTTAGGCACGCAATGTCGCCGGAGTCTTCGCCACTCTTTTGCCGAAAGGATAGTTCCATGGAATATATGCAGGTCAACCGCGCCAACGGCCGCGCCGCAAACGAGCTGCGTCCCGTTAAGCTCACCCGCGGCGTCATGAAGCACGCCCACGGCTCGTGCCTGGCAGAGTTTGGCGACACGCGCGTGCTGTGCGCCGCCACCATCGAGGAGGGCGTTCCGGGCTGGCGCAAGGGCGCCAAGGCCGGTTGGGTAACGGCGGAATATGCGATGCTGCCGGCGTCGACCGGCAAGCGCTGCAAGCGCGAACATGCCAACCGCAAGGGCCGTTCCATGGAGATCGAGCGCTTGATTGGCCGCAGCCTGCGCACCGTCGTCAACATGAAGGCGCTCGGCGAGTACACCGTTACCGTTGACTGCGATGTGATCCAGGCCGATGGCGGCACACGTACGGCGAGCATCACCGGCGCCTGGGTGGCGCTGCACGACGCCCTTGCCATGTGGGTCGAGGCGGGCAAGCTCGAGCGCATTCCGCTTACCGGTCAGGTTGCCGCTATTTCCATGGGCGTCGTCGACGGCAACACCCTGCTCGACTTGGATTATTCCGAGGACAGCCACGCCGAGGTCGACATGAACCTCGTTGCCACCGACTCTGGCGAGATGATCGAGCTCCAGGGTACCGGCGAGCAGGCGCCCTTCGACCGCAAGCGTCTCAACGCCCTGCTCGATCTGGGCGACAAGGGCATCGCCGAGCTCATCGAGCTTCAGCGTCAAGCCCTCGCCTAACCTGCCAAAAGGTGATGTTGATTTTGGCAGGTTTAATCTGCGAAAACGCCGAAGTATAAGACTGCCGTTGATTGAGAGGGGAGAGGCCGAGGCCCTCGTCGTCCTCTACACGGCATTGCTATAAGAGACAAGGAGGCCAGCTATGGCACTTGAGAAGATTGATATCGACACCCTCGACCCGGCGGCGACCATTGTTGTGGCCACGGGTAACGCCCATAAGCTCACCGAGATCGAGGCCATTTTGGGCAAGGTCATGCCCGAGGTGCGCTTTGTGGCGCTCGGCCAGCTGGGCGATTTTGAGGACCCCGAGGAAAACGGCACGACGTTTTTGGAGAACGCCATCATCAAGGCGCAGGCTGCGGTCGAGGAGACGGGCCTTATGGCCATCGCCGACGATTCCGGCTTGGTCGTCGACGCGCTGGACGGCGAGCCGGGTGTGTATAGCGCGCGTTATGCGGGCGTACACGGCGATGATGCCGCCAACAATGCCAAACTTCTCGTTAATCTGGAAGGCGTGGCAGACGAGGATCGCACCGCACGCTTTATGAGCGTCGTTGCGCTCATCGACCAAGACGGCCTGGTCACCTATGGCGAGGGCGCCTGCGAGGGCGTTATCGCACACGAGGGCCGCGGCGACCACGGCTTTGGCTACGACCCGCTGTTCCTGCCGGTCGATACGCCGGGCAAGACTATGGCCGAGCTCACAGCGGACGAGAAGAACGCCATCAGCCATCGTTTCCATGCACTCGAGCACCTGTCCGCCAAACTCACGGGCGAGGAGTAGGCCGTGCGCGCGGTGGTGCAGCGCGTGCTCAACGCCGGCGTGACGGTCGACGGCGAGTGCGTGGGCCGCATTGGGCGCGGCTATCTGGTATTGCTGGGTGTGGGCCATGGCGATACGCGTGCCGAGGCCGATAAACTATGGGGCAAGCTCCGTGGGCTGCGTATCAACGAGGACGAGAACGGCAAGACTAACTTGGCGCTTGCCGATGTCGACGGCGAGGTGCTCGTGGTGTCGCAGTTTACGCTGTTTGCCGATTGCCGCCACGGCCGTCGTCCGTCGTTTACGGATGCTGGCGCGCCCGATGTCGCCAACGAGCTTTATGAGTACTTTCTGACGCTCGTCGCCCAGGACGTCGACCACGTGGCGCACGGCATCTTTGGCGCCGACATGAAAGTCGACCTGGTCAACGACGGCCCGTTCACCATTGTCCTCGATACCGACAATCTGTAAGTAGCCTAATTAGCTGGTTGATTTCCGATCTCAACCGAACACATTGAGCTGACGGCACGCTCCCGCA
>NZ_QRJZ01000033.1 GCF_003470665.1 Collinsella sp. AM17-1
GCGGCCCGCGCTGCATGAGCATGCCCTTCTGGCGCGAGGACCTCTAAGGTTTTAACGGTTCCGGTGCGGTCCCCCTACAACCGCACCGGTTTCGCCCGTCAAACGGGCACCACTTTTTAGTAATTCACTTTTTCGAAAGGAAACGAACCATGGGTGTTAACCTCTCCGGCCGTAGCTTCCTCAAGCTCCTCGACCTCACCACCGAGGAGATTGAGTACCTGCTCAAGCTCTCCAAGAACTTCAAGGACATGAAGCGTGCTGGCGTTCCGCACCGCTATCTCGAGGGCAAGAACATCGTCCTGCTCTTCCAGAAGACCTCCACTCGTACCCGCTGCGCCTTCGAGGTCGGCGGCATGGACCTGGGCATGGGCGTTACCTACCTCGATCCCGGTTCGTCCCAGATGGGCAAGAAGGAGTCCATCGAGGACACCGCTCGCGTTCTCGGCCGCATGTATGACGGCATCGAGTTCCGCGGCTTTGCCCAGGACGACGTCGAGGAGCTCGCCGCTAAGTCCGGCGTGCCCGTGTGGAACGGCCTGACCACTGAGTGGCACCCCACCCAGATGCTCGCCGACATCCTGACCGTCCAGGAGAACTTCAACTACGACATCAAGGGCAAGACCCTCGTCTTCATGGGCGACTGCAAGAACAACGTCGCTCGCTCCCTCATGGTTGTCTGCTCCAAGCTCGGCATGAACTTCGTGGCCTGCGGCCCCGAGGAGTGCATGCCCGCTGACGACGTCATCGAGGCCTGCAAGCCCATCGCCGAGGCCAACGGCTGCACCATCAAGCTGACCACCGACGTCAAGGACGGCGTCACCGGTGCCGACGTTCTCTACACCGACGTTTGGGTCTCCATGGGCGAGCCCGACGAGGTCTGGGCCGAGCGCATCGCTCAGCTCACCCCGTATCGCGTTACCTCCGAGGTCATGGCTATGGCCAACCCGGGTGCCATCTTCCTGCACTGCCTGCCCAGCTTCCACGACACCAACACCACGATTGGCGCCGAGAAGTGCGAGCAGTTCGGCATCACCGAGCAGGAGGTCACCGACGAGGTCTTCGAGAGCCCCGCTTCCAAGGTCTTCGACGAGGCCGAGAACCGCATGCACACCATCAAGGCTGTCATGTACGCTACGCTCAAGTAAGAGCATCTAGCATCTCGCTCGGGGTGCATTGCTGCGCACCCCGAGCACTTTTGTCTGGTAAAAATCTCGCACCGAACGACATGCACGGCACGGAAGAGCCGCTTCGGGCGAGATCAGTAAATGATTTATGAAGGGGGGATGAGAACTATGACTGAGACCGCTAAGAAAAAGCGCGGTATGCCTTCATCGTTCACCATTCTTCTTGCTCTGCTGGCAATCGTCGCGGTTGTTACCGTTATCGTCTCCGGTACGTCCGGTGGCGCGGTTACCGCTGCCCGCTTGAGCGATTTCTGCACCGCCCCGGTCAAGGGCTTCGCTGACGCTCTGCCCGTCTGCCTCTTCGTTATGATCCTCGGCGGCTTCCTCGGCATGATGACCGAGACCGGCGCCCTGGACAACGGCATTGCCGTTCTGGTGCAGAAGCTTAAGGGCAATGAGATCATGCTCATTCCCGTGCTGATGCTCATCTTCTCCCTCGGTGGTACCACCTATGGTATGTGCGAGGAGACCGTTCCCTTCTACGCCCTGCTCGCCGCTACCATGATGGCTGCTGGCTTCGACCCCATGGTCGGCGCTGCAACCGTCCTGCTCGGCGCTGGCTGCGGCTGCCTCGGCTCCACGGTTAACCCGTTTGCCGTCGGCGCTGCCGTCGACGCTCTGACCGGCGTTGGCATTGAGGTCAACCAGTCCATCATCATCGGCCTCGGTGCCGTCCTGTGGATTGTTACCACCGCCATGTCCATCTTCTTCGTCATGAGCTATGCCAAGAAGGTCAAGGCTGACAAGGGTTCCACCATCCTTTCGATGCAGGAGCTCAAGGACGCCGAAGAGGCTCACGGCAAGGCTGCTTCCGAGGTTCACAAGGAGGTCAAGCTCACCGGTCGTCAGAAGGGTGTTCTGATCGCCTTTGCCTTCACCTTCGTCGTCATGATCGTCGGCTTCATCCCGCTGGCCGACCTTAACGAGGGCGTCGCCAACTTCTTCGATGCTGGCGCTATCTATGACGCCGACGGTAACGCCATCGTTCAGGGCTGGTCTGCCCTGATCACCGGCCTGCCCATTGGTCAGTGGTACTTCGACGAGGCTTCCACCTGGTTCTTCCTCATGGCTGTCCTGATCGGTATTATCGGCGGCCTGTCCGAGAAGCAGATCGTCAACACCTTCATCACCGGCGCTGCCGACATGATGTCCGTTGTCCTCGTCATCGCCCTCGCCCGTGGTATCTCCGTCCTCATGGCTAGCACCGGCCTCGACGTCTACGTCCTCGACGCTGCCGCCAATGCTCTGGCTGGCCTGTCCGGCGTGATCTTCGCTCCCATGAGCTTCCTGGTCTACTTCGGCCTGTCCTTCCTGATCCCCTCGACCTCCGGTATGGCTACTGTCTCCATGCCCATCATGGGACCGCTGGCTGTTAAGCTCGGCTTCTCGCCCGAGGTCATGGTCATGATCTTCTCCGCCGCCATCGGCGTCGTGAACCTGTTCACCCCGACCTCCGGCGCCATCATGGGCGGTCTTGCCCTGGCCAAGATCGAGTGGACGACCTGGCTCAAGTTTGCTCTTAAGCTCATCGTCGCTCTCTCCGTCGTCTGCGCCATCATCCTGACCGTCGCTTGCGTGATGCTCTAAGTACCCCTTGGGTACCCCACGGAAACCATGACGATCCTATAACGGATCACCTGGTCATCGTCTGTCCGGTGGGGTAACCCCACCGGTAGACTCCTACCTTTGGCCCCCTCCCGTTCCGTGCGCGGGAGGGGGCGCTCTTGTGTTCCGGCGTTTTACCAAACGCCGGAACCACTCGACGCTGCAAGCCCGCCAGAGCGGCAATCTGACGTTCAATCGTCGGGCATGGCCAAAAGGCCTATGCCCTCCTCTTTCACGTCACCTTGCTCGCTCTGGTGGGCTTTCGCTGACTTATGCTCAACCTGCGGCGCTGCTATTGTTGGCGCAGGGGGCGGCTTGCTCGCTCTGGTGTCTGTTCGCTGTCCGTTCTCTGCCCGCGACGTTTCTGCTGTTGGTGCAAAGGGGTCAGGTTACTTTGCGCCAAAAGGGGAAGTTGCGGTGGAATAGTTCCCGTTTGGCCGTCTTGAGGGGTTAAACAGGAGCTATTTCACCGCAACTTATCGATGGCGTGTTTGGTTGGTGCCTGTTGATGGCCTGGGCATCGGGGAGGGCAGGCTCCGTTATAATCGCGTAGGAACTTAATTTACGAAACGGGACGGGAGCCATACATGCGCCAGGGTTTCGACAACGCGAAGTATATCGAGCTGCAGGCTGCTCACATTAAGGAGCGCATCTCGCAGTTTGGCGGCAAGCTGTATTTGGAGTTTGGCGGCAAGCTGTTCGATGACTATCATGCCAGCCGCGTGCTACCGGGTTTTGAGCCGGACAGCAAGTTCCGCATGCTCAAAAGCATCGCCGACGATGTCGAGGTTATCATCGCGATCAACGCGAACCACATCGAGAAAAACAAGGCTCGTGGTGACCTTGGCATTACCTATGACGAGGATGTGCTGCGCCTGGTTGACCTGTTCCGCGGCAACGGCTTTGCTGTCGCGGCCGTGGTCATCACCCAGTACGCTGGACAGCCCGCTGCCGATGTGTTCCGCAACCGCCTGAACGCGCTCGGTATTCCCGCCAAGCTGCACTATCCCATCGAGGGGTATCCGCACGATGTCGATCTGATTGTGTCCGACGACGGCTATGGCAAGAACGAGTTTGTCGAGACCACCCGACCGCTCGTTGTCGTGACGGCGCCCGGCCCTGGCTCGGGCAAGCTCGCTACTTGCCTGTCTCAGCTCTATCACGAGCACAAGCATGGCACGGCCGCCGGCTATGCCAAATTCGAGACCTTCCCGGTTTGGAATCTGCCCCTTACGCATCCGGTCAATATTGCCTACGAGGCCGCCACGGCCGACCTCGACGATGCCAATATCATCGACTCCTTCCACTTGGAGGCCTACAACAAGACCACGGTCAACTACAACCGCGACGTCGAGGCCTTCCCGGTGGTCCGTGCTCTGATGGAAAAGATCCTGGGCAAGAGCCCCTACCAGAGCCCCACGGACATGGGCGTCAATATGGTCGGCTTTGCCATCACCGATGACGATGCCTGCCGCGACGCTTCCAAGATGGAGATCGTTCGCCGCTACTTTACCGCGGTCGAAAATGTGCGCCGTACCGGCGTGGGCGATGAGCAAGTCGACCGTCTCAAGATTATTATGAAGAAAGCCGGCATCGATAAGAACTACTCACCGGCACGCTCGGCGGCCCTCACCAGGGAACAGCTGACGGGTGGTCCCGTGGGTGCCATGGTCATGCCCGATGGCTCCGTGGTGACCGGTAAGACCTCCACGCGCCTGGGCGCCGCAAGTTCGCTCATTATGAACGCCCTCAAGCATGTCTCGGGCGTCGACCTTGAGCTCGAGGTCATTAGCGATGAGGCGATCGAGCCCATCAGCAAGCTCAAGACGCATTTCCTGGGTAGCAAAAACCCGCGCCTCCACACCGACGAGACGCTTATGGCGCTGTCGATCACCTCGGCCACGAGTGAGACGGCCGCTCGCGTCCTTTCGGGCCTGGAGCAGTTGCGCGGTTGCGATGCCTTCTTTAGCGTGATCATCTCGCCGACGGACGAGACGGTACTGCGCAAACTGGGTATCAACGTGTGCTGCGAGCCCAAGTTCGAGCGCCGCGGTTTCTTCCATCGCTAAGTTTGAAGCACCGCGGTAATTGCATTGCAGTTTGGCCGTATCGGGTTAGCGCCCGGTACGGCTTTTTGATCAATAAAGTGCCTATTTCGGCGAAAAATAGCCGTTTACCTGCCTAGAAACAATTTGAGCGGTATACAATAACCGTAACTGTTTCATCCTTAGCGGGATGCCGCATGATGGATATTACCTGCCATCGTGAGGTGTGTCGGTCGCGCACGGCGCGTTAGATGCTCGTGCTCGGTTTGAGGAGGCTGCTATGGCGGGCAAGGGTCGTGCGAGTGTCAACGATATGAAGCGTGTCGAGGTGCTGGTGTTGATGGAGATCGACCAGCAAACCGAAGACAATGGCGGGCCGTATGGTTTCTCGCGCAAAACGCTTGCCGAGCGCGTGGGGGTTTCGCCGTATCGTGCCCGCGCCGCAATCGATCGCTTGGATTCCGAAGGTATGATTGATGTCGTCTCGCGTTATAGCGACGACGGCGGTCAGCTTGCAAATGGCATTTGCCTCACCGAACGTGGTGAGTGGTATCTTGAGGGCGTCCGTACCGGCATGCTCGTTCAAGAAATGCTTGAGGACGAGGTTGCTGATCGATAGCAGCATGTAACCCTTGCCATAGTGACGCCGCCTGGGAAACCGGGCGGCGTTTTGTTTCAAGATTGAGAAATGCAATCGCACGCGAGAAAAATTGCGGACGGTCCGCGGCGCGAGTATTACAATGAAGACCCGTAAGATGTGGATAAACAACTTCTACGGGAAGCGCAGGTAACTCAATATGACCAAGCATGTGTTCGTAACCGGTGGCGTGGTTTCGTCCCTGGGCAAGGGTATCACCGCGGCCTCGCTGGGCCGTCTGCTCAAGTCGCGTGGCTACAAAGTAACGATGCAGAAGGCCGACCCGTATCTGAACGTCGACCCCGGTACCATGAGCCCGTTCCAGCATGGTGAGGTCTTTGTAACCGAGGATGGTTACGAGTCCGACCTGGACCTGGGTCATTACGAGCGCTTTATTGATGAGAACCTGACCCGCGATTCCAACTTTACGACCGGTGCCATCTACAAAAGCCTAATCGCCCGCGAGCGTCGCGGCGACTTTTTGGGCGGTACCGTGCAGGTGATTCCTCACGTCACCAATGCCATTAAGGACAAGTTTCGCCGCATCGAGGAGCAGACCGGCTCCGATGTAGTCATCACCGAGCTGGGCGGCACGATCGGCGACATCGAGTCCCAACCGTTTGTCGAGGCCATCCGTCAGTACCGCAAGGAGGCCGGCTCCGAGAACGTCTGCTACATCCACGTGTCGCTCGTTCCCTATATTGCCGCCGCCCACGAGGTCAAGACCAAGCCCACGCAGCATTCCGTCAAGGAGCTCCGCAGCTTTGGCATCCAGCCCGATATCATCGTGCTGCGCTCCGACCACCATATCGATGACGCTATCCGCGGAAAGATCGCAAGCTTCTGCGACGTCGACACCGATTGCGTCTTTACCAATGAGGACTGCGCGAGCATCTACGACGTGCCGCAGCTGCTTGCCGAGCAGGACTTTGACCTGCGTATTTGCGAGCGCCTGGGCCTGGACCCGCGTGAGCGCGACATGAGCGAGTGGAATGAGTTCCTGCGTAAGCAGAACCATGCCAACCATCACGCCGATAAGGTTAAGATTGCCGTCGTGGGTAAGTACACGCAGCTGCCCGATGCGTACCTGTCGGTTATCGAGGCCCTGCACCATGCGGGCGTCTTCTACGATCGCCATGTGGACGTCCAGCTGGTCGACGGCGAGAGCCTCGACGAGCAGAATGTCTCTGAGGTTCTGGGCGACGCCTCGGGCATCCTGGTCCCCGGCGGCTTTGGCAAGCGCGCCCTGGAGGGCAAGATCCTCGCGGCCGAGTTTGCCCGTGAGCACAAGATTCCGTATCTGGGCATTTGCCTGGGTATGCAGGTCGCCGTGTGCGAGTTCGCCCGCAACGTCGTCGGCCTTGCCGGCGCCAGCTCCTCTGAGTTCGATCCGGACGGCCCGTTTAGCGTCATCGATCTGATGAGCTCGCAGGAGGACGTGACCGAGAAGGGCGGCACCATGCGCCTGGGCGCCTATCCGTGCAAGCTCGCCGCCGATACCCTTGCTCGCGAGGCATATGGCGAGGAACTCGTCTACGAGCGTCACCGTCACCGCTTTGAGTTCAACAACGCCTTCCGCGACCAGCTCGAGGATGCCGGCTTGGTTATCTCTGGCCTCTCGCCCGACGAGCGCCTGGTCGAGATGGTCGAGCTGCCGCGCGACGTGCATCCGTGGTATGTGGCAACCCAGGCTCACCCCGAGTTCAAGAGCCGTCCGACTAATCCGCAGCCGCTGTTCCGAGAGTTCGTGCGCGCTTCGATCGGCCAGCACGAGGGTGTCGACCGTCTGCAGGTGACGCCCATGAACCTCGCTACGGACTAAGGGTGCCGGCGAATAAGGAACATACCGAAGCTACTCCCTCGTCGCTCGCCGTGGCGGCGGGGGAGTATCTCGATTACCTCGCGGTCGAGCGGGGCTTGGCGCGCAACACGATTGTGGCCTATCGTCGTGACCTGACGACGTACTGCGCCTATCTGGAGCGGGCGGGTATTGTGTCTTTTGAAGAGGTGACCCGTCAGGTCGTGGAGGGCTTTGTCGCCGATCGCCGCGGCGGAGGCTATTCCGACGCCTCGGTGGAGCGCGCGCTTGCTGCCGTGAAGGGCCTGCATGCCTTTTTGGTGCGCGATGGAGCCGTGGCCCAAAACCCGACGGCGGCGTTGCGCCTGCCTAAAAAGGCTGAGCGTTTGCCGGAGTATCTATCGGTGGAGGATGTCTCGGCGCTGCTCGATCAAGACTTTCCCGAGGGCGAGATGGGACTGCGCGACCATGCCATCTTGGAAGTGCTCTACGGATGCGGTTTGCGTGTGAGTGAGCTGGTTGGGCTCGATGTGGGCGATATCCATATTGACGATGGCTTTGTACTCGTTCGCGGTAAGGGCTCAAAGGAACGCCTGTCCCCACTGGTGGGAAGCGCGGCGCGAGCTCTGACGCTCTATGTAACTGAGGGACGTTCTCGCTTGGCGGCCCATGCCCGCGGAACCGAGACCTCGGCGGTCTTTTTAAATAAGAACGGACGTCGCCTGTCGCGCCAGGCCGTGCATGCGATATGCGAGCGGTATGGGCGTCAGGTGGGGCTGGTGGGGCTCCATCCCCATACCTTGCGCCACTCCTTTGCCACCCACATGCTCGCGGGCGGTGCCGACCTGCGTGTGCTGCAGGAGATTTTGGGCCATGCCGATATTTCGACCACGCAGGTCTACACGCATGTCGACCGAACGCAACTGACCGAGGTCTATCTGGCGGCGCATCCGCTAGCACATCGCTAGCACCTCGCTGACCTGCATATTTATAAATACTAAAGGGGACGGGCCCCAGATTGCCGAGACGCACTTTTGCGCGCATGG
>NZ_QRJZ01000034.1 GCF_003470665.1 Collinsella sp. AM17-1
GCGCCGCGCTGGGAAGGGCCGCGTAGCGGTCCAAGAAATCGTCCGCAGTCCCGCCTGCCCATCCGGAAAGCCCGTCCCACTTTGGACGCATCCGGGCACGGAACCATCGACCTATCAGGCCTCCCATCAATAAAGAGGCGTCCTCCCGGACGGCGGGGCACGAAGTTCATCGCGAGTTCCGCACGCAAAGAAGGCCACTTAATGTGGCCTTCGTCTTGCGCAGGACTGTAGAGCAGGGAACTTCGTGCCCCGACGCCCGGGAGGACGTTTCATTTAGAAAGATGGACCGACCGCCGTCAGCGATGGGAGCTACTCCCCCAGCACGGCCTTTTTGGCGGCTGTAGCCATGTTATCCAGATCTTCCTTGGTGGGGTGATCCTTTGCGGCAACCCAGTTGTCGAGAAGCATCTTAGCGCGGGCGTTGTCGGGATCTTGCTCGAGCATGGCCTCGTAGCGCTGCTTGACCGCAGGGCCCATCTTGCCCTGGCACATCGCCCAGCCCGCAAGCTCGGCATCATTGGCCAAATTGGAGGTCACGCGATCGATAATCTGCTGGTAATAGCTCTGATCGGCGCCAAAGCCGCAGGTGCCAAACAGGAACACGCGCTTGCCGTGCAAGGCGGAGAGCAACGCCGCGACCGAAGGCGTGCACGCGCCCTTGTCGCACCAAAAACCGACGAGCACCATGTCGGCCGCGCAGGCGCCCTGCGCCTCGAGCGCAACCTGATCTGCATCCGCATCGTCGCTCAACGCCGCGGCATGGACAAACTCAACGCCCGCAGCCTGCAGAGCGCGCTTAATCGCGCCCGAAACCATCCTGGTATTACCGCTCTTGCTGTTAACCACCAAAGAGCACGTCATAGTCACGTTGCCTCGTTTCCCCCAAAACTAAAGCCACTAATGCAATTTATTAGATGAATATCTTAGTACTAACGACGCAGATGTAAACCATCTGCCGCCAATCGGTGGCCCCTACTGGGCAAACTGGCTGCGGTAGAGTTCGGCGTAGAAGCCGCCTGCCGCTAGCAGCTCGTCGTGCGTGCCGCGCTCGATAATCTCGCCGTCGCGCATCACCAGAATGCAGTCGGCGTTGCGGATGGTGCTCAGGCGGTGCGCCACCACAAAGCTTGTGCGGCCAGCCATGAGCTCGTCGAATGCTGCCTGCACCTGCAGCTCGGTGCGGGTATCGATGCTCGACGTTGCCTCGTCCAGCAGCAAGATCGCCGGGTCGGTAAGCATGACGCGCGCGATGCACAGCAGCTGTTTTTGACCCTGGCTAAACGTGCCGCCGTCCTCGCCAATCACCGTGTCGTAGCCGCCTGGCAGCTGCACGATAAACTTGTGCGCATGCGCGCGCTTGGCCGCCTCGATAACCTGTTCGCGTGTGGCATCGGGACAACCGTAGGCGATGTTGTCCGCCACGGTGCCCTCGAACAGCCACGTATCCTGCAGCACCATGCCAAAGGCACGGCGCAGGCTTGCGCGCGTGTAGTCACGCGAGGAACGGCCATCGACCGCGATGCGACCGGTGTCGATATCGTAGAACCGCAGCAGCAAATTGATGAGCGTTGTCTTGCCACAGCCCGTGGGACCGACCAGGGCAAAGCGCATGCCGGGCTTGGCATCGATGCAGATATCCTGCAGCAGTTTGCGGTCGGGCACATAGCTAAAGTCCACATGCTCAAACGAAACCTCGCCCTGCGGGGCGGCAAGCTCTGCGGCGTCCGACGCGTCGGGCTCCTGCTCGCGCGCATCGAGCAGCGCAAACATGCGGCGCGCCGAGGCGTACGCGGTCTGGATCTGCGTGATGACGTTGGTGACCTCGTTGAACGGCTTGGTGTACTGGTTGGCATAGGACAGGAAAATCTGCACGCCGCCCACCGTAAGCGCCGCTGGCACGCCCGTGATCACGCCCACGCAGCCGATCACAGCGACCACGGCATAGATGATGTTATTGATAAAGCGCGTGCCGGGGTTGGAGAGCGAACCCATAAACTGCGCGCGTTCACCTGCTGTATAGAGCTCGGCGTTAAGGGCATCGAAGCGCTGCTGAGCGTGCGGGCCGTAGGCGAAGGCGTCCACCAGCTTTTGCTCACCCACATACTCCTCGATATGACCGCCGAGCTGCCCTTGAATACGCTGCTGAGCCGTAAAGCTTTTGTTGGAGAGCTTGGCGATGGCGCCAGCTGCAAAGATGGAAAGCGGCGTGACGAGCACCACCACGAGTGTCATGGTCAGGTTAATGGAGAGCATAAACGCAAGCGTGCCCACGATGGTGATGACGCCGGTAAAGAGCTGGGTAAAGCCCTGCAGCAGACCGTCGCCCACCTGATCGACGTCGTTGACCACGCGGCTCATAAGGTCGCCGTGGGCATGGCTGTCGACAAAGCCGAGCGGCATGCGGCTGAGCTTGTCGCTCGCCTCCACGCGCATGTCGCGCACCGTCTCGTAGGACAGACGGTTGACGCAGTAGCCCTGCAGCCACTGAAAGGCCGCAGCACCCATCACGACAATCGCGAGTTTGGTAACGAGCGGCAGCAGCGCATCGAAGTCCACCTGCCCGGTGGCGACGATCAGGTCGATGCCCTCACCAATGAGGATGGGCGTGTAGAGCTGCAGAATCACCGAGATGGCGGCGCTCACAAACGACGCCGTAAACGAAATACGGTGCGGGCGAACATAGCCCAGCAGGCGGCGCGTCACCGCGCCCACGGGATAGCGCTCGGGATCACCGGGTTGGCGCGGGCCGTCGCCCAGGTCGTTGAGCTTGTCGTTACCGGACACATTGGCCGTCATCGTGGCGACCGAACCGGAAGAAGTATACGGATTCATCTAGCAACCCTCCTTTGAGCAAGTAGGCGCAGGGGCAGTCGGGGCGGACGCGGGCACCGTGCTCCCCTGCTGGCCCTCGAGCTCCTCGCGGCGCAGCTGCGACTGGCAAATCTCGCGATAGAGCTGGCAGCTTGCATACAGCTCGTCATGCGTGCCCAGGCCCGCAACCGATCCGTGGTCGAGCACGCAGATCATGTCGGCATCGCGCACGGTCGAGACGCGCTGGCTCACGATGACCGTCGTGAGCGGCAGCCCGCCCTCGGCGGCACCGCGCACGCTGCGCTCGCGGATGGCATGGCGAAGCGCCGCGTCGGTCTTAAAATCGAGCGCCGAGGCGGAGTCGTCCATGATCAATATCTGAGGCGAGCCCACCAGGGCGCGCGCGATGGTCAGGCGCTGGCGTTGGCCACCGCTGAAGTTCTTACCGCCCGCCTCGACCGGGGCATCGAGCCCCTGCGGCTTGTTGCGCACGAATTCGCTGGCCTGCGCCATATCGAGCGCCGCCCAGAGCTCATCGTCGGTCGCTGACTCGTCACGCCAGGTCAGGTTGCTGCGGATGGTGCCGCTCACCAGCGACGCGCGCTGCGGGACGGTCGCGACCACATGGCGCAGCTGGTCGAGCGGCCAGGCGCGCACGTCGGCGCCCATCACGCTCACGCTGCCAGCGCTCGCATCGTACAGGCGCGGGATAAGCGAAACGAGCGTGGACTTGCCGCTGCCCGTGCCGCCGATAATGCCGAGCGTCTTGCCCAGCGGCAGCTCCAGCGTCACATCGCTCACGGCATTTGCCGCGCCCACGCCAAACGAAAAGCTCGCATGGTCAAAGCTCAACGCAGGAACGGGAGCGACATTGCCCGGCTCGGGCAGTGCGACCGGCTGGTTGCCCTCATCGGTAATGCTCGGCACGCAATTGAGCACCTCGTTGATACGTGACGCGCTGGCACTCGCCTTGGTAAAGACCACGACCAGGTTGGCGACGTACACGATGGAGGTGAGGGTCTGCGTCATGTAGTTCACAAACGCCATGACCTGGCCCTGCGTGAGCTCGAGCACGTTGACCTGGATGCCGCCCACCCACAGGATGGCGCACACGCCCAGGTTCATCACGAGAAACGTGACAGGGTTGAGAATCGACGAAAGCTTGCCCACCACGATGGCGGTATTGGCCTGGTCGTCGGCGGCCTGGGCAAAGCGCTCGCGCTCGTGGTCTTCGCGCACAAACGCACGAACCACGCGGGCGCCCGAAAGACCTTCGCGGCAGATAAGCGCGATGCAATCGAGCTTTGCCTGCAGCTGCTTGTAGTAGGGAATGCAGCGCGCCATGACAAACCAAAACACCAGGCCGATAGCGGGCGTGCAGATCAAAAAGATGATGCCGAGCTTAAGGTCGATGGCAAGGGCCGCGACCATGGAGCCCACCGCCAGGAAAGGCCAGCGGATGAGCATGCGCACGCCCAGCGCCACGGCAAGCTGGACCTGGTTGACGTCGTTGGTGATGCGTGTGATGAGCGAGGGCGTGCCAAAGCGGTCGAGCTCGGCATAGCTCAGCTTGTTGATGTGCTGGTAGAGTGCGCCGCGAATGTCAGTACCCATGCCCTGCGAGGTGAGCGCCGCCATCTTTTGGCAGACGAGCGTAAACGAGATGCCGATCACAGCCATGGCGCCAAGTACCATGCCGTAGTGGATAACGGCATTAACGTCGTGCGAGCCAATGCCCTTATCGATCATCTGGGCAATCACCAGCGGCGTCAGCAGGTCAAAAATCACTTCGATCAACTTGCACGCAGGGCCAATCACCATATATCGGCGAAACTTACCACCAAAACGCCTGAGCAACTCAATCATAAAAAGGCGCTCCCTATCATCATTCACACTCAATTCGAATCATGATAGTACGGTGAGCCCAAAAGAAGCGTAAACAACTCGTCATTTCTAATGGGATTCGGTTTCCAGAGAAGCGGAGAGGTGCGCATGCCCGGTCAGCGGCGCGCCAATCGCCTGATATACTTACATTAGTGCTACCAGCCGAGCCGCCGACCCTTGAAATGAGGTGCCGAGATGAACGACATTCTCGCAAGAAGAGCAAGACGAGCAACTGTGGGCATCGCCCTTTCCGCGGCACTTGTCGCGGGAATCGCCCCCGTAACGGCGATCGCGGCAGAAACCAGCTCCCCCACCGGTGCAGTTGCCTTGCAGACGAAAGATGCGGCCACCGCAGACGATATGAGCAGGACATAAAACACTGAGAGCCCCTGCTGCATGAAAGACCGCGGATTAGGCCGACAATGGTGAGTGTCTAATTCAGCCGCGGCGGCCACGCCGCATTCATGGAAGGGGCTCCCATGCTCGATACTACCACCTTCGTCGGCCTCGACGTCCACGCCCGCTCGATAAAGGCCGTCTCCCTCGACGTCATGACCGGGGAGGTGCGCGCCGCGACCTTCGGCTACGACGCCGGCGCCGTCGCGGAGTGGGTCCGCTCCGTGGACCCCGGGGCCAGGTGCGTGTACGAGTCCGGGGTCACGGGCTTCGACCTGCAGAAGAGGCTCTCCGGCCTGGGGGTCGGCTGCGTGGTCGGCGCCGTCTCGAAGATGATCAAGCCCAGCGCGGACAGGCGCAGGAAGAACGACCGCAACGACGCCGAGTTCCTCGCCCGCATGCTGTCGGTCGGCAACGTGGTCGAGGTGTGGGTCCCCGACGACGAGTGCGAGGCCGCCCGCGACCTGACCAGGGCGCTCGAGGACGCGAGGGACGACCTCTCGCGCTCGAAGCAGCGGCTCTCCAAGTTCCTGCTCAGGCACGGCTTCGTCTTCGACGAGAGGACGCCCACCGGCCGCAGGAAGGGCAACTGGACCCGGGCCCACTGGTCCTGGATCGAGTCGATAAGGTTCGCGGAGGGGGCCGACGAGGAGGTGCTCGCCTACTACGTCGACGCGGTCAGGCGGGCGGCGGAGGAGAAGGCGAGGCTCGAG
>NZ_QRJZ01000035.1 GCF_003470665.1 Collinsella sp. AM17-1
GCGCCGCGCTGGGAAGGGCCGCGTAGCGGTCCAAGAAATCGTCCGCAGTCCCACCAGTCTTTTTGGGACGGCGCGAATCGTGGCAGACAGCCTCCCAACACGCTAATGGCGGGCGCGCATCTTCACCAAACGCACCATGGCGAGCGCAAAGCCCACAGCGGCCACAGCCATGAGCACGTAGAACACCGAGCGAAAGCCGAATAAGAACACATCCGGACGGCCTGCAACGAAACTGGTCACGGCCTCGCCCATCGCCACGCTCATCTGCCCATACAGGATATGCGACGCCGCCGTAATGCCCACTGCCATGCCGGCGTAGCGCGCCAAACTGCCCAAGCTGCCAGCAAAACCGAGCGCTTCGCGCGGAGCCGAGCCCATGTACAGGGAGTTATTGGGGCTCTGGAAAATCGACGTGCCGCACGACATAAACGCGACACAGCACACGATCACAGGGATGGAGGAGTGCTCGTCGAGCATGCTTACCGCAAAGAGACCGCATATGTACACACCCAGGCCGACCGCCGTGGGACCCTCGCAGCCAACACGGTCCGAAACCGTACCCGAAAGCGGCCCGATAAAGGCATTCACCATCGGCAGCGCCAAAAAGAGCAGTCCGGAAATATCGGAGCTAAAGCCATGGGCATCCTGGAAATAGAACGGCAGCACAAACTCAGATGCACCGATGCCGATAAACACAATAAGCATGCATGCCAAGTTAATCGTAAAAGCCGAACTCGCAAAGCAGCGACGCGTGGCCTCCGCCAGCGACATGGGGCGCTCGCCGGCCTCCGGCTTAACATGCGGCAGTGTGTAAAGCCCCACGATAAGCGAGATGACGCCAATGGGCAGGTTGATGAGGAAGATGCTCTCCCAGGGAAAGCTTGCCACCAACATGCCGCCGAGCACGGGACCACACATCATGCCGAGGGCCACGAAAGTCGCGAGGATACCCATGGCACGACCGCGCTCGCGCGCCGGAAACGACTCGGTGATGATACCCATGTTGTTAGCCATGGCCGCCGCGCAACCGACTCCCTGAACAATACGTGCCAGGATAAGAACCTCGAGCGAGGCCGAAAGGCCGCACAGCAGCGAGCCGACCGTAAAGACGATGACGCCCAACTGGAATACGCCCACCTTGCCGCGCACGTCGCCCAGACGGCCAAACGGCAGCATAGCCACGCATGTCGCAAGCAGATACACCGAGCTCACCAGCTGGATGCGGTCGAGGCCCACGCCCAGCTCCTTTTGCATCACGGGCAGTGCCACGGTCACGACGGTCGAATCCAGACACGCCATAAACGTCATGATGAGCACGGTAAACAGAATCGCCCATTTGTTCTTGCCATGGGTGTCGCCCTCTAGGGCAATGTGCTCGCGGCGCAGCTGCTCTGCGGTTTTCTCCATATCCATCCTTTCGAGTGGCGCAACACAAAAACGGGGCCCCAATCGCCTGCAAACAGCCGCGATTGGGGTCCCGCCTACGGAATCGGAACGTAAAGGTCGCCGAAGCCCTCTGTCGGCATCGGCGACTTATGCGAACGCTAGCCTAGCGCTGCTCGAGAGCCTGCTCAAGGTCGGCAATCAGGTCGGCCGTGTCCTCGAGGCCGCACGACAGGCGCACCATGTCGGCGGAGATGCCACAGGCGATGAGCTCCTCATCGTTCATCTGGCGATGCGTGGCGTTAGCGGGATGCAGGCAGCAAGTGCGGGCGTCGGCCACATGCGTGGCGATCTGGGCGAGCTTGAGGCTCTTCATAAAGGTCTCAGCTGCCGCGCGACCGCCGTTAAAGCCAAAGCTCACGACGCCACAGGTACCGTTGGGCATGTACTTCTGAGCCAGGTCATAGTATTTGTCGCCCTCCAGGCCCGGATAGCTCACGAAGCGCACCTTGGGATGACTCTGCAGGAACTTGGCAACGGCCAGGCCGTTCTCGCAATGACGCGGCATGCGCACATGCAGGCTCTCGAGCGAGCTGTTCAGGAAAAACGCCGCCTGCGGGTTCTGCATGGGGCCAAGATCGCGCATGAGCTGCGCGGTGGCCTTGGTAATGAAGGCGCCCTCGCGACCAAACTTCTCGGCATAGGTCACGCCGTGATAACTCTCGTCGGGCGTGGTGAGACCCGGGAACTTGTCCGCATGGGCCATCCAGTCAAACTGGCCGTGGTCGACGATCACGCCGCCCAGGTAGGCAGCGTGGCCATCCATATACTTGGTGGTGGAGTGCGTAACGATGTCGGCGCCCCACTCAAAGGGACGGCACATCACGGGCGTCGGGAAGGTGTTGTCGACCATCAGCGGCACGCCGTGGTCATGCGCGGCCTTGGCAAAGCGCTCGATATCGAGCACGGCAAGGGCGGGGTTGGCGATCGTCTCGCCAAAGACGAGCTTGGTGTTGGGCTCAAAGGCAGCCTCGAGCTCCTCATCGGTGCAGTCGGGGGCAACGAACGTGCAGGTAACGCCCATGCGACCCATGGTATGGGCAAGCAGGTTGTAGGTACCGCCGTAGATAGCAGAGCTTGCGACAACATGATCGCCGGCACCGGCCACGTTAAAGATGGCGAGGAAGTTCGCAGCCATGCCCGAGCTCGTGAGCATCGCAGCAGTGCCGCCCTCCATCTCGCAGATCTTGGCGGCAACCAGGTCGCACGTGGGATTCTGCAGGCGGCTGTAGAAGTAGCCCGACTCCTCCAGGTCGAACAGCTTGCCCATGTGCTCGGACGTGTCGTACTTCCACGTGGTTGACTGGTAGATAGGCACCTGACGCGGCTCTGCATCGCCCGGGCGATAACCGCCCTGAACACACGTGGTACCGATGGTCTGCTCGCTCATATCCAACTCCCTTACTTGGGTTTTGATTTTATTCGGTTCACGATACCGCTACCCCGCACCCCTCTCAACCCATCCCGCCGATAGGTTATGAGACAAATAAATCAGGGGCATTCGTCTCAGCCTTAGGCATTTATTCGATGGATATACATGAGGCATACATGAAGCTCTCGATGATTACATGCCTCGTCACGGGTACCATAGGCGGGTACACCGTGACCAAGGAGACAACGATGAAGCAAATCGATACAGCCCAGCTCGACGCCGCCGCCTGTCAGGCTCAGGCTGCCGAGTACCACGCCCGTGGCTTTAATTGCGCGCAGGCCGTCGCCTGCACGCTCGCGCCCGCCGTCGGGCTTGACCCCCAAGTCGCCTTTACCCTCACCGAGGGCTTTGGCGCAGGCATGGGCGGCATGACCGAGACCTGTGGCGCCATCTCGGGCGCGGTGGCCATCATGGGCTTTGTGATGAGCGATGGCATGGAAAACCCCAAGACCAAGGGCCAGACCTACAAGCTGTCGCGCGAGATCGCCAAGCGTTTTGGCGAGAAGAACACGACGACCATCTGCGGCACGCTCAAGGGCATCGGATCGGACAAGGGTCCGCTCCGCAGCTGCCCCGGCTGCATCGACGATGCCATCGAGATCGCCTGCGATGTGCTAAAGCAGCTCGCCGAGTAAACGGCAGCGACATAAAACGACGGCCGGCGCGCTTGGAATCCATCCAAAAGCACGCCGGCCGTCGCCGTTAGAACTCGGCAAATTCGGGAGCGCCGACCTCAATCTCCTCGCGCCCCGCCATAAGCTCGCGCATCTTGGCGCAAAACGCTTCCTGCTCCCCCGCTTTAAACACCAAGTGAAGTGTCACGGCATCCGCGTAATCGGTATCCGAAACCTTGGCGCCCGAATCCTGCGCCAAGCGAAGCACCTGCTCATACTGCGGATAGGCCACATGCGCGTCAACGGGCACGACGCTCGTCATCTCGACGATCTGCCCGGCATCCTGAGCCGCGGCCACCGCCGCCTGCGTCGCCGCGGTATAGGCGCGTACCAAGCCTCCGGGCCCCAGCAGCGTGCCGCCAAAATAGCGCGTCACCACGCAGCAAACATTTTTGAGTCCTGCGCCGCGCAGCACCTCGAGCGTCGGCATGCCGCTCGTACGGCTCGGCTCACCGTCATCGCTCTGGCGCTCGCGTCCATCGACCAAAATCCACGCGGGAACATTGTGTCGAGCGTCGTAATGGCGCTTTCGAACCGTCTCGATAAAGGCATTTGCCTCATCTTCGGACTCAATATGGACCAGCTGGGCAATAAACCGACTCTTACGATCGACGAACTCACCCGTAGCCTCAATATTCGATTGCAGAGTAAAATAGCTGTCCAACAAAGCCCCTCAACAACAAGCAAAGCAACAAACAGTCTCAATAATACGGCAAAGGTCGTACCGTTGCCCTCTCCAACAAGAACGGAAACGCCAATGATGCCGTCACCAACAGCGAGAACCCGTCAGCGCGAGCAAGGTGCCTTGAAAGACAAGTTTGCAACAAAAATGTGGTCGCTGATGACCAGGCAAAAACAGACACTATGACCCAATCCAGGGGCACGGAAACGACAGGAGCCCCCGCTCG
>NZ_QRJZ01000036.1 GCF_003470665.1 Collinsella sp. AM17-1
GGGGAGGACAACCCGGGGAACTGAAACATCTAAGTACCCGGAGGAGAGGAAATCAATCTCGAGACTCCCCGAGTAGCGGCGAGCGAAAGGGGACCGATGGCCAAACCGTCGAGCGGGCATACCCGGCAGGGGTTCCGCCGGCGGGGTTGCAGGGCCGCGCATCCGGGGGCTGCCGCCCCCGGGCGCAGGTCCGGCTGGGGAGCGGAACGGCATGGGAGGGCCGGCCGCAGCGGGTGACAGCCCCGTACGCGAACCCAGACCGGACGGCGCGACGCGGTCCCTGAGTAGGGCCGGGCACGTGAAACCCGGTCCGAACCTGGGTGGACCACCATCCAAGCCTGAGTACTACCCTGTGACCGATAGCGCACCAGTACCGTGAGGGAAAGGTGAAAAGCACCCCGGGAGGGGAGTGAAACAGTACCTGAAACCGTGCGCCCACGAGCAGTCGGAGCACCTATACGGTGTGACGGCGTGCCTTTTGTAGAATGAGCCAGCGAGTCGCTGGCGCGGGGCGAGGTTAACCGAAAGGGAGCCGGAGCGAAAGCGAGCCTTAACAGGGCGACTTGAGTCCCGCGCCGCGGACGCGAAGCCGGGTGAGCTATCCGTGGGCAGGCTGAAGCGGGGGTAAGACCCCGTGGAGGGCCGAACGCACGTCGGTTGAAAACGGCGGCGATGACCTGCGGATAGGGGTGAAAGGCCAATCAAACCCGGAGATATCTCGTTCTCCCCGAAATAGCTTTAGGGCTAGCGTCGCGCGTTCACCGCCGGAGGTAGAGCACCGGATGGACGAGGGGGCTTCGCCGCCTACCGAATCCAACCGAACTCCGAATGCCGGCGGCCCAGAGCGCGGCAGTCAGAGCATGTGGGCTAAGCTGTGTGCTCGAGAGGGAAACAGCCCGGACCGCCCGCTAAGGTCCCCAAGTTCCAGCCGAGTGGCAAAGGATGTGCGTCCGCCCAGACAACCAGGATGTTGGCTTAGAAGCAGCCATGCATTCAAAGAGTGCGTAACAGCTCACTGGTCGAGTGGACATGCGCCGACAATACACGGGGCTAAGCTGGACACCGAAGCGGCGGGATTTTATCTAATAGAATCGGTAGGGGAGCTTCCCATGGGCGGTGAAGCCGGAGGGCGACCGGCGGTGGAGCGCATGGGAGTGAGAATGCTGGCATGAGTAGCGAGAGACGAGAGAGTAACTCGTCCGCCGTGAACCCGAGGTTTCCTGGGCAAGGCTAATCCTCCCAGGGTCAGTCGGGGGCTAAGGCGAGGCCGGGAGGCGTAGCCGACGCGCAGCAGGCAGACATTCCTGCACCGCGCACGCGGCGCTACGACCGACGGGGCGACGGATGGGGGTGGCTCGGCGGGGTTCTGGACGTCCCCGTGATGGAGCGCGGCCCGCGGACCAGGGAAATCCGGTCCGCACGAGGGCGAGGCTCCGGACGAAGCACTTAAGCGAAGCGAGTGAGCCCGAGGTCCCTAGAAAAACCCCTAGGCAGGCGCGTGCGCGCCCGTACCGCAAACCGACACAGGTGGGTGGGTAGAACATACCGAGGCGATCGGGTCAACCATGGTCAAGGAACTCGGCACAATGGCCCCGTAACTTCGGGAGAAGGGGTGCCCGCGCGTACGTGAACCGGCTTGCCCGGGGAGCGGAGGCGGGCCGCAGTGGAGAGGCCCAAGCGACTGTTTACCAAAAACACAGGACTCTGCAGAAGCCGCAAGGCGACGTATAGGGTCTGACGCCTGCCCGGTGCCGGAAGGTCACGCGGAGGAGTTAGCCATTCGGCGAAGCCCCGAAGCCAAGCCCCGGTAAACGGCGGCCGTAACTATAACGGTCCTAAGGTAGCGAAATTCCTTGTCGGGTAAGTTCCGACCTGCACGAAAGGCGCAACGACTTGGGCGCTGTCTCGACCATGGACCCGGTGAAATTGCACTGGTCGTGAAGATGCGACTTACCCGCGGAAGGACGGAAAGACCCCGTGAACCTTCACTGCAGCTTGGCATTGGCCGCTGGTCCCGCGTGTAGAGGATAGGCAGGAGGCATCGATCCGGAGGCGCCAGCCCCCGGGGAGCCGCCCTTGGAATACTGCCCTCGCGCGACCGGCGTCCTAACCCGAGGCCGTCAACCGGCTCGGGGACCGTGCCAGGCGGGCAGTTTGACTGGGGCGGTCGCCTCCTAAAGGGTAACGGAGGCGCGCGAAGGTCCGCTCGGGACGGTCGGCAACCGTCCTTTTGAATGCAAGAGTACAAGCGGGCTTGACTGCGAGGCCCACAAGCCGAGCAGGTGCGAAAGCAGGCTCTAGTGATCCGGCGGCCCCGAGTGGGTGGGCCGTCGCTCAACGGATAAAAGGTACTCCGGGGATAACAGGCTGATCTTGCCCAAGAGTCCACATCGACGGCAAGGTTTGGCACCTCGATGTCGGCTCATCGCATCCTGGGGCTGGAGCAGGTCCCAAGGGTACGGCTGTTCGCCGTTTAAAGCGGTACGCGAGCTGGGTTCAGAACGTCGTGAGACAGTTCGGTCCCTATCCTCCGTGGGCGCAGGAGAATCGATGGAGGCTGCCCCCAGTACGAGAGGACCGGGGTGGACGCACCTCCGGTGAACCGGTTGTCGACCAACGGCACGGCCGGGTAGCCGCGTGCGGCGCGGATAACCGCTGAAGGCATCTAAGCGGGAAGCCGTTCCAGGGATTAGTTCTCCTTCCGGTAAGGGCCCAGGTAGACTACCTGGTCGATAGACGGCAGGTGCAAGGGCGGCGACGTCCTCAGCCGAGCCGCACTAATCGCCCGAGCTCTTCCGGAACCGCACCTCGCGGCCCGCGGGACCCAGCGCTCATGCGCGCGGTCCGGGCACGAGGATGCCCCCGAGTCACCTTTCCTATGCGCCATGCGGCCCCCAGGGCACGTAGATGAGACCCAGGACACCGTAACGGTGGGCGCCGCCCACCGGTCAGCGGCCAGAGCATGGGGGGCACGCCCGGTCCCGTTCCGAACCCGGAAGCTAAGCCCCATCGCGCCGAGAGTACTGCGGGGCCAGCCCGTGGGAGGCCAGGGCGCCGCTGACCGGTGGACGGCACCGAGCCGTCATCGAGATTGAAGAAGGGGGAGGCCTCGCGGCCTCCCCCTTTTTTGCGTTATATGCGATATTTGCCCTATCCGTTTTAGGAGTGCTCGGATTGACATTAGTCGAGGGCATCGTTGTCATCTGCGTTGGGGTAGAGCCGATCTTTTTGTTTATGTCGCTTTCTGTTGGCGCTCAGTCGACTCTAGGGTTCTGTCGCCACGTATATCCGGACGGTTCTTTTGCTCCTTATTTCCAGTAAATCTGTTAAGGGGTATTGTTTCAATTAAATACACTCCGCCAGCGGGGGCTCTATCTAATTAGTGATAGAGCCCCCGCTGGCGTTTTATGGGTTTGTTAACGTTGTCCTTCTATTTATGACGGGCTAACTAGCAGAGACCGACGAGGGTATAAAGATGCTATGTCTACAGTGGACAGCAAGATTCCCGAGGTCATACGGTCTGTCCATGGTTTATGACCAAATGTGTGACTCTGAGCAACTCGGAGCCAGCTAATTAATTTGTGAACAAAATATGGAGTGCGCGATTCCCGCCCCCGGCGCCCCTCCGGTCTGGCAATATATCTCCTTGCCGCGCGGCCCGGTCGGACCGGATCAGCCGCCAGGCGTGCACCTTGAGAACCGGATACTGCGAGGATGGACACTTACTTCAGTGTCGCATCCGGGCAGACATCGAACCATTTGAAATGGTCTAACTTGGATTTGTTTTTCGCAAGGCCGCCGAGAGGCGGCCCCGAGAAATTCCTTTTCCTATACTAAAACCATATGAATCGAACGGAACCGATCAGCTAATAGTTGTGAGGACCGGACGGGCTCGAAGCCCAGAATATTTTGGACGGAGAGTTCGATCCT
>NZ_QRJZ01000037.1 GCF_003470665.1 Collinsella sp. AM17-1
CGAGCGGGGCCTCGGGCGCGCCCGCGACAGCGGGGCCCGTGGCCGCGTCGAGCGTCACGCCTCGCGCCCGGGCGATCTGGGCGGCCTCGGCGAGGACCTGTTCGCAGAGCTCGGCCGGCCGCATGGGGGCCCTCTCCGCCCCGCCGGACCCGCGCGACGCCTCGATGAGCAGGCGCACGTAGCCGTCGAGCCTTTCGACACCGCCGGCTATGTCGCGCGCGGCGGCCGAGAGGTCGCTGTCATTCTCGTCTTCCAGCTCCTCCGCCACGAAGTCGGCGTTGGCGCGCAGCACGGTGAGCGGCGTCTTGAGGTCGTGGGCGAGCGACGCCATCTGCTCGCGCTGCCCCCGCTCCGCAGCCCAGCGGGCCTCGAGCGACTCGGCGAGGGAGGCCCGCATGGCGTCCATCGCGGCGAGGACGTCGTTCACCTCGCGCACGTTGGTGCTGCCGACCGCGAAGTCGAGCTCCCCCGCGCCGACGCGCCCCGCCGCCTCCGCGAGCGGCGCCATCTTGCGCGAGATCACGCGGCTCGCACGGCGCGCCACGAGCGCGAGCGCGAGCGCGCTTCCCACAGCGGCGCCGACGAGCATGAGGTTCTGCGGGTTGGGAAGCAGGCTGGCGAGATCGCGCGAGACCCACTGCGGCAGGTACTCGCTGACGAGTGCGCAGGCCCCGCCGCCCTTGAGCGGGAACGCAGCGTAGGTGAGGCCCGAGCCCCCGCCCTCGATCTCCACTGTGCCCGGATCCGCGGCGAGTGCCGTACGGGCCATTTCCGTCGCATCCTCGAGCCGCGTGCCCTCGAGGTCTGTCATCAGCACGTATCCGTCCTTGTTCAGGATGAGGTAGCGGTAGGCCGTCGGCACGTCCTGCTGCCCGCAAACGCCGTCGCGTGCCAGGCCCTCCGCGACCTCGCGCGCATTGGCCGGCCCCCAGCTTGCCTCGTAGACGAAGCCCGCGTTGATCGCCACGGAGAGCACCATGAACGAGGCGAGCCACGCCGTGGCGACCGCCGCGAACGCGTAGGCGAAGTAGCGCGCGATGACGAAGGAGAGCGGCATGCCCCCGCGACCCCGCGACCCGATCCTCAGAGCTGCCACTTGTACCCCATCCCCCAGACGGTCGCGATCGGATCGGCGCCGGCCTCGGAGAGCTTCCTCCGGGCGCGGCTGACCTGCATGGATATGGCCGCGTCGTCGGCGTCGCTCTCCCAGCCGAGCACCGCCTCGCGTATCTGTGCGCGGCTCATGACCTGCCCGGGGTGGCGCGCGAGGTACTCGCAGATGGCGTACTCGGTGGGCGTGAGCGGCACGGTCTCGCCGCCCACGGCGAGGTCGCGCGCCCCGAGGTCGATCCGCACCTCCCCGAAGGAGAGAGCGTGCGAGCGCGGCCGGCGCTCACGGCGTAGATGGGCCGCGACCTTGGCGCGCAGTTCCGCGGCACCGAAGGGCTTGCGGACGTAGTCGTCGGCGCCCAGGCCGTAGCCGGCCACGGCATCCTCCTCGGCCACGCGCGCGGTCAGGAAGACGATGGGCCCGTCGAAGTCCGGGCGGATCTGCCGCACGAGCTCGAAGCCGTCGAGCCCCGGCATCATGACGTCGCAGAGCACGAGGTCGAAGCGCGAGAGGTCCATCCCCGGGACCGCCGTCGGGTCCGTCGCCCTGACGACCTCATGGCCGTCGCGGCCGAGGACGCGCGCGAGCGCGTCGAGGATAGCCCGTTCATCATCCACTGCCAGTATCCTCGCCATGTTCGACCTCCTGAAACTCTCGTCGGAATTGTACTAGCGCCGCACTCAGCGGTCCAGAGCCCTGCGCGCAGCTGCGGGCGCCTCAGCCGCTTCACACGCGCGGTAGCGCACGCCCGAGCCGCCGCGCGCCTCGATCCCGAGCCAGCCCTCGCCGTCCGACTCCCGCCCGAAGAAGATGAGCTGGAGCTCTCGGACATTGCCCCTGTCGTCCGCAGCGTCCACCAGGTAGACATAGTTTGTCCCCGCCCCGGTGGCGTCGGCGTAGGAGCTCGCGTGGCTGCCGGGCTCGAGCGCGGGCGCCCACATAGCGATCTCAGGGTTGGGCAGCACGCGGTCGGCAATCGAGCGCAGTGCCGACCCCCAGCCGGCGTCGAGCAGGGCATCCCGGCCAGGACGAGCGCTGCGGAGAGGAGGACGAGCATGGAGGCGAGCGGCCTCCTACGCATCTGCCCTCCCGTCCTCGAAGCGACAGAACCAGGCGAGAAGGACGGCGTCGGCTGCCAGGGTGAGCACGAGGCCAGCGAGCGCAGTCGTGAGGAGTGGGCCCGCCGCGCGTGCGGCGTCGATGAAGGCCTCCACCCCGAGCGACCCCAGGCGCGCGGGCCAGGCGAGCGGCACCCAGCTCAGGGGCGTCGCCAGGGCACCGGTGAGCTCGCCGGTCATGAGACCGTGCGCAAGTCCGCCCACTGAGAAGAACGCGAGGAGCATCCCCGCCGCGCCGGCGCCGATGGTGGCGTTGCGGCCGAGGCGCAGGGCCACGCCGAGCCCCAGCGCGTAGAGGGGCAGGCTGCCCAGCACGATGCCCGCCCAGGCGGCCGCAAGCGGAGCGGGCCCGAGCGGCAGGCGCCCGGCGACGGCGAGCACGGCCCCGAAAACGCCGA
>NZ_QRJZ01000038.1 GCF_003470665.1 Collinsella sp. AM17-1
ATCGAGATTGAAGAAGGGGGAGGCCTCGCGGCCTCCCCCTTTTTTGCGTTTACATGAAACATTCCTTATGCAATTAAATCAATTTAATCATCCACCGCTGAATATAGACGTTCACCGTTCTTTGGTCGGTTCTTTGTTCTCAATGGACTAATATTTGCTTTAGCGCACTGCTGCGCTTGTCCTGTTTTACACGGGTCGTTTTATTGATTGTGACGGAAGGACTCACATGGCAGATGTTCATGAGCTGCTTGATACTTGGATTGCCAATGTCAAGGACGAGGAGCTCCTCGCTGAGCTTAACATGATGAAGGAGCAGGGTGATGAGGACGCCATCACCGACGCTTTCTTCCAGGATCTCGCCTTCGGTACTGCCGGCCTTCGCGGCACTATCGGTGCGGGCACTAACCGTATGAATATCTATACGGTCGGTCGTGCGACCCAGGGATTCGCTGACTACCTCAATGCGACCTTCAAGCATCCGACGGTCGCCATTGCTCGCGATAGCCGCAATAAAGGTGAGCTGTTCGTCAAGACGACGGCTGCCATTCTTGCAGCAAACGGCGTGACTGCCCTCGTGTATCCCAAGATTTCTCCTGTGCCGACGCTCTCCTGGGCCGTCCGCAACCTTAAGTGCTCCGGTGGCATTTGCATGACCGCTAGCCATAACCCAGCGCCTTATAACGGCTATAAGGCCTATGGCCCCGACGGCTGCCAGATCACCAGCGAGGCCGCCGATGCAATTTCTAAGGCTATCGCCGAGACCGATACGTTCACCGGCGTGAAGTCCATGGACTTCGATGAGGCTCTTGAGCAGGGTCTGGTCAAATGGATCGATGACTCGTGCCTCGAGCGTTATTACGACGCCGTTCTCGCCCGCGGCGTGACTAACCTTTCTGCCGAGGAGATCGCTGGCGCTCCGCTTAAGCTCGTCTACACTCCGCTCAACGGCACCGGCCTCATTCCCGTCACGACGGTGCTCGAGCGCGCTGGCATCACCGATGTCACGGTTGTTCCCGAGCAGAAGGAGCCTAACGGCGATTTCCCGACCTGCCCGTATCCTAACCCCGAGATCCGTCAGGCCATGCAGAAGGGCATCGATCTCTGCGAGCAGGTTCACCCCGATCTGCTGCTTGCAACCGATCCCGACGCCGACCGTGTTGGCGTTGCCGTTAAGAATGGCGATGACTATCTGCTGCTGACCGGCAATGAGATGGGCGTTCTGCTGCTCGACTATATCTGCAAGACCCGTGCTGCCCGCGGTGAGGACCTCACTAAGAAGGTTGCCGTTACTACTATCGTTTCTTCCGCCATGGTTGACGCTCTGGCCGACGAGTACGGTTTTGAGCTCCGCCGCTGCCTGACGGGCTTCAAGTACATCGGCGACATCATTACCTCGCTTTCCGATGCTGGCGAGGTCGATCGCTTTATCTTTGGTTTCGAGGAGAGCTACGGCTATCTGGCTGGCGACCACGTGCGCGACAAGGACGCCGTGAGCACTTCGCTGCTGATTTGCCAGATGGCGCAGTATTACAAGCTCCAGGGTAAGAACCTCGCCGATGCGATGCACGAGCTGTACGAGAAGTATGGCTACTACCACAACAAGACGATTTCGCTGAGCTATCCGGGTGCTGAGGGTGCGGCAAAGATGGCCGGCATCATGTCCGGTCTGCGCGAGAACCCGCCTGCGGAGCTTGCTGGGTCCAAGATTGAGGCCGTCGTGGACTACAACACCTGCGTGAACGGCCTGCCGAAGGCTAACGTCATTGAGTTCGATCTTGAGGGCGGCAACAAGGGTATTGTTCGTCCTTCCGGCACCGAGCCCAAGATTAAACTGTACATCTTCGCCAAGGGCGCGGATGCCGCCGAGGCTGATGCGGCACTTGACGCGATCGAGGAATCCGGTCGCAAGCTGTTGGCCTAAGGCTTTGAAAGCCTATTTCTATAGATAGACGGAGGAGGGGATCTCGGAAACGAGGTCCCCTCTTTATTACCGATAAATACAGCTGAGAATTCCGAATTGTGTAGGAAACGTGTACGCCCAGATTCCCGCCCACGGGGCCCCTCCGGTCTGGCAATATATCTCCTTGCCGCGCGGCCCGGTCGGACCGGA
>NZ_QRJZ01000039.1 GCF_003470665.1 Collinsella sp. AM17-1
TCGGAAGGCACGTGCAGACCTTTCGTCATGGCCTCCTACCTTTCTTTCGGGCCCCTGTCAGGGCCGATTCGTTAGCGCCCCTCCGTGTGAGGCGTTATTGCTGACGACATATTTATATCCAAAATCAGTCCATACTTCCACCTCGCCCCCGAACGGTTTTATATGAGGGGTGAACGGCATACACATATACTTCACGCATGGCACACTTTGATTTAATAAAGTTTATTTACGTGCTAAAACGCGTTTTCAATCCAAATAGCAAATGGAACTTAACTTTATTAAACCACTCTCAAATTGCATATTTCTAATAAAGCTATGAATAGAATTAGCGATTCATGCCGCGTCTCAACCATTTTCATTTTTATTCAGAAAAAAGTTTGTTCTATTCATTTCTGGTAAACAAATTACCGTTTACCAGACGCTTGATACCGTTCACCGGAAGCTCAGTATAAGGCCCAGCGGATACCGGCTCGCTTTACGGCCCCATTTGTAACAACTTGACTTCTCGGTATAGAAAAACGAACCCGCTTCCCCTTGGGAAACGGGTCCGTTTTCGATTATCTTCGGCCAATTTGGATAAGGCCCTCGAAGATCGTCGGAATCCTAGCGATCGAACTCCGCCAGTGCCTCGCCCAAAAGCTTCAGGCCCTCGCGAAGAACGTCTTCGCTCGCGCAGTAGCCCAGGCGTGCGCCGCAGGGAAGCTCAAAGCGGCTACCGGGGACCAGCAGCACTCCCCTCTCGGCCAACAGGCGCTTACAGAATTACTCGTCATCCTCGGGAATATCCAGCTGGATAAACGAGGTGGATATTCCCTGCGGGGCCGTCCAGGAAACGCGATGCTGCGTATCGATCCAAGCCTGCGCGATATCGCGGTTGCCAAACACGATCTTGCGATTGCGCTCGAGAATCTTGTCCTTGTGCTCGAGCACGTAGGTCGCCATGGCATCGTTGAACACGCCGCCGCAGATCATGGTGTAGTCGCGGTAGGTGCGGATGCGGTTGGACACCTCTTCGTCGGCCACGACCCAGCCCACGCGGGCCGCAGGCGTCGAATAGGTCTTGGACACCGAGTTGGTGACAATGGCCTTCTCGTACACGTCGGCCATCGACATAAAGGCCTTGGTGTTCTCAAGCGGCAGGTACACCTCGTCGCACAGCACATAGGCGCCAGCCGAACGGGCGATCTCGGCAATCTGGCCGAGCATATCGGCATCGAGCACCGTACCGATGGGGTTCGATGCGTTATTGATGCAGATGAGCTTGGTGTTGGGGCGCACCGAGCGCTTGAGCTCATCGATATCGGGCTTCCAGCCGAGCTCCTCGCGAAGCTCCCAATACTCGACCTCGGCACCGAGCGTACGCGGAATCTCATAGAGCGGCGCGTAGGTGGGCCACTCGGCGATGACATGGTCGCCGGGCTCGACCACGGCCATGATGGCGTTGAGGTTAGCGCCCGTGCAGCCATTGGTCTGCAGAATGTGATCGGGATTGGCCTCGCGACGATACAGCTTGGCAACCTCGGCCTTAAACTCCGGAGAGCCCTCGATCCAGCCGTAGTTCATCTTCTCGCGATCCAGGCGCTCGTAGAACGTGGCGCCGTCCTGCTCGTCCAGTGCGCGAAGCTCGCCCATGGTCAGCGACGAGATCGTCGACTGAGCGATATCCCAGGTAGCACTCTTCTCCCAAACGTTGAGCCATTCCTCAACACCGATTGTCTTGATATCCATGGCCACCTTATCTGATCTTCATTTAGCGTCATTAAACATGAATGGGGCGGTGCGAAAGATCCGCACCGCCCCAATGGGAGACATCTAATGGCAGCTAGATGTTTGTAGTAAGACCTGTACGGGTCTTTGAAAACCTTAGAGGTCCTCGCGCCAGAAGGGCATGCTCATGCAGCGCGGGCCGC
>NZ_QRJZ01000004.1 GCF_003470665.1 Collinsella sp. AM17-1
CTTGCAGCGACGGACCTCGGGACGCTCTTACACCACGTCTGCGCGCGCCACCGTCGCGCGCTACCGCAGGGGCGCCATTTTGGGTGGTTTTGCCTGCTACTAAAATGGTAACAGTACTCATATTTGCCCCTTTTTGTCCACGACCTCTTGGAGCCGGCTCGAAAAGAGTGATTTTGGGTTGTTTGCTTCGGGTGTGGGCTTGGAAACAACGTTCGGGGTGGCGAGGCGCCCAGAATTCGGTCGCAAGGAGGGCGTTCCTCGGCTGTGCCAGGAGTGTCCCTAGGTGCCGGCACATAAGGAACGTCCCTAACCGCCGGAGGGGGTGCCTGCCGTGGCAGGCACCCCCTCCGGATGTGGGAAGTTTGCGCTGCAGGTTACTTGTCGGTGCCCAGCTTGTGCGGCTTGAGAGCGAGCGCATTGACGAGCGCGTCGGTGGCAGACTTGACGGCCGCCGGCTGCGGATCGTTGACGTGATCCTCGGGATGCACGGGCAGGTCCTTCTTGACTGCATCGCGGATCAAGTTGAGGTACTCAGTCACGCCAGTGGTCGACAGGTGCGTGCCATCGCCATCGAACAGGTCGTTGCGATTGGCACTGTATCCGTACCAGTCGATAACGCGCACGTTCTTGTAGCGCGTAGCGGCGTTGGCGATGGCCTGGTTGGTAGAGCCAACCCACGGCTGCGGGCTGCGCGTGTTCACAAACACCACAATACGCTTATCTCCTGCATCGGCCATGATGGCGTCAATCTGGTCGTCGGTTACCAAGCCATTGGTTCCCAGCGCAAAGACCACGATCTTGCCGGCAAGGTTCTGTTGGAGATAGCCCTCAAATGTCGCGCGGCCCGCATCAAACTGGCGGCCCTTTTCGGCATCGATGTGACTGTGGGGGAACACGCCGTCAAAGGAATCAACGGCGCGCAGCGACACGGAGTCACCGATCATCAGCAGGTCGTAGGATCCGTCGGGGAAGCCGTCGTTGTCCTTGTCGGTGTCGTCGGCTGCCTGTTGGTCCGTTGGCGCGGTGTTTTTGGCTTCCTTGTTGAGGACTTCGGCGCCCTCACCGCTCAGTGCGGAAGTTTCCGGCACAAAGATCAGGCCGCCCAGCGCGATAACAAGCACGATGCCGCAAGTGGCGCACGCGGGAATATGCGCGCGCACCCAGTTGGTGGGCGTGGTGGTGCCGTTGCGGAACTCGGATACGGTGCGCCCAAAGGCGCCCTTTCTAAACGGCGTCTCGATAAAGCGATATGAGCATTCGGCTACGGCGACCACCAACAACACCTGCAAAATGTACTGCCACCACGGCGTATCGTTGATGTTGGCGACCGGGTTCATGAGCAACAGTAGCGGATAGTGCCACAGGTAGATGCTGTACGAGCGCTTGCCAACCCACACGAGCGGCTCGGCGGACAGCGCGCGGGCAACCATTCCCTGGGGCTGCACGCAGGCCGCGATGACCATGAGCGTGAGGATGGAGCATGACAGCGTGCCGCCGCGATACTGGAACGCGGTGTAGCCGTTGGTGAGCGCGACCATGGCGGCAAGGCCAACCAGACCCACGACGCCCAACATATCGATGGATGCGGGCGAGGACCAAAAACGCACGAGGGCGCTCGGCTGTGCCGGGACGGTCTCGGCTGCGCCGTCGGTCGTAGCGTCATGCTTGCCCTCGGCGTTCTTGCCGTGCTTGGCGGCGCCAGCCAGGCGATTGAGCCCCAAACGACGAGCGAGACGCACCGGCGCCAGGTCGCGATCGGGGATAAAGGCCATCCAAGCGCCCAGCAGCAGCGAGAACACGCGGGTGTCGGTGCCGTAGTACACGCGGCTGGGGTCGGCGGCGGGGTTATAGAGCACCATCATGGCGATGGCGGAGACAGCAGCCAGGCCCAGAACCACGCGGCGTGTGTTGGGCTTGCTCATGTGCATGGATACCATAGCGAGCAGCAGCGGGGGCCAAACCAGGTAGAACTGTTCCTCGATGGCGAGCGACCAAAAGTGCGTAAGCGGCGAGGGGTCGCCCAGGGCGTTGAAGTACGAGACGTTTTGGGCAATTTGCCACCAGTTGTTGAAGAACAGCAGCGACGGCAGGATGTCGGGGCGCATCTTGGTGAGCATCACGTGGTTAAAGATGGTGCACAGCGCGCAGGTCACGAACACTACCGTTACCACGGCGGGGACCAGGCGACGGATGCGGCGAATCCAGAAGCTCTTAAGGTCGATGCGGCCGGTCTTAGCGACTTCGTTGAGCAGCAAGCGCGTGATCAGATAGCCCGAAAGCACAAAGAAGATCGTGACGCCAAGCAGGCCGCCCTGAGCCCACGTGAGGTTGAGGTGATAGAGCACCACCGCGACGACGGCAAGCGTGCGCAGACCGTCGAGCGCAGGGATGTAGCGGGACTTGGGGCGAGCAGGCGTCTGCTCCGCGGCGGGAGTGTTGGCGCGGCCCGCGTTGTTGGCAGAAGCGCGATGGGGGCTCGCGGTGCGTCGCGGCTCGTTGGCACGGCGCTCGCCCTTCACGCGTTCGTGCGGCGCCGGCTCGTTGCCCGTGCGGCGTCGACCGCGCGAGCCCGATTGCGAGAGTTGTTCCATAAAACATCATCCAATGACGAGAATAATCAGCACGTATTCATTGTAGCTGCCTGCCCCTGTGAATGCTTGCTGCTGGCGCAAGCTCAAGCGCGCGTCCACATCAAAGTGGACTAAAGTTATAGGGGGTGCGAGAGTGCACAATCGTTGGTCGACGGTGGGCGCAAAGCCTGAAGACGAGGAGGTTTCCATGGCGGATCACAGCATCGTTGCGGTGTTCGGCAGCATGAACATGGACCTTTCGGTGGCGTGCGAGCGCATGCCGCGCGCGGGCGAGACGGTCGATGGCAGCGGTTTTATCACCAACGCCGGCGGTAAGGGAGCCAATCAGGCCGTTGCCGCTGCGCGCATGGGTGCGCGCACGTGCATGATCGGCGCTGTTGGGCGCGATACCTTTGGCGATGCGCTCGTGGCAGGGCTCCAGGATGCCGGCGTGGGCGTTGAGTTTGTGGCGCGTCGCGATGACGTGGAGACCGGTACCGCGACTATCATTCGCTGCGAGAGCGACAACCGCATCGTGCTGTCGCCGGGCGCCAACCATGCGCTTGCGGGCGAGGACGTTGCCCGCGCACTGAGGCGCTTGGTGGCCGACGAGCTCGACGGCGATGCCAGCGAGATTGCCCCGGCTGCCGGAAGCGTCTTTATTGCCCAGGGCGAATGCGATCTGATGGCAACGGCCGCCGCGCTCTCTTGCGTTCACGAGCTGGGGTTCTATACGATCTTTAACCCGGCGCCCGCCTGCGACCTGCCGGCAGGAGCGTGGCCAGCGGTCGACCTGGTCTGCCCCAACGAGACCGAGTGCCAGGTGCTGACGGGCATTCTGCCTACGGATGATGCGAGTTGCGTCGCCGCGCTCAATGCGCTGCTCGACAAGGGCGCCGGGGCTGCGGTCATCACGTTGGGCGGCGCCGGCTCGGTTACGCTCGGCGATGGCGGTGAGCCGCTGCGCATGCCGGCGCTTTCGAGCGCGGTGGTCGATACGACGGCCGCGGGCGATACGTTTATCGGCGCGTTGGCGGCGGCTCGTCTGGAGGGCCTGCCGCTCTTTGAGTGCATGGCGGCGGGCGCTCGCGCCTCGGCGGTGACGGTGTCGCGCCTGGGCGCTCAGCAATCAATTCCCACGCGTGCGGAAGTCGAGCACAAGTTTGGTTTAGACGGTTTGGATGTAGACGGAGAAGCGGAGTAGAACAATGGCAACCAAGAAGCTGATCCTTGATCTGGATATGGGTGTGGATGATGCGATGGCGCTTGCCTATGCCATCGCGAGCCCCGAGGTGGAGCTCGTCGGCATCACCACGTGCTTTGGCAACGTGCGCGTCGAGCAGTCGGCGCACAACTGCTTGGCGGTGCTCGACCTGTTGGGTCGTCCCGAGGTGCCGGTGTACCTGGGCGCCGATTGTCCCATGAAGGCAACCGAACCCTACACGCCGCCGGCGTCCACCACGCTTATCCACGGCAAGAACGGCATCGGCGGCGCAAGCGTGCCAGCCTCGCCGTACGAGCCGGTGGGCGCGACGTCGGCCGATGGCAATGCGGCGGTCGATTACCTGATTGATGCCGCGCGTACCTATGGTCCCGATCTGGTCTACGTTGCGACCGGCCCGCTCACCAATCTGGCGCTTGCCCTGGAGCGCGATGCGGCGGCGATGATGTCCATCGGCCGCGTGGTCGTGATGGGCGGTGCGCTTACCGTGCCCGGCAACGTGAGCGCGGGCGCCGAGGCCAATATGGCAAGTGATCCCGAGGCGGCCGATGCCGTGCTGCGTTCGGGTCGCAAGCTCACTATGGTGGGGCTGGATGTGACGCATCGCGTGGTGCTCACGCGTCGCGACATTGCCGGCTGGACGGGCTCGGGCACTATGGCTGGCTGCGCGTTTGCGAGCATGGTCGAGCACTATATCGGTTCGTACGAAATGAACGCGCCCTACCTGGGCGGCTGCGCGCTGCACGATCCGCTGGCGGTTGCCGTGGCGATTGATCCCACGCTCGTGGGTGCGCTCGGCTGTAACCTGCGCGTTGACTTGCTGGGCGAGTATCGCGGCCGCACCATCTGCGACGAGCACCGTCTGTCCGATCCAGATAAGAGCGCGCTCGTGGCGCTCACCGTGGACGCCTCACGTTTTCTCGTGGAATTTAAGGCACGCATGGCTCGCATCCTTGGCTAAACGGCTTCTGTGCCCCGTTCCAGATTAGCTACCGAGTAAATACGCCCGTTGGGGGAATAGTCGCGTCGCTTCGCTTGACAACAGGCTAAACTAGCTATTAAACATTTACTATTCTGTTTAGATTGAATTTGCGGTCGTTTAGTTGTCGAGTCACGGGGCGGTCAGGCCACGATGCTCCGCCACGACCGTTGCTAGGGGGAACAATGGCCAAAGCAAGTGTTCGCGAGATCAGCCGCATCACCGGTTTTTCGCCTGCGACCGTGTCCAACGCGCTCAACCGCAAGCGCAGCGTGAGCGAGGAGACCGCCAAGGTCATCTTGGAGTGTGCGCAGTCGCTCGGCTATCAGCAGTCGACGCAGCTCGAGAGCATCCAGTTTGTGCTCGCGCGCAAGACGGGCGCCATCCTGGATGAGAGCACCTTCCACCCCGCGGTCATCGAGGGCGTGGAGCGCCAGGCGCGTCGCCACGGCATGAGCACGAGCTTTGTCTCGCTCGACTTTAGCGACCTGGACGCCGTGCGTCCGCAGGTCGAGGGCCTGATCACCGACCCGTCTGCCGCCATCGTGCTGATGGGCACCGAGCTGGGTGAGGAGGACTACGCCCTGTTCGCCAACGCTGCCGCCCACCTGATTGTGCTCGATGGCTGGAGCGATCGTCAGTACTTCGATGCCGTAGTTATTGCCAACACCGATTCGGTGCTGCGTGCCGTGGACTACCTTATCGAGAAAGGCCACAAGCAAATCGGCTATCTGGCAGGCGACCTTCGCATCCGCAACTTTAAGGATCGCGAGCGCGGCTATCGCCAGGCGCTTGAGGATGCGGACCTCGAGGCAAACCCGGCATGGCGCGTCACGCTGGGCACCACGCTCGAAGGTGCCTATCGCGATATGGGCGCGTGGCTCGACAATGCCTCGCACGACGACCTGCCGACGGCTTTCTTTGCCGAGAACGACGTGCTCGCCGTGGGTGCCATGCGCGCGTTCAACGAGCACGGCATTCGCGTGCCCGAGGATGTCTCGATCATCGGCTTTGACGACCTATCTCTGGGCGCTTTTTCCAACCCGCCGCTCACCACGGTGCATGTTCCCAAGCACGAGGTGGGTGAGATCGCGGTGCGCCGCCTGGTGGGCAACATCCGCAACCCCAAGAGCTACACCTGCAAGACCGCCGTGTCGACCTATTTTGTCGAGCGCCAAAGCGTGCGCGAGATCTAGGCGGAACGGCGTTTGATAAGCGATGCCCCCAGCTCGATTTTGAGCGGGTGGTGCTCGGCCTCGTCGATGACCTCGACGAGGCGTCGTGCGGCGATGATGCCCATATACTGCGAAGGAACGTTGAGCGTGGTCAGCTGCGGCTGAACGTAGGTGCCGCCGATGTTGTTGTCGAAGCCGACGATGCGTACGTCTTCGGGCACGCGATAGCCGCGCTCGATGAAGGCTTTCATGGCTCCAATAGCCATATCGTCAAAGACGGCGACGTAGCTTTGGGCAAGGGGCTCGCCCGAATCAATAATGTCGAGCATGCCCGAGTAGGCCTCGTCTAGATCGACGGCGAGCTCGTGGATGATGCCGCATTTTTCCGACCCGGCTAGCTGACCGATGGCGTGCTCGTAGGCGAAACGTCGTTCGGCGAAGTTGCCCAAGGTAATGGGCGTCGTTAACAGGCCGGGGACCGATCCATACTTCGAATACAGGTACTGTACGGCAAGTGTCATACTGGCAGCGTTGTCGATCTTGACCGTGTCGACCCCAACGCTCATGCATGAGTCCAGCAGCAGCAGAGGGCAGTCCAGCGATGCAAACGGCAAAAAATCCGACTCGTACATCTCGGTTGCGAGGATGATGACGCCGTCATATCGTGCCTCGGCGATGTCGGCGATGTCGGCGATGTCGGCGATGTCGGCGATGTCGGCGATGTCGGCGATCTGTTGGTGAATGTTTTCGAATGGCGAGTAGTTCACCAGCGAAAACGAGAATCCCGCATGCCTAAGGGCGCCCTCGACTCCGGCGAGCATGTCGGCGAAAAAGGGGCTCGCAAAGATGCGGCGCCGGTTAAAGGCAACCAAGGCAACGGTTCCGCTTCTTTGTCGCTCGAACTTAATCTTGCTAAAGTCGTAACCTAGGGCTTCAGCGGTGCTGAGCACCAGCTGCCGTGTTTTTTCGCTTACGCCGCGTCGATTGTTAAGTGCAAGGGAGACGGCCGCTGCCGAGATTCCCAGCTGATCAGCAATTTGTTTTGCAGTAACGGCCATGGTGGTTCCTAACGGTTGTTAACTTAAAACGAGCTTAACACTCGGCTGTTCATTAAGCTAAATATTTAGTAAGTCAACTTAAGAATCGATAGAAGTTAAGTTGCGTCCCCAGTAGAGTTTGTCTCAACAAACGCAACAACAAGGGGGGACGAGATGATCAGCGTTATTTCCGAAATGCCCGTTACGGATGAGAGCTATCCGTTTTCGAGTGCCGAGCGCTACTGTCATCTGAGCGCGAATGGCTACGTCGAACGCGAATATCGCGTTGACGGCACCGCCAACGTGTATCGCACTGCCGACGAAGATGGCGGCGTAGAGGTCATGACCGCCGATGCCCCCTATTCCAATCGCATTGTTGTCCGCGCGCCCAAAGATCCGGCGCAGGCGAGTGGCAACGTGGTGGTCGAGATTATCAACCCCACATCGTTCATGGAAATCGAGCGCATGTGGATTCTGGGCTACGGCGAGTTTGTGCGCTCTGGTGACATCTATGTGGGCATCACCAGCAAGCCCAATACCATCGCCAAGCTCAAGGAATTCAATCCCGATCGCTATGCCTTTATGAATTGGGCGAACCCGACTCCCGAGCGACCCTTCGACTATGATCCGGCCGAGCTCGAGCGCGGCGGCGCACTTCCCGACATGGACATCTCCTACGAGACGGGTCTGTTTTGGGATATGCTGACCGATCTTGCGTGGCTCCTGCGCGAGGACTCCGACCTCAACCCGATCCGCGATTATCCGCACCAGGCGATCTGCCTTACGGGATGGTCCCAGTCAGGCGCCTATCTGTTCCGCTACCTCAACAGCTTTGCCTATCGCGAGGAGGTGCGCCGCGACGGCCGCGTGTTTGACGGCTATCTGTCCGGCGGCGGCATCCATTCGCTGTGCACTCCCGTCAACCAGTATGAGTGCTGCCGGGGCTATGCGCATCACCTGATGCGCGTGGAGCACGTCGAGGAGCCGTTCATCGCCCTTCAGACCGAAAGCGAGAACGGTCGCTTTGAGAGTTGGCGCACGCTTATGCCCGATAGCGATGCCCCCGATTTTAAGTACCGACTGTACGAGGTGACGGGCGCCTCCCACGATACGCAGTGGAGCTATGTCGACTATTACCAGGACGACGAGGATCTTAAGCGTATCGACCACCTGCCGGTGTATGTCGGCAAGCATGCCGAGGCAAACGCCTATCCGTCGCAGTATCTCTTCCACGCTGCCTTCCGCAACCTGTTCCGTTGGGTCCGCACCGGCGCCGCGCCGGCAACGTGCCCGCGCATTGAGCTGGATGCAAACGGCGAGAACGTAAAGGATGCCCTGGGCAACACCAAGGGCGGTCTTCGCACCTGCCTGCTCGAGCATCCGTTTGCCCGTTACTCCAACACGAGCCTGGTCGAGCCGGGTCAGGGCACGGTCGATAAGACGAGCGACAAGGATGGGCTGTTTGGCCACATGGAGTCGTTCTCGGCATCGATGCTCAAGGAGCTGTACGGATCGCTCGAAAACTACCGCGCCCTGTGCGAGCGCGATACGGCGATTGAGGTGTCGCAAGGCTTTGTCTGTGCCGAAGACGCCCGGGCGATCGTTGACTTTGCCGTGAGGTCCGCGAGCGAGCGAGGACTGAACTAGTAGGTATTAAGACCGGAGAGGGGTCTGTAATGGATACGACGTTGAACCAAGACGCTGTCGCCGAGATCTGGCGTCCGGTCGTTCTGACGTTTGAGAGCGCCTGTTCGTTCGACAACCCGTTTTTGGATGTTGAGATTTGGGCGGAGTTTGTCGGTCCGAGCGGCAGGGTGATCCGCCGCGAGGCCTACTGGGACGGCGACCGCACCTACCGCGTCTCGTTTGCCCCGACCGAGCTCGGCGCTTGGAACTATGGTATCGAGGCTCCCGAGCAGACCGGTCTTAATGGCCGTGTGGGCAGCGTCGAGGCTGTACCGTACAAGGGCGACCTCGACCTGTATCGCCACGGCTTTATCCGCGTCGCGGACAACCCGCACTTATTTGCCTATTCGGATGGCACGCCGTTTTTTTGGCTCGGCGACACCCACTGGGAGTTTGCCTACCGCGAGAGCTGGGACAAGTCGAACCACCCTGGCATGACGAGTCAGTTCCGCGGCATGGTCGACCTGCGTGCCAAGCAGGGATTTACCGTCTACCAGACCAACTTGCGCTCTGACATGGGCGCAGATGGTCGCTACTGGATTGACGGCGGTATGCCCAAGGGCGCAGAGGATCTGCCCAATGTTGCTTTCTACCGGCAGGAGCTTGATCGCCGCATGGCCTATGTCGCCGATGCCGGTTTGGTCAACGCGCTTGGCCAGGCATGGGCGTTTTCTATTCGCGGCGATCATGGCGTGGAGCATCAAAAGCACCTTGCCCGCTATCTGGTGGCGCGCTATGGCGCATATCCGATGGTTTGGACGCTTGCCGGCGAGGTTGCCGGGTATGGCAAAGAAGATCGAGCCGCTTTGATCGACGGATGGCGTGAGGTCGCCTTGGAGATCGAGGCCCGCGACGGCTATGGCCACCTGGCTACGGCGCACTATACCAACGAGCGCCCCTTTGCCGATTACTACCAGGACGAGGCTTGGATGGACTTTACGCTCAACCAGGCCGGTCATGGCGATTACCTGATCAAGGCGAGCGACTACTTTGACTATCTGGCAGCTCATGACGACAAGCCCTTCGTCGAGGGCGAGGCGCTCTACGAGTTTTGCTCGACGCTCGAGGAAATGGGTACGCGCCTGTGCACCGCAGACATGTTGCGTCGCGTGGCGTATATCTGCATGCAGGCGGGCGGCGCTGGCTATACCTACGGAGCCCAGGGCATCTGGGACAACGTGTGGGAAAGTCCCGAGGAGCTCGATCCCTTTATGGCGATCTTCAACCGCTTTGGCATTACGTGGGCCCAGGCGGTAGACGGAGAGGGTGCAGTCCAGATGGGCTATATGCGCTCCTTCTACGAAGAAAATCACTTCTGGGAGCTCGCTCCCTACGAAACGACCGATGCGGGCAACCTGTTTGCCAACAAGGCTCCGCTGGCAACCGCCAACCGAGACCTTTCGCGCATCGTCGCGTACTTTGGCGATACCGTGCGCCGAAAGCTTGCTATCGAGGGCGTGCCGACGGGCGCTGCCTATGCAAGCCGATGGTTTAACCCCCGCACGGGCGCATACCGTGACGGCGAGAACGTCTCTGTCGTCACGGACAGCATCACACTGCCTGACAAACCCGAGGTTGGGGATTGGCTCCTCGTCCTCGAGCTCAAGGCATAACCATATTTCCCTTGGTCATAGGCGGGAAAGAGTCGGCCGCAATTTCCCGCTTGACAGCTAGATGAATCGTTTAGAGAGGATCAGTGAACACGAAATGAGCGTTCTCGATTCGATGCAGGGCTTCCTCGAGAAGCACGTGGGCCCCATTGCCCACAAAGTGAGCAGCTTTAAGGTCGTAAAGGGCCTTATGTCCGGCATGATGGCGACCATGCCCGTTACGCTGGGCGTGGCGCTGCTCTCCATCATCAACGGACTGCCGATCCCGCCGCTGCAGGCGTTCCTTACCGGCACTGGCATGTCGGCGACGATTGCCGATGTGTTGGTCGTCACCATGAACCTCGGTGCCATCTACATGTGCGCTTCGGTTTCGTACTCCTACGGCAAGGTGCTTGAGAACAAGGGCCTTACGACGACGGTTGCGTCCATTGGCGTTCTGCTCCTGCTGATCCCGCTGGGCCATGCCGAGGACGGCTCGACCTTCATCACCACCCGTTACCTGGGTAGCTCGGGTCTGTTCGTGGCCCTGCTCGTGGCGCTGATCGTGCCGAAGGCGCTCAACTTCCTTATGAAGCATATCGCCATTCCCATGCCCGATTCCGTTCCGCAGTTCGTCAACGACTCGCTGTCCCCGATGTTCTGCGCCATCGTCATCTTTACCTCGGCCGCGCTGCTTAAGTGGGGCATGGGCCTGACGAGCTACGGCGATGTCTTTAACCTCATCAACTCCACCATTGCGGTGCCCGTTATGTTCCTGGGCTCCAGCCCGTGGGCCGTCGTCGTCTACTTTATCCTGTGCAACCTGCTGTTCTTCTTTGGTGTACATCCCAGCGTCCTGATGAGCGTGTACATGCCGGTCGTTTCGACGTGCGCTCTGGCCAACGTCGAGGCATACCTTGCCGGCCAGCCGCTTCCGTATCTGCCGTTCATCGTTATGTTCTCCGTGGGTTCTGTTGACGCCCTGGGCATGGAGCTTGCACTGCTCACGGCCAAGTCCGAGCGCTACAAGACGCTTTCCAAGGTCGCTCTGGTGCCTGCCATCTTCAACATCTCCGAGCCCATCATCTTTGGTACGCCCGTCGCCATGAACCCCTATATGTTCATCCCCTACATCCTGCTCAAGCCGGTCGCATGCGCCGTTGCCGCCATTGGCCTGCTGCTGGGTCTTGGCAACGCGTATAACCCGACGGTCAACATGCCGTTCGTCGTGCCGCTGCCCATCACCGACTTCTTCATCGGCGGTCCTGGTCTGGTTGTCATTGTCTGCGCTGCGATTCTCGCCGTTGCCCTGCTGTTCATCCCGTTTGTCAAGATGGCCGACAAGGAGGCCCTCGAGGAGGAGGCCGCCGCAAAGGCTTCTGCCGAGTAGGTCATTGTCCGTAAGTTCGTAGGTTCGGCCGATCGCGTTGATTGCCGAAACATATAAGTCCCTGTGAGGGGTTACAGGAAAGGAACTGCAATGAAAAACATCGTTCTTATGTGCGCCGGTGGCATGTCCACGAGCATCATCATGAAGAACATCAAGAAGGCTGCCGACGCCGAGGGTCTGGAGTGCAAGGTCTCCGCCCACGCCGTCAGCGAGGCTGCCACCATCGGACGCAATGCCGACTGCATCCTGCTTGGGCCGCAGGTTGGCTATGCCAAGGACGAGGTTTCTGCCGCATGCCCCGAGGTACCGGTCGGCGTGATCCCCATGGCCATCTACGGCATGATGGACGGCGCCAAGGCTCTGGCCCAGGCCAAGGAACTGATGGGACTGTAGGTATGACGGCAGAAGAGATTCAGCTTCAGAGCTTTCAGATCATTGCAGGCGTCGGTTGCGCGCGCAGCTGCTACATCGATGCGATTCACCTAGCTCGTGATGGCAAGTTCGAAGAGGCCGAGGCGAAGATCGCCGAGGGCCAGCAGCACTATGCCGAGGGTCACGCGGCTCACGGTGGCCTTGTCCAGCAGACTGCAGCTGGCGAGAACCTGAGCATCGATCTTTTGCTTGTCCATGCCGAGGATCAGCTTATGAGTGCCGAGGGCTTTGGCATCCTTGCCAAGGAGTTCGTGGACGTCTATCGCAAGATGGGCGCGTAACCACGGGCCTTGCAGCCAGATTACCCCCGCGGGCGGTGTGCTCGCGGGAATAGGGCGGTATTGATTTCGCGTACATACATATGCGGATAGAGAGGGTCCTTCGGGGCCCTCTTTTTGTTGCCCTTGTATGTTCAGATTGTTTACATACCGTTTAGGCTGATTTCTCTACCGTTTACGGGACTTTCGCGCTAAACTACTAAACAAAAGAGTAAAACATTTAGTAAACAGAACAAAACGAAACATGCGTCTGTTTACTGAACATGTGATTAGGGGAGGACGTACATGGATAAGATCAAGCTCGGCTTTGTGCCCACGCGCCGCAGTATCTTTAGCGCGCCGGACGCGATCAAGTATCGCGGCCTGACGGCTGATCGCCTGCGCGAGATCGGCGTCGACATCGTGGATATCGACGACATCAACGACGAGGGCCTGCTATTCGACGACAGCCATATCGCGCCTATCGTCGAGAAGTTCCGCGCCGAGGGCGTCGACGGCATCATGCTGTGCCACGCCAACTTTGGTACCGAGTATGTCTGCGCCCGCCTTGCCCGCGAGCTCGGCCTGCCCGTGCTGCTGTGGGGTCCGCGCGACGAGCGCCCCGAGCCCGACGGCACCCGTCTGCGCGACAGCCAGTGCGGCCTGTTTGCGACCGGCAAGGTCCTGCGCCGCTTCCAGGTGCCCTTTACCTACATGACCAACTGCCGCCTGACCGACCCCGAGTTCGAGCGCGGCGTCTGGGACTTCCTGGCAGTGTGCAACGTGGTCAAGACCTTCAAGCACACCCGCATCCTGCAGATGGCCACCCGTCCGTTCGACTTCTGGTCGACCATGTGCAACGAGGGCGAGCTGCTCGAGAAGTTCAACATCCAGCTTTCGCCCATTCCCATGACTGAGCTTGTCCAGGCCGTGCGCGACGCCCAGACCGACGAGCAGGCCATGGCCGCCATGCTCGCCCACATTAGCGACAGCTTTGAGATCTGCATCCCCGAGGATAAGGTTCCCGCGGTCGCCGGTCTTGCCATCGCCATGAAGCGCTTGGTCGAGAAGTACGGCTGCAACGCCGGCGCCATCCAGTGCTGGAACGCCCTGCAGGACGAGCTGGGCATTATGCCCTGCGCCGCCAATGCCATCCTCAACGAGATGGGTATCCCCATCGTATGCGAGACCGATATTCACGGCGCCATCACCGCGCTGATGGTCGAGGCCGCCGACCTGGGCCGTCACCGCGGCATGTTCGCCGACTGGACCGTGCGTCATCCCGACAACGAGAACGGCGAGCTGCTGCAGCACTGCGGCCCCTGGCCCTGCAGCTGCGCGGCTGTCAAGCCCAAGCTCACTTACCCGCTGGCTTTCGATCACCCCGGCGCGCTGACGGCCGAGGCCAAGCACGGCGACCTCACCCTTGCCCGCTTTGACGGCGACAACGGCGAGTACTCGCTGCTGCTGGGCAACGCCCGCGGCATCGACGGCCCGGCCGGCATGGGCACCTACCTGTGGGTCGAGGTCGAAAACCTCAAGCGCCTCGAGGCCAAGATCGTCGAGGGTCCCTACATCCACCACTGTGTCGCCGTCCACGCCAACGTGGTGCCGGTGCTCTACGAGGCGTGCAAGTACATCGGCATTGTCCCCGACCTGTACGATCCCATCGAAGAAGACGTCAAAGCTTACCTGCGAGGAGAGTAGAAATGGCAACTATCGAAGAGCTTGAATCCCTGCGTTGGGACCTTCGCCGCGATTGCGTCGATATCATCATGGCTGGCGCCGGCGGGCACATCGGCGGCGACATGTCGGTCATCGATGCGCTGATGACCCTCTACGCCAACCACCTCAACATTTCTCCCGAGACCGTCGACGATCCCAACCGCGATCGCTTCGTGCTCTCCAAGGGCCACGCCATGGAGGCCTACTACGCGGTGCTCTGCCACGAGGGCTATCTTGACCTCGATGACGTCAAGGCCCGCTTCTCCAAGTTCGGCAGCCCCTACATCGGCCACCCCAACAACAAGCTCAAGGGCATCGAGATGAACTCGGGCTCGCTGGGTCACGGCCTGCCCGTGGCCGTCGGGATGGCGCTTGCCGGCAAGATGGATGGCCGCGACTACCGCGTCTACACCATCATGGGCGACGGCGAGCTTGCCGAGGGCTCGGTCTGGGAGGGCGCCATGAGCGGCGGCAACTACCAGCTCGATAACCTGTGCGCGCTCGTGGACCGCAACCGCCTGCAGATCAGCGGCAGCACCGAGGACGTCATGAAGCAGGACTCACAGGAGGAGCGCTGGGCCGCCTTCGGTTGGAACGTGCTCTCCATTCCGGGCAACGACATTCAGGCCATCGACGCCGCGCTGACGCTGGCCGCCGAGACCAAGGGTAAGCCCACGGTTATCATCCTCAACACGGTGAAGGGCTACGGCTCGCCGGTTATGGAGGACAAGGCCGCCTGGCATCATCACCTGCCCAACGATGAGGAATATGCCCAGATCATCGCCGATTTCGCTGCCCATAAGGAGGCTATCAATGGCTAACAAGATCGCCAACCGCAAGGTTATCTGCGACACGCTGCTCGAGGCCGCCGCAACCGATAAAGACATCGTCGTCCTGTGCTCCGACTCCCGCGGCTCCGCGTCGCTCACGCCGTTCTTCGATCAGTATCCCCAGCAGTCCATTGAGGTCGGCATTGCCGAGCAGGACCTGGTGAGCATCGCTGCCGGCATGGCCTCGTGCGGTAAGAAGGCCTGGGCCGCCTCGCCGGCGTCCTTTGTGACCACGCGTTCGTATGAGCAGTGCAAGGTCGACGTTTCGTACTCCAACACCAACGTCAAGCTCATCGGCATCTCGGGCGGCGTGTCCTATGGCGCCCTGGGTATGAGCCACCATTCTGCGCAGGATATCGCCGCTATGAGCGCGATTCCCAACATGCGCGTGTATCTGCCGAGCGACCGCTTCCAGACCGCCGAGCTTGTGCGCGCCCTGGTAGCCGACAACAAGCCGGCCTACATCCGCGTGGGGCGCAACCCGGTCGAGGACGTGTACACCGAGGACGAGTGTCCGTTCCAGATGGATCGCGCCACCTGGGTGCGTCGCGGCACCGATGTGACGCTCGTCGCCACCGGCGAGATGGTCCGCCACGCCGTGGACGCCGCCGATCTGCTGGCCGAGCAGGGAATCTCGGCAACGGTGCTCGACATGTACTGCGTCAAGCCGCTCGACGCCGAGGCCGTGATCGAGGCCGCCGGCGCCACGCGCGCCGTCGTGACCGTCGAGGAGCACAGCCCCTTCGGCGGCCTGGGTTCCATGGTCGCGCAGGTCGTGGGCGAGCATTGCCCGCGTCCGGTCAAGTGCCTCTCCCTGCCCGACGCGCCGGTCATCACCGGTACGAGCCCCGAGGTCTTTGCGCACTACGGCCTGACGGGTGCCGGAATCGCGCAGACCGTCGCCGAGTTCTTGCCCGCAGAGTAACTGGAATGTGACAAAGGGACCGCCCCTTTGTCACATTCGTTTTGAAAGGGGTGGCCATGGGCCGCTACATCATCGGAATCGATCAATCCACGCAGGGCACCAAGGCGCTGCTGGTGGACGAGGGCGGCCATTTGATTCATCGTGCCGATCGCTCGCATCGCCAGATTGTCAACGAGGCCGGCTGGGTGAGCCATGATCCAGCCGAGATCGCCGCCAACGTGCTGGCCGTGGCGCGCGCCGTGGTGGAGGAGACCGGGGTCGATCCGGCCGACGTCGCCGGCATCGGCATCTCCAACCAGCGCGAGACTACCGTTGCCTGGAACCGCACGACGGGCGAGCCGCTGTGCGACGCCGTGGTGTGGCAGTGCGCCCGCGCCCGCGAGCTGTGCGACGAGCTGGCCGCGCGCGAGGGCGTGGCCGAGCTGGTGCGCGACACGACGGGTCTAGTGCTCTCGCCCTACTACCCGGCGGGCAAGATGGCCTGGATCCTCGCGAACGTTCCCACGGCTGCCGAGGCCGCTGCAGCGGGCGAGCTGTGCCTGGGCACCATCGATGCCTGGGTGGTCTGGACGCTCACGGGCGGCGCGGAGTTCCGCTGCGACTGGTCCAACGCCAGCCGCACGCAACTCTTTGACCTGCGCCGTGGCTGCTGGAGCGAGCCGGTGTGCGAGGCCTTTGGCGTTGACGTGGCCTGCCTGCCGCAGGTGACCGATTCCGATGGCCTGTTCGGCATGACGGACCTGGGCGGCTTTTTGCCGGCACCCGTGCCCATTCACGGCGTGCTCGGCGACAGCCATGCCGCCTTGTTTGCGCAGGGCTGCCATAGCCGCGGCATGGCCAAGGCGACCTATGGCACCGGCAGCTCGGTCATGATGAACGTCGGCGACGAGTTCGTCGCCAGCTCGCACGGGCTTTCGAGCTCGCTCGCATGGCGCATGGACGGCGTGACCGAGTACGTGCTCGAGGGCAACGTGAGCTACGCCGGCGCCGTCAAGACGTGGCTGCGCGACGATCTGGAGCTCATCAATAACCCCGAGGAAGTTACCGACCTGTGCTACGCCGCCAATCCGGCGAGCCGCGTCTACTTTGTGCCGGCGTTTACCGGTCTGGGCGCGCCGCACTGGGCGAGTGACGCCGAGGGCTGCGTCTTTGGCATGACGCGCACCACGGGTCGCGCGGAGTTCGTGAAGGCCGCCGACGAGTCGATCGCCTATCAGATCTTTGACGTGATTGATGCGATGGTCGAGGATTCGGGCGCGGCGCTGGCCGAACTTCGTGTTGACGGCGGTCCCACGCGCGATGCGTACCTGATGCAGTTTGAGAGCGACCTGGTTGGCTCGCCCATCCGCATCGCGAGCAACGACGAGATGAGCGGCCTGGGTGCGGCCTGGGCCTGTGGCATTGCGCTGGACATGTACACGCGCGATGTCGTCGACGTCTACGGCGCCCGCGGCATCGTGGAGCCGTCGATGCCCGCCGACGAGCGAGCCAAAAAGATCGCCGGCTGGCGCCACGCCGTGAAATCAACGATTGCCTACACTGCCTAGCATGATTTTTCTGGGACGGGGATTAAAAACTCATTGACCCCCGTCCCGGGTAGCTCATTTGGGACGGGGCTTTTTTGACTGGTATGATTGGTGCGACCATTCCAACCAGCTAAAAGAGCCCCGTCCTAAATTGACTATCGAGAGGATCTGCCATGGAGCGTATCGCGAGTTTTTCCGTTGACCATCTGCTGCTTGAGCCCGGCGTGTACGTGAGCCGCATCGACCGCGATCCGGCGACCGGCGCCGCCGTCACCACGTTTGACCTGCGCCTGACCACGCCCAACAAGGAGCCGGTCATGAACACGGCCGAGTGCCACACCATCGAGCACCTGGGCGCGACGTTCCTTCGCAACCATGCCGAGTGGTCGAGCCGCATTGTCTACTTTGGCCCCATGGGCTGCCGCACGGGCTTTTACCTCGTCGTATTTGGCGAAGTGACGAGCGAGGAGATCCTGCCGCTCGTGCGCGAGCTGTTTGAGTTTGTCGCCGGCTTTGAGGGCGATGTCCCCGGTGCCGCTCCCGAGGAGTGCGGTAACTATCTGGACCAGAACCTTCCCATGGCTAACTGGCTCGCGCGTCGCTACCTCGACCGCGACCTGGCCGATATCGACGAGAAGCACCTGCACTATCAGCAGGCGTAAGGGCTTTATCGTTCAAAACGCGCGCATTGGGCGCCTTCGCTTATGCGGGGGCGCCTTTTTGTTGAGTGGTCGGGATGAGCGTTCAAAATCGCTTATGTTTGTTCTAGAATGTTCGTACTGTCACATAAACGAACAGGAGTGAACATGCATATCTACTCTGTCAACGATCCCGAGTTCAAATCCTATGGCAACGTTTGGGATAACGTTCCGTCCGAGCTCACGTCGCCCGTGCTCGAGGCGCTCTCTGCCACGCCCATCCCCGAGGGCAGCAAGTACGTAGCAAGCGCGCCGGAGCTCGAGGGCGTCAAGGATGCCGATAAACTGGGCTTTCTCATGTTTGGCGGCCGCCCCTTCCAGCTCGGCTGGTGCAACGGCCACAACACGCAGCTCAACTGCCTGGAGTATCACCGCGCCAGCGAGTTTAACCTGGGAGCCCGCGACTTTATCCTGCTCGTGGCACATCGCTGGGAGATCGAGGACGGCAAGCTCGACACCGCGTGCGTCAAGGCGTTCCGCGTGCCGGCGGGTACGGTCGTCGAAGTCTTCAACACCACGCTCCACTACACGCCCTGCATGGTCGACGACGGCGGCTTCCAGGTGATGGTGGCGCTGCCGGCGGGCACCAATGGCCTGCGCCCCGAGGCCGCAGCCGACATGACCGCGGCCGGTGACAGCTACTGCTACTGGAAGGCCGACAAGTGGGTTCTCTGCCACGCCGACAGCCCCAAGGCAGCCGAAGGTGGCTACGTAGGCCTCGTCGGCAAGAACCTCGACATCACCTGTGACTAGCATCTTCCGTCTCGATTTGTAACATCTAGCGGGCTAAATCGTCTCTACCTGTTACAGATTTAGACAAACTGCGGGGGGCTGCCCGAAAATCTCGATCTGTAACACCAAGCCCGGTTTTGGCTGCTTACCTGTTACAGATTGAGACAAACCTGCCCAAACCACCACAAAGGTGCCTGTCCCCTTTGTGGTGGTTGTCTAGAGCTGGCTGCGCAGATAATCGGCCATATATGGGACGGCGAAGCGCACGTAACCACGGCGCGCCTGCTCGATAACGCCGGCGTCAATGAGGCGCCGGCGATATTTCTGTGCATAGTCGGGCGTGACCGACATGCGCTCCGCCACATCAGAAATACGCGACACAGCGCCTTCGTCGTCAGTCATTGCGGTGAGAAACGCGACGTCTTGGTCCGATAGCGCGGCGAGCGTCGTTTCGCAAACATCGTTTTCGAAGTCGACCTTCGAAGCTTCGATGGCTCCGTCGATTTGCCCTTGCGCTGCGCGTTCTCCAGCCTTGCAGCGATTGGCGATGTTATAGCCGATCAGCTGCAGCATATAAGGGGAGCCTTGGGTTGCGCGAGCGGCACGGAGGCGAAGATCGCTTGGAATGTCAATGCTGAGCTCTTCGAAAGCCCGCTGGTAATAGGCGTCGACATCTCCGACCGAAAGCGGTTCGAGCGTGACCTTGCGAGCGCGGTTGAGAAATGTCAGCACGCGGTCATTGAGTGTTGCGCAGACGGCTCCCGGAAGGCCTGCCATGACGAGCGCGACGTTGAGTCGTTCGCCGACCAGTTCTTGATAGGCGGTGACGAGCTGTCTGATCTCGGGTGAATTCGCTTGGAGCTCGTCGATGAGGATGAGGATACCGTGTCCCTGCTTGGTCAGTTTGCGCGCGAGCTGTGTGAGTTTGAACTGAAAGCTTTTGGTCTCCTGCACGTCTCGTGTGAACTCGAGGCCTGCCGAGAACCCAAAAACACTTAGACTGCCGCTCGTGAGTTTGGGAAGGCGGCGTTTATTGACGTAAGGCTCGCCTGCTTCCTGGATCTTCTCAACAATGCGCTCGAGCATATCCTCGGAGGCTACGGTGGGCGTAGCGACAACAAAGCCGAGCTTGCGTGCGCGGTCGGCAAGTTCCCACAGAAGAACCGTCTTGCCGCTGCCTCGCTGTCCAAGCATGAGCATGGCTCGGTCGCGATTGCCCGCCTCTTGCTCAATGCCAGATACGAATGTCGAAATTACCGCTTCGCGCCCGACTAGATAAGAGGGGCGATTTCCAAATGAGGGGGAGAAGATGGTCTCAGTCATAAGTCTCCTTTCCTTTTTTTCCTATTTTTTCCTTTTTTTCCTATTCGGTCAAATGACCTGCTGCCGAGGGCGGCTACGTAGGCCTCACCGGCAAGAACCTCGACATCACTGTGGACTAGGGTCCTTGTCTCAAACCACCACAAAGGTGCCTGTCCCCTTTGTGGTGCGCCTTTGGTTGCCTTTGCCTTGGGGGGGGGTCAAGGGATGAACGGTGGAAAAACAGGGGCGAACGGTAACTTCTATAAAATCACTTTAATAACTCAGCAAAACCTCTATACTGGCAACTGCACCGCGTTACTCCTCGGGAGGCGCCACGAGCACATGTCATAGCAACCGCCGACTCGAGAGCCGGTGTGGTGAGATGTCCAAGTGGAGCCCAGGGGAGTTTTTTCATGCTGATAACCAAGGCAATAAACAACAACGTTGTCCTTGCGGAGGACGATGCCGGGCGCGAGCTCGTGTTGTTTGGCAAGGGCCTTGGCTTTCGCGGCGCCCCTTCCTATATTGAGGACGAAAGCTCCATCCAGCGGAGCTTCCGCGATATCAGCCCTGAGATGTACGATGCTGTCGCATCGCTTTCGGACGATGTCATCATTATCGCGTCGGGTATCGTGGATATCGCACGCAACGAGCCCAACTGCACGCTCAATCCCAATCTAGTCTTTACGCTCGCCGACCACCTTCAGTTTGCCATCGACCGCGCCCGCAAGGGAGCTTCGATCAAGAACCCGCTCTACGAGGAAGTCCGCCTCGTCTATCCGCGCGAGGCCGAGGTCGGTCGCCGCGGCGTCAAGCTCGTTATGGCTGTGGCCGAGGACGTTGATTTTCCTGAGACCGAGGCCGCTTCGATTGCGCTGCATATCGTCAACGCCGAGATGGTCGATGACGAGAACGCGGGCGCAAAGGGCAACATGGACTTGGTCGTAAAGAGTACCGAGGTCATCGATGCGGTTACCGGGATTATCGAGCGTACGCTTGGCGAGACCATCGACCGCTGCTCATATAGCTATGCGCGCTTTGTGACCCATATGCGCTTTCTTATCAGCCGCCTTATCAAGGGTGAGGACGAGGAGACGCGCAATAGCGATCTTTTCAAACGAGCGACCAGCGAGTTTTCAGACGCGTACGCCTGTGCACGCGCAATCGACGAATACATGAGGGCAACCTGCGGCTGGCACTGCACGGACGAAGAGCTGCTCTATCTGATGATGCATATCAACCGGCTCTGCCCGGGACATTGATACGGAGGCCGGGCACCCGTCTAACTGCCCAACTGGCCGGCTTTGCGTCGGCAGACATCGCGGCATCGCCGCGCAACCTGCTGTTAAGCTCCAAGGCGCCGGGGCTGCAGATATCTTTGTAACGAGTGAAACAAGGAGGTTTCACATGGCACGCGATTACGAGGCTCTCGCCCGTACCATCGTTGAACTCGTCGGTGGCGAGGACAACGTCAAGTCCGTCACCCACTGCATTACCCGTTTGCGCTTTACCCTCAACGACGAGAAGAAGGCCCAGACCGAGAAGCTCAACCAGACCGAGGGCGTTATCTCCGTTCTAGTGGCCGCCGGTCAGTACCAGATTGTTATCGGCAATCACGTTACCGACGTGTATGACGCCCTGCCCAAGGTTTCCAACATCCAGCTTGGCGGCGAGGTCGAGGACGAGGCCGGTGGCAGCATCGTCAACCGCGCCATCCAGCTCATCAGCGGCATCTTTATGCCGATGCTTCCCGCCATGTCCGCCGCCGGCCTTCTCAAGGCCTTTGTGATCATGGCCAACTCCTTTGGTTGGCTCGCGGCCGAGTCCACCACCTACCAGCTGCTTTACGCCATCGGCGACGGCGTGTTCTACTTCATGCCGGTCTTCCTTGCCCGCACTGCGGCCAAGAAGTTCAAGTGCAACGACTGGACGGCCATGGCCATCGCCGTTGCGCTGTGCTACCCCACGCTCTCCACGCTCTTTAGCGCCGGCGACCCGGTTGACCTCTTTGGCATCCCGGTAACGCTCATCAGCTACACGAGCTCGGTTATCCCCATCATCTTTGCCGTGTACGCGCAGTCCTGGATCGAGAAGGGCCTCAATAAGGTCGTCCCCGATATCCTCAAGGGCTTGATCGTTCCCGTCGTGACCCTCGTCGTGGCCACTGCGCTCACCCTCTACATCATCGGCCCCGTCACCGACTTCATCGGTGGTCTCATCGCTAACGGCCTGGTTTCCCTGCTTGAGGTTGCCCCGCTGCCCGCAGGCTTCCTCATCGGTCTGCTTTGGCCCTGCCTCATCATCTTTGGTATGCACTGGGCCTTTATCCCCATCATCCAGATGAACATCGGTATGCTCGGCTATGACGTCATCCTGCCCATTACCGTCGGCACCAACTTTGCCATGGGTTTCGCGGTCCTTGCCATCTTCCTCAAGACCAAGAACACCGAGCTCAAGGAGCTCGCCGGCGCTGCCGCCATCTCTGCGCTCCTCGCCGGCATCACCGAGCCCGCCATCTACGGCGCCGTCCTCAAGTACAAGCGCCCGTTTGTGATCGCAATCGTCTCTTGCGGCATCTGCGGTGCCATTGCTGCCACTTTTGGCCTGCACCAGCCCGCGCTCATGACCACCTCGCTCATCACCATCCCGGCCATCATCGGCTCGGTGGGTATGGAGGACGTCATCGCGCTCGCCGTCGCCTCCGTCCTCACCTTTGTGGGCACGCTGACCTTCGGCTTCAACGACGACATGATCCTCGAGAACAACTAGTTCTGGGAAACCGGCGTCTTTGGACGCCAGCACACGGGGCGCGGCGCCAGATGCGCCCCGTGTGCCCTTATGGGAGGGCGCTGACCCCTACACGAATCCGGCGTCCTCCCATAAGGGCACACAACAGAAACGAGGTAGCCATGAAGCAATCCGAGCTCGTTGACCTTTTGGGGCGTATGACCCTGCGCGAGAAGATCGGGCAGTTGGTGCAGCTTGACGGTGGGTGCTTTGGCACCGATGCCGTAGCGGTTGGTCCGCGTGCCAAGCTGGGCGTGACGCAAGAAGATGTTGACGTATGCGGCAGCGTGCTCAACGTGTTGGGCGCCGAGGAAGTGCATCGTATCCAAGATGCATATCTTGAGCGCAGCCGTCTTAAGATCCCGCTCGTCTTTATGGCCGATGTGATCTATGGCTATCAAACCTGCTATCCAATCCCCCTGGGCCTGGGAGCCACGTGGGACCCAGAGCTTATCCGCGAGGATTACAACCTTATTGCCGAAGAGGCCGTGGCCGATGGCTGCATGGTGACCTTTAGCCCGCCGGTGGACGTGGTGCGCGATGCCCGTTGGGGTCGCTGCCTGGAGATGCCGGGCGAGGATCCGTACCTAAGCAGCCGCTTCGCTCGCGCGATGGTCGAGGGCTTTAAGGGTGACGGTACGCCGCAGAAGAGCTTGGCCAGCTGCGTCAAACACTTTGCGGGCTATGGTGCGCCCGAGGCGGGTCGCGAGTACAACACAGTGGATATGAGCGAGTGGCGCCTGCGCAACGAGTACCTGCCTCCGTACCGTGCGGCGGTCGAGGCTGGTTGCGATTTGGTGATGACGAGCTTCAACACCATCGATGGCATCCCCGCCACGGCAAACCGCTGGCTCATGCACGACGTGTTGCGCGACGAGTGGGGCTTTGACGGTCCCATCATCACCGATTACGCGGCGATCGACGAGCTCAGGGCACACGGTGTGGCGGCAAACCGTCGCGAGGCGGCCAAGCTCGCCATGAATGCCACCGTGGACATCGACATGAAGACGCCCTGCTACGCACATGAGCTTGAGGCCCTCATCGAAACGGGTGAGGTTTCGCTCGAGCAGATCGATACCGCCTGCATGCGCGTGCTCGAGCTCAAGAACAGACTCGGTCTGTTTGAGGACCCGTATCGTACGTGCTCGCCCGAGCGCCGTACGGAGGTCACGTGCACGCCGGAGCGTCTTGAGAGCGCGCGTAAAACGTGCGACGAGGCCCTCGTGCTCCTTAAAAACGAAGGTGGGCTGCTACCGCTTACGACCGGGGGCAACGCTCCGTGCGTGGCGCTCATCGGCCCCTATGCCAACAGCCGAGACATCATCGGCATGTGGGCGATTCATGCCGATAAAACTCATTCCGTAACGCTTGCCGAGGCATTTGCCGAGGTATTGGGCGACGACGGCTTTGCGTGGGCCCAAGGCTGTCCCACGCTCGACGACTACAGCGAGCTTGGGGAGTTTGGCAAGATTCCCGCGTTCGGTGCGCCGACGGGCGAGGGCGCGGATCTAGAGACGATGGCTGCCGAGGCGCTCGAGCTGGCCGCATCGAGCGACGTGGTGGTCATGGCGCTCGGAGAACACATGCTGCAGAGCGGTGAGGGCGGAGCGCGTACGGACATTACCATACCGGCTCCGCAGAAGCGCCTGCTCAAGCGCGTGCGCGCGCTCGGCAAGCCTGTGGTGCTTGTGCTCTTTAACGGGCGTCCTCTTTCCCTCACTGACGTGATCGATGATTGCGATGCAATCGTAGAGGCGTGGTTCCCCGGTACGGCTGGTGGGCGTTCGGTAGCCGACGTGCTCTTTGGAACGGTCAATCCGAGCGGCAGGCTCACGGTGAGCTTCCCACATAACGTGGGCCAGGAGCCGCTCTACTATGCGCAGTTCTCCACCGGACGTCCCGCTAAGACATCAACGCATAGCGGTCGCTTTGTGAGCCGCTATATGGACTGCCCTAACGATGCGATGTTCCCCTTTGGCTACGGACTCTCGTATCATACGGCGCGCTACGATAACCTGCGCCTGAGTGCGGACGAGCTTACGGCGGACGGTGTCCTCGAGGTCTCAATCGACGTGACCAATGAGGGCGATATTGCTGGTACTGAGGTCGTGCAGCTCTATATCCACGACAAGGTGGCAACGCGCGTGCGCCCCATGCTCGAACTGCGTGACTTTGCGCGTGTTGAGCTTGCGCCGCGTGAGCGCCGCACGGTGACGTTTATCCTGCGCGAGGAGGCTCTGCGTTTTTGGACGCCCGAGCACGGCTGGGCAAGCGAGCCCGGCGCGTTTGAGGTCATGGCGGGGCCTAACAGCCGCGACCTGTTGGTGGGGGAGTTCGAGCTCGTCTAGCTGCATTTGCTTAACGAATGGTGCACGCGGTGCGCGGCAGGCGTTCGGTCTTGTCGCCGGCGTCCGTCCGGTACCGCGCCCGATATCGATAGGAGGGGTCTGACATGGCTCATATCGCAACCAATCCGTATCTGCCGGGATGGGAGTATATCCCCGATGGCGAACCGCATGTCTTTGGTGACCGAGTCTACGTGTATGGAAGCCATGACGCACCCGAGGGCACCGCATACTGCCCGGGTGACTACGTGTGCTGGTCAGCTCCGGTGGACGATCTGGGCTCCTGGACGTTTGAGGGGACCATCTGGCGCAAAGAGGATGACCCGGCCAATGTCGATCGAACCGGGTACGGCGCGCCCGATGTGTGCCGGGGTGCCGACGGGCGGTTCTATCTGTATTACTTCACGCTAAGCATGACGAGCGGTTGCATCATGTCGGTCGCCGTGTGCGATGAGCCGGCGGGACGCTACCGCTATCTGGGCCCTATTGCCAAGCCCGACGGCTCGCCGTTTGCGGGCGAGGAGGGCTGGGGTATGCCCTTTGACCCGGCAGTCCTTCCCTGCGGGGACGGGGGTTGCTGGCTCTACTATGGGTTTGGCGCCAAGAAGCCGAGCTCGCGCATGCCCGCATGTTCCATGGAGGGCGGCTACGTGGTGCGGCTCGGCGCCGATATGCGCACGATGGCTGCGGCACCCAAGCATCTGGCTCCGGCAGTGACGCAGGCGGCGGACACGGGTTTTGAAGGGCATGCCTTCTTTGAGGCCTCGAGCATCCGCGTGCTCGACGGGCGCTACTACTTTGTCTACTCGAGCGAAAACGGACATGAGCTCTGCTGGGCCACGATGCCAACGCCGGAAGGTCCGGTAACCTACGGCGGCGTGCTCGTTTCCAACGGCGATGTGGGCCTGCCCGGGCACGAGGCCGAGGGCGCCGCTGTGATGGACCTGGGCAACAACCATGGCGGCATGGCGCGCATTGCCGGGCGCGACTACATCTTCTATCACCGTCATACGCACGGTGCGCAGCACGCGCGCCAGGGGTGCGCTGAGCCCATCGAGATTGCTTCCGATGGACATATCGAACAAGTAGAGATAACGAGCTGTGGGCTCAATGGCGGAGCGCTTCCTTGCGGGCGCGCGTACCCGGCGAGTATTTGCTGCTACTTGGTGGGGCCGGCCGGCGCGGTTCACTATTCCGGCAATCTGGAAATCGCCGATAACCATCCGGTGATTACCCAGGAAGTCGATGCGGGCTGTGTGACTTCGGCACGTACCCATGTGGCCAACCTCTGCGATGGAGCGGGCGTGGGCTACAAATACCTGGCGTTTTCCGGTGCGGAGCGCACGGTGGAGCTCGAGGTGCGCGGGGATCTTGCCGGTGTGGTGAGTGTACGCTTGGACGCGCCGGATGGCGCTGAGTTGACGCGCGTCGAGCTCGTGCCAGGCGAGGGCTGGTGCACGGTGGTCGCATCCCTGACGAAGACCGTTGCCGGTGACCATGCACTCTACCTGGCTATCGAGGGCGTCGGTTCGGTCGATCTCGCCTCGTTTGCCGTCCTTTAACCCATCTCCCATCGGAGGGGCGGGCTCGCACGGACGACAGGTAGGCCCTGGTCGCGCGTCCGGTGCTCTCAACACGGCTCGGCCCTCAGGGGGTTGAAACAAAACGGAAGAATGGAGTTGCCATGGCGGAGATTCCGCAGTTGTACACCTGTGCTGGCGGCGGGCAACGCCTGATGGTGGACGGCCGGCCCTATACGCTGTTTGCGGGCGAGTGCCATAACTCCGCCTCGGGTGGGCGCCGCGCTTTTGCGGATGCTCTCGATCGCGCGCGGGCGCTCGGTATGAATACCGTGCTCGCCCCGGTTACCTGGGAGCTTTTGGAGCCCGCAGAGGGCGAGTTTGACTTTGGCCAAGTGGACATGATGCTCGAGCTTGCCCGCGAGCGCGGGCTGCACCTGGGCGTGCTGTGGTTTGGCGCGTACAAAAATGCGCAGTGCTACTATGCGCCCGCGTGGGTCAAACGCGATATCGAGCGTTTTCGCCGTGCGCAGATGGTGCCTGGGCAGAACAAGGTTCGCTATGCCGAGTTCCATAACTTTGAGATCACGGCGCTTTCGCTCTATTGCGAGGAGACGCGCGCGGCGGATGCCGGCGCCTACGCGGCTTTGATGGCGCACCTGCGCGAGGTGGATGCGCAAGATCATACGGTGATACTCGTGCAGGTAGAAAACGAGTGCGGCCAGATGGTCGCGGCACGTGAGCACTCGCCTTGGGCGGATGCCGCCTTTGCGGAGAGCGTGCCTACGGAGCTGATCGAGGCGCTTGCGGCCGATCCTACCTCCCTGGCGTCTGAGCTTGCGGAAGCCCTTGAAGCGGGCGCCGGCTCTGGTTCGTGGGAACAGGTTTTTGGCGAGCATGCCGAGGAGATGTTTACCACCTACCACATGGCTCGCTACGTGGAGACGGTCGCCGCAGCGGGCCGCGCCGAGCATCCGCTGCCCACGGCCTGCAATTGCTGGCTCGACAAGGGTCACAAGCCTGGGCGCTTTCCCACGGGCGGTCCCAACCTGCGCGTGATGGGCGTGTGGAAGCATGCCGCCCCGAGCATCGACATGCTGGGCCCCGATATCTACATCCCGGCGTTTTGCAAGGTCTGCGACGGATATGCGTGCGAGGACAACCCGCTCTTTATCCCCGAGACCGCGACGCACGCCTACGCCGCCGCGCGCCAGGTCTGGGCGGTGGCCCATCACCATGCCCTGTGCTTCGCTCCTTTTGGCTACGAGGAGATGGGCGAGCCCTTTGGCGATTCGGCGGGTATTCTCTTTGGCATGGATACGAGCGACCCCGCTTTGCTCACGCCTCAGGACCGGGAGGAATATGCGGAGGTCACGCGTGGGCTGGCTCAGTTATTTGAACTTGCCGAGGACGATGCCGCGTACGCGACGCTCGATGCCGTGACGAGTGAGGTGGCAGCCGAGGGCCTGCTCGATATGGGTTCCATAGCAATTAAGGTGAGCTTTGATGAGGGTGCCCTGCCCGGTGCGTGTGCGGCCCTTCGCGCCGCCGACGGCGCCGTGTACCTGCTTGCGCTTCGTTGCGGCTTGGCGCTCGAGTCGCACGCGGCGGGTGAGCCGCATGTGGATGTGGCGTCGCTCGAGACGGGGACCGTTGAGAACGGCGCGTGGGTGCGCGACTGCCGTCTCAACGGCGACGAGGTCGCCATTATGCGCTATAGCTCTCCCGTGCTTCTTCGTTTGGAGGCCATCACGTACGCTTAGCCGCAGTCATTGCCGCCCGGCCCCTCACTTCCTTTCCTTCCCGGGGACGGGTTCCTGTGGAGGAAAAACTTCGAGAGGCGAACCTGTTGCCAGGGGAGGAAGCGAGGTATCAGGAAGTGTCAGTCGCTGCGGGCGGATGAGGCCGTTGGGGCGAAAAGAAGTGTCGGCCTGCGTCGTTGCCGTTGAGTAGCGCGCTGCTTACGGGGATACTGAAACCACGACAAACAGCGTGTGAAAGGATTGATGCATGGCTTTCCGTAAAGACTTCCTGTGGGGCGGCGCGACGGCTGCCAACCAGTGCGAGGGCGCTTACGACGTGGATGGCCGCGGCCTGGCCAACGTGGACGTGGCGCCGCACGGCCCCGAGCGCTATGCGGTGGTCTCCGGCCAGCGCAAGATGCTCGACTTCGAGGACGGCTATTACTACCCCGCGCAGACCGGCATCGATTTCTATCACCACTACAAGGAGGACATCGCCCTCTTTGCCGAGATGGGCTTTAAGACCTTCCGCATGAGCCTGGCCTGGACCCGCATCTTCCCCAACGGCGACGAGACTGAGCCCAACGAGGCCGGCCTGGCCTTCTACGAGGACGTGTTCCGCGAGTGTCAGGCGCACGGCATTGAGCCGCTCGTGACCATCACGCACTTCGACTGCCCGATCCACCTTATCAAGGAGTACGGCGGCTGGCGCAACCGCAAGCTCATCGACTTCTACAAGAACCTCGCGACCACGATCTTCACCCGCTACAAGGGTCTGGTGAAGTACTGGCTTACCTTCAACGAGATCAATATGATCCTGCACCTGCCGTTTATGGGTGCCGGTCTGGTCTTTGAGGAGGGCGAGAACAAGGAGGCCGTCGAGTACCTGGCCGCCCACAACGAGCTCGTCGCCAGCGCTTGGGCAACCAAGATCGCTCACGAGATCGACCCTGAGGTCAAGATCGGTTGCATGCTTGCCGCAGGTAGCTACTACCCCTACAGCTGCCGTCCGGACGATGTGCGCCAGGCGCAGATTGACAACCAGAGCAACTATTTCTTCGTCGACGTTCAGAGCCGCGGCTACTACCCGGCCTATGCCGTCAAGAAGCTCGAGCGTTTGGGCATCGATGTGGGCATGACGGATGAGGACCGCGAGATCCTGGCCGCCAACACCGTCGACTTCATCAGCTTTAGCTATTACAGCGCCCGTTGCTCCGCCGGTGCCGATAACCCCGATGTCGAGCGCACCCAGGGCAACGCCTTCGCCGGCGCCAAGAACCCCTACCTGCAGGAGAGCCAGTGGGGCTGGGCCATCGATCCGCTGGGCTTCCGCATCACCCTCAACGACCTGTACGACCGTTATCAGAAGCCGCTGTTTGTGGTCGAGAACGGTCTGGGCGCCAAGGACGTTGTCGAGGAGGATGGCTCCATCAACGACGACTACCGTATCGACTACCTGCGCCAGCATATCGCCGCGATGCGCGATGCGGTGACCGAGGACGGCGTTGACCTGCTGGGCTACACCACCTGGGGCCCGATCGACCTGGTGTCTGCCGGCACGGGCGAGATGTCCAAGCGCTACGGCTTTATCTATGTCGACCGCGATGATGCGGGCAACGGAACCCTCAAGCGTTCCAAAAAGAAGAGCTTCGACTGGTACAAACACGTCATCGAGACGAACGGCGAGGACCTGGCCTAAGGCTTCTCAACAACCATAGCCTCCTAACCAAAACGCCCGGCGAGCAGTTAATGCCCGCCGGGCGTTTTGTTAAGAAGTGAAAGCACTCATTGGGGACGTACTTAAATGAGTACCCGTAGAATGAGAGTGGATAATCTCCCGTTTTTGGCCTGTTTGTGGGCTCAAAGTGGGAGATTATCCACTCTCGTCATTTGGGTGTCCAAAAATCCCCGCTCGTTTGGCGCCTGGGGACACTCTTTGTCGAATGTGGGCGTTGCCCTTGCTACGCCACGGTTACGGCGACCTGGGCGTAGCGGCTGCAGGGGCGCTCGGCGCGCGTCTGGACGGTGAGGGTGAGCACGAAGCGGTCGCCGGGTCGTGCGTCGGCGGGCACGATGAAAGCGGCGTCCATCGCGCATTCTTGCCACAGCGACAGATCCTGGGCACCTGCATAGCTCGACGGGTCTACGGCGACATCCCAATGCGCATCGAAACCCTTGTCGTCGGGGTCGATGACGGTCGCCGTGAGGGCAATGCGCTCGCCGGCTGCGGCGCTGCAGTCGGCCGTGACATCGACAACATGCGCCGGATGCGAGCAGATGGTCGGATCATGGGCGCACCATTGCGCACGGACGGCAAAGTCTTCCTGATAGGCACGCAGATAGGGATTGAGATTGTCGTCTGAGGGCGTGCTGATGGAGGCAAAACCGTCAGGTGCACTCGCGTCGGGGTGCCCATCAAGAAACATGCGGCCGAGCAGCGTATCGAAGTCGCGGTCGTCGATACCGCGCAGGCCAAACGGCAGCAGCGGAATATAGGTCATGCTGTCGCCTTCGGCCATAAAATCGCCGCGCTCAAACTGAACTGCGGGCACGCCTTCCAGGCCCCAATCCAGGCGGGCATGCTTACCAAATTGGAAGCGCTCGGGCTCGTTTTCGTAGATCTTGCCGTCGCCATAGAGCATATAGCGTGCCATGAGGGGTCCGTTGCCCTGCGTGAGATTCCGCTCAGGCCAAGGAGCCTTAAACAGCGGCAGCGTATCGGGCTGAGCTGTTTTGGCGTCGAAATAGTTGCCATACATATAGGGCGTACGCCAAAAGATGAGCTTGGGAAAGAGCTCACGTCCATGGTCGAGCCACGAGTTGTCCTGCCCCACGCCATCGGCAACGCCCATCACGCGCACCTTCTGATAGACCCGCTGCTGCACGGCGGGCCACTCGGGCGTGGCACGATAACGTTCGGCAATGCTCATGAGGGCACGAACGATAGTATTCATGCCACCCCAGCTGAGCAACCACAGCGTGCGCGGGTCATCGTCCATGATGGCATCGGCGATGACGTGAGACCCTTCAGTCTCCTCGCGCACATCACCCTCAAAGGCAACATTTCCCACAAAGGTGCGCTCGATCATCTGGGCGGGCGTGGGAAACGGCGGCTCACCGGCAGCGGCCGCATTTGCCTGCAACTGCGGCCAAGCCTGGGCATATTCATTGCTCCAGAGGCTCTCAATCCAATGCTCGGGAAACGGACGATACTCACGAAGCTCGCCGGCTAGCGGATCGGGCTCATGAGGCACAACAGCCCACTCATAAGAGCGCCGCCCTTTGGTCCGCCAATGCGAATTCACCTCGCCGAGCGTATGAACCCCATCCCCAAGAAAGTGATACTGCGAAGCCGTATACACCACAGCCTGAACATCAAGCAAGTTGAGATACAGAGCCAAATGAACAAGCGAGTTCATATCATCGACTTCCATATCAGTGGTAACAATCACTCGAGTCAACTTCTGGGACATAGGAACAGCTCCAATCAAAATCAATTCAGCCAGTTACGCGCAAGGCAAGACGGGACCCACGCCCCCATCGCCCGCGACCCGGCGGCCCGCCGGAAGCGGCCGACCAGCGTTTCGAACAACGTTAACTTAGGGGGCTCTGACCTTTAGTTGTGTAAACATTCCGCAGCGCGAGCCCCGCTTATCCGATGCTCCGAAGGAGCAGGATAAGCGGGGCTCATGCGCGAGGACGTTTACAAAACTAAAGGTCAGAGCCCCCGATGGGATGGTTACCTCGAAACCCTGGCCGACCACTCCCAGCAGCCCACTGGCTCGCCGTCGATGAGTACGTTGCCTCCGTCGAAGTCTTGATAACACAGGTCGTTGAATTGGTGGATCCACACGCCGTGGTTGAACGTCTTTTTGGCCGAGCCGTCGGCTTCGCGATACACGCCGGTCAGGTCTTCGACATGGCTAAAGTAGGTGAGATGCACGTTGGCGCCGGCACCGCGCAGGCGCGCGAACAGCGGCAGCACGGTCTGTTGCGGGTGCACGAGCTCGTCGCCCTTGGAGTGCGTAAACCACAGCGGCGTCTTGGCGAGCGCGGCCACGTCCTCGTCCGTGGCGTTGTACCACGGGGCGCAGCAGGGAAGGCCCGCGGCGAAGAAATCGGGGTAGTCGGCGCACAGGCGCAGGGTCATAAAGCCGCCGTTGGAAAGACCGGCGACCACGATGCGGTCGGTGTCGATGCGGTCGGCATGCTCGGCGACAAACTCGTCGATAAGCGCCTTGAGCACGGAGGAGTAGATGCTCTGGTTGGAGCGACCGAGTTGCTCGACGCCGTTGTCCATCCAAAACGTGGGCGACTGCGGCACGAGCACCCAGGCAAAGCCGCCAAAGTAGCGCTGGATCTGCGCCTGGCTAATGGCCGTCACGCGGTTGCCGATATAGGCGCGCGTAGCGCCTTCGCCTTGCGTGGCGCCCTTGCCCTCGCCGGCGCCGTGCAGATACACCACGAGCGGTGCCTTTTGGGGCACGACCGTCGCCTCGGGCGCAAAGGGGTTGAAGCATGCCGAGTCTTCGGCCTTAAAGCTGGGCTCAAAGAAGCCGTATTCGAGCGCGATGCCGTCGACGGCGGTCTTTTGCGTGGCGTTGCTCCAACCTTTGAGCGCGGGGCAGATATCGCCACGGCAGGTGTCGAAGACCAGGCCGCAGGTGGGATCGTCGCCGTCGTTGCCGGGAAGAGCTGTGAGCTGCGTGATGCGCAGCTGGTCATCGAGCATGCGCGAGCCCATGACGCCGCCTTCGATGGTCTTGGTCAGGCGCTGCTCGGCGACCTCGAGCGCCACATGGGTGCCCACGGCGAGCTTACGTCCGTTCTCGTCGCACGGATATGCGGCGAGAATGTCGATGTAACCCACGGAGGGCGCGGCATGGTCGGCGCCGCGCTCCTTGCGCATCAGAACCTCGCCCGAGCGCTCGTGACGCTCTACATATATATGGAAGGTGTTCGCGTCGATGTCGTTGGCGCGCACGGTGCAGGGCAGGTCGAGTACGACCTTGCTGATCCAGGGGCCAAAGTCGCCCAAGGTGGTGACGGTTGCGTAGGTACACAATTTGAGCTCCATGAGCTGCCTCCCTTACGCCGCGAATGCCTGGCATCTGCGGCAATACAAACTAAACATGTTTAGTGTAATCTAGAATTGAAGAATAACCAGATGAACTCGGTAAACGGCAAAATTGAACACGTCGTGAACTACTAAACATATGTTTACTAGCTTCTAGCAGGGATTCTGTTGATGAGTTAACAGATCAGTGAGGTGTTCATCAAAATAAAATCCCACGTAAATGGCTATATATCAATAGATGGTCAAAGAGACCATTTCCCGCCATTCAAATACGTTCACCCCCGATTTCCTACCGTTCACCGGACTGTAGACGGCAAAATTGCCATAAATTCGGCGCTCCGTGTAAACTAAAGCCCGTAAACGTTCAGTAAACACCTTGTTTACAAAAGCGTATCCAAGGGTCCGGCAACCGTAAGGGGTTATAGTCGCCGGGCCAAAGGCGTGCCTAAGCCCAAGGGGGCTGGCACACGAAGATATGGGGAGGGGTCCCATGGCAGTAGATAACAAGCAGATTGCCACCGATGTCCTCGAGCTCGTGGGCGGTGCGGAGAATGTTTCCGTCGCCACCAACTGCATGACGCGCCTGCGTCTGACGCTCAAGGACAACAACAAGGCCGACGTGGAGAAGATCAAGAAGGTCAAGGGTGTTCTGGGATGCCAGTTCGCCGGCAGCCAGCTCCAGGTCATCATCGGCCAGAACGTGCCCAAGGTGCTCGCCGAGTTCGTCGCCATCTCCGGCGTCAAGCAGGGTGCCGCCGTCGACGAGAACCTCGATGCTTCCAAGCAGAAGTTCGAGCTCAAGAACCTGCCGAACATCATCCTTGACTATCTGTCGGGCTCCATGACCCAGCTCATCCCGCTGCTCATGGCCGGCGGTCTGTTCCGTACCATCGCGGCCGTCCTCGGCCCCACCATGCTCGGTGTGCTCTCGGCCGACGACCCGACCTATACGTTCCTCTACACCACGCTGTACGAGGCCACGTTCACCTTTATCCCCATCTACCTGGGTTATGCCGCGGCTAAGAAGCTCGGCGCCAGCCCCGTGCTCGGCATGCTGCTCGGTGGCGCCCTCATGGCTCCTTCCGTGGTGAGCGTCGCCACTCAGGAGGGCGGCGGAATCATCTCCGTCTACGGCATCCAGATCGCCGCTGCCAACTATCAGCAGTCCGTCCTGCCGATCATCCTTTCGGTGCCCGTCCTCTACTTCATCGAGAAGTTCTTTAAGAAGGTCATGCCCGACGTGCTCTCCACGGTCTTCACGCCGTTCTGCACCATGATCGTCACCATCCCCATCGCCTTCATCGTCCTCGCCCCGATCGGCAACGAGATCGGTACGCTGATCGCTAACGCCCTCTTCGGCCTTGCTGACCTTGGCGGCATCGGTATCCTGATCGTCATGGCCGTCCTCGGTGCCTTCTGGCAGCTCTTCGTGGTCTGCGGCATGCACATGCCCGTCATCCTGCTCGCTCAGGTTCAGATCATCGCCGCCGGCTACGATCCCTTCGTCTTCGTTTCCACCAACTGCGCTATGGCCGCTGTCTGGGGCTGCGCCTTCGGTGCCTTCCTCAAGATGAAGAACCCCGACGAGAAGTCCCTTGCCATCGGTTACGTCATCTCCGCCATCGCCGGCGGCGTTACCGAGCCTGCGCTCTTCGGTATCCTCATGCGCTTCCGTCGCACCATGCTCGGCATGTTCATCGGCGGTGCCATCGGCGCTGTGTTCTCCGGCCTCATGGGTGTTACCTACTACCTCGCAGGCGGTGCGTCCAACTTCCTGGTCTTCACCAACTACCTGCAGGGTGGCCAGATGAACACCGTCTGGGCTATCGTTGGTATGGCAATCTCCTTTGTCATCGCCGCTGCCGTCGTCTTTGCCTGCGGCTTCTCCAAGGAGGAACTCGCCGAGATGGAGGCCTAAGGCCACACCGTTCGGTCACATATGACCTCACCTACACGACAGGGCCCCGTCAGGCGTAAGCCCGGCGGGGCCCTTCTTGCAAGGTAGACTGATGGGGCGGGCGGGATTCGCCCGCGAGGGGTTGCCAAGCGGCAGGGGCTTTCGCACGGGGTTACCGCGAAAGCCCCCGACGGTTCGCAAATCCTTTATCAAACGAAAGGACATGCAGATGAGTTTGGGAAAGCTGACCGTCAACGGTCGCCAGGACGGCTTTTTGTGCGAGGGCAAACCGTTCTTCTGGTTTGCCGATACGTGCTGGAGCGCATTTACGAGCATTGCCGAGGATGACTGGGACTACTACCTGACCCGCCGTGCCGAGCAGGGCATGAATGTGCTGCAGATCAACACGCTGCCGCAGTGGGATCGCTGCTGCCCCGACCTGGGCATTTGGCCCTATGCCAGCGAGGACGGCGTGCACTTTGATTGGTCCCGTCCCAACCAGGCATATTGGGACCGCGCCGCCGCCATGTGCCGTGCTGCCGTCGAGCACGGCATCCGCCCGGCGCTCGTGCTTATGTGGTGCAACTACGTGCCCGGTACCTGGGGTGCCAAGATCGCCGAGCGTTGCGGCGCCGAGGTTATGCCGCGTGAGGAGGTCCGTGCCCACGTTGCCCGCGTCGTCGAGAACCTGGGCGAGTTCGACCCCGTCTACGTGGTGACGGGCGATACCGACTTTGCCGGCGACGAGGCGATCGCCTATTACGAGGACGCGCTCGACGAGGTCGTCAAGCGCGCGCCCGAGGCGCTGCGCACCATGCATATCAACCGCGCCAATCGCACCATTCCGGCGCAGTATCTGGACCGTCTGGACTTTTATATGTTCCAGCCCGGCCACAACTACGAGGGCCAGCCCGAGGCATGGCGTCTGCCGCAGGACTTTATCGCCAACTACCCTAAAAAGCCGATGGTCAACTCTGAGCCTTGTTACGAGCAGATGGGTGCGTCGCGCAATGTGTACTGGCGCTTCACCGCGCAGGATTGCCGCGCGAGCGTATGGTCGTCGATTCTTGCCGGCGCCAGTGCCGGCGTAACTTACGGCGCACACGGCGTTTGGAACTGGCAGACATCGCGCAGCCAAGGCTCGGTGCTGGGCGAGGGCTTCGACATGCCGTTCCGCTGGCAAGAGTGCCTGCAGTTTGCGGGCGTGTGGGACTTTGGCGCGATTGAGCATGTGCTTGCCGGCTTGGGTGCCACGGCTGCCGACGACGCGCTTGCCGTGGTTCCGGCGCAGGAGCTCCTCGATGACGCGCGCGAGGCCATTCGTGTGGCGCGCGTTGGCGATCGCGTCGTCACGTACCTGCCGCGCACCACGGCGCTCAAGTTTAAGCTCGACGGCGCGCGCGGCTGGACGGCGACGGTCCTCGACATGGAGGACAAGCGCATCGCCAAGCTGCCCGTCCGCGATAACGGTGACGGCACCGTGCGCGTGGCTCAGCATCCCTTTGAGCACGACGCTCTGGTGATCCTGGCCCCCGGGCGCTAACGGCTCTTCTCCAACATTTACAACCCAGTCCCTTTCATTAGGCTGCGACGGAATGGTTCCTGCATGACGGCTTTAAGCTGCCAAGGGGAGCCATTCCGCCACGCTCATTGGGGACGTACTTAAATGAGTGGTCTCGTGAGTTTGAGGGCGAGTCGGGCGCTCGATACAAGGTGAGTGTCGTGGACACATGGGGCATGACGGAGGAGGAGCTTCCCGGAACCTTTGAGGGCAAGTTCCGCATCGATCTCCCAAGTAAGCAGTATATGATGCTTCGCCTGACCAAATTAGAGGTGTAAAACAGAGATAATCGGCTCCGGGCGTGACTTGCTGCACGACCATCGCAGGGGGGGGGTAGCCCCTGTGATGGTCGCGGCGATGCGCGTCCGGGGCTACGCTTGTAAGGAGTGAACATGCAGGAGTTTTTTGGAATCGATGTGGGCGGTACGGCCGTTAAATGGGCTGTGCTGGGCGAGGATTTTTCCATCCGCGAGCGCGGAAGCCTGCCGACGGGCTTTACCACGGCTGAGGAGACGGTCGCGGCGCTGATCTCGCTCGTCGAGCCGTATCGCGAGCGCGTGAGCGCCGTGGGCGTGAGTGCGCCCGGCGGCATCTACGAGGGAGATGTCACAGGAACGATCCATCGCGGTGGTGCGCTCACGTTTATGGATGGCTGTCCGCTCGGAAAGCTCATGCGCGAGGCACTGGGGGTGCCGATTGCCGTCAATAACGACGGTAAGTGCTGTGCACTCGGTGAGTATGCGGCTGGCGCTCTGCGCGGGACGCGTTTTGGCGTGGTGCTCGCTATCGGCACGGGCATCGGCGGCGGTATCGTCATCGACGGCAAGGTCCTGCGCGGCGCGCACTGCTTTGCAGGCGAGTTCAGCTTCTTGCGCAACGATGTCACGACTGCCGCGAACATGGGAAACTCCTTTGCCGATTCGGGCGGTTGGCGTGCGCTCCGCGATGCTGCCGTTGCTGAGAAGGGCCCGCCTGTGGGTTCTCCGGTGGACGGCCGCCGCGTCTTTGAGTGGATCGCGAGTGGTGACATGGCGGCGCAGCGCGCACTCGACCGCTACGCTCGCGCCTTTGACGGACAGCTCATCAACCTGCAGGCCGTGCTCGACCCCGAGGTCTTTGTGATCGCAGGCGGCATCTCGTGCCATCCCGAGCTCGTTGATGCCCTGCGTGCGCAGATGCCGCTGGCCCTCGCGAGTTACGAAGGGACCCTTTCCGGCATCCCTGTGCCGCAGATAAAGGCGGCCGAGCTCGGCAACGACGCCAACCTTTACGGTGCCGTCCAGGAGGCCATACGCCTGGTGTAGCGCATTGGACATAATCATTGGGGACGTTCTTGTTTGACTAGTCGTTTAAGAACGTCCCCAATGACTACCCAACATTTACAACCCAGTCCCTTTCATTAGGCTGCGACGGAATGGTTCCTGCATGACGGCTTTAAGCTGCCAAGGGGAGCCATTCCGTCGCACCCTTTGTTTACTCATTGGGGACGTACTTAAATGAGTGCTTAAATGAGTGGCAGTTGGGGACACTCCTTGCCGAGCTAGAGACCGCGCGCCCCTTCTGGGTCATGCGGCTCAAAATCGCGGCGTCATGCGGACGGCTGGGGTCGAATTTGCAACATTTCGAACTTGGCTTCGATATTGAGATTGGTTCTTTATTAAAATGGTGTTCCGGACAACAAAGCGGGTGGGGGTTACCATGAGGGACCTGGGAGACACAACCGCATATTTGCGCCGGGGCATGCGGGAGATTCTGTGCCTAGCGCTGTTCTTCTTCACGTTTTTGGCGTGCGAGTATTTCTTTGATGCGCGCATGGCCGAGTTCGTGCCATCGAGTGAGGTCGTCATCTACGAGAGCATCGTTGTCGGCGCGAGCGTGATTGGCTTTTTCGTGCGCCCATTTCTGTACTATCGCCGTCCCCAGACGATCGATGCGACGAGCGATATTACGGGCGTGCTGTTGGTATCGGCGTTGCTGCTGATGATTATGGCAGTGCGGTTTGAGGTAGTAATTGCCGGCGGCCTGGTGGCGTGCTGCGCCCTGGGCTATTGCGGATCGACCGCCCATGCCAATCTTGCGCGGCGTTTTGCGCAGACGCCCTGCCTGGCGCGCACCGTGGCGGTTTCCTATGCTGTGGGCATTTTGGTGCAGGTGCTCAACCATATGGTGATGCCTGCGGGCATTCCCCAGCAGTCTGTTCTCATTGCCTGTGCGATTGCGCTGGTGGGGCTGCTTCACGGTGTCCGCCGCGCTAAATTGCGTGATGAGCCTGCGCCCGAGTTCGAGGTCGAGATTGCCGAGCTATCGGTCGATGCGTCGGAGCGTGGCGCCAGGTGGCACGATGACCCCGAGGCAAAGGCGGCCTTTCAGGGTGCCGTGGTGCGTCTGACGGTGGCGACCGCTTGCCTCACCGGCGTGTTCGCGGCCCTCAATGCCGGCCTTACGACCTCGCATGCCGCTGGCGCTATCGATCTGGGCGACTGGCCGCGCTTGCTGCTGGTTGTGAGCGCCCTTGCCGCCGGCGTCCTGTATGACCTGCGTGGGCGTTCGTATATGAATATCATCATGACGTGCGCCGCCATGCTGTCCACGCTCTCGTTCTTTGTACTTATCACCGATGGCAACGGTGGCAACACGCTTGCCGCCACGATTATCTTTTACCTTGGCACGGGCTTTTTCGTGGTGTTCTTCACCGCGAAGTTCGCCGCGATTTCGATGTATGCCCGCTGGGCGTATCTGTGGCCGTGCATGGGCCGTGTTATCAACAACGTTTGCTCGATGCTCGTGACGGCTCCGGCGGTGGCGATTATCTCGAGTCAAAACGTGCTGGCGGCAGTGAGCGTCGTGCTCGTGCTGTTTGTCGGCATCGCGATTTCGCTGTTGGGACAGTTTGGACAAGACGGTGAGGGCGAGGCGACGCGCGGCAGGCTGGCGCTTGCCACCGACGATCTTGGCGTGAGCTGTGAGCCCGGCCAGGCCGACACGGTGCCCCTGGAGGCGCCGGAGCTTTCGTTTGACAATCGGCTCGATGGCTTCGTTGCCGCCTTTGGGCTCACCAAGCGCGAGCGCGATGTTCTGGAGGCACTGGTCGTTTCGGACGATAGCGTGCAGGACGTGGCGGCGGCACTCTTCCTTTCGCGTTCCACGCTCTATCGCCACATCGCTTCGATCAACAAAAAGACCGGTGCCTCTTCGCGCGTAGCCCTCATCAACTTCTTCTGGTCCTGGACACCCCAAGACTAGCTAACCACCACAAAGGGGACAGGCACCTTTGTGGTGGTTTTTTACCTGCAAAAATATGAATATGAGACATTTGTCACCTGCCGTTTTGGTGCCCAAAGGCATATGAATGTGATGCTGAGCAGAGCAGAACGGAGGGGGTGCACCTATGGCGTCTCGGGGTTGCGCGTCTAATAAAATTGCGGGCGCGCTTATCGCCGTGGTGGTCTTTGCCGCGGCGGTGACACTCATGCGAGTTTACGTTGCCGGCGACCATGGCGCTCAGGGGAAGACTGCCGCGCAAGTGTCGCTCAACGACTGCGCTGCCGTTCCGGTGGCGGTCAAGCTTATCGAGGACGGGGAGGCGCGGACGGTCTATGAGACCGACGATGCCGAACTGGTCGCATCGACTTTTGCCGCGCTCGATGGCTGCACCGTGGGGGATGCGGTGGATGAGCGGATGAGCGATGCCGGCCGAACGCTCGTCTTTGTCTATACGGATGGCTCGGAGCAATCGGTAGAACTTGAGGGCAAAAACATCGTGCTCGATAAGACGGCGTATCGACTTAACGGTGCCGATGAGTTATGGCGGCAGCTTGCCGCGATCAAAAACAGCTAACGAAATTAGGGATGTACGGGATGAGTGACTTGAGATTCTGCCCGGCGTGTGGGGCGCAGCTGCCTCGGGTCGCCGGCGTGCCGGTGCGATTTTGCCCGGGGTGCGGCGTCCGACTTGAGGGCGTTGTGGGCTACTCGGGCGCCGTGGGGGCTACAGATGGGGCGACTGCCGATGGCGATGCGGACGAAGGCGGCGACCCGAGCGTGGACGCGCCGGCCGATGCGCCGGTGGAGACTGCCGGCGTCGCGTCGTCTCGTGACGCGGCCACGACGGATACGCCTCACATCGGTGACCTTGAGCTTCATGCCGCATGCGATACCTCTGGCGGGCAGGCGCTCGCGCAGGTAGCGCTGCCGCGGGGCTGGCATATCGAAGAAGCGCATCTTGAGCGCAGCGGCAGTTTCGACTGCCCGATTTCGGTTGGCGTGACGGCGGCGGGTCCGATGGGTGAGCGGATTATGTACCGCTCCGAGCTCTGCTACGTGGATGCGGGCGCCGTTGCCAAGCGTATCCCCACGCAAACCGAGCACAAGGCGTTTATGCACGTGGAGGCAGCTTGCGACGAGCTGGCTCAGGCCTGCGCGGCACAGCTGGGCGCACGGGCGGAGGTTGTGGCCGAGCAACCGTACCCATCGAGCGCGGCGGTCGATATCGAGCGCGAACGTGCCCGCGTAAAGCGCGAGGCGGCAAACGAATTTGCGATTCAGGGCTTTTCGATGGAGCCGAGCAATGTGATCTATGAGTGCCGCATGCGTCGATATCGGCTCGCGGGCGCCCCAGTGTCCACCGAACTCGCGGTGGCGGCCAAAGTCGAGGGCTATGTGGCCTCGATCGGCGGCGTCGCGGGCTCTATGGGTAAAGGCATTGCCGCTGGGGCCGAGACGCTGCTGGGCGCGGGCCTTTCGAGTGGGCTGATCGGCGGTGTTTTGGGCAAGCGCCTGCGCGAGCGCCAGGCGGCGGCAGCGGCGGGACAGGGCGTCGCGCAAGAACAGCCCACGGGTCGAGACGGTTGCCCGGACGGAGCGTCGTTCGAGCTGGGCGCGGCCGACCTGCTGCAGTGGCGTATCAGGGACAGCTTCTGTTTGGTTGCGCCAGAAGGTCGCCTGGACGAGGCAGCCACCACGGCGCTTGCATCAATGGCGTCGACTCTGCGGCTCAATCCGGCGATTGCACGCGAAGCGTCAGCTCAAAAGCAACAGATGGTGCTTGAGCAGCGCCAACGCACGCAGATGAACATTGCCCAGCAGCAACAGCAGTTTGCAGCCTGGCAACAGATGCATGCCTCGCAACAGGCGGCGTTCGACAGCTACCAGCAGGCGTGGTTCGATCGCAGCGACCGTCAGCACGCCGCGAATATGGCTGCCAGCACCGCCAATTTTTCCAGCGCGGGCGTAGGCACGGGTGCGGCCTCGTATTCCGATGCCATTCGCGGGGTCAACCATTACGCCAGACCCGACGGCACCGATGTCGAGGTCTCGGTGATGGCCGACCAGGCCTGGGTCAACGGTTCGGGCGATGTGATCGGTACACGCGATGGCTTTGAACCCGGTTTTGGCTGGACGGAGCTGCCTCGTCAATAGCGTGAGGCGGCTTATGTGTGAATCGATGCCAGGTGTGTTTCTCGGCATTGTGATAAAGAACGGGAAAGGAACAATGATGAGGGAGACGGTACTTTCGCGCACGGCATTTGTCGCGGCGGCGGGAACGGCGCTGCTGACGCTTGTGGGGTGCGGCGGACAGCGGACGCAGGATGCGACGGGTTTTAACGACGACCGCCCGGTAAAGGACAAGATGGACGCGGGTGCGACGTCGGGCGATTCCGGCGACGCGGACCGCGGCCCGGGCGCGGACAGCGGCTCGGCGGATGCGTTCGATACGTGGTCGGATGATTGCTGGGATGCGCACCGCAACATCAGCATCGCGGCGCTCCTCGAGCTTAAGGGCTGGCAGTTGCAGGAGTTTGCCTCGCAGCAGGGCTATACCTGGCAAGACGCGCTCGAGATGTACGAGGACGAGGCGGGACACGTGCTCAGCGTCTGCAATATCAGCAAGGACGGTGCGACCGAATGGCTCGGCGAGGACGAAATCGGAAAGCTCGACAAGGGCGGCACCGGAAGCACCGTGATGTTCACGCTGCAACTTTCGGGCTATTCGAGCTGCGAGGATGTTATCGCGGGCTTTTCCGTGCCGGTCGAGGACCGGGCGCAGATTACTTCGGGCTCATGGATCGCGTGCGTATACGGTTCCAGCATGGCGCGGCACGTTGCCATGGCGAGTCCGATGGAAAACGGTGACTACCGCTTGGATCTCATTACCGAGGAGGCTATCAAGACCGGTAGGTTTACCCAGGGCGGCGGTGCTCCGACGATAGACGAGTTTTGGCAGGAAAAGACTGGACGCGCGCTCGGCTAGGTGCGACGTGGCCAATACCATAGCGAGGAACGAACATGATGAATGAAGTGACGATGAACCGTGCGGCCTTTGTGGCAGGCGCGGGTGCGCTGGCTTGTGCGCTGGCTGGCTGCTCGGGCGGATTGGGCGGCGCGGGCGGTGCCAAGAAGGCGACCACGGCGGACGCCGCCTGTGTAGACGACAACGCCAACGTGACGGTCTATGCTGCGATCAACTTGGACGGCGCCGACCTGGTGCGCCTGCTCAAGCATCAAAACTATGAGTGGCAAGGCGAGAGCGTGGGCTACGGTGCCGCCGATGACGCGGGACTTTTCGCTTTTACCTTTTCTAAGATTTCGGATGACGTGGACGAACTTGCGAACAGCGCGATACCGCTTTCGGAGTCCGAGTACGAGGAACTTGAGCCGGGCGGCGGAGACGATAGCGTGGCGATTTTGCTCTCGGTGGGCGGCTATACGACGGGCAATCGTGCGCTCACCGGCGCAATCGGCGATGCGGCGATAGTGCAGGAGAAGTGCACAATCGACGATTCCGTGTATTGGCTGGTCAAGGCGCTCGACGGCAGCCGTTACGTGATTTCGGCCTACGACACCGAAGATGATGGCGACAGCGCGCATGACATCTATATCTATAGTGAATCTTTTATTCACACCGGTTATCTGAGCGGCGGCGACCAAATCGATATTGACGAACTCTGGAGCCGCCTGACCAATGCCTCGTAGCGCACCAAAACCACCACAAAGGGGACAGTGAGGCGGGACTTTTTGACCGCCTGATGGGTCGAGCGTCACAACTCGTGCGTTACAGCAGCTCGCCGTGGCGGGCGATGTAGCGGCGCTTGGCCAGTTGGGTGAGCGCGATGTAGGCGGCGACAATGCCGATGAGCAGCGCGAAGAAGCTCGGCGGCAGCGGCATGAGGCCCAGCGCATCGGCGATGGGGCTTGTCGGCAGCCAGGTGACGAGCGCCAGGCCCAGCACGGTGAGGACGCACAGCGCGGGCGCGGCGTGGTCGCGCGGGCTCGGCAGGCGCGGGGAGCGCAGCATGTGGACCACGAGCGTCTGCGACCACATGGACTCGACAAACCAACCGCTCTGGAAGAGCGCCGTAAAGGCCGCCATGCCTGCGACGTCGCCTATAGCGGCAAGCTCTGCCCAGCTTGCGCCCACGGCGGCGGGGCACACCACAAAGAAGAGCGCGGCGAAAGTCACGATATCAAACAGTGAGCTCACGGGACCCAACTCGAGCATAAAGCCCTTAATGGACGCGGCATCCCAGGCGCGCGGACGGGCAGTCCAGGCGTCATCGACGGTGTCCCACGGCAGCGCGATGCACACGATCTCGTAGACCAGCGACAGCAGCACCAACTGCAGAGCGCTCATGGGCAAGAATGGCAAGAACAGGCTCGCGACGGTCACGGATAGCACGTTGCCAAAGTTGGAGCTCACCGTGGTCTTGAGGTACTTGAGCAGGTTGCCGTAGGTGCGGCGGCCTTCGATGATGCCGCGCTCGAGCACGCCCAGGTCTTTCTGGAGCAAGATGATGTCGGCGGATTCCTTGGCGATGTCGACGGCCGAATCGACCGAGATGCCGCAGTCGCTCGCACGCATGGCGGCGGCGTCGTTGATGCCATCGCCCATAAAGCCCACGGTGTGGCCGAGCAGCTCGCGCATGACGCGCACCAGACGCGCCTTCTGCAGCGGCGAGAGCTTGGCGAAGAGGTGGGTGTGCTCGGCGCGCTCGGCAAGTTCGGCGTCATCGAGCGCATCGATCTCGGAGCCGAGCAAGACGTTGCTCGCGTCGATACCGATCTGTTCGCAGACGGTGGCGGCAACGCGGTCGTTGTCGCCGGTCAGGACCTTGACCGCCACACCCTTGGCCTCGAGCGTGGCGACGGCGCCCGCGGCACTCGCCTTGGGCGGATCGAGGAAGGCCAAAAAGCCCATCAACACCATGTCGCATTCGTCGGCGATGCCAAACTCGCCCACGCAGCGCGGATTGGTTTTCTGCGCCACGGCAATCACGCGCAGGCCCTCGGCATTGAGCCCGGCGACCTGCTGGCGAATCTGGGCGAGCTTATCTTCGGTGAGCGGCTGGGCGGCACCATCGACTTCGACAAAGGAGCAGATCTCGAGCATTTCCTCGGCAGCTCCTTTGGTAACCATCTGGGTTTTACCCTGGGCGTCGGCGACAACTACGCTCAGGCGACGGCGCGAGAAATCGAAGGGCACCTCGTCGACCTTGGTATAGCGGTCGCGCAGGCTCTGGCCCAGCATAGAATCGGGCACGACGGTCGAGGGCGTCACATCGGCACGGTCGATGACGGCCAGGTCGATAAGGTTTTTGAGGCCGGTCTGGAAGAAGCTGTTCAAAAACGCATGGCGCAGCACGCGCGCATCCTCGTTGCCGTCGGTGTTGAGGTAGCGCTCGAGCACGATGCGGTCTTCGGTGAGGGTGCCGGTCTTGTCGCAGCACAGGACGTCCATCGCGCCGAGGTTTTGGATCGCCGGCAGCTCCTTGACGATAACCTGGCGGCGGGCGAGGTCCTTGGCGCCCTGCGACAGGCTCGTGGTCACGATGACGGGAAGCATCTGCGGCGTGATGCCCACGGCCACGCTCGTGGCGAACAACAGCGCATCGATGACGTTGCCCTTGGTGGCGGCGTTGATGGCAAAGACCGCCGGCGCCATAACGAGCATGAGGCGCACGAGCAGCATGGAGACGCTCGAGACGCCGCGGTCAAACGCGCTCTTCTCGCCGCGCCCGTTGAGCATCTTGGCGATGCCGCCCAGGTAGGTGTCCGAGCCGGTGGCAACGACAAGCGCCATGGCGGTGCCGTTTTGCACGGAGGTGCCGGTAAAGACGATGTTCTTGCAGGCAGAGAGTGGTAGCGCGGAGCCGTCGGCACCCTCGACGACGGTGATGGCAGCGGTCTTCTCGACGGCCTCGCTCTCGCCGGTGAGTGCGGACTCGATCACAAACAGGTCGCGCGCGGTGATGATGCGGGCATCTGCCGGCACCATGTCGCCGGCAGAGAGGCGGATTACATCGCCGGGGACGAGCTCGTCGAAGGGGATCTCGACGCGCTCGCCGTCGCGCAGGGCACAGCAGGTGTTGGAGACCAGGTCCTTAAGGGCCTCGGCTGCATTGCCGCTGCGGGCTTCCTGGATAAACTTCATGCCGCCCGATACCAGCAGCATGATGCCGATGACGATGACCGTGGAGGGGTCACGCTGCAGCTCGGGCACGGCGAGCACGTCGATGTAGAGCGAGACCAGTGCGAGGGCGGCGAGGATGCCAGCGAAGGGATCGACGAACGCGTCGGCGATGCGGCGGGCGAGCGTCTTGGTCGGCGCTTCGATGGTGTTGGGGCCGACGGCGCTCAGGCGCTCGGCGGCGTGCTCGGCGGTGAGGCCGTCGGCTGTGGCGTCGAGCGGCACGAGGGCATCCTCGGCGCTATGGGTGGCGGCGAATATGGTGTTCTTGGACATGCCGGTATGAACGGCGGGGCGCGCCGTGCGGCGGCGCTTGGAGATGGCTTCGAGTACCGTGGCGGTTTTGAGCATCAGCATAGGGTCCTCCTTGTTGAAGGGAGTTAGCGTACGTGTCGTATGTGCTTCAAAAAACCTAGATGTCGCTCACGTCATGCTTTCGAACCACCACAAAGGGACAGGCACCTTTGTGGTGGTTTTGACGATCGGCTGTTGGCGCTTATGCGCGTGCGGAATCCTCGCGGCGTGCCGAGGGCGACATGCAGGTTTTTCGACTATGACTGCCTTCCATGGCACACCTCCTTAAGGCCGGGCGCGGCGCGCTTTGGGTATCTCGTACCCGTTACAATCCGCCCGTATTCTTGATGAGGGGGTTTGCCGTGTCAACCCCAATGTTTGGAAAACCATTGCCCCTGACAAAGCCTTTACAGAATGCCGAGGCCCCAAAGCGCGCCCGCAACGCGCCCTGCCTGCGCTAAACTGGAAGGCACGTACGCGATTACGAGAGGAGCCCGCATGGAGGCTTACAAGCAAGAGTTCATCAAGTTCATGGTTGAGTCCGACGTTCTTAAATTCGGCAGCTTTACGCTCAAGAGCGGCCGTCAGTCCCCGTTCTTTATGAACGCCGGCGCCTATGTGACGGGCTATCAGCTCAAGAAGCTGGGCGAGTATTACGCCCAGGCCATCCACGATAACTTTGGCGACGACTTTGACGTGCTGTTTGGACCGGCCTACAAGGGTATTCCGCTGGCCGTCGTGACCGCAATTGCCTACCACGAGCTGTACGGCAAGGAGGTCAAGTACTGCTGCGATCGCAAGGAGGCCAAGGACCACGGCGCCGACAAGGGCAACCTGCTGGGCTACGAGCCCCAGGACGGCGACCGCGTGGTCATGGTCGAGGACGTCACCACCAGCGGTAAGTCCATCGACGAGACCTATCCCAAGGTCAAGGCTGCTGCCGATGTCGAGATCAAGGGCCTCATCGTGTCCCTCAACCGCATGGAGGTCGGCAAGGGTGGCGTGACCACCGCGCAGAAGGAGATCGAGGCCAAGTACGGTTTCCCCGTCGCGAGCATCGTCTCCATGGCCGAGGTCGTCGAGACCCTCTACAACCACGAGATCGACGGCAAAGTCGTCATCGACGACGAGCTCAAGACCGCTATCGACGCCTACTACGAGCAGTACGGAGCTCGTTAGTTACGGCGTTTTACCAAACGCCGTAACTGCTCGACGCTGCGCGGGCCGCATTTGGACAATCTGACGTTCAACTTCAAGGGCGCGACCAGAAGGTCAGCGCCCTTTCGTTTCACGTCACCTTGTCTCAAATGCGACCCGCTCGCTGTCGTTGCCAAGACATCGGCACTCCCGTTGCTGGCAAGGGGCGGCACTTGGGGACGTTCCTTTTCTGCCGGCACCTGGGGACACTCCTGATGTGGTCGTTGGGGACGTTCTTAAATGACTACTCAGGATGAGCGTCCAAAAATCCGCGCTCGTTCGATTGGCGCATGTCTACGCAGCGTAGGTTGTCGAGCCTGGCCTTCAAATGGATACTGACTGTCGAACCGGTTCACTCCATTTCTTCAATTTGATTGGACAGCCCATGAACCAGACACGGCAAACCAATGCTTCCCATACTTTTTTGGCAGCGCATGCCATCAAGCAGCTGCGCGAAGAGCGCGGCCTCACCCAGCGCGCCCTGGCGGAAAGCCTTGGCGTGACCGATAAAGCCGTCAGCAAATGGGAATCCGGCCGCGGCCTTCCCGACATTTCCCTCGTTGAGCCTTTGGCCCAGAGACTCGGCATAAGCGTGGCTGAGCTTTTGGCTGGTGACATTCGGGCCAACGCCAACCGTGCAGGCAATATGCTCAAAGGCGTCTTTTACGTTTGCCCTATCTGCGGAAACGTTGTGCACGCGCTCGGAGAAGGCAGCTTTAGCTGCTGTGGCTCCACGATGTTTCCCCAGGAGGCCGAAGAGCCGGACGCGGACCACGCCTTTTCCATCGAGCGCATCGAGGACGATTGGTACGTCACGCTCGATCATCCCATGACCAAGGATCACTACATTAGCTTTGTGGCATATGCGACTATGGATGGCATCTGCTTTAAGAAGCTCTATCCAGAGCAATCGGTGCAGCCGCGCTTCCATATTACCGGGCGCGGCAGGATATATCTTTACTGCAACCAACACGGACTCTTTACGTCGCTGACGCCTCGCAAATAACGGCTTTCTATCCGCCCTCCTCATGCGTTCCCAGGGGACCCAAAATGAGCGTGGATAATCTCCCGGTTTTGGCCTGTGCGCGGGCTCAAAGTGGGAGATTATCCACGCTCGTTAGGTTAGTGTCCGATGATCCACGCTCGTCGCTACTTGAGCCCGGGCAGGCGGGTGTAGGGAAACGACCGCTCTAAGAACTCAGAGCAGCGGGCGTAATCTTTGGCAAAGTAGCTGCTGTAGAGTGAATCGAGCACGTATTGCACGGCGATGTGGCTGGCGAACTGTGTGATGCGATGCGTCATGCTCTCGTGATCGCTCACCGTGAGATAGGCGGCAAAGCCGGGGTGAATGCGGGCGCAGTGCGGTGTGCCGATGACGATGACCGGGACATGTCGACTGCTGAGGATTGGCAAGATCTCCCTGAGGTTGGGGGCAAGGCCGCTGTAGGAGATAACGATTGCCACATGGTCGGGGCCCGAGGCGAGCGCCGTACGCACCTGCGCCTCGACACTGTCGTGGCACGTTGCGCTTTTGCCGGCGGAAAGCAGGCGATCGCGGAACATTCCCGCTGGATACAGATTATGCGAGCCCGTGTAGATGTCCACGGTGCCGGCGCGCACGATAAGCTTGGCGGCCTGGTCGAGCTGTGTGGGGTCGAGCAGCTCCTGCGTTTCGGCCAAAGTGGTCTGATAGAGCCCCTCCATACGCTCCATCACCTGCGCAGGAGTGGAGGTGGCATCGAAGGGAAAGTTGATGTCCACGTCGCGCCGGTTACCCGTCTCGGCTGCCTGACGGATGAGCTCGACCTTGAGGTCTTTGAATCCCTCGAGGCCGAGCTTTTTGCAAAAACGGTGCACGCTCGCAACGGAAACGTTGGTGCGCGCGGCAAATTCCTTAATAGAGAGCCCGCGGACGTCTTCGCCCATGGCAAGGGCCGTTCGCCCAAGTTGTTGCTCGGTGGGGGTGAGGCTTTTGCCCTGCGTGATCTTTCGCCTGATATCCATATGGCTCCTATGCGTTTGCGTCGCGATAAACCAATCATAGCGATAAATAAAACGTTCGGCTTGGCTGGGAGTTTTGGTCCGCCGGTCTATGAACGACGGACCGCTCGACGCTGTGCGGGCTCAACATAGGGGCGCTGTCCTTGTTGGGCCGTTTGCGCCCGGGGCGTTACCCGAGCACGCGTACGGGCCCCAAGAGACCGCTGGGCTCGGAGGGCTCGGTCATGCCGAACACGTCGGGGACGGCATGGTCGAGGGTGTTGATGATATCGATCGCAAGCGCGTGCTCACCGGCTAAAAGTGCGGCGGCCTCAAAGCGGTAAGGCGGACAGATGCGGGTGCCGAGGGATTTGCCGTCGAGGGTGACGGTTGCGGTCTCAAAGACCTCCCCAAGGTCGATGACAGCGCGGCTGGCCGCTTCGCCCAGGACAAAGGAGGCCTGGTAGCGGAACGTGCCGGCCTTGCCGGGGAACTCGGCCGAGGAAAGGTCGTGCAGGTCTGCAAGCTCAACAGACTCGCCAAAGGCATCGGTACCAGGGGCAGAGAAGGCAACCGCCCAGGGCCCGTCGACGCATGTGGCTTCGTCTCCAGCAGTTGCCGCGCCGGCGGAACCTGTAGCCCCAAGGACCACGATGCAGCTCTCGTAGGGAGCCAGCTCGAGCGTGCCGTCAAAGGCGGCGGGATCGGTGCCGTTGAGCAGGTCGAGGCGCGCGCCTGCAACGGGTATGCCGTCGGCAAGCGCAATCTGAGTGGAGATACCCTGCTTGGGATGCTCGTTGACGAGCATCAGATAGGTCTCGCCCGCCCGCTCGTAGCGCAGTGCGCGCAGCCAGGGCTGGGACTCGGCACAAACCACGGTCTGCATACCGGCGTCGGCAAGCGTGCCTGCGAGCTCGGCGGTTGCCAGGAGCTTGATGCCGGCGACCGCGGCTGCATCCACGGAGGCAAAGCCCTCGCGGGCTGCAATATCACCGTCGTAGCGCTTGCTCGGCAACTCATCCAGCGCGTACACGGCAACACCTGCGGCTGCGGCGCGCGCGGCAAAGTCGAGCACGGCTCCGCCGACAAACTCGGCTCCGGGCATCACCAGGCAGCGGTATGCCTGGCCGTTCACGCCAAAGCCGCTACCGTCTGCGGCAATTTCAACGGCATAGCGCCCTGCGTCCTCAAATGCCTCTGCCGGCACGATGTCAAAGTCGACCTGCGCGCGCATAAGCTCGGAGGCGGCATGCTGCATAAAGTTCGCCTCGCCTGTCCACTCGGCGTCCGCATGGTAGAGAAGCGCCACCGGGGTCGTTGCGCGCCCGCCGCTCAGCAGGCTCGCCGTACGGTTCATGTAGCTCATGAGCTGCCCAAAGTGTGCAAACTGGGGGTTTTGGCCATGCGCATAGAAATGCGGCGGGCAGTCCCAGTCGGGGAAGGCGGCCATGCTAAAGGCATGCGGCACAAACCAATTGACGCCGCGCACCAAAAAATGATCGGCGATCCACTTCATCTCGCGTAGGCCTTCGTGCCATCCAAATGCGCCAAAGACCTCGGCCATGCAGCGCCCCTGCTTTTTGGGATCGAGGTGTGCTGCCGAGGAGCCCAGCTTGGGCAGCACGTAGTTATAGAACTCGAGGTCCCACACGCCGCGTCCGTAGCTGTGAAGGCCGCGGTCCATGCCGGGTACCAGCTGGTTGATCACGATGTCGACGCCCGCCATGTCCTGACCGCCCACGGCGCGGAAGTAGTGCCCGGCGCCCACGCCCAGGCGCGCGTGGCAGTCCTTGTCCTCGATAACGTGGCCGATGTACTGCACGCCGCGCGCGCGGCACCAGTCTCCGAGCTGGTCGCAGAAGCACTCCTTATAGAGGGTGCTCGCGATGTCCATATAGACGTGGCGTACGTGCGCGCCGGCCGGCTCGCGGTCCCACAGGTGCGGGAGCTCGGCCAGGTAGCGCTCGCCCAGTGCCGCGCGTAGGCGACGCTCAAGCTCGGCCGACCAGGGTAGGGGCGCGGTGGCCTTGCCGATGAGTGTGTCCGAGATGCCATCGGGGCCCGTGGTGCCCTTCTCGTTGGCAAATCCGGGCTCATCGGAGAAAAAGCCCAGGATCGTCTTGCCAAACTCATCGCCCAGATGCTCAAAATGCGGCTCGTAGACAGCATCGATGAGCTGCGCCACCGAGGCGCGGTCGACCATATTGATGTAGTCCTCGTTGTAGGAGGTCTTGCCGCTCGTGAACATCACGCATGCCTGCGTGAGGCCCGCAGGTGCATCGAAGACCAGGCGGCTGGGGTTGCCGTCTGCATCGTCGATTACTCGGTAAGCGACGTCGACGGGGCTGCCGTCCTGCATAAATGTCACGCCGTGGAAGCGCTCCGTTTTGTCGAGCATGTTGGCGAGCGCGATGCTCGCGGCGGACGTGGGGCCCACGATGTCGAACGTGCGGTGCGTGAGCACGATCTTGCGGAGCTCGGGCACGGCCTCCTTGACGGCGCCGTTGGCAAAGCCCGTGGGGAAGTGCGCGTCGTCCAAGATCCAGAGCTTAAGGCCTAGCTGCCTGCACTCGTCAATGACAAAGCGCAAGTCGCGCCACCAGCCCTCGCCGCAAAAATCGGGGTGTGGGCGGCTTTCGAGACAGACCTCGTGGATGTCGGCGCCGGCGATCTTTTCCGGATACTCGGCAATGGTCTTATGGCTCTCGCCCTTCATCCACAAAAACGGAAGCACATGGTTGTCGTATGTACCCTCGAGCACCTGCTGATAGTGCGCGGTCATGTATCCTCCTTGGCTCGATCGATCTGCTGCATAGCACAGATTATGGACGCGTCGGCGCGTTCTGCTAATATCTGAATCACGACGAACTATGACCAAATCAACGATTGGCAAGCCATGGAGATCGACGAGCTCGAGCGTAGGCTCAGCGAACTGAGCGCCAGTGAGATCACTTATAAAGACGGCATGGCATTTGATTGGTCGATTATGACCGAGCATGTCGAAATCGACGGATGCCCAGTGCGCAAGATTGGGCAGCCAGGGTTTGCCTATGCCCAGCCCGGCATGCCGCGTGGCCTGACGATAAGGAAAAACTCGCGCTTTAATGCAGTTCCCGAGCACGTGCATGATTACGTGGAGATGAGCTATGTGTATCGCGGGCGCTGCCCGCAGACGGTGGCGGGGGAGAGGCTCGAGTTGCGCCGCAACGAGGTGCTTTTGCTCGACGCCCTTTGCCCTCATGCCGTGGCGGCGCTCGGCGAGGACGACATCATGCTGAGCATGACCGTTTCACGCTCTTTTTTGCGCCGGAGTCTCGAGTCGAGCCTCTCGCGCGAGAGCGCGGTCTCGCGGTTTTTGTTCAACGCGCTCAACAGCGAGACGGACCATCGGGGCCATGTCCGTTTTTACTGCGGCGAGAGCCGTCGGATTCGGCGCTACATGCAGGAGATGCTCTGCGAGCTGTACGACCCGAGCCCCAACGGTCCCGAGATCGTCTTGCGTCTGTTTCAGCTGTTTTTGGCCGAGCTCATGGATTGCTACGAGCGCGAGCTGGTGCGCGGCGCGGCGGACGGCACGGCGGGGCCCACTGCCCTGGTGACGGGAATGCTTGGCTATATCGATTGTGAATTCGCTGCATGCTCCCTCGAGGGGATGGCGGCGGAGTTTGGCTTGAGCCCTAATTATGCGACGGCGCTTCTCAAGCGCCATGTGGGCAAGACCTTTAGGCAGCTTGTGCAGGAGCGACGCCTGGTACGTGCGGCCGAGCTTCTGCGCGGCGGCGCCACGGCCGGGGCGGCTGCGCATGCGGTGGGCTATGAAAACATGAGCTTCTTCTACCGTAAGTTTCACGACAAGTATGGCTGCACCCCCGCGGCATACCGCCGGTAAGCGCGGGGCGGATCGTCTTCGCTCCTTCGGTGTCAAAAAGTTTCAGCTGCAGCGCTGTTGCAGCGCGCGTCTGCGAAAAGAAGTGTCCAAATCGGCGCCTTCGCCCTGGCCTGGAGCGACTCGGCGGCATACTCGTTTCATCAGCAACACGCATGAGCGAGGAGGCACTTATGGGATTCCCCGAGGGTTTCTATTGGGGTGGCGCTACCGCCGCCAATCAGTTTGAGGGCGCTTGGAACGTGGACGGCCGCGGTCCGTCGGTCGACGACCACTTCTTGGGTGGCAGCTACAAGGAGCCGCGCCAGATTACGATCGACATCGACCCTAACCGCTTCTACCCCAACCATGACGGTATCGACTTTTACCATCACTACGAGGAGGACATCGCGCTGTTCGCCGAGATGGGCTTTACCATGTTCCGCATGTCCATCTCTTGGAGCCGCATCTTCCCCAACGGTGACGACGCCGAGCCCAACGAGGCCGGCCTCGCCTTCTACGACCGCGTCTTCGACTGCCTGCGCGCTCACAATATCGAGCCGCTCGTGACCCTGTCGCACTACGAGATGCCCTATCACCTGGTCGAGAAATACAACGGCTGGGCGAGCCGCGAGCTCATCGGCTTCTTTGAGAAGTACTGCCAGACCGTCTTCGACCGCTATCAGGACAAGGTCAAGTTCTGGCTCACCTTCAACGAGATCAACTGCGGCACCCAGGACATGGGCAACCTCTTTGGGACCAGCATGATCCAGGGCTTTGAGGGCCCGGCTTCGGCGGTCCACACCACGCCGCAGGCCCGTATGCAGGCCCTGCATCACCAGTTTGTCGCCAGCGGCCGCGTCGTGCGCTATGCCCACGAGCACTATCCGCAGTTTAAGATGGGCAACATGGACTGCTTCATCCTCTCCTATGCCGCCACGTGCGATCCGGCCGACGTGTTCGCCACGCAGCAGGAGATGAATACCATGAACTGGTACTGCTCCGACGTGCAGGTGCGCGGCAAGTACCCGTTCTATGCCAAGCGCTTCTGGGCCGAAAACGATGTCGAGCTCGTGATGGAGGACGGCGACCTGCAGGATATCGCCGACGGCAAGGTCGATTTCTACACCTTTAGCTACTACATGTCCGGCACCGTGGGCACCCACAAGGACCACGAGATGACCGAGGGCAACATGACCTTTGGCGGCAAGAACCCCTATCTGGAGTCCACCGATTGGGGCTGGCAGATCGATCCGCTGGGCCTGCGCATCGCCCTCAACGAGATTTACGCCCGCTACGAGATTCCGCTGATGGTGGTCGAGAACGGCATGGGCGCCTACGATGAGGTCGAGGAGGACGGTTCCATCCACGATCCGTACCGCATCGCCTACTTGCAGAGCCACATCAAGGCCATGGGCGAGGCCATTGCCGACGGCGTCGACCTGATCGCCTACACCTGGTGGGGCCCCATCGACTTGGTTTCCGCCGGCACCGGCGAGATGCGCAAGCGCTATGGCTTTATCCACGTCGATAAGTACGACGACGGCACCGGTACCTACGAGCGCCGCCGCAAGGACAGCTTCTACGCCTACCAGAAGATCATCAAGTCCAACGGTGCCGAGGGCCTGGATTAATCGACAATATGAGTGCCACCGGGGAAAAGCGTTGGGATGGGCTCGCGATTCGAGTCCCCACCTTAGCATTTGAACCATTTGGCACTATAATCACCATAGGCATGCGCACAACGTTGCGCTTAATCAAGAGGAGAAAACGTATGGGTCTGTTTGACATGTTCAAGAAGAAGGCTGAGCCCGCGACTGCCGCTGCTCCGTCCTCCATCTCTGCTTCTGCCGGCGCCGACGTGCTGTGCTCGCCCGTCAAGGGCAAGGTCATCAAGATGGCCGACGTGCCCGATCCCGTCTTTGGTGGCGAGGTTCTGGGCAAGGGCTGCGCCGTGTGGCCCGAGGACGACCTGGTCTACGCTCCCTGCGACGGCAAGGTGACCGTCACCATGGGTCACGCCGTGGGCCTGCAGTCCGATAGCGGCATCGAGGTTCTGGTGCACGTTGGCGTCGATACCGTCAACATGAACGGCGATGGCTTCGAGGGCTTCGTCAAGGCCGATGACGTCGTAAAGGCTGGCCAGCCCATGCTCAAGATCGACCGCGCCAAGATCGCCGCTGCCGGCTACAAGGACTGCGTCGTCGTGGCCGTGTCCAACACCGCCGAGTTTGCCGATGTCGAACTCGCCGTTGAGGCCGACTCCGCTGTCGCCGCCGGCGATGTCATCGTTAAGGTCGTCCGCAAGTAAACTGCGACATCCAAAGGATGTGCAAAGGTGGTCGGGTTTTCCGGCCACCTTTTTTATTGCACCGCGGGGAAGCGTTTTATTGCACGTTGGGCGGGCTTGCAAACCGTTCGGACGCTAAAACGAACCGACCGCGCCTTCGCGTTGCCGAGGATGTTCATAAGTGGATAGTATGGGCTTACTTATTACAACGTGCGCCGCGTCCGGGAAGCGCGGTGCCGCTCATTGGGAGGAACAACATGAAAAAGAAGCTGCTGCTTGCGCCCCTCATGGCCGTCTTGGTTGCATGCGTGGTCGTGCTTTCCGGCTGTGGAGGTCCTTCGGTTGAGGAGCTCATCACCGAGGATCTTACGACGCAGTTTGACGAGGTCAAAAACGGTGGCGACGACTTCCTCTCTGGTCTGGAGGAGGCTTCGGGCGACGAGTTCGAGCAGCTGGGTATCGATCCCAAGGAGTATGCCAAGACCTATCTCGAGGGCTTTGACTACAAGATCGGCGACGTGACGGTCGACGAGGACAAGGGTGTCGCGACCGCCGAGGTTTCTATCACATGCAAGTCTATGAACAAGATCGTCGAGGACTTCTCCACCCAGTATCAGGAGAAGGTCGCCGCGCTTGATACGGTTCCCTCCGATGACGAGCTGTACAAGATGGCCGGTCAGGTTATGGTCGATGTGACCAAGGCCACCGAGCCCAGGAAGACCACGGTTATCTTCAAGTACACCTGCAACGACGACGGCGAGTGGTCTGCCGACGACTCCGTCAACTCCGAGATGATGGATGCAATGCTGAGCTAGGGGAGTTACGCGGTAGTTTGTTACGGCGTTTTACCAAACGCCGTAACTGCTCGACGCTGCGCGGGCACCAGAGCGACAACTTGTCATTCAAAGAGGACGGCATGACCAGAAGGTCAATGCCGTCCTCTTTTCATGCCAATTTGTTCGCTCTGGTGCCCGCTCGCTGTCCGTCCTCTACCTGCGGCGTTGCCATGGTAGTCATTGGGGCGGCACTTGGGGACGTTCCTTTTCTGCCGGCAGTTGGGGACACTCCTTGCGCCAGCGTTGCATCGAATGCTCGGGAAAATACGAGCCGGTATTTGGCCGAATAGCGGGTCACGGTTTCCGGATGGCGTGGGTTGCGGAAAGTGCGACCCGGAATATTGCTCTGAAACGGGATGCCGTTTCCCCGACAAGGCTCAACCGGAAAGCGCGTCCCATTCTGAGGCGGCAAAACGGGATGCGCTTTCCGCGCGACAGAATCTATGCAGCCGTGTTGAGCGACAGCCCCGCTACTCGCCCAGAATCAGCGACGCGAGCTCTTCCTGGGTGTCCACCACGTAGTCGGCGCCGGCAGCTTCCAGCTCTGCGCGGCCGCGGAAGCCCCAGCTGACGCCCGCACTCTTAAGGCCAGCGTTGTGGCCGGTCAAAACATCGACATTGGAATCGCCCACATAGAGTGTGGTTGCCGGGTCGGCGCCTAGCTCTTTCATCACATGCAGCGTAACAGGCGCCTCGGGCTTGGGGGGAAACGCATCGACGCGGCCCTGTACCAGCGCAAAGCGCTCGGAACCAAAATACTTCTCGATAAGCGGAGCCGCCGAGATGTGGTCCTTGTTGGTGAGCACGGCAAGCTGCACGCCCGCGGCACGCAGGCGGTCGAGCATCTCGATTGTGCCGGCATAGGGGGCGGTGTGGTCCTCCTTGTGCTCGCCGTAGTAAGCCCTAAACTCGGCAAGCGTCTGCTCAAACATACGGCCGTCGCCCGCATACTCGGCAGGCATAAAGCGCTCAACCAGCTTGAGCATGCCGTTTCCCACCTTGTAGCGGTACTCGTCGACGGCAAACGTAGGCCAGCCGTGCGTCTCGCAGGTATGGTTGCCGGCGGCCGCCAGGTCTTCGAGCGTGTTGAGGATGGTGCCGTCCAGATCAAAAATCACATGGGAAAAAGCTGCTGCCATGAAAGCTCCCGTCATTGGGTTCCAAAACGCACCCCATGATACTGGGCATGCGTGCCGGGCATGTTTGGAATCTGAATATCTTTAATAGCCCTGAGCCTTTGTCGTTAGCAAATCCTCGGCAGCTGTTCTCCTACGAGCATGTCGAGGATGCGAGTCGATCCCCAGCCGGTGCGTACGCGCACGGCGGGTCGAGCGTCCGATCCAAGCGGCAGCACGCGGCCGATAATCGCGGCGTTCTCGCCGTAGCGGGCGGCACGCATGGCGGCTAGAGCCGCATCGGCCTGCTCGGCCGGCACGACGGCAACCATCTTGCCCTCGTTTGCTACCTGCAGCACATCGTAGCCGAGCATTTCGCAGGCGGCCTGCACGTCGGGACGCACGGGCACGGCATCTTCGTCGACCTCCATGGCAACGCCGCTGGCCTGGGCAAACTCGTTGAGTGTGGACGCCAGGCCACCGCGCGTGGGGTCGCGAAAGCAGCGCGTGTCGGGTGCTGCGGCAAGCACATCGGCAATCAAGTGGTTGAGCGGTGCGGCATCGCTTTCGATGGTGCTCGAAAACGCCAGGCCCTCGCGCTGGCTCATGATGGCGATGCCATGGTCTCCGAGCGTGCCCGATACTAGGATAACGTCGCCGGGTTGGCAGTTGGCACCGCTGAGCGCCACGCCCGTGGGAACCTCGCCCACGCCGGCGGTATTGATATAGACGCCGTCGGCCCCGCCGCGCTCGACCACCTTGGTGTCGCCCGTGATTATGGACACGCCCGCCTCATGCGCCGTTTCGGCCATCGTCTGCACAATCTGGCGGAGCTTATCCATGGGATAGCCCTCTTCGAGGATAAAGCCGCACGACAGGTAGCGCACGTTGGCGCCCGAGGTCGCGACGTCGTTAACGGTTCCGCACACGGCGAGGCGGCCGATGTTGCCACCGGGGAAGAACTGCGGCGAGACCACAAAGCTGTCGGTCGACATGGCTATGCGCCCGCTCGCGGGCAGCGCGGCGACGCCGGCATCGTTGCCTTCGAGCAGCTCGGGCGACCCAAACGCATCCAGAAAGACCTCATCGATGATGCGTTTCATCATCTGACCGCCAGAGCCGTGGCCCAACAGGACGGTGCTATCGGTGGCAGTACGGGACATATCGAAAACTCCAATCGTGGGTGGTGCCGGTGTGCGGGTGCGTCCGGACTAGTCGCGGTAGCGGTAGTACGCCGCGCAGCTGCCCTCGGAGCTCACCATGCACGGGCCGACGGGGTGCTCGGGCGTGCAGGTGCGGCCAAAGAGCGGGCAGCTGCTCGGCGCAATGGCCCCGCGCAGCACGTCGCCGCAGCGGCACCCGCGCGGCTCGACCGTCGCCTCAACGGGCACGTCAAAGCGAGCACGGGCATCAAAGCGCGAGAACTCGGGGCGGATGGAAAGGCCCGAGTTGGCAATCAGCCCCAGCCCGCGCCATGTGGTATCGCACGGCTCAAATACCTGCTCGACCAGCTGGCGCGCCACGGGATTGCCGTCGGCATTGACGCCGCGACGGTAGGCGTTGTCGATCGCGAGCCTGTCCTCGACAACCATCTGGACCAGCATGCAGATGCCCTGCAGGATATCGACCGGCTCAAATCCCGTTACCACGCCCGGGGTCTTAAACTCGTCGACCAAAAAGCCAAAGGGGGCTAAGCCCGTGATGGTGGCGACGTGTCCCGGCAGGATAAAGCCGTCGATAGCGGTCTCGGGATCGTTGGCGATGGCGCGCAACGCCGGCGGCGTGGTCTTGTGGGCGCAATAGACCGAGAAGTTCTGCAGCCTGCGTGCGTCTGCCTCCAAGATGGCGGCGGCGATGGTGGGCGTTGTGGTCTCGAAGCCCACGCCCATAAAAATGACCGGGCGATCGGGGTTTTGCTCGGCAATGTCGAGCGCGTCGAGCGGGGAATAGACGATGCGGATGTCGCGCCCCGCCGCCTTTTGCGCAGCGAGCGAGGTGGATGATCCGGGTACACGCATCATGTCGCCAAAGGTGGTGATGATGGCGCCGTCTATGTTGGCGAGCGCGATCGCGTGGTCGATGTCGCGGTTGGCGGTAACGCAGACGGGGCAGCCCGGGCCGCTCAGCAGCTTGAGCCCGGCCGGCATAATGGAGCGAAAGCCATAGCGCCCGATGCTCACGGTATGCGTGCCGCAGACTTCCATAAGGTTGATGCTGCGGTTGCCGACAAACTCATGAATACGATCGATGAGCTCGCGAGCCAGCTTGGGGTCGCGAAATGCCGAGAAGTCGATACCGGAGCGAGCCGGCTGCTCGGCCGCCACTAGTATGCCTCGGCCGGGTTGGTGGCAAGCTGGTTTTCTTCGACCAGTTCGGTCATGGTGTTGACCAGGTCGAGCGTCTCCTGCGCCTCCTGCTCGTCGACGATCTGGATGCCAAATCCAGCGTGCACCAGAATATAATCGCCTACCTGCGCCGTCGGCACGAGTCTCAGTGAAACAGGGCGCTCGATGCCCATCATGTCGACGGTGGCCTTGAGGTCGTCGTCGCGTTTGACTACTTTACCGGGAACGGCAAGGCACATAATGTTCCCCTTTTATACGTTTTGCGCTGGATAGGCGCCTAATTACCCATCAGTTGATGGTAGCGCTCGCGGGAGTCACGAGCAAACGCGTTACACCTGTGAGACGGCGGCGCGCAGGCTGGCAAAACGCCTATCGCGATGCTGTCTGCGCGAGACGAGCGCGAGCGATGGCGGCCTGACCGTAGGCGATACAGCCGTCGTTGACGGGCACGGCGTGGGGGACCAAGACGGCAAGACCGGCGTCTTTAAGTTCGTGGGTAAAGAGCTGAAGCAAAAGCTGGTTCATGAACACACCGCCCGAGAGCGCGACGGTATCGATGCCCTCGCGCGCGCAGATTTCGCGTGCGATTCGTGCCGAAGAGCGCGCGATGGCGATATGGAAGTCGAGTGCGAGCTTGCCGGCGGGCACGCCGGTCCTGATTCCCTCCAAAAGCGCCTCAAAAAGCGGTCTGGAGTTCAGAACATGGCAATCGTCCGGACGGGATGATTCGGTTACGGAAAAGCTGACCATATTGCCGGTGGGGCAGGCACTTTCACTGCTGAACGCGCGCCAGGCGGCGGCTTCGAGTTCTATGGCGGGTTCGCCCTCGTAGGTTGCCTTGTCGCAGATGCCCAGAATTGCTGCCGCGGCATCAAAGAGACGTCCCATGCTGCTGGTACGCGGGCTGTTGATGCCGCGCTCGATCATGGTGGCTGTCACGCTACGCGTTTGCTCGTCGAGGCTGTCCAAAAGCTGAGCGGCGCCTGGGTGCTCGAGTAGGCCGAGTTCGCTGAGCAGGGCAAAGGCGTTGCGTCGAGCGTCGCGTACGGAGGCCGCCCCGCCGGGGAGCGCCCAGGTGAGCAAATGCGCGGTGCGCTCAAAGCCGTCAAGGCTGGCAACAAGAAACTCGCCGCCCCAAATGGTCCCATCGGTGCCGGCGCCGGTGCCGTCGAAGGCGATGCCAAGGACACGCGTGTCGGTTGTAAGCTGGCCCGCGGCGATGGCCTCGGCCATTACGCTCGCGATATGCGCATGATGGTGCTGCACTTCGACGAGCGGCAGATTGCATTTTCGCGCCTGCTCGCGCGCCCACTGGTCCGATAGATAGCTGGGGTGTAAATCGCAGGCCAAGGCGGCGGGCGCCAAGTCAAAGAGATCTTCCAAGCGCGTGCGCGCGGCGTTCCAGGCATCGAAGGTCCCGCCGTTTTCAACATCGCCGATATGCTGCGACACAAAACAGGTTGCCTCGCCGTTCGTCCCTTCGCGCGTGAGCGCAATCGTGGCCTTTTGTTGTGGCCCGCAGGCGAGCACGCAGGACGGAGCGCCGTCGAGCGCCGGCAACGGCAGCGGCTGGGGTGCATATCCGCGGGCACGGCGCACGGGCATAATGGCGCCGTCGACCACGCGCACTACAGAGTCGTCGTAGCGCGAGAGGATCGCGCGGTCGTTGCCGAGTAGCGCATCAGCAATGCCGGCGGCAACGAGGCGCTCCCAGGCAAGATCGTCATCGGTCTCGATGGGCTCTTCGCTCAGGTTTCCGCTGGTCATGACGAGCGCGTGCATACCGCGGGCTTCTGCCACGGCAAGCAGCAGATGCTGAAGCGGGGTGTAGGGGAGCATAACGCCAAGCTCGGGCAGGTCGTGCGCGACGGACGGTGCGAGTACGAGGGCGTCGGGAGAATCGCCGTCGCTCCCGCAAACAGCACGCCGGCGCAGCAGCACAATGGGGCGAATGCTGCCGGCCAGCAAGCCGCGCTCAACGTCGTTGACATGGCACAGGCGTTCAACGTCGGCAAGGTCGCGTACCATAACGGCAAGCGGCTTGTTGCTGCGGCGTTTGCGACGGCGCAGCTCGGCTACCGCCTGCTCGTTGGAGGCGTCGCATGCCAAGTGAAATCCGCCCAGACCCTTGATGGCGACGATGCCGCCGCTGGCCAGCAGCTCGACGCAGCGCTCGATGATAGCGTCGCTGGCCTCGCGTGTGGTGCCGACGGCCGGTGTCGCGGACGAATTCCCGCACGCATCGCCGTTCACAGCCTCGCGCCAAGTAATATGCGGCCCGCAATCAAAGCAGGCATCGGGCTGCGCGTGAAAACGCCGGTCGAGTGGGTCGGCATACTCCGCGGCACACTCAGGACACATGGGAAAACAATTCATCGACGTGGCCGCTCGGTCATAAGGCAGCGACCGGATGATGGTAAAGCGCGGTCCGCAGTTAGTGCAGTTGATAAAGGGGTAGTGATAGCGTCGGTCGGCGGGATCGAACAACTCGCGCAGGCAATCGTCGCAGGTGGCGATATCGGGCGAGACGAGCGTCGTGTGCGCGGTCTGGTCCTGCGATGCCACAATGCGAAAGCCCTGCTCATCGGCAGCGCTCCAGCCGCCAGGCTCCAAATCCGCAATATCGACTCGCTCAACGCGGGCTGCCGCAGGCGCATGCGCAGAAAGCGCGGCAACAAAAGCATCGAGCGCATCGGCCGGAGCGTGCGCCTCGATATGCACGCCGTCGCCCGCGTTGAGCACCCATCCGCAAATGCCGTGCGCCATGGCCTCGCGATACACAAACGGCCGCATGCCAACGCCCTGCACAATGCCCGTCACATGAATATGCACATGTCGCATGCGACACCCCTCATCAAAACCGACCAAATAGGGACAGGTGCGCTACAGCCCCAGGCTCTGCTTGGTGGCGGCGCACGTGAGCTCGCCGTGCTTAACGCCGCGCAGGCCCAGCAGGCGGTCGGCTAGTTCGTAGACGCGCTCGCCGCGACCCTTGAGCGCCAGAATCTCCAAGCAGTTGTGGTGATCCAGATGCACGTGCATGGTCGATACGATCTCGTCGGTGTAGTCGTGCTGCACTTCGTCCAGACGGCGCGTCAGGTCACCGGTATGGTGGTCGTAGATCATGGTGAGCGACCCGATAACATGCTCATCGGGCGTGCGCATCTGCTCCTTGGCGATCGAGGCGCGAATCAGGTCGCGCACGGCCTCGGAGCGGTTGGCCACGTCGCCGCGGCGCGCGATCTGTTCGTCAAAACGGCGCAGCAGGTCGTCCGGTGCGGTAACCGAAAAGCGGACTAGCTCGGAGCCGGAGCCACTACAGTGGCAGCCTGCGTCACCGTCCGCCCCGTGCGGATGCTCGTGCTCGTACCCGCAGCCGTGCTCGTGTTCGGCCACGTTACACCAGCTTCACGGAGCCGACGGAGTTGTGGTCGGCCTCGATGGCCTCTTCGTAGCCCTCGAGTGCGTCGTGGGCCTCGTGCAGCGCGGCCATGGCTGCCTCGAGCTTGGCGCCGATGCGCTCCATGTCAAAATTCTCGGTCGCATGCAGCAGCTGATGGCTCCACTCGTGAGCGAGCTCGATGGTGTCGTCGACCTGCTTGACGCTCATGGCAAGCTGGCTCATGTTCATTCCAACGTCATGCATGGGAAATCTCCTTTTGTATGGGGCAGTTCAGTGGTTCAGATTTTACTACGCCCACTCTGTGCGCAGCTGCATAAGAAAACGGGTGCGAGTCTGTGCGACTCGCACCCGTTCACTGGGGGCTGTTTGTAGCTACCATACTATCCGTGGTCGCACGCGCCGCACCCGGCAGTCCGGCAAGCGGTGCAAAACCGCTCATGGACGGCGGGCAAGTAACAAGCGTATTACAGATGCTTCTCCAGCAGCGCCTGCAGCCTCGCCTTGGGCAGAGCGCCAACCGAGCGGTCAATCTCCTCGCCGTTCTTAAACACAATCAGCGTGGGGATGCTCATGACGCCATACTTCATGGCCAGGTCCTGGTTGTCGTCGACGTTGCATTTGGCAACGGCAAGCTTGCCCGCCAGCTCATCGGCTACCTCGTCCACGATGGGCGAGAGCGATCGGCAGGGCCCGCACCAGGGTGCCCAAAAATCGACCAGCACGGGCAGGCTGTCGTTAACGATGGAATCGAAGTTCTCGGGGGTAATCTGCTTAATGTCAGCCATGGTGACCTCCATAATACGACGCGGCTCGGCCGCGTAAAACTCAGTACGACCGTGCTTATACCCAGCCGCCCGCAAAGCAACCACTCGCGGGCAGCTCTTTTATATAATGGTGGGCACGCAAACGATTGGAGAGCGCATGTCCACGTCACAAAGCCAGAAAAAAGAAGCCATCGCCCAGGCGGCCGAGCAGGAGCTCACATCGCTTGCGGTCCGTGGCGTGCGCATCGTGGGCAACGCGTGCTCGCCGATCGTGCTGGTCAAAGGCGATTTGGACGAGGCCGAGCGTTCGGGCGGCGAGCTGGCTGCCGGTCCGGACGGTGCTGCGCTGCGCAAGGCGCTTGGGGCCATCGGCTACGCGCCCGAGGATTTTTGCGTGCTGGCAAGCGTCGCCGGCACAGGTGACGGAGCGGTCGCGGTGGGCGAGACTCTGCCGTGCGAGCTGTTCCGCGAGGCGCTTGAGGCTCTGGATCCCGAGGCGGTGCTGCTGCTCGATAACAGCGCGGCCGATGTCATGCGCGAAACCTACGCCGATATGCTCGTGGCGATTGATGACTTCGACACCGCCATGCTCAAGCCCGGCCTGGTCGCCCATGTGCAGGGCCGCCGCGTGCTCGCGCTCGATGGCTTTGAGGCGGCGCTGACCGACAAGGCGGCCAAGCAGCGCATGTGGGCCTACATCAAGCAGCTGACCCCGGCGGTCGCTCCACTGTAGCGGATCGGCACCGGCGAGCGATTGCCTGGCGGGCGAGGCGCGCCGCGAGATCGGCGCCGTACTTCTACATCACAGCGCGCAGCTCAAACCGATCGCCGTTAATGCGGAACTGGCAGTTGCCGTTCATGCGCTCCACGGCAAGTTTGATGCTCTTGGTTCCAAAGCCGTGGCCCGCATGCCGGGTCACGGGCATGCCGTCGACCATGCGCGGCGCGCGGTCAAACGTGTTGGAAACTAACAGCAGCAGCTGGCCGTCCTCCAATCGCAGGTCAAAGTCGACGAATCGCTTTCCTTGGGGTGCGGCGCTTGCGGCGGTGATAGCGTTTTCCAAGGCATTTGAGAGCACGCTAAACAGATCGGCGTCACCTACGTGGACGGTTTCGGGTACGGCGGCGCGCAGGTTGGCGGTAATGCCGTTTCTATTGATATCTGAGTTGAATGACGAAAGCGCGATGTTTACGGTCTCGTTGGCGCAGAAGCGGCGTACGGCGGTGCGGTCGCCGGCTTCGCAGAGCTCATCGATGCGTTTGAGCGCCTCGTCGGTGTGGCCCTCCTCAATTAAAGTGGCCAGGCCGCGTAGGAAGTGGCGCATATCGTGGCGAAGAATCGACAGCTCGCGCCCAGATTGACGCCAAGCCTCGAGCTCTTTGATGGCGGCGCTGTCGCGGGTTTCGAGCATCCAACGCTCTCGCTCGGCGGTTTCCTTTTCTTCGTATTCGCGCAGGTAAACGGCAAGAAACATAAGATAGAAGGCACAGAGCGCAAATGCCAAAAACTCAACTGTCACCACCGAGCCCGAGTGGAACAGCGTGGTGTAGACGTTGGTGGCGTAGTCAAAGATGTAATAGACGAGCGGCAGGATTAAAAGGATGCCCAGCTCGGTGGGGCTTTTAATCGCCAGGCGGGGTCCAATGTCGCCGGCCCAATGCAGCAGGACGGCAAAGACGCCGAGCGTGGTAGCGATGCGTGCCAGATAGTACGCGATCTGCGAATCGGTTGCGGCAAATGCGGCGATGCCCATCCAATTGCTGAACTGGCAGCTCAGATAGGCGCTGGTGACGCCCAACGTCGCGAGTAGCGGACTCAAGTGGTAGCGCGCGCATAGGTAGACGGTAAGCGGCAAGTGCACGACGAGCGGATAGACCTGACGGGCAAAAAGCTCTCCGCCAACGACATTGGCGATCGAAAAGGCAGCGCCGGTTGCGGCTCCGACCCCCACCAACTCGAGTGCATGGCGTCGATTGATTTCGATACCGCACAGCGCCGCCGAGGCAAAGACGCCAAAGAGCAGCGTCGTGGCGTGGTGGATTGCCCAAAGGACCATTTCGACCGAGGAGATCATCAGCGCCTCCTGCCCTCAAAGCGCACCGCAAAGTAGGCGTCTTGGAACCCCTGCTTGCTGCTGCGCGACAGCGGAATGCACGCGCCCGAGCGCATGACGATGTCTGTGCGATCGAAGTGGTCGATGTTGCGCAAGTTGACCTGGTAGCTACGGTGGCATTTAAAGAAGGTGGCATTTTGCGCCAAACGGTCCTCGACGCTGCGGAACGACTCGAGTGCCTCGATATCGCGTCCGTCGCGCAGGTGGAAGACCACGTGCTTGTTGCGCGCCTCGGCATATTCGATGTCGGACAGGCGCAGGGCGTGGTAGCCAAAGGACGTTTTGATCACGAGCTCGTCGGTTGCCGCCGGGCGCATGCTCGAAAGTTCGTCGAGTAACTGCGCCAGGCGTTCGTAAGTCACGGGCTTGAGCAGATAGTCGAAGGCGCGGACCTCGTAGGACTCCAGTGCAAACTCGGGCGATGAGGTGAGAAACACCAGGCGCACGGCGGTATCGGCCTGGCGCAATTCGCGTGCGGTGTCCATGCCGTTGACGAGCGGCATGATCATGTCGAGCAGGATGATGTCGGCGCGCGACGCGGCATGGCGCGCCAGCAGGTCCTCGCCGCGCGTAACGAGCGCAACATCGACCGCCGTGCCCGTCTCGATCGACCAACGGTCGATCATCCGGTGCAGTCTATCTAGAAAAGCGACGTCATCGTCGCAGGCAATAATCTTGAGCATTCTGAGCCCCCTTAGTAGTTCGATTTTGCCACATTGGGCGCGGACCACTCGCGGGGGAGCGCCCGTTCGTGCCTCACGGTGCGCAACTCGCGCCGAGCGGTATTGCGGTGGCGAAAGATGCCTCCTGCGCTATCGAGAGCTCGGCTATCCTCAGCTTGCCAGTTCGAATATGGACTTGCCGCATGGTCGAATCTTTATTTCAACTTTACACCTAGGTTTACAGCTGTCTTGTCAGCTGTAAACCTAGGTGTCATACTAAAGCCCCAAGATTCGCCAAAAGAGAGGGGCCTTGATGGCACAGAGCGCGAACATGGATGCGTCGGAGCTTGCACGCGATATCGCGGCCGGCCTAGCATCGGCAACGACGGCAACGGAGCGCGCGGCACTGGTGCCCGCAGAGCTCGTCGAGGCCATTCAGCAACTTAAAACCCAACGCGACGCGGTGATCCTGGCGCACTATTACGTGGCGCCCGAGGTTCAGGCTGTGGCCGATTACGTCGGCGACAGCTTCTACCTGGCAAAGCTTGCCAAGAGCCTGCCGCAGCAGACCATCGTGCTGTGCGGCGTGGAGTTTATGGGCGAGAGCGCCAAGCTGCTCAATCCCACCAAGACCGTGCTGCTGCCCGAGCCGGGCGCGGACTGTCCCATGGCGCACATGGTCAAGCGCGAGACGGTCGATGCGGCGCGCGCCGAGTACGGCGACGACCTGGCCGTGGTCTGCTACGTCAACTCCACGGTCGAGATCAAGAGCTGGAGTGACGTGTGCGTTACCAGCTCAAACGCCGTCAAGATCGTCTCCGAGCTGCCGCAGCAGCACATCTTGTTCATTCCCGACCAGAACCTGGGCCGCTTCGTAGCCGAGCAGGTGCCCCAAAAGCACGTCATCCCCAACAACGGCTACTGCCCGCGCCATCACATCATCACCGTCGAGCAGATCGTCGACGCGACGGAGGCCCACCCCGACGCGCTCGTGCTGGCGCATCCTGAGTGCAAGGCTGACGTCCTGGCTGAGGCCGACTACATCGGCTCCACCGCCGGCATCATCAAGTATGCCGAGGAGTCCGACGCGAGCGAGTTCATTATCGTGACGGTCCGCGGCGTACTCTACGAGCTCGAGCGCCGCTGCCAGGGCACCGGCAAGAAGTTCTACTTCCCCGCGGTGCAGCCCACCTGCGTCAACATGGATCTCATCACGCTCGAAAAGCTCGTGCGCTGCCTGGAGACGGGCGAGGGCGAGGTGCAGATTGGCGTGTCGGACAAGGCCGCCGATCAGGCCAAGCTCACGCTCGACCGCATGCTCGAGTACGCAGCGCGCTAGAACAATGCGGCATGAGGGACGGTCCCTTATGTCACATTCAAGGGAGAGGATTCCTGTGGAAACCAAGCAATACCCCGATATGGAGTGCGACGTCGTTATTGCCGGCTGCGGTGTAGCGGGCCTGTACGCGGCTCTCAACCTGCCGACGAGCATGCGCGTGATCATGCTCTCCAAGGGCGCTGTCGACGAGTGCGATTCGATGCTCGCGCAGGGCGGCATTTGCGTGCTGCCCGAGGGCTCGGACTACGATGCCTTCTTTGAGGACACCATGCACGCCGGCCACTACGAGAACCGCCGCGAGAGCGTCGACATCATGATTCGCTCGAGCCGTTCGGTCATCAACGACCTGCTGGCCATGGGCGTGGACTTTGAGCGCAAAGCCGACGGCAGCCTCGACTTTACCCGCGAGGGCGCGCACAGCCGCCCCCGCATTGCCTTCCATGCCGACATTACGGGCAAGGAGATCACGACCAAGCTGCTTCAGGCCGTTCGCAAACTGGATAACGTGCAGATTTTGGAGCACGTGGCCATGACCGACATCCTGACGGGCGAGCGTGACGGCGCCACGGTGTGTGCCGGTGTCGTTGCCGTTCCCGTGGACGAGGACAACTCGGTTCGTCCCGCCGACGAGCTGGTAAATGCCGCCGAGGGCGCGCATGCCGGCGAGCCGTTTAAGATCCATGCCCGTCACACGCTGTGGGCAACGGGCGGCATCGGCGGCGTGTACGACCATTCGACCAACTACCCGCAGCTCACCGGTGACGCCTGCTACATCGCTCAGGAGCATGGCATTAAGATGGAGCACCTGGACTACGTGCAGATTCACCCCACGGGCCTGTTCTCGCCGCAGCCAGGCCGCACGTTCCTGATCAGCGAGAGCTGCCGCGGCGAGGGCGCGATTCTGCTCAATGCCGCCGGTGAGCGCTTTACCGACGAGCTTCAGCCGCGCGATGTGGTCGCCGCCGCTATTCGCGAGCAGATGAAGCAGGACGGTACCGAGCACGAGTGGCTGAGCTTTGCCCCCGTCGAGCGCGATGTAGTGACCGGGCACTTTGCCAACATTCGCGCACGCTGCCTGGAGGACGGTCGCGACATCCTGGATGAGCCCATTCCCGTTACGCCTACGCAGCACTACTTTATGGGCGGCGTGTGGGTCGACAAGGACGGCCGCACCTCGATGCCCGAGCTCTACGCAGCCGGTGAGACAGCCTGCAACGGCGTGCACGGCAAGAATCGCCTGGCTTCCAACAGCCTGCTCGAGTCCCTGGTTTGGGGCCGCCGTGCCGCCTGGTGCATGTGCACCGGCGAGTCGCTCGCCGTGGAGCAGGCGGGCGAGCCCGCGCTCGACGGGCGTCATCGCGCCCTGAGCGCCGACTCCCTGGCAATCGATGATTTGGCCCGTGCCGCCGGCACGCAGACCGTGGAGGAGTAGACCATGAATCCCATTACCATGAAGCTCGTCGTCGATGATCTGATTCTGCAGGCTCTGCGCGAGGACATCACGTTTGAGGATGTGAGCACGGCGAGTGTGTGCCCCACGGCGCGCCCCGCCACGGTGGAGCTCATCGCCAAGGCCGATGGCATCATCGCGGGCTTGGATGTGTTCGCCCGCACCTTTGAGCTGCTGGATTCGCAGAGCTCGGTGCTGTTTGATGTTGCCGACGGTGACGAGGTGCACGCCGGCGACCACGTGGGCCAGGTGCGCGGCGATGCGCGCGTGCTGCTTTCGGGCGAGCGCGTGGCGCTCAACTACCTGCAGCGCATGAGCGGTATCGCTACCTATACGCACAGAATGGCAGCGGCGCTCGAGGGTACCAAGACCGTGCTTGTCGACACACGCAAGACCACGCCGGGCATGCGCGTTTTCGAGAAGGCCGCGGTCGAGATCGGCGGCGGCAGCAACCATCGCTACAACCTGTCGACAGCCGTCATGCTCAAGGACAACCACATCGATGCTGCCGGTGGCGTGACGCGCGCGATCGAGATGGCGCGCGCCCACGCGTCGTTTACCACGACGGTCGAGATCGAGTGCGAGAACCTGGACATGGTGCGCGAGGCCGTGGAAGCCGGCGCCGACATCATCATGTTCGACAACATGACCCACGACGACATGGCCGCCGCTATCGAGCTTATCGCCGGTCGCGCCAAGACTGAGTGTTCGGGCAATGTGGACGTCAGCAATATTCGCGCCCTGGCCGATCTGGGCGTCGACTTTATTAGCTCGGGCGCGCTGACACACTCCGCCCCGATCCTCGACCTCTCGCTTAAGCACCTGCGTCTGCTGGACGGTAAATAATGAACGCCCGCGAGCGCCGTCGTGCCATCATGGGCGTTCTCGAGGGAGCCAGGGAGCCCGTTTCGGGCAGCGCACTTGCCCGCGAGGTTGGCGTGAGCCGCCAGGTCGTGGTTCAGGATATTGCCCTGTTGCGCGCCGATGGGCACGATGTCGTGGCAACCAACCGCGGCTACGTGCTGCAGGAGGCACCCAGCAGCCCCGCCGTGCCCACGCGCTTGGTCAAGGTTCGCCACAGCGTGGAGCAGGCAGGCGATGAGCTCACGAGTATCGTCGACGCCGGCGGCGCCGTGCTCAACGTGATCGTCAATCACCGCGTGTACGGTAAGATCACGGCCGACCTGGACATTCGCAATCGTCGCGATGTTGAGCGCTACCTGCACGATATCGAGAGCGGCAAGAGCTTTCCACTACTAACGGTGACGAGCGGCTACCACTTCCATCGCATCGCCGCGGAAGACGAGCAGACCCTCGACGAGATCGAGGCCATACTCAAGGAGAAGGGCTACCTTGCCGATTTAATGCCCTACGAGGACGATCTATCGTAGCCGATGCTGCAAACGTCCCTAAGCGGCAATCTGACGTTCAATTGTCGGTCGCGTACAAAAGTACGCTTCCCTCCTCTTTCACGTCACCTTGCTCGCCTAGGGACGTTTTCGCTGACGTGAGCTCAACCTGCGATGGTGCCTAATTGGTTATCCGCACAAAAAAGGAGGCCTCCGCGGCGATGCGGAGGCCTCCTTTTTGTGCACGGTGTACTTTTGAGTGTGCAAGTGGGGGAGTTGTTACTCCTCGACGATCTCGGTGATCGCGCCAGCGGGGCAAGCGTCCTGGCAAGCGCCACAGGCGACGCAGGAGTCCTCGTCAGCGACGGTAGCGACGTCCTGGAGCTCCAGAACGCCAGCGGGGCAGGAGTCGACGCAAACGCCACAAGCGATGCACTCGTCGGCATCAATTACGGGATGAGCCATGGTAGTTTCCTCTCTGTTGACCGACGCTACAGGCGATGTGCGTCGGTTTGATTCGGGCAAAAACATACCACGGGAGCGACCGTTTGCAATACCCTCTGACCGGCATCTTCATACCGTTCGCCGAGTATGCCACGGCTTACTAAAAAACATGCAGGTGAGGCCGCTGAGCTGCGCAAATGTTAGCTAAAGGTGACTCGAAATATTGAGCTATTGAGCGCGCCTGCGGAAAGGGCATCCCGTTATTTTGCCGAAAACAGGGTCGCTGTTTCCGGTTGGGCCCGCTAGCGGAAACTGCGACCCGGTATCAGCTCTCAAAACGGGACGAGCTTTCCGCAAGGCGGCCCCAGACACCTTCGGACCCAAACCTCAGCCATCTCTACATAGATCTCAATAGATCTGCCGAGAACTCAAACAGCGCATCTACCTGCGAATTTAAGAACCTAAACTCTCGGCAATAAGAAATCTTATATGAATTGACTTAGATTTTGTATATTCCGGCCCATAAGGGGATACACTACATCCTGAAAGACAAGCCGAAGCACCGCGCGACAGACCGCCGAGTTGGTGCAAACGCACAAGAGAGAGGGAATTTCTAATGGGCAAGATTCTTGGTATCGACCTTGGTACTACTAACTCCGCAATGGCCGTTCTCGAGGGCGGTTCTCCGACCATTATCGTGAACGCCGAGGGCGACCGTACCACCCCGTCCGTCGTGGGCTTCCGTGCCGACGGCGACCGCGTCGTGGGTAAGGCCGCTAAGAACCAGGCTGTCACCAACCCCAAGAACACCGTGTTCTCCATCAAGCGCTTCATGGGCCGCAAGTACTCCGAGTGCACCTCCGAGATCAAGACCGTGCCGTATGAGGTCAAGGAGGGCCAGGGTGGCCGTGCCGTCGTCGACATCGAGGGCAAGGACTACACCGCCGAGCAGGTGAGCGCCATGACGCTCGCAAAGATGAAGGCCGACGCCGAGAAGTATCTGGGCGAGACCGTCACCGACGCCGTCATCACCGTCCCGGCCTACTTCAACGACGCCCAGCGTCAGGCCACCAAGGACGCCGGTAAGATCGCCGGCCTTAACGTCAAGCGTATCGTCAACGAGCCGACCGCTGCCGCTCTTGCCTATGGCCTGGACAAGCAGGGCACCGACCAGCGCATCCTGGTCTTCGACCTGGGCGGCGGCACCTTCGACGTTTCCATCCTCGATCTCGCCGACGGCGTGTTTGAGGTTCTGTCCACCTCGGGCGACAACCACCTGGGCGGCGACGACTGGGATCAGCGCGTCATCGACTGGATGGCCGATAAGTTCCAGCAGGAGAACGGTGTCGACCTGCGTCAGGACCCAATGGCCCTGCAGCGTCTGAAGGAGGCTGCCGAGAACGCCAAGAAGGAGCTCTCGGCCGCCCAGCAGACCACCATCAACCTGCCGTTCATTACCATGAACCAGTCCGGCCCGCTGCACCTCAACTACACGCTGACCCGCGCCGAGTTCGAGAAGATCACCCGCGACCTGCTCGAGCGCTGCAAGCAGCCTGTCACCAACGCCCTGCGCGACGCCAAGCTTAAGCTCTCCGATCTGACCGAGGTCATCCTCGTCGGCGGCTCCACCCGTATGCCCGCCGTCCAGGAGCTCGTCAAGACCATGACCGGCAAGCAGCCCAACATGTCCGTGAACCCCGACGAGGTCGTTGCCGACGGCGCTGCCGTCCAGGGCGGCGTGCTCACCGGCGACGTCGAGGGCATCCTGCTGCTCGACGTTACCCCGCTGTCGCTGGGCGTCGAGACCATGGGCGGCATCATGACCAAGATGATCGACCGCAACACCACGATCCCGACCTCCAAGACCGAGGTCTACTCCACCGCTGCCGACAACCAGACCAGCGTCGAGATCAACGTGCTTCAGGGCGAGCGCGAGCTTGCCCGCGACAACAAGTCGCTCGGTAAGTTCCAGCTGACCGGTATCCCGGCTGCCCGCCGCGGCGTGCCGCAGATCGAGGTCACCTTCGACATCGACGCCAACGGCATCGTCAAGGTCTCCGCTAAGGACAAGGGCACCGGCAAGGAGCAGCAGATCACCATTTCCGGCTCCACCGCTCTGTCCGACGACGAAGTCGATCGCATGGTCAAGGACGCCGAGGCTCATGCCGAGGAGGACAAGAAGCAGAAGGAAGAGGTCGAGGTCCGCAACCAGACCGATAGCCTGTGCTACTCCACCGAGCAGACCCTCAACGAGCTGGGCGACAAGGTTTCCGCCGACGTGAAGTCCAAGGCCGAGGCCGCTATTGCCGACGCCAAGAAGGCGCTCGAGGGTTCTGACGTCGAGGCCATCAAGGCCGCTGGCGAGTCCCTGCAGTCCGTGGCCTACGAGCTGGCCCAGGTTGTCTACGCCGACGCTCAGCAGCAGACCGACGGTGCCGCCGGCACCCAGCCTGCCGACGATGACGTGGTCGACGCCGACTACGAGGTTGTGGACGACGAGGACAAGTAATCATGTCCGCCCGTAAAGCTCGCGCGGAGGCGGCTGCCGCTGGCGCCGCCCCCGTTGACTCTGAGGAGAAGGACGTGAAGATTCCCGTAGAGGCCGTCGACGATACCGAGGCCAACGAGGCCGAGGCCGCCGAGGCTGCCGAGAACCAGGTAGAGGATCCCAACAAGGAGGCGACGATGACCGAGGACGAGATGGTGGAAGCCGCTATCCGCGCCGGTGAAGAAGCCGCCGACAACGACTTTAAGCTCAAGTTCGAGCAGGCCCAAAAAGAGCTTGCCGACGTGCGCCATGAGCTCGATGCTGCGGCAGAGGCTCAGAAGGCCGCCGAGGACAAGGCAAAGGACGCCACCGAGCGTACCGCCCGTCTGCAGGCCGACTGGGAGAACTTCCGTCGCCGCACCGCCAATGAGCGTATCGCCGAGCGCGAGCGCGCGACCGAGAAGCTTGTCACCGCGCTGTTGCCGGTGATTGACGATATCGAGCGCGCGATCGACCATGCCCGCAGCCAAGAGCTTTCCGACGACTTTAAGCAGTTCGTCGATGGCGTTGACGCGGTACATGCCAAGCTGCTCGACGTTTTTGCGCACGAGGGCGTTGAGCCCATCGACCCCAAGGGCGAGGCGTTCGATCCGCTCGAGCACCAGGCTGTGGGTCGCGTCGAGGACGCATCGCAGTATGACGAGACCGTCAACGATGTGTACCAGAAGGGCTACCGCATGGCGGATCGCATCCTGCGTTCCGCGATGGTGACGGTGACCTACGGTGGCGAGAAGCGCCCCGCACCGGAGCCCGAAGCGGCGCCCGAGGATGCTACGGCCGATACGGCCGAGAGCACCGAGGAGTAATTGAGAAGGGCCCCGGGGCAACACCCGGGGCCCTTTCTGGCCTAGTGCCATATGAAAGCGTGAGCCGTCGTCTGCATGGGCGGCGGACGTAACAGGAGAGGAGCTACGATGGCTGCAGGCAAAACCTTCTATGACATCCTGGGCGTATCCAAGAGCGCCTCCGACAAAGAGATCAAGAGCGCGTTTCGCAAGCTCGCGCAAAAATATCACCCCGATGCCGGCGGCGACGAGGCCAAGTTCAAGGAGATCAGCGAGGCCTACGAAACGCTTTCGGATGAGAAGAAGCGCAAAGAGTACGACCAGATGCTCATGTTCGGCGGCATGCCGGGCGCGGGCGGCGCGTATGGCGGCGGCTACGGGGCCGGCGCGGGCGCCAGCGGCTGGGGCGATATCTTCGACAGCATCTTTAGCGGCAACGGCGCCTGGGGCAGCGATTGGGGCTCGGGCTTTGCCGGGGCTGCGGGCGCTGCCGGTGCCGGCGCTGGCCGCAGCCGTGCTCGCAAGGGCGGCGACCTGTCGCTGACTGTCGACGTGACGGCCGAGGACGCGTTTCGCGGCGTGACGCACAAGGTCACCTATCGCATTCCCTCGACGGGCGAGCAGCAGACCATTACGGTCTCGGTGCCCGCGGGCGCGGTCGACGGAGGCAAGCTGCGTTACAAGCGTCGCGGCGAGTATGGCGTTGCCGGCGGCGAGCGCGGCGACCTGGTCGTGACCACGCACGTGGAGGAGCATCCGCTGTTTAAGCGTAAAGGTGCCGACGTGACCATGGAGGTACCGGTCTCGGTCTATGAGGCGGCGCTCGGCTGCACGGTGGACGTGCCGACGCCCGGCGGTGCGACGGTTCGTCTGAAGGTGCCCGCGGGTACCCAGACGGGCAAGAAGTTCCGCTTTAAGGAGATGGGCGCGCCCGACGTTAAGCACCGTGGCCGCACGGGTGCGCTGCTCGTCGAGATCAAGGTGCAGGTCCCCACAAATCTATCCGATGACGAGCGTGATGCCATGACCAAGCTGCGCGAGGCCGACACACGCGACTATCGCGAGAAGGTCAATCGTTACAAGGCGACGTACTAGGGCGGTCGTGGCGCACGCCCGCGCCCGCGGGCTTATGATGGACGATAACGAGACGGAAAGGGGTCAGGTAGCATGGCCGAGGACAATAGGAACAAACCGCTGTACATGATCAGCGTGGCGGCCGAGCTGACCGGCATGCACCCGCAGACTCTGCGCGTCTACGAGTCCAAGGGCCTGGTGAATCCTCAGCGCTCGGGCGGTAACACGCGCCTGTATTCGCGTGCCGATATCGAGCGTCTGGAACTCATCAACCAGCTGACCGACGAGGGCATCAACCTCGCCGGCGTGGTGCGCATCCTCGATATGAAGGAGCGTGCTGAGGAGCGCGAGCGCGAGAACGAGAAGCTCCGCGCTCGCGTGCGCCAGCTCGAGGACGAGCTGCACGAGTACAAGATGCAAAAGAAGATCACCGCCCTGGCCCCGCGCGATGGCTCAGTCAACCCCGAGCAAGTCATGCGCAAGCTGCTAGGTACGGGCGGCGACGTATAGCTCCGCCGGCGCTGCCGGGCACTCATTGGGGACGTACTTAAATGAGTGCCCCAAAATGAGAGTGGATAATCTCCCGTTTTTGGCCTATGTGCAGGCTCAAAGTGGGAGATTACCCACTCTCGTCATTTCGGCACTTGGGGACGTTCCTTTTCTGGTCATTGGGGACAGACTTAAATGAGTAGTCGTTGGGGACGTTCTTGTTTGACTAGTCGTTTAAGAACGTCCCCAATGACTACCCTGCGCTAAGCTCGCCCTATGCTTTACTGAGATAAAGTGAACGTGCAGATTCGTAACCCGCTCGCAACCGTTCTATGGCACGATATTGAACGAATGTATGCTATGCGCCCAAATCTTTTGGGCAGAGTGGGAGACAGTATGGTCAAGCTGTACGAGGACGGCATCTACCTGCGCGGCGGCAGCGAGGTTGTGCCTGCGGCCGAGGCTGCCGAGCGCGGTATTACGCAGACGCCCGAGGACGCCAAGCGTGGCACCATCGCGTATTCAATCCTCCAGGCACACAATACGTCCGGAGACCCCAAGGCACTCAAGATTCGCTTCGACGCCATGGCGAGCCACGACATCACCTTTGTCGGCATCATCCAGACGGCGCGCGCCTCGGGCATGGAGCAGTTCCCGCTGCCCTACGTGCTCACCAACTGCCATAACTCGCTGTGCGCCGTGGGCGGCACCATCAACGAGGACGATCACGTCTTTGGCCTCTCGGCTGCCAAGAAGTACGGCGGCATTTTCGTCCCGCCGCATATCGCCGTCATCCACTCCTTTATGCGTGAGAACTTCGCCGGCTGCGGCAAGATGATCTTGGGCTCCGACTCGCACACCCGCTACGGCGCTCTGGGCACCATGGCCGTGGGCGAGGGCGGTGGCGAGCTGGCAAAGCAGCTGCTGCGCGACACCTACGATGTCGCCTATCCCGGTGTCGTGGCTATCTACCTCACGGGCGCCCCGCGTCCCGGCGTCGGCCCACACGACGTGGCACTCGCCATTATCCGCGCCGTCTTTGCCAAGGGCTATGTCAAGAACAAGGTCATGGAGTTCGTGGGCCCCGGCATCGCGAGCATGACGACCGATTACCGCAACGGCGTCGACGTCATGACCACCGAGACCACCTGCCTTTCCTCCATCTGGGCAACCGACGAGGACACGCACGCGTTTTTGACCATGCACGGTCGCGGCGACGACTACCGCGAGCTCAAGCCCGCCGATGTCGCCTACTACGACGGCTGCGTCGAGGTCGATCTGTCGAGCATCAAGCCCATGATCGCCCTGCCGTTCCATCCTTCCAACGGCTTTGAGATCGACGAGCTCAATGAGAACCTCGAGGACATCCTTCACGAGGTGGAGCTCGAGGCCGCCAAGATCGGCGAGGGCAAGACGCACTTTAGCCTGCTCGACAAGATCGTCGACGGCAAGCTGCATGTGCAGCAGGGCGTTATCGCCGGCTGCTCGGGCGGCAACTACGATTCCGTGGTCCAGGCTGCCCGCGTGCTCAAGGGTGCCAACACCGGCTGCGGCGAGTTCTCGCTGTCGGTCTATCCCACGAGCCAGCCCGTGGCGCTCGAGCTCACGCGTCGCGGCTATATCTACGACCTTATGGAGGCCGGCGCGATCGTGCGCACGGCGTTCTGCGGCCCGTGCTTTGGCGCCGGCGACACGCCCGCCAACAACGGCCTTTCGATCCGCCACACCACGCGCAACTTCCCCAACCGCGAGGGTTCCAAGCCGGGCAATGGCCAGCTGAGCGCCGTGGCTCTGATGGACGCCCGCTCCATCGCGGCGACGGCAGCCAACGGCGGCGTTCTGACGCCGGCGACCGACCTGCCCGAGGACACCTGGGACGAGGCATGCGAGTATACCTTCGACGACGCGCCGTACAAAAAGCGCGTGTACTGGGGCTTTGGCAAGGCGGAGCCTGCCGACGAGCTGGTCGAAGGCCCCAACATCAAGCCGTGGCCCGCGATGGAGCCGCTCGGCGACGACATCCTGCTCAAGGTGTGCTCCAAGATCATGGACCCGGTCACCACGACCGACGAGCTCATTCCCTCGGGCGAGACGAGCTCCTTCCGCTCCAACCCGCTGGGCCTGGCCGAGTTTACGCTGAGCCGCCGCGACCCGGCATACGTGGGTCGCTCCAAGGAGGTCGACGCCGTGGAGAAGCGCCGCGTGGCCGGCGAGGCCACGGGCGACCTGGCGGCGCTCGATGCCGAGCTTGCCGGCGTGTTTGAGGCGCTGGCCGGCGCGGGTGTCGCGGCCGACGCCAAGGCGACCGAGTACGGCTCCATGCTCTATGCCAAGAAGCCTGGTGACGGCTCTGCCCGCGAGCAGGCCGCGAGCTGTCAGCGCGTGATCGGCGGCCTGGCCAACATCGTCCACGAGTACGCCACCAAGCGCTATCGCTCCAACGTGATGAACTGGGGTATGGTGCCCTTCCAGATGGAGGCCGAGCCCAACTTTGAGGTGGGCGATTACGTTTTCGTGCCGGGTATCCGTGCCGCGCTCGATGGCGATCTGCAGAACATCGCCGCCTACGTGGTGCGCGCCGACGGTGCTGTTGAGCAGATTGAGCTCTACATTGCCGACATGACGGCAGAGGAGCGTGCCATCGTCAAGGCCGGCTGCCTGATCAACTACAACAAGTTCAAGGCCGCTGCCGAGTAACTCTGCTGTACGCCCCTGCCACACCTTTCCCTCGTGCTCACGCGCTTCGCGAGGGTCGCCCGAGGGAAAGGTGTGGCCGGGGCTACCGCGACGCTCTCGTTGGGTCTTGAGGGACGCCAAAAATAGACTTGCTTGAAGCCGCTTCTCTTAATGGGGCGGCTTCTTTTTGTCGAAAACCACCACAAAGGTGCCTGTCCGGCGGGTTCTTATTTCGATGGGGTCCAGGTTATCTCATCGTCAAATAGCCAAGTGCGTGCTGAGCCGCTGTCGCGCGCTGTCTGTGGATCGGGCTCGCAGGTTTGTTCGTAGGCATCCTCGGTACACTGATCCATAAAACTGACGACTGCCGTCTGGTCGCCCTCCATGACGTAGATTACGTCGCCATCCGAGATATAGACCCCCGGCCCTTCATTGTCCACATAGCCGGGGTCGTATGAGACGTTGCACAGTCTGCTCCCGTTTGCTGCATCGAGTTCAAGGGTCGAATGATACCCGCCATTCATTTGGCTATTCTTGACTCGATATATTACGGCGCCGTACCACCGCTTAAACGTCTTGCCTTTGAGCAACTTGGCTGCCTTACCGATAAGCTGCTCATCTTTGGTATAGCGCGTGGCCCCAAGTTCGATACGGGGATAGTTGCTGACCCCAAGCGCTGCGGGCGTACCGTCAAAATCGACGGTGATCGAATCGGGTTTGACGATATCGGTGAGGATTTCGATGGGATAGCTTACGGTCTCAATCACCGCCTGCGTTGCAGAGGCGGGGAGAAATGCGAGATAGATAATGCCCACGCCGACTGCGGTAATCGCAAACGCTAAGACGAGTAGGCCGATATAGGTGGAGCGTTTCACGGTGGGGCACCTCGCTTACAATATGCAATCATTAAAATAAATGATATCAGCTTGCGACAATATTCAAAAGAAAGCGATCGTTCGAAATGGGGGGGGGCTAAAAGGCCCTATTGGGCTTCGATTTGGGATCGCCAAACGTAGACTGGGCTTGATGCCGCCTCTTTTAATCGGGGCTGATTCTTCTCTGGACCACCACAAAGGGGACAGGCGCCTTTGTGGTGGTTTCATTGGTCTCAATCTGTAACAGCTGGGCTGCAAAAAGCGGGTTTGGTGTTACAGGTTGAGATTTTCGGACGGGGCTCCGCGGTTAATCTCGATCTGTAACATCTGGACCCCAATTTGCCGAGTAGTTGTTACAGATTGAGACAAACGGTTGCCGTCGATCGCTTCATCTAAATCTGTAACACCTGGGACCGAAAAGGGCCGCTGGATGTTACAGGTTGAGACAGCGGGGTGTGTTGGAGCGAAAACCACCACAAAGGCCCCTTGCGGTGGTTTTTGAGGGGCCAAATGTTTTCCTGTTAGAGTCCAACGCGGACTGTTGGCACCTTTAGTTGTTAGCGGCGGGAAACGGCCGCATGATTAAATAGTTGAACTATTCTCACTACTTTCACTATTTGCACTATTGATACTATAATCACGATAACGACGACAGTAGGAAGGTGGGGACATTGAAGCGCACGATAATCAACCCGTTTAAGCCGACCGCTGGCGCTGAACCTCCGGTCCTTATCGGACGCGAGCGGGTTATTGATGATTTTAGGGACGGCATCGAAGAAGGCGTGGGCGCCCCCGGAAGGCTCATGCGCATTACCGGCCCGCGCGGGTCGGGCAAGACGGCGCTGTTGACAGAGCTCGGCGATATTGCGAAGTCGTATGGTTGGCGCGTGGTTGACGTGACTGCGGCGGGCAGTATCGTCGACGCCATCCAACATGAGCTCGCACGCACCTCGGACAATACCGAGCTTCATTTAGAAGCAAGTCTTGGTGTGGTGAAAGCGGGCGTATCTAAGTCCTTGACCGGGCCTGAGACGTTGCGGGGCGTCTTGACGAGCGTGGCGTCGCGGGAAACGCAACATGGTGCCGGTCTGCTGGTGACGGTCGATGAAATACAGGATGCGGATGCTGATGACGTGCGGCTCGTTGCAGCGGCCGTGCAGCACCTTATCCGCGAACGCAAGAATATCGCGTTTGTATTTGCTGGCTTGACCATGGGCGTAATGGACCTCATCAACGGCCGTGCCCTTACATTTCTACAACGAGCTAAGGCTGAGGAGCTCGCCTCGATTCCGCTGTCGGATGTTTCGGATTCGATGGCTTCAACCGTGGAAGGTGCCGGTTTGCACTTGGATGGCAAGGCGCTTGAAATGACGGCTTGTGCTACGAGGGGATATGCGTATCTCGTGCAACTCGTGGGCTATCGCGTATTCGCGAATGCGCGCAGGCATGCCGACCGCGATGCGTCGATTTCACTTGAGGATGCCCAGAAGGGCATTGAAGATGCGTATGGGGAGTTTGAGGGCTCCGTGCTCGACGTTGCCCTTGCCGATTTGCCGCTTCGCGCGATTGAGTACCTCATTGCCATGGCCAAGCATGAGGGGAATGTGCCGACCAAAGAGATCGCAGCGGGGCTCTCCTTGCCCCCTGCGAGCCTGACAGCGACACGACGGCAACTTATCAAGGCACAGGTTATCGATGCGCCCTCACGTGGCATGGTGAGGTTCTCGATTCCATTGCTGCGCGAATATCTGCTTAAGAGCTCGAATGAAATCCTATCAAGATATTGATATTTGTCGGATAGCTTGAAGGGGCCAAAAGCCAACGTCAGAGACTAAAAACGGCCTTCAACGCCGGCGATTGGTCCCTGCCAACCCAAAGAAGCCGCCGCAGGGATGGTTCCTGCGGCGGCTTCTTGCATCGTAGGGCGGAAATGATCGCCGAAAACCACCACAAAGGGGACGGGCACCTTTGTGGTGGTGGGGAGCGAGCTCGATGTCGCCGTTCGGGCTGAGCAACATTTCAATGAAAACCTCTACAGGATTTCGTCCGGGCTGGCGGATTTGGTCGTTTTGGGGATGCCGAGTTTGGACGATGCGAAATCGTCAACATTGTCCTTGATTCCATCTTTAGTGAAGACGGTGACCGTATAGGTGCTGTGCCCAAATTCGCTTTTGTCGCGTATCGCCCAGGCCTGCCAGTAGGCAGCTCTGCCTCGCTCTCTGATTTTTCCTATGCGGCGGAGTTCTGTTCGCTTTAATTTCTGGTCGCTGTCGACGGTTCGGCCGACCTCATCGGTGAGCCCGCACTGTTCAAGCAGTTTGTCGAGGACTTGGTTCATGTGACGCTCATCGGTGTTTGGAGCATAGTCGTAAGCGAGGGTGATGGAGGCAAGGGGTTGGTCATCGATCAGATAGTTCATCGCTTGAGGTTCAAGGTTGAAGTAGGGAGAACGTCCGTCGACCTGACCGAGCAGCGGCAGCTTTGACCGCCAAAGCCCGGTGGGAATTGCATCTTCGTAGAGCACACCGCGGCAGATAAAGGAGAGCGAGGTGGCACGCGAGCCGGCGTCGACCATCCCGCACAAATCGAAGGGCGAGGCGATACCCAGGGAAAAGGGTGTGACGACGATAAGAAAGAGCATCACGATGGGTATGGCGAGAATGGCAATGACGTTGCGAGCAGTAGAATAAGACGACTTCATATCTGCTCCTTGAGACGAAGAGCTATCAAGAACGAGAGAAATGAATATGCTTTAATCACAGTTCATTTTAACCTCAATACGAGCAGGAATAACGGATATTAGGAGCGAGCTCGATGTTGATGTGGACCAACACAAAGGTGCCTGTCCCCTTTGTGGTGGTTCCGTTTGTCTCGATCTGTAACAGCTGGGCTGTTAAAAGCGGGCCTGGTGTTACAGATTGAGATTTTTGGGCGGGGCTCCGCGCTCCATCTCAATCTGTAACACCTGGGACCGAAAAGGGCTGCCAGATGTTACAGATTGAGACAGTTGGGTTCCACGGTCGCGCCGGACCGACACTCTCAAGTCCTATCTTTCAATCACTCAGAAAATCTTATATATAGAGACTTAGATTTGTGTATAAGATCGCGCAAAGCTGGCAACAATACTTCTCGAACAACGTGAAGCCGCCCCGTAGGGCGGCCACCCCAAGAGAGGTGATTCCATGAGAATCGATAAGCTAGCAATGACGTCGCGCGAGGCGCTGCAGACCGCCATGAGCACGGCTGCCGATGCGCAGGCCGGCGCGGTGGAGCCGATTCACCTGCTGTCCGCCCTGCTCGGCGCCGGCGAGCGCAATATCTCCGTGATCATCGAGCGCATCGGTGCCGACCCGGCCCAGCTTGCACGCTCCACACAGGATGCCATCGACCATGCGCCCAAGGTGTCGGGCGAGGGCCAGCAGATGGGTCTTTCCAACGAGCTCGTCCGCGTCATCGAAAAGGCCGAGAAGAAGGCCACCAAGATGGGCGACAGCTTTGTGGTGACCGAGCATCTGCTGATGGCGCTTGCCGAGGACAAGGGCGAGGCCGGCCGCGTTCTGCGTGACGCCGGCGTGACCAAGGAGCGCATCGAGCAGGTTTACGAGGAGCTGCGTGGCGATGACCGCGTGACGTCTGCCGAGGACAAGACCCAGTTTGAGGCGCTGGAGCAGTACGGCCGCAATATCTGCGACCTTGCCCGCGCCGGCAAACTCGACCCGGTCATCGGCCGTACCGACGAGATCCGTCGTACCATCCAGGTCCTGTCCCGCCGCACCAAGAACAACCCCGTGCTCATCGGCGAGCCGGGCGTCGGTAAAACCGCCATCGTCGAGGGCATCGCCCAGCGTATCGTGGCCGGCGACGTGCCGAGCACCCTGCGCGACCGCGACCTCATCGAGCTCGACATGAGCGCGCTGGTCGCTGGCGCCAAGTATCGCGGCGAGTTCGAGGACCGCTTGAAGGCCGTGCTCAAGGAAGTGCAAAAATCCGAGGGTAAGGTCATCCTGTTCATCGATGAGCTCCACACCATCGTGGGCGCGGGTGCCACCGAGGGCTCCATGGACGCCGGCAACATCCTCAAGCCTGCGCTCGCCCGTGGCGACCTGCATGCGATCGGCGCGACCACGCTCGACGAGTACCGTAAGTACATCGAGAAGGATGCGGCGCTCGCCCGTCGTTTCCAGACCGTTATGGTGAGCGAGCCTACCGTCGAGGACACCATCTCGATCTTGCGTGGCCTCAAGGAGAAGTACGAGATCTTCCACGGCGTGCATATCACCGATAGCGCGCTCGTGGCCGCCGCCGACCTCTCCGATCGCTACATCGCCGACCGCTTCCTGCCCGACAAGGCCATCGACCTGGTCGACGAGGCCGCAAGCCGCCTGCGCATGGAGCTCGACAGCATGCCGGTCGAGATCGACGCTACCACGCGTCAGCTCACCCAGCTGCAGATCGAGGAGCAGGCACTCATGAAGGAGACCGACGACGCCTCCAAGGAGCGTCTGGAGGCGCTGCGCCAAGAGATCGCCGAGGTCCAGGAAAAGCTCAACGTGCAAAAGGCCGGCTGGCTCAACCAAAAGAACGCCATCGACCATGTGCGGGAGCTGAAAAGCCAGCTCGATGAGGCCAAGAGTGAGGAGGAGCGCGCGGCGCGCAACGGCGACCTGGGTCGTGCGTCCGAGCTGCGCTTCTCCGTGATTCCGGGCCTGCAGCAGCAGATTCAGGAGTCCGAGGCTGCGCTCGAGGCACAAAAGGAGCAGGACGGCGAGGGCCTCAACGAGCAGGTGACCTCCGACGAGATTGCCGAGGTCGTAAGTGCCTGGACCGGCGTGCCCGTGTCCAAGATGATGCAGGGCGAGCTCGACAAGCTCAAGGGCCTGGAGGGCGAGCTGCATAAGCGCGTCATCGGTCAGGACGAGGCCGTGTCCGCTGTGGCCGCGGCCGTGCGCCGCAGCCGTGCGGGCCTCTCCGATCCAGACAAGCCCATCGGCAGCTTCTTCTTCCTGGGCCCTACCGGCGTAGGCAAGACCGAGCTCGCCAAGGCGCTGGCCGAGTGCCTGTTCGATGACGAGCGCGCGCTCGTGCGTATCGACATGTCCGAGTATATGGAGAAGTTCAGCGTCCAGCGTCTGATCGGTGCGCCTCCGGGATACGTGGGCTACGACGAGGGCGGCCAGCTCACCGAGGCCGTGCGCCGTCGTCCGTACTCCGTAATCTTGCTCGACGAGATGGAGAAGGCTCATCCGGATGTCTTCAACGTGCTGTTGCAGGTGCTTGATGACGGCCGTCTGACCGATGGCCAGGGTCGCCAGGTGTCCTTCAAGAACACGATTATCATCATGACGTCCAACGTGGGCTCCAAGGCCATCGCCGAGCTTTCCGGCAAGGACGAGGAGGAGATGCGCCATCAGGTCGACGCCGCCATGTCTCAGACCTTCCGCCCCGAGTTCCTCAACCGTATCGACGATATCGTGGTGTTCCATCCGCTCGGCATGGCGCAAATCGAAAAGATCGTCGACATCCAGCTTGCCGACGTTCGCGCACGCCTGGCCAAGGAGCGCATGACGCTTGCCATCACCCCGGCGGCCAAGCAGATGCTCGCCGTGGGTGGCCTGGACCCCGTGTTCGGTGCCCGTCCGCTCAAGCGCCTGGTCCAGCGCGAGGTCGTGGACGCCATCGCCGCCGCCATCATCGACGGCACGGTGCGCGAGGGCGATCAGGTGACGGTCGATGCCGACAAGGACGGCGGCTTTACCGTCGTGTGCGACAACACGCCGGCGGCCACCTACGAGGTCCCCGACGCCGAGTAGATTTATGGGACATGCCTTAAAATCTGCCAGCCGTCTCTAAACGCCAAGGGCGGCGGATCCAATGGGGTCCGCCGCCCTTTTTCGTGCGACAATCGATGATGTTGAACACGATTGCACGGCAAGGAGATATGCAGATGATAGACAAGAACAAGACGAACACGTCGACGACCGATGCCGCACCCAAGCCTGCGCCTAAGCCGGCACCCAAGCCGCGCGACCCCTACATCCGTGCCGAGAACGAGGATGACGACGGCTACGATCCTTATAGCGATCGTCGCCCCGAGCGCGAGCCCCTCTTCGAAGCTGACCCCTGGCGTTAAGTAGCTCATTTGGGACGGAGCTTTTTAGCTACTTTGTTTTCGGCTAGAGGCGTTCATGCCTGCCCCCCCTCGGCCGCTCGATATCCTCCGGGAGGGGCCACTAATAGAAAACTTGCTTATCCATTAATCAAGATACGCATAATCTTGCTCTCCTGCTAATCAAGAATCGTTATAATCTTGATTAGCAGGAGAGCAAGATTGGAGAATTATGGCATTCAACGACTTGGTGGCTCAAAAAATAAAGGACTTTGAGCAACAGGGGATTCCGCAGGTCTTTGAGCGCGACCTTGATCTGGGCAACCCGCAGGAGCCAAAGCGCGACAACATCGTATATGTGATTGTGGGCGCCCGTCGTTGTGGAAAGACGTGTCGCCTGTATCAGGAGATGCGGCGGCTTCAGGGCCAAGGCGTCGAGCTTGACCGGATGCTATATTTCAATTTTGAGGATGAGCGCTTGCGTCCGTATGAGCCATCGCTACTAGCGGACGTGCTCGATACATTCTATGCACTATATCCTGCTGCTCGAGGCGAGGGCGCCTACCTTTTCTTTGACGAGATCCAAGAAATACCCGAATGGGGTGCGTTTCTGCGACGCGTGGTCGATACGGAGAAGGCGACCGTTTACGTGACGGGATCTTCTTCTAAGATGCTGTCCTCGGAACTTAAGAGCGAGTTCAGGGGCCGCTCTCTTGTGCGAGAGCTGTTTCCGTTGAGTTTTTCGGAATACGTCCGATATAAGACGGGGAGCGTTCCTGAGCCGGATGCACCCTTTTCATCGAGCGATGCAGCACTGCTTCGACATCATCTGATCGGATATCTTGAACGAGGGGGATTTATCGCGACTCTTGAGCAGACGCCTGCGGATGCGATTCAGCTGCTACAGGAATATGCGTCGCGAACGGTCGCTATGGACGTTGTGGAGCGTTACGACGTCAAGAGCCCTCGTTTGGCCTCACTGTTTCTGACGCGGTGTATGGCATCTTCGGGACGAGAACTGTCGGTGAACAAGGTGTACAACGAGTTCAAGAGCAGGCAGATACCCGTCAGTCGAAATACGCTCAGCGACTTACTTGAGTATTACGAGGACGCCTACCTGCTGTTTTCGGTGCCGGAGTTCACGCGTTCGCTTGCAAATAATACGCGGTCTGCGTCTAAGGTCTACGCCGTCGATCCTGCGATGTTCGGAGCGTTCTCCCCCGCATCGGCATTGGATCAGGGTCAGAGGCTCGAGACCGCGGTGTTCAATGCGCTCAGAAGAAGGACCCCCGCCGTGCGGCCCGGTTCGGTTTGCCGCCTGCTGATTAAAGATAAGAATAAAAGCCATGAGGTGGACTTTGTGGCTGGGGATGCACTGCTCATGCAGGCTTACGGCCTGATTCAGGTAAGTGTGGATATGACAAGCGAGAAAACGCGCGAGCGCGAAATTGCCGCGCTCGATGCCGCGATGGCCCAGTTTGATCTTGGCGAGTCGGCAATCGTTACCATGGATGAGCAGGCCGATATTCCATGCAAACACGGCGTGGTACATGCTGTGCCCGCATGGAAGTGGCTCCTTTCCTAATCGTCTATGGATTTGCGAGGCCAGGACTCAGGTGTCATGGTCCGCTAGTCCTGGGCCTTGATGCTCGGCAGGAGAATCTGGGCGAGGTAGTCGGTCTCGAGTTTGGTCGCGGCGTCGGCTTTGCCGTCTTTGCCGACCAGTACGTTCTTGATTTGGCTATAGGTGTAGCGGTTGCCGGTCGTAAGCTCGACAAGCTCAATGGCCGTGTCCATGGGGTAGGTCGACACGGGATTCTGCGTCCGTCCGTTGATGGTCTGGGGCACCACGTACGGATAGACGGGGCCGCTGGCGTAGACGGTATAACCGTTGCCTAGATTGGCCGCACCCAAAACCGTATCGCCCTCATCGGGCGTAAAGCTCTCGCCCTCGCGCACCGCGACGAGCGTCACAATCGGCGTATCGCTGTCGCCGGCAAGATAGATGCATAGCGTGCTGCCATTTTGCCAAGTCTCGACCTTGCCGTACCATTCGACGGGGATATCGAGCTGGTAGAGGTCGGTTGCCTTGTGACGGGCGTCGGCATCACGGGCCGCCTGTGCCTTTTGCGCGCTCACGGCATTGACGGCGGCGTCGCGCCGCGCGGTTGCCGCCTGCTGGAGCACCTTGGCGGTGGCGGCGGAGCTCGCGCCTCCCTCCTCGGCATATTTGGCGGCGGCATCGATCTGGTCGTCGGTTACCGTGTCGGCCGAAGGCACCTTAAGCTTAAAGGCGGCCTGGCTGCTTAGGTCCTGTCCGTCGCTCTTGATCGTGACCTGCGCCTTGGTGGTCGGCACGGTATAGACGGTGCCGTCGGACGCGATGGGGGAGGCGGCAATGGAGAGCGTGTAGTCACCGGGTAGCAGTTTGATGCCACGGCCGTGCTCGTCAACATAGAGCGTTTCGCTCACGGATGAGCCATCAGCGTCCTGACCGCTCACCTGTACGGGAATCTTAGAGCTGGTGGAACAGTCGAGGCCCGCGGCATGCACGCCAATCTGCACCGACATCATCGTGTGGGCATTGGCGGCGACAGCGGCAGCCTGCTCTTGCTGATATCCGTTCCAGGCAGCATAGCCTGCACCGCCGGCGACGAGCGCGGCGGCCACGATACCGGCGACCATCAGATTGCGGCGCTTGGGCGACATCTTGCGATGACGAACCTCGGCCTCGCGTGCCGAGGGAACGGACGGTAGGGGAATATCGCCCATGGCGATGGTCTCGTCCACGGCTGGTGCGGAACCCAGGCCAGGAAGCTCGCGGGTCAGCGAATCCTCGGCCGGCAAGCTGTCGAGCAAGACGGTTTCCTCGCCCGTGTCGGATTCGGGCTGGTCGTCGGCCTCGCTATCGTCCTCTTCGGCTTCGTCAGGAGCGTCTTTGGCGTCGCCGCCTTCGTCCTCAGTGTCTTCGTGCACCTCGTCTTGCGCGTCGACGACCGAATCGCTAAACGAGAGCTCGTCTAGCGCGATCCGGTCAAGGCTCTCCAGGGCTTCGGCACATGCTTCCGCATCCTGGGCCGCATCCTCGCGGCCATACGTCTCATCGCTCATATATCCCCCAATGCAATATCGGCTCAACACTGTACCCAAAAATGGAGCCATATAAAGCGAATGCGAAATATAAGATCCGATTTAACCCGAGCACATCGTTCAGCCGCATCCTCGCGGCAGCAAAAAGCCCCCGGAACGCGAACGAATCACATTCCGAGGGGCTCTGCAATGCGTTGAGTTGCGCGGAGCCGGCTACGCCGCTTCGTGCTCAAACGATGTTTGCGTCAGGCACGTTACTCGGCGTGCGCGTAATCAACCTTGGCACGGCGAGCGGTAGCCTTCTCCCAATCGCTGGTGCCCTCAAAGACATCCTGCTTGTAGGGATTGCGGCCGAGCTTCTTGGCGCGGTAGGCGATGTAGATGATCGCGGCGACGTTGGCGACCAGTGCGGCGATCGAGACCGCGGTAGCGGCGCCGGGGTCGAGCGTGGAGTGGGTCACAAAGATGGACTCCTCCTGGAAGTACGGGAACACCTGGGCAAACATGCACCAAATAGCAAGCGTAAAGGCGCGGTTCTGGATCCAGCCGCCCTTGTTCCAGATAAAGGCGGCGACGGTGGGCGCCAGCAGCAGCGCAAAGCCGCAGAACCAGGAGTGGGTGGGCAGGCAGTTGTAGGTGTAGCAGAAGTTCCAGATATCGTAGGCGATGATGTAGACCCAGGTCATGTCGGGCCACAGCATGTCGGTCTGATCCTCGGAGGCGTAGACGCTCCACCAACCGGTCATGCAGAAGATGTTGATGATACCGGCGATGCCGTTGAACACGTTGTTCCAGCCGGCCAGCTGCGTAGCACCTTCGGAGGTGACCCAGGTGGACTCGCCCAGGACAAAGAAGTGATAGGCGCTCTCAAAGTCGGACACGACGGCGATCATGATGTTGATGGCGACGATCACAAACGGCCACGCGCGGAACCAGTGCGCCTTGCCGATCTTGCCCCACTGATACTTAATGGCGATGAAGCCCCAGCAACCGGCCAACGCCGCGTAGACCTTGGCGTAGTGGAACCAGCTGTTCTGGTACACATGGGTGGGGTTGGTGAGCGCCCACTCGGCACCCTGCGAAACGCCGACGGCGATGGCGACGCAGTAGATGGTCATGGCCAGCGGAGCCACGCCAAAGATGATGGCCGCGCCGAGCTTGGTGCGGCGGCCGACCTCGTTGAGCACGATCAGGCCGATAAAGACCATGGCCCAGCCGGCCCAGTGGATAAGGGTATCGCTACCCCAAACATCGAACAGCATGCTGCTCTCCTTTCACAAGCCCGCGGCCCCTCTTCCGATCGCGGGCAGTTTGACCAAATGTCGTCAGTTCTGGGGCTTGCGCTCCGGATACTTGGCGGTATAGCCCTCGATGTGGAGTGTCGAGGCGATGATTTCCTTGACCGTCTCGTCGGGCACATCGGGGTGCGTGCGGATATACATCAACAACCCCATGATGAGGGTGTAGAACGTCTCGTAGACATGGTCGATGCGTAGCTCATGATGGGCGACAAAATCCACCACGGTGGTGTCGCAGATATACTGCGCCACGCGTTGGACCACGTTGTGCAAAAAGCCGCCGTAGAGCGCGCCGCTGCTGGAGGTCAGGGTGCTCGGCAGTTCGTGGCCGCTGGCGACCAGGCGCTTAAAGAGCGGGGCGACGGTGTCGAGCGCCCCCTCGATGTCGCCAACCGTGCGGCTGGCATTCCACTGCTCGAGCTCGGTAATGAAGCCGTCGATCGCCTCGTCCATGACAGCGGTGACGGCGGCGTCCATATCGGCAAAGTAGTGGTAGAACAATGAACGCGTGCAGCCGGCTCGCTTGGTCACAGCCGATACCGATAGGTGGGACACGCCCAGCTCGGAGCTTACGGTGCGCACGGCATCGAGAATCTCGCGACGGCGTTCGTCGCCCGTCAAGCGCTTTGCCGCGCTATCGGATGCGGGGACGGCATCGACCACAGAGGTACCTGCTGCGTTGTTGCCCATGTTTTGCCGCCTTTCATCCTCTTTTGCCTGACCGTTCGCCTAACAGTCTTGAATATTGTTGACGGTTCGTCAATACTATTTTTGACACAATGTCAACAATGGCGGGTGAACGGCATGGGGGCATGCCCGGCCTGCAAAAAAAGAGGGGCGCTGCGGCCTCGTCGGGCTGCGGCAAGAGAAGGGACAACCATGATTCTCAACGGACCGGGGATTAGTTACACCGAGCCCGATATCGGCGCGGAGTTTGTGCCGCCGCTGCCGGAGCATCCGCGCGAGGCAATCGTCAAGCTGTGCGAGCACTGCACCAACCGTCTGCTGCATCGCGACGAGCTGCTGGGCTACGAGTACTGGTCGTTTGCCGAGGCCGCAACCGACGAGCAGGCCGAAGTGCTCTGCAAGATGAAGATGCGCCGTCCCTATACGCTGCCCGAGATGGTCAAGCTCACCGGCATGCCCGAAGCCGATATCGAGAAGATGCTCGACGACATGAGCTACACGGGTCTGCTCGAGTACAACTGGGAAAACCCCGAGCGCGCCAAGCAGTGGGTGCTGCCCATGCTGGTGCCGGGTTCTGCCGAGTTCCTCAACATGCGCATGGGTCAGCTCGAGGAGCATCCGGTCTATGCCAAGTTCTTTGAGCAGGCGTCCAAGGGACCGCTGTCCAAGGCCACGCCGATGGTGCCGCCCGGCGGTGCCGGCATCGGCATGCATGTCATTCCGGTCGAGAAGGCCATCGATGCCGCGAGCACCTCGGTGCCGATCGAGCATATCGAGCATTGGCTCGACAAATACGATGGCAAATATGCCGCTAGCACCTGCAGCTGCCGCGCGAGCCGTCGCGTGATGGGAGAGGGCTGCGCCGACGACCCGGCCGATTGGTGCATCGCCGTGGGCGATATGGCCGACTACGTGGTCGAGACCGACCGCGGCCATTATGTGACGCGCGAGGAGGTCTACGACATCCTGCGCCAGGCCGAGGACAACGGCTTTGTGCACCAGATCACCAACATCGACGGTGAGAACAAAATCTTCGCCATCTGCAACTGCAACGTCAACGTGTGCTACGCCCTGCGCACTTCGCAGCTGTTCAACACGCCCAACCTGTCGCGCTCAGCCTATGTCGCCAAGGTCGAGAAAGACAAGTGCGTGGCCTGCGGTCGCTGCGTTGAGGTGTGTCCGGCCGGCGCCGCCAAACTGGGCCAGAAGCTCTGCAGCAAAAAAGCCGGCGGCCGCGTGCCCGAGTATCCGCGCCAGGAGCTGCCCGATGCCACCAAGTGGGACCACACCAAGTGGTCGCCCAACTACCGCAACGATAACCGCATCGAGACGCATGAGTCCGGCACCGCGCCCTGCAAGACGGCCTGCCCCGCGCACGTTGCCGTTCAGGGCTATCTGAAGCTCGCGGCGCAGGGTCGCTATGACGAGGCCCTAGCACTCATTAAGCGCGAGAACCCGCTGCCCGCTATCTGCGGCCGTGTGTGCAATCGCCGCTGTGAGGATGCCTGCACTCGCGGTCGTGTGGACGCCGCCGTGGCTATCGACGAAGTCAAGAAGTTTATCGCCCAGCGCGATCTGGATGCCGCGACCCGCTATGTCCCACCTGTGGTGACCCCGACGCGTGCCGGCGGCTTCGACCAGAAGGTCGCCATCATCGGTGCCGGTCCGGCTGGCCTGTCCTGCGCTTTCTACCTGGCCGAGAAGGGCTACAAGCCCGTCGTGTTCGAGAAAAATGAACGCCCGGGCGGCATGCTCACCTACGGCATTCCCAGCTTTAAGCTGCAGAAGGATGTTATCGAGGCCGAGGTCGAGGTTATTCGCCTGATGGGTGCCGAGTTCCGCTATGGCGTGGAGGTCGGCCGCGATGTGACGCTCGACGAGCTGCGCGAGCAGGGCTTTAAGGCCTTCTATGTTGCCATCGGCTGCCAGGGCGGACGCCTTGCCGGCATTCCGGGCGAGGATGCCGAGGATGTGACGGTGGCTGTCGACTTTTTGCGCGAGGTCAACAGTGGCAAGATCGACGCGCTGCCCGGCCGCACCATTGTGGTGGGCGGCGGCAACGTGGCTATCGATGTCGCCCGCAACGCCTGCCGTCTGGGTTCCGAGCACGTTGAGATGTTCTGCCTGGAGAGCGAGGCTCAGATGCCCGCCAGCGAGGAGGAGCGTCGCGAGGCCATCGAGGATGGTGCTCACATCAGCTGCGGCTGGGGTCCCAAGGAGGTTCACCTGGACGAGACCGGTCGTGTGTGCGGCATCACCTTCAAGCGCTGCACGCGCGTCTTTGACGACGAGGGCCGTTTTGCGCCCGAGTACGACGAGAACGACCTGCGTCGTGTCGATGCCGACCGCGTCGTCATGTCGATTGGCCAGTCCATTGTGTGGGGCGACCTGCTGGCTGGCTCCAAGGTGGAGCTTGGCCGCGGCCAGGGTGCCCTTGCCGATCCGCAGACGTACCAGACCGCCGAGCCCGACATCTTTGTGGGCGGCGACGTCTACACTGGCCCCAGCTTTGCCATCGATGCCATTGCCGCCGGTCACGAGGCCGCGGTGTCCATCCATCGCTTTGTGCAGCCGGGCTCCACGCTCACCATCGGCCGCAACCAGCGCCGCTACACCGCGCTTGACCGCGACGATGCCGTGATCGAAAGCTACGACAACGCGAGCCGCGAGGTTGCGCATGTGGACCGCGAACGCGAGAAGGCCGCGCCGTTTAGCGAGTACGTCGAGACCTTTACCGAGGAACAGGTGCGCGCCGAGACCGCTCGCTGCCTGGGCTGCGGCGCCTCGATCGTCGACCCCAACAAGTGTATTGGCTGCGGTCTGTGCACCACCAAGTGCGCGTTCGACGCCATCCATCTGGATCGCGACCGCCCCGAGTGCTCAACGATGGTCAAATACGAGCAAAAGCTCCCAAGCCTGGGCAAGTACGCGCTCAAGCGCGCCATTAAGATCAAATTCGGGAAGAAGTAAGAAACGCAACAAGCAGGAGAACGGCGCAGAGAGCGGTTGGACAGCGAGCGAGTCCCAGGCGTGGCGAGGTGCCTTGAAAGAGGAGGGCATAGGGCTTTTGCCCATGCCCGACGATTGAAAGGCAGATCGCCCGTCTGGGGCTCGCGCAGCGTCAAGCCGACCGCCGTTCGGTAGAACGGCGGAAGGAATTAAAAGTGCACGAGCTCGGGATTGTTTATCACATCATTCGTGATGTCGAGAATGTGGCGCGCGCCAATGGCGTGCGTCGCGTTTCGAGCGTGACGCTGCTGCTGGGCGAGGTCTCGGGCGTCGTTCCCGATCTGCTGCTTGACGCTTGGCGCTGGGCGGCAGATAAAAAGCCCATCGCGCAGGGCGCGGAGCTTATCGTGGAGCCCGTCGAGGCCGTGACGCATTGCGAGGCGTGCGGCCGCGACTACGCGACGGTCGAGCACGGCAAGACCTGCCCCCATTGCGGCAGCGGCGAGACATACCTGCTGCAGGGCCAGGAGGTCATGATCAAGCAGATCGAGACCCCCGACGAGGACCCGGCAGACGCTGCTCCTGGCGACCTCTCCGACGCCCCCGATGCCGTCGACGCCGCCAACCCCCTCCACATCGCCTAACTTAGACATTGGGGACGTTCTTAAACGACTAGTCGAAAAAGAACGTCCCCAATGACTAGCCATTTAAGAACGTCCCCAATAACTACTTTGCTAGAGCATATCGCTCGCCATTAGTCAAGGCATAGCTGTTTAAACGAAATAGCCTCAGTCTCAGCACGTTTGCATCTGTTTAAAAGCGGTAATAATGATAGCATGCGCATATCCGTCGTGTAAGTATTGGTTGGGTATCAGTTATCAGCGGCAGATCAGCCAATGATGCTGGAATGTAATCAACTTGTAACAAATTAAGACGTTTAAACAAATAATGCTACCTTTTGCAGTTTTTCAAACAATTCTGCTGTATTTGCAGCTATACTCCATAACTGTCGTGTAGGAATTACGTAGACAAAAAGGAGGTTATGTGATGGTAAGTATTGTTCTTGCTAGCCATGGTGACTTGGCGGCTGGAATCAAGCAGACGGGCTCGATGGTCTTTGGCGATCAGCCGTCTGTAGCCGTGGTCTCGCTCGAGCCGAGCATGGGCCCCGACGACTTCCGAGCCAAGGTCGAGGAAGCAGTCGCTTCCTTCGAGGACCAGGAGCAGGTGCTCTTCCTCGTTGATCTGTGGGGCGGCACGCCCTTCAACCAGATCAGCGGTCTCATCGAGGGCCATGATTCCTGGGCTATCGTCACCGGTGTCAACCTGCCTATGCTCATCGAGGCATATTCGCAGCGCTTTGACGCAAAGAACACTGCACATGCGATCGCAAAACATCTCGTGACTGAGGCTAAGGCCGGCGTGCGCGTCAAGCCCGAGTCTCTGGAGCCCGAGGAGAAGAAGCCGGCTGCGGCCGCCGCTGCTCCTGCGGGTGCCATTCCTCCGGGAACGGTCATCGGCGATGGGCACATCAAGATCGCCCACGTCCGTATCGACACGCGTCTGCTGCATGGTCAGGTGGCCACCACGTGGACCAAGCAGATCAACCCCAACCGCATCATCGTGGTTTCCGACGGCGTTGCTCACGACGAGCTCCGCAAGACCATGATCGAGCAGGCTGCCCCTCCGGGAGTCCACGCCAACGTCGTGCCCATCAAGAAGATGGCCGAGGTCGTCAAGGACACGCGCTTTGGCGACACCAAGGCGATGCTGCTGTTCGAGAACCCGCAGGATCTGCTCAGGGCCATCGAGGCCGGCGTCGACATCAAGGAAGCCAACATCGGTTCCATGGCCCACTCCAAGGGCAAGGTCGTCGTCACCAACGCTGTCGCTATGGGCGATGACGATGTCAAGACCATCGAGGCTCTCAAGGCCAAGGGCGTCAAGTTCGAGGTCCGCAAGGTTCCTTCGGATTCCTCCGAGGATCTCGACGCCATGTTGAAGAAAGCTAAGGCCGAACTGGCCGCTCAAGCATAGTAAAGGAGGGTCCGATACATGTCTGCAATCACTATTCTGCTTGTTGCGATTGTCGCGTTGCTTGCCGGTATGGAAGGCATTCTGGATGAGTTCCAGTTCCATCAGCCGCTCGTGGCATGCACGCTTATCGGTCTCGTAACCGGTCACCTTCAGGAGGGCATCCTCCTGGGCGGTTCGCTCCAGATGATGGCCCTTGGCTGGGCTAACGTCGGCGCCGCCGTCGCGCCTGACGCCGCTCTGGCCTCGGTCGCTTCTTCGATCATCATGGTGCTCGCCCTCAACGGTGGCGCCACCGATTCGGCCAAGGCCGTTACCGCCGCCATCGCCGTCGCCGTCCCGCTGTCGGTCGCTGGTCTGTTCCTGACCATGATCTGCCGTACCCTGGCTACCGCTATGGTTCACGGCATGGACGCCTGCGCCGAGAAGGGCGACTTCGCCGGCATCGAGCGTTGGCAGTACGCCGGCATCCTCATGCAGGGTGTTCGTATCGCCATCCCGGCAGTACTTCTGTGCATCATCCCGGCCGAGGCCGTTACCAACGCGCTTAACGCTATGCCCGATTGGCTGTCCGGCGGCATGGCTGTCGGCGGTGGCATGGTCGCTTCCGTCGGTTACGCCATGGTCATCAACATGATGGCCACCAAGGAGACCTGGCCGTTCTTCATCCTCGGCTTTGTCCTTGCTGCCATCCCTCAGCTCACGCTGATCGCCCTTGGCCTCATCGGCATCTCCCTTGCCCTCATCTACCTTGGCCTTAAGGATCTGGCCAAGCAGGGTGGCGGCATGGGCGGTGGCTCCGGTGACCCGCTCGGCGACATTCTGAACGATTACGAGTAGGAGGGGAGTGATACATATGGCAGAGAACAAGATTCAGCTCACCAAGGCTGACCGTAAGAAGGTTTGCTTCCGTCATCAGTTCCTTCAGGGCTCGTGGAACTACGAGCGTATGCAGAACGGCGGCTGGTGCTTCGCAATGATCCCTGCGATCAAGAAGCTCTACACCAGCAAGGATGACCAGATTGCCGCTCTTAAGCGCCACCTGGAGTTCTATAACACCCACCCCTATGTTTCCGCCCCCGTCATTGGCGTTACCCTCGCCCTCGAGGAGGAGCGCGCCAACGGTGCTCCGATTGACGACGTCGCCATTCAGGGCGTCAAGGTCGGTATGATGGGCCCGCTCGCCGGCGTCGGCGACCCCGCCTTCTGGTTCACCCTTCGCCCGATTCTGGGTGCACTGGGCGCTTCCCTGGCCCTGTCCGGCAGCATCGCCGGTCCGCTGCTGTTCTTCTTCGCGTGGAACATCATCCGTTACGCCTTCCTGTGGTACACGCAGGAGTTTGGCTACAAGGTCGGCTCCTCCATCGCCAAGGACCTCTCCGGCGGTCTGATGGGCAAGGTCACCGAGGGTGCTTCCATCCTGGGTATGTTCATCATCGGCGCCCTGGTCGAGCGCTGGGTGTCCATCTCCTTCACCCCGGTCGTCTCCAAGGTCACGCAGTCCGCTGGCGCCTATATCGACTGGGCCAACCTGCCCGCCGGTTCTGAGGGCATCAAGCAGGCATTGACGATGTACAGCTCTGTCGGTGCCAACGCACTCGACCCGGTGAAGGTCACCACGCTTCAGGCCAACCTCGATCAGCTCATCCCCGGCCTTGCCGCCGTGTGCCTGACCCTTCTGGTCTGCAAGCTCCTCAAGAAGAAGGTCAGCCCGATCGTCATCATCCTGGCTCTCTTCGCCGTCGGCATCATCGGTCGCGTCTGCGGCTTCATGTAAGCACGCTTCGGCTTAAGACCGAGAGTTGCTAGGCAAGGGCTTTTGAGCCATTGAAACGGACCGCACCCGGTGGGTACACTGGATGCGGTCCGATTGTTTTTATTGGAGGGCGAGGCGCGTATGGCGCAATCTCAGAACAGCACGGTCGATCTGGCAACGCCGGCAACCTGCCTGATGGGGCTTACCAGTCACGGTAACGTGATGGTGGGCAATAAGGCGTTTGAGTACTATAACGAGCGTAATCCCGAGGATTATATCCAAATCCCGTGGGACGAGGTCGACTATATTGCCGCCGAGGTTTTGCGCGGCACCAAGAAGATTACGCGTTTTGCCATCTTTACCAAAGAGAATGGCCACTTTACGTTTTCGACGCGCAATGACAAGGAAACGCTTCGCGCGGTGCGTAAGTACATTGACGAGGACAAGCTCGTTCGTTCGCCCGACTTTATCGATGTGACGGCCAAGGGCGCCAAGAGCATCCCCTCCGTTATCAAAAACCTTTTCCACAAAGGCAAGTAGTCGTTGGGTTGTCATTGGGGACGTTCTTAAACGACTAGTCATTAAAGAACGTCGCAGATGACCATCTCGAAGAGCGGTTATGCGCTGCATGGTAGTGGCGCAAATCTGCTACACTAATACAACATGCCTCCGTAGCTCAGGGGATAGAGCACCGCTCTCCTAAAGCGGGTGCCGACGGTTCGAATCCGCCCGGGGGCACCAGAAGATTATGACGGCGTCGCGAGAGCGGCGCCGTTTCTGGTTTGTGGGAGCTGCCGGCGGATTCGGACCGTCGGCGCCCGCGTCACTCATTTCCCCGCGGGGGGGGGGTTGAATTCGCCCGGGGGCACCAGAGATTGATCGAGCCCGGTACACCGCCACGGTGCCGGGCTCTTCTGGTTGATGCCATGTCAAAAACGAAGCGCCCGCTTGCTGGGGGAGCAAGCGGGCGCCTGTGAGTGAATATGTTTGCGGCGAGAGCCGTAATGGGTGGTGGGGTGGCGACTAGTTGGCCGTACCGGAATCGTCGCCCGTGCCCGAGCCCGAACCCGAACCCGAGCCAGAAAGTGCGACCGTCAGCGTAATCGTGCTGTCGGTAGACTGCTTGCCGGTGGGGGAGACGCCCGTAACGGTGGCGTTTTCGTTGCCGCTCACGGGGTTGCCGTTCTGATCGCAGAATGCGATGTTATAGAAACCGGCGTTGTTGAGCGCGGTAACGGCGGCGGAAATGCTCTTGCCGTATAGGTTGCCCGGGACGGAGGCCTTGCCGGACTTCTTGGCAATGACGACGGTAATCGTGGCGCCGGGCTTCTGCTTGCCGCTGGGGTTCCAGCTGATCACGGTGCCCTCGGTAACCGAGTCGTTCTCCTGGTAGCTCACGTCGACGCCAAAGCCTGCCATATCGAGGGCATTGCGCGCCTGGGCCTCGGTCATGTCGGTCAGGTCGGGGACGGACGTGGTATCCGGGCCGCTCGAGACCTTGTACGAGATGGTCGTGCCCTTCTCGACTTCCTTACCGGCTTCGGTGCCCTGCTCAAAGACCTGGCCCTCATCGGCCTCGTTGGCCTCCTCGGAGGCGTTGCCCTTCAGGCCAACGCTTGCCAGCGCGGCTTCTGCCTGGTCCTTGGTCAGGCCGACAAGCGGGGGAACCTCAACCTTCTCGGAGGGCTTGGGGCCCTTGGAGATCACCAGGTTCACCTTGGTGCCCTTGGCCTTCTTGGTGTGGCCGTTGGGCGTCTGCTCGGCGACCTTGCCCTCGTCGACATCGTCGTTGTAGCTTTGGTCGATGGTGCCGACCTCGAGGCCGGCTTCCTTGATCAGCTCGACGGCAGTCTGCTGGTCCTTGCCCAGCACGTCGGGCACGGGGACCTGCTCGCCGCCAAAGAGTCCTGTGGCAAAGGCCACCACGATGCCGATGACGGCAACAGCTGCCACCACGGCGGCGATAATCTTGTTCTTGTTGGATTTGGGCTTTTCGACCTCGTAGGAGCCGGTGGAGCCCGAAACCGAGCTACGGGCGGTATTCTGGCCGCTCACGCCCGAGACGGGACGCACCATGGCGCGCGTCTGATCGGAAAGCTCGCGAGTCTTGGTGGCGCCCAGCTCACCGGGGGCACCGATGATGCGCGTGGGCTCCGAGATGTTGACGGCACGGCCCGACAGGTAGCTGTTGAGCACCTGACGCAGCTCGTCAGCGGTCTGGAAGCGGTTTGCCGGGTCCTTCTCCATGCACTTGAGGATGATGCGCTCAAGGTCGGCGTCGACACCGGAGTTGATCTGGCTTGGCGGAATAGGCAGCTCGTTGACCTGCTTGAGTGCGACCGAGATAGCGTCGTCACCGTCAAAGGGAACGCGGCCGGTGGCGCACTCGTACATCACGACGCCCAGCGAGTAGATATCCGAGGTGGGGCCGAGGTCCTGACCGCGGGTCTGCTCGGGGCTGACGTAGTGGGCGGTTCCCAGCACGTTGTTGTCTTGCGTGAGGTGGCTGTTCTTGGCGCGCGCGATGCCAAAGTCCATTACCTTGATGTTGCCGTCGGGCAGCACCATGATGTTCTGCGGCTTAATGTCGCGGTGGATGATCTCATGCTTGTGAGCGACCGAAAGCGCGGAGCTGATCTGCGAGCCGATCTGGGCGACCTTCTTGGGGTCGAGGGCGCCGTGGCTCTTGATGCCGCTCTTAAGGTCGGTACCGCGCAGGTACTCCATGACGATGTAATAGGTGTCGCCGTCCTTGCCCCAATCGTAGACGCCCACGATATAGGGGGAGGAGAGACCGGCTGCTGCCTGGGCCTCCTGCTTAAAGCGTGCGGCGAAGGTTGCGTCGCCAGCATACTGCGGCAGCATGATCTTGACGGCAACCGTGCGGTCGAGGACCTGGTCCTGTGCACGGTAGACGGTCGCCATGCCGCCTGTCCCCACCTTATCCTTGAGGAGGTATCTTCCCCCGAGGACCCTCTGTTCCATTCCTGCTCCTAACATAACTATTCGCTCAACGATGTGTGTAGTACCTACGATGTGGCCGCTGGGGCCGTGTGGCGCGTTGCCGCTAACTCTTCGGTCGCGGCGCGCCTCGGGTGTCCGATTCGATCATGGGCATCACGCTCCCTGTGCGGCGAGCGCTGCGGTCAGGACGATGCCGGCAATCTTGGCCGCCTTGACGTCGTGTTTGTCGTAATCCTCCAAGGCCACCGAGATGGCGACCGTGGGTGAATCGTAAGGTGCAAAGCCAACGAACATCGAGTTGACGTTGGTGCCGCCGGTCTCGGCCGAGCCGGTCTTGCCGGCGACCTTGACGCCGGGGACCTGGGCATCGGTGCCGGTACAGGACTGGACGACGGCGAGCATGGCCTGCTTGACCTGGTCGGCCGTGGCGGAGCTGACGGCCTGACCCAGCGAGCGGGACTGCGTGGTCTTGACCACAGTTCCGTCCGGGGCGAGTACCTGGGCTACAAAATACGGGTCCATGACCACGCCACTGTTAGCGATGGCGGCGGCAATCACGGCGTTTTGCATGACGGTGGTCTGCGGGCCGGGCGTGTGGTCCATGCCGACAGGCTGGCCGGCGCCGGCCCAGGCGGTCTCCCACTCGGTCATGAGCGACGGGTCGGCCATGATGGAGGCCGCGGAGGTCAGGTCCTGGCCGAGCTTTTGGCCGTAGCCAAAGGCGTTGGCAAACTGCACGAGCGTGTTTGCGCCAACTTCGTTTGCCACCTGGCCAAAGACGACGTTGGAGGACACGGCAAAGGCCTGCTGCAGGCTGATGGTGCCGTAGCTCTCGTTGGCATAGTTGGTGACCGGTGCGTTGCCGATGTCCATGGAGCTGGGCGCCTGGTAGGTGCTGGTAAGGCTGGCGGTACCGGTCTCGAGTGCCGCGGAAAGCGTAACGACCTTAAACGTTGAGCCCGGCGTGTACAGCGCGTCCATGGCGCGATTGTACATGGAGCCGTCCTCGCCGCCGCCCGTCTGCAGCAGGGCATCGATGTTGGTGTTGTCGTAGGTGGGCGAGCTGGCACATGCGAGCACCGCGCCGGTACGCGGGTCGATGACCACTACAGCGCCCTTAAAGCCCTTGAGTGCCTGCTCGGCCGCCGTCTGGATACGCGAATCGATGGTGAGCTTGGCGGTGTTGCCCGGCTGGGTCTGGCCCGCGAGCGACGCGATGGCGTTGTTCCAGCTGGAGTAATCCTTAGAGCCGGTGAGCGTGTCGTTCATGACGCTCTCGATGGCGGTGGTGCCATACTGCTGGCTCACGTAGCCAACCACGTGCGCTGCCAGGTTACCGTTGGGGTAGGAGCGTACGTAGGTGCCGTCCTCCTGCTGCAGCGACTCGGCCAGCGTCACGCCGTCGGACGTGATGATGGAACCGCGCTGGATGTACTTGGAGCGGGCGATGGTGTGGTTGTTGGTCGGCATATCCTGATAGTCCTTGGCCTTGATGACCTGGACATAGGTGAGGTTGCCGATAAGGATGGCGAACAGCGCCGTAAAGGCGAGCACCGCACGGGTTAGACGGTTGGCGAGCGCGACGCGGCCGAGCACACCGGATTCAGGCGTGTCGAGCAGGCGACGGCGCATGCGCGAGCCGACGGAATGGCTGCCGCTGCCGTAGGAAGACGAGGTGGCAAAGCGCGTGCCCGTCGGGGCGGCGGCAGATGCGACCTGATCATCGGTGATGGCGGCCATGGTGCCGGTGCCGGTAAGCTCGGCCTCGCGTCCGGTCGCCTCGTCACCGGCGCGCAGCAGGAGCGCGACGATGATAAAGCTCGCCAGCAGAGAGGAGCCGCCCTGGCTCATAAAGGGCAGGGTGACGCCGGTCAGCGGGATCAGGCGGGTTACGCCGCCAACGATCAAAAAGGCCTGGAAGCTGATGGCGGCCGTAAGGCCCGTGGCGCTAAAGGCAGCGAGGTCGGATTTAGCGCGGGCAGCTGTGGTCAGGCCGCGAACGGCAAAGAGCATAAACAGGATGAGCACGGCGCCGCCGCCCAAGAGGCCCATCTCCTCGCCGATAGCCGAGAAGATAAAGTCGGACTCGACGACAGGGATGTTGTTGGCCATGCCGTTGCCGATGCCAACGCCGACCAGACCGCCATCGGCAAGCGAGAAGAGCGACTGGACGATCTGGTAGCCCTGGCCCTGGGCGTCCTTAAACGGATCGACCCAAACCTGGAAACGCACCTGAACGTGAGACAGGAACTTGTAGGCGCCCACGGCTCCGACGGCTAAGAGCGCAAGGCCGATAACGACATACGAAAAGCGCCCCGTGGCAACGTAGAGCATCAGCAAGAAGATGGTGTAGAACAGCACGGCCGAACCCAGATCGCGTTCGAAGACGACGACGAGCAGGCACACACCCCACACGGCAAACAGCGGCAGCAGCAGCCGCAGGCGAGGGATCTTAAAGCCCAGGATCTTGCGGTTGGAGATGGAGAGCAGCTCGCGGTTCTCGGCCAGGTACCCGGCCAGGAACAGCACGATAAAGACCTTGGCGAACTCGCCGGGCTGGATGGTAAAGCCCGCGATGCGAATCCACAGCTTGGAGCCCGAGATCGTGGTGCCGATAAAAATAGGCAGCATTAACAGAATGATGCCGATGATGCCAAAGGTGTACTTGTAGCGCATGACTACGTCGAGGTTCTTAACCAGTGCGAGCGTTCCCACCATCAGGGCCACCGAGACAAACAGGATGATGAGCTGTGAGATGGCGAGAGCGGGGGCGAGACGCGTCACGAACGTGATGCCGATGCCCGAAAGCACAAAGACAATGGGCAGGATGGCGGGGTCGGCGCCGGGCGCCAAGATGCGCACGGCAATGTGGGCCGCGGCAAAGGCGGCAAAGAGGCCGATCGGTACGGCGAGCGTCTCAAAGGAGATGGCAGCGCCCGCGGTGAGGACGTACATCGCATACAGCAGGATGACGGGGAACGCCGAGGCGATGAGCAAGAGCAGCTCGGTGTTGCGGCGACTCATAAGCGGCACTCCCTTTCTAATTCTTATCGGAGGCTTCGGCCTCGGCGGACTGTTCGGCGGTTTTCTCGGAATCTGATTCGGAGGGCGATCCCTGATTGGTGTTGTCGCGAATCGTTTGCGCGTCGATCACCTGGCGGGTCTGTTCCTCGTCGATCTGGTGGCGGTACTTGGATATCGTGTCTTGCGCATCGTCGACACTTGTTTGCGGAATGCCCGCCTTGAGGCGGTTTTGCGTGTCTTCGGGCAGGTCGGACAGCTTAATGCTGGTTTCGCTTTCGAGCCAGTGGAGCTTGAGTCCGAGCGGCTTGCCGGGCAGGCCGCGCCAGACGGCGACATTGCCCTGGTAGGTACCCAGGTAGTACGAGCCGGTGACACCCGTGTAGGCCCAGATGCCAGCTGCCAGCACAAAGACGAGGGCCAGGATGGCGGCGATAGTAATGTTGCGGCGACGCACGCGTTGCGCTTCGCGCATAACGCCATCGTCAACCAGGTCAACGACTACTACGGTCACGTTGTCGTGGCCGCCGGCGGCAAGCGCCGCGTCCACTAGGTTGTCGACGCAGATTTGCGCGGTTGAGGACTGCGTGGCGATGTTCTCGATATCGCTATCGGGAATCATGCTCGAAAGGCCGTCGGAGCACAGGATCAGGCGGTCGCCTTCCTCGATATGCAGAGTGAAGTGGTCAGCATACATGGCGGGGTCCGAGCCCAGCGCACGGGTGATGACCGAACGGTTGGGGTGGACGCGAGCCTCGTCTGCCGTAATCTCGCCGGCGTCCACGAGCTCCTCCACGTAGGAGTGGTCGCGGGTCACGCGGATGAGCGTGCCCTCGTGGAGCAGGTAGGCGCGAGAGTCACCCACGTGGGCGATGGCGAGCGTGTCGTTTTCGATATAGGCGCAAGTGGCTGTGCAGCCCATGCCGGGCTTGCCCAGGCCGTTCAGGGCCGCCTCGATTACGGCGGCGTTGGCTGCCTCGACGGCTGCGGCCAGGCGTGCTGCGTCGGCGGACTGCGGGGCCGTCTTGGCAATAGTCTCGACGGCGATGGAAGAAGCTACCTCGCCGGCGGCGTGACCGCCCATGCCGTCGCATACGCAAAAGAGCGGCGACTGCACCAGGTAGGAATCCTCATTGTGCGGGCGTACGCAGCCAACGTCGGAGCGGGCGCCCCACATGAGTTGCGTGGTGGTGCCGGCATCATAGGTCGAGTCGGTCTCGATGCGCTCCTCGGTCAGGGGCTCAAAGCTCATGGTCGAGCCGGGGTCTTTGAGCTTGGCCTCAACGGCGGCAACGTCGATCTCGGCTGTATCACCGGGAGAGACGGTGTCGGTCTCGGCGTTTGATTCGGAATCGCCGGTGTCCGGGGAGCCGGGCTCCTCGGACACGCGGGCGGTCGACTCGCCGTCTTGCGGGCTGACGTCTATAGGCTCGGGCGTCGCAAAGTGCGACGGCGCGGGCATGCTTTGCGACTGGGCGGCGGGCTCGGCCACGGCATCGGACTCGCTTGCGGGCGCAGGCTGCGGGGTCTTGGGTGCAGGGCCGTCCTCGGGGGATGGCCCCGCTTCGGGCGCCGGCGTAGACACGGGCGCAACTTCGGATGCCGGAGCTATGGGAAACGCCGGCGCGGCGGGCTCGGGTGCTGCAAACACCGCAGCGCTCTCGTTGATTGCCGCGGCGACGGGCTCCGCAAAGTGAGCTGGCGCCGAGGTTGCTTCGGGTGCTGTGGGCTGTTCCGCAGCATGTGCGCCGATGGACGCCGCTACGGCATCCTCTTCGTCCTCGTTATCGGCGAGATCCGAAATATCATGCGTTACATGCGAAAGAGGCAGGGAGAACACGGTGTCCTCGGGTTCCACGGGTGCGGAGCCCGCCGGAGCGGCGTGGGCCGGCGCAGCTGTGGCGGCAGCCGGTGCCTCGGTCATAGTCGCGGACTTGTTCTCCTCGTCGATCATCGACGGTTCACCTTCATGACCACATCGCCGATCTGGACTTCGTCGCCCTCGCGCAGCGTTGCGGGCTCCACAAGCTGGCGGCCGTTGACGAGCGTGCCGTTAAGCGAGTTGAGGTCCTCGATGATGAGCGCCGGGCCCTGCAGCGAAAAACGCGCATGCGAGGCCGAGACGAATGGTTCGTTGATGCAGATGTCCGAAGATGGCGAGCGACCGACGATGACGGGGCCGAGCATATCTACGTGGATGCCGCGGATACCGCGCGGACCCTTGTCCACATCGATCGTCCAGATAGCCGAGTCGCGGCGCTGTCCGCGCACAAGCCCCACGCCGGTCTTCATGACGGCGAACAGGAAGATATAGAGCAGGGCGACCAGGACGATGCGGCCTGCAAAAAGGACGATATCGATGTTCATAAGCGACTATCCCCTAAATTCAAAGGTGCTCAGGCCAAACGTCAGCAGATCGCCGTTGCGCAGCGGGCAGCGCGTAATGCGGCGGTTGTTGACGAGTGTGCCGTTGGTGGAATTGAGGTCCTCGATCGACCAATCCGAGCCCGTAAAGGTGAGCTGGGCGTGGCGGCGCGACACGTTGGGGTCGCGCAGGGCAATGTCGGAAACTGAGCGCTCGCGACCGATGGTCACCTGTGCGGAGGTGATGCTATGGCTCTCGCCGCTCACGACGTCGACGAGCTGGGCGAGCGGGCGCTGCGGGGCGCGAGTGCTCGCCATGTTGGAGGCGATGCCGGTTGCGGCGCCTAGGCCCACGGCGGCACCGGTCGCGGCGGCTCCGCCCATGCCGGCAAGCGCGTCGCGCGAGATGGTCTGCGGCACCGGGATGGGTGCGGCGGCGGGGTCGGGGACGCTAGGCACGAAGGGGTCTGCCGTGGCAAGCGGGTCAGGAGTGGCGGCGCGAGGCGTCGGCTGCTGCTGGGGCATGGTGGCGGGGCGCTGCTGCTGCGGGGCAGCAAACTGCTGCTGGCCGGCGCGCGGGGCGCTGGCGGCACGGCTTACCGCGGAGTTGTTCTGGCCCAGGCCGTTTTGATAGGCGCGCTCTTCTTCGTACAGGCGGCCGAGCGTGGGGGCATCGACGTTCTCGGCAAAGACCGAGAACTTGCCGGCGCGCAGCTGCGGATCGATCATAAAGCGCACGAGGGGCTCGCCGACAAAGACATAGCGGCGCTTTTCGGCCTGCGCCTTCACAAACTCGCGGACCTCGCGCGAAAGCTCGGGGTAGAACGGGGCGAGCATGGGATCGTCGTCGGCGGCGATCAGGATGGTATAGAGTGCCGGCGCCGTGTTGACGCCGTTAATCACCAGAGTCTGATCCTCCATGTCGCGAGCGGCCTGCTTGGCAAGCTTCTTAAAGGAGAACGGGGCACGGGTGGCACCGAAGATGCCGGCCACGTGGTCCTCGAAGATGTTCAGGAAGTTCACGAAAGATCACTCTCCGTATAGGTTCTTTGGTATCCGAGCAAATATAGGCATATCCCAACGATTATAGAGGATAGGGTTCCCGCAACTGCCGCCTTGGCGGCGACCGCGGCTGCAAGGCTGGCAATTTCCATATGGTGTGCAAGACAGGATGCCGCTGCGCAGCCGATGCCGGTGACGGCGATGGCGGCGATTGCGGCAAGGTTTGAGCCCTGGTCAGCACGCTTGGCATGGGCATTGAGCAGCGCAGATGACGCCGCGGCAGTTGTCGCGACCAGCACAAAGGCAGCCCAAAGGAGCGGGTCTTCCAGCGCTGCGGCAACGTTACCGAGCCCCAGCACGCCTCCGGCTGAAAGCGCGACCGTGGCCAGACGGGCAAAAAGCACGCCCATGCCCGTTGCCGCGGCGGCGCTTGCCGGGCCGAGCCAAAATGACGCGACGCCGGCGGCGACCCCAGCTGCCAGGAAGGTATTGCCAGTCAGACAGCCAAGCGCGAGTGCACAGGTGAGCGCGGCGCTCGCGGCAGCCTCGGTGCGACCCCAGGCGATCCACCAACCGGACATGGCAGCGGCAAAGATCACCGCGACGGGCAACATCGACAGGATGCCCTGCGCCTGCATGGTGGCGTTTGCCATGAGCACCAAAAAGCCCACGGCCGAGATGGCCGAGCCAATCTGCGGTGCCAAGCCGGCTGCCGCGCCAATAGCGATAGCCGCGACGACCAACCCGGGAAGCGCCGCGACCCCGGCCGTTTGCATCAGCAAAAAGCTAAAGGTGCCGCACGTTAGCGCCGAGATAGCGCGCATGGTGTAGTCGCGCGCATGGCTCCAGCGCGTGCCCGCCCAGCCGAGTGCGGGGTCGACCTCGATGGCGTCGTCCTCGTAGTGCGACGGCTCGATATCGTTGAGCTCCTGCTCGTCATCCGAAAGCTCGCTAACCATTTGCTCCAGACTGCGACGGCCCTCACGCACGCTGCCCAGACCGGCAAGGAGTTGGTCGCAAAATGCCTCGATGCTGTTGGGGCGGTCCTGCGGCATGGGGGAGAGCGCGCTCATGAGCGCGGCCTCGGCTCCCGGGGGAAAGTGTGGTATCAGCTCGCTGGGATAGGTGGCGCCGCCGATGATGCGGTCGAGCGAGTCGGCGGGCGTGGCCGCTATAAAGGGAGCGCTGCCGCACAAGCCCTCATAGATAACGCAGGCAAGGGCAAAGACATCGGCGCGTTCGTCGACCGTGCCGGTCTCGATATCGAGCTGCTCGGGCGGCATGTAGCCGATGGTGCCGCCGCGCGAGCCGCCAAAGCCACCGGCGGACGACAGTCGTGCCATGCCAAAGTCGGTGAGCTTTACATTGCCCGAGTGGTCGATGAGCACGTTGGCGGGCTTAATGTCCAGGTGGAGTACGCCATTGCTATGGGCGAAGGTGAGCGCCTGACCCAGGGCATCGGCAATGGCCGTGGCCTCGTCAAAGGTGAGCGAGTGGCCGTCCACGCGATGCAAAAACTCGGCCAGCGACATACCGTCGACATACTCCATGACCAGGTAGGCATAGGCGGTGTCATGCGTAAAGTCGATGACCTGCACGATATTGGGATGTTGAAGCATGGCGGCAGTGTGTGCCTCGCGCAGGACATCCATGATGTCGCTGGCGGGCATGCCGGCGCCGTTGATAAGGGGGATGCGCTTAATGGCGACGCGGCGGCGCAGGTGCGTGTCGCGGCAAATCTCGATGGAGCCAAAACCGCCGGTCGCAAGTGTCTCGAGCGGCTGGTACCGCTTGAGCAGCTCGCGAGAGCTGGTGCCCTCCAAAGGAACGTCCGGCGAGAACCGGGCGGTATGTTGCGAGAAAAGCGGCATGGCCAACCCTCGTGCGTTTAAAGTTCGTTTGCGAGTGGCGGGCGCGGAGCCGAGCCGTTCGCGGTGGCATAGATGCTGCTAGTGTAGCACGCTCGGGTGCATGGGGAGGATGGCGGGATGCGAGGCTGCCTGTCTGGTTTGGCCTTAGCGCTTCTTCCTGTTCTTCTTCTGCTTGCGCTGCTTGCCTTTGGTCTCCTGGGGCTTGTCGCCCTGCTTGGCCTCGGCGGCGGCCTTCTCGGCCTTTATCTTCTTGCGTTTGGTCTCGATGCGGAGTTTTTTGTTGATGCGCGCCTTGAGGAAGGAGCCAAACTGCTCGGCATCGCCACGGATGAAGGTGTCCTTGGGGATCGTCACGCCCTGGTCGGCGAACATGGCCACAAAGATGCGCTCGCCGTCGAGCACGTGGTCGAGCTTCTCAAACGGGAAGAACTGCGACTTGCCGCTCTTGCCCCATACCATCAGACCGTTCTCGTTGGCGGCGACGCGGCGGTAGCGGCCGCCCATGGACTTGTCGGCCTCGACGGCATCGATAAAGTCGCGGGCGAGCGTGTGGTGGAGGTTCTTGCTCCACCAGGCCAAAAAGGCGCCGAACACGATCAGCACGACGCCGAACTTGATCCAGCTGCCGCCGGCCACCAGCATGCCGATGCCGATGAGCGCGGCAATCGCGGCGGCGACGTACAGGGAGCCACGGCGCCTGGGCGAGGCGACCAGGCGCGCAAAGTCGGTGACGAGGTCGTTTTCGTACTGGTACTCGTTGAGGTACAGGATGCCGTCGTCGGCCGCGGCCTGCGCCTCGAGCGCGACCTCGACCTGGTCGGCTGCTTCGGAGGGAACGAGGTTGCTCTCTGCGTCTGCCATGCTCTTTGGACTCCTATCGCGGCGGGCTCGCCGTACGGGTTATTATGGAATGCAGTATGCCGTGCGACCGCATGGCCGCCGCGGCAACAAGACTCAGTATACCCGGGGGAGCACCCATGGAATCGTTGTACCGAAAGTATCGCCCGCTCACCTTCGACTCCGTGGTGGGCCAGCAGCATATCGTCTCGACGCTCGAGCACGCTATCACCGAGGGACGCCTGTCCCACGCCTACCTGTTCTGCGGACCGCGCGGCACGGGCAAGACCACCATGGCGCGCATCCTTGCCAAGGCGCTGCTGTGCCGCAATGCCGAGGCAGCGCGCGCCGAGGGTGCAAGCGGCTGCATGCCCGACGGCACCTGTGAGGAGTGCGAGCTCATTGCCGAGGGCAACCACCCCGATGTCTACGAGCTCGATGCCGCCTCCCGCACGGGCGTGGACAATGTGCGCGAGGAGATCATCAACTCCGTCAACTTTGCCCCGGTGCGCGGCAAGTACAAGATCTATATCATCGACGAGGTCCACATGCTCACGACGGCGGCGTTCAACGCGCTGCTCAAGACGCTCGAGGAGCCGCCGGCACACGTGATCTTTGTGCTGTGCACCACCGACCCGCAAAAGATTCTGGAGACCATCCTCTCGCGCTGCCAGCGTTTCGATTTCCATCGCATCGGCAATGAGGATATTGAGCATCGCCTGGCATACGTGTGCGAGCAGGAGGGCTTCGATTACGACGACGAGGCGCTGGCCATCGTGGCGCGCCATGCCAAGGGCGGCATGCGCGACGCGTTGTCCACGCTGGAGCAGCTGAGCGTCTTTGGCAACGGTTCTGTGCATGCGGACGACGCCCGCTCGCTTTTAGGCGAGGTTTCGGACCAGATTCTGGGCGAGTTTTCCCGCGCCATTGCCGATCGCGATGTTGCCGAGCTCTATGGACTGATCCGTGCGCAGGTCGAGGAAGGAAACGACCTGCTGGAGCTGACGCGCGACCTGGTGGCGCATGTGCGTGACGTGTACGTTGCCTGCGTTGCCGGTGCCCGTGCCGAGCTGTTTGAGGGCGGCTCCGAGCAGGCCGAGGCGCTTGCTGCCGAGGCCGCTGCCTTTGGCGAGCATCCTGCCGACCGCCTGGCTCGTGTGCTGACAGTGCTCGACGATGCCGCACTGGAGATGAGGGGCGCGAGCGACGTGCGCCTGGTGCTCGAGATTGCCTGCACGCGTCTGGCACGTCCCGAGGCCGATTTGACGATTGAAGCTTTGGCTGAGCGCGTAGCTCGCTTGGAGGCCATGGTTGCCAACGGCGCCGTGCCGGCGAGCGTGGCTGCTGCTCAGGCCGCCGCGCCTGCAGCATCCGTGCCCGCTGCTGCCCAACAGCCGACGCTAATTTCGGGCGCTCGTGCTGCCGCTCCGGCGGCATCCGCTGCCCCCGCTGCTACGTCCGCGCGCCAGGGCGGTATGCCTTGGGACCGTGGTGCTGCTGTTCCGGCTGCCCAGCCTGCGTCCCGTTCTGCGTCCGTGTCAGCTTCCAAGCCTGCAGCGCCTGCACCTCAGCCTGCGCCGACTCCGACGCCTCAGCCCGTTGCGGCCCCCGCGCCTGCCACCGCTCCGGCACCTAAGCCCCAGTCCAACAATGCCGCCCAGGTTACCGCCGCCGGTGCTGCCGAGACGCCCGCGGTCGAGGATGCCGGAGAGCTGCAGCGCAAATGGGCCGAGGTCGTCGAGCGCGTCAAGGCTCGTCAGGCCTCCTACGCAGGGCTTTTGCTCAACGCTCGCGCCACGGCCGACGACGGCTCCAAGCTCACGGTTTCGTTCCCCGCGGGTTCGACCTTTGCCATCAAGATGCTCGGTCGCGCCGATACGCAGTCGGTGGTCCTGCCGACGGTTTGCGCGGTCTTCGGTCGTCGCACCATCGACTATGTCCTGGATGGGGGTGGCACGCCGGCTCCTCAACATGAGGAGCATTCTCCATCTGCACGGGCTGCGGTATCTGCGGACCCGCAACCCGTGTCCTCGGCGGCCCCTGCATCCTCGAGCGCCAGCGCGGCGCAGCCAAAAGCGGCACCGGTAGCGGCACCGACCCCGTCGGCGCCTAAGCCTGTCACGGCCAAACCGGCTGCTCCGGTGCCGGCGCCCAAGCCCACTGCCGCACCTGCGCCCAAGTCATCCGACCTGGGCAAGGCCCCCTGGCTGCGCTCGGACAATCCCGCCGGCGCTCCTGCCACGGGTAAGCTCCCGACCGAGCCCGCACCCCGTGCGCCCGAGCGCTCGGCTGCCCCCAAGGCCCAGCCTGTCGCGCAGTCCGCGCCGTGGGAATCCGAGCAGGTGTCCTACGACGACGCTATGGTCGGCGGCTTCGCTGGCGATGCGAACGGGGACGATCTGCCTCCGTTCGACGTGCCGGGTGCGACGCCCGCGCCCAAGTCAGTTGTAGCTGCCCCCAAAGAGGAGGACGCTCCTGCAGCTCCCTGGGAGTCCAACCCCGGCGCCGGCAGCCCCTTCGGCCACCAGGGCGCAGCCCCGAGCATCCCGCAGACCGAGGACGAGGCCAAAGACCTCATCCGCAGCGTCTTCGGTCAGGCCACCATCTTCAAGCCGGTGGAGTAGCTGCGCAGGCGGGTATACTGCTCAAGAAGAGAACCCTTTGAACGGAGCGAGCTTATGATGTGGGAATATGTCCGCCTTGAGGACGATACGCAGGTTTCGTATTCCGAAGTCCGGGAGGACAACACAGTGAAGGTTGTTGTGGAGCGCCCGCGCGATTGGGGTTTTGACACGGCGGAGTGTATCTTGCCGGCATTCAATTGGGTGTCACACGAGGGCTTTAGCGAAGCGGACCTCAAAGAACTCGATGATTTCGTGCGCAACAACGCTCCGCTCATCCTGCGTTTTGCCTACGAAGGCGGACGAGTCTATGCCTAGTCTCTTCCGACTCGGCCATATATCACTTTCTTTTGTCCGGGCGCATCTGTATTTCGGACATGTGTAGTGTGGTGCCGCGTATATCGCATTCGAGCAGACAGGCGCGTGACGGTCGGCCTAGGATGCTGAGGTCGATACGATACGTCGCATGGCTGTCCGTGTACTCGACTTGCTCGGCGTTGACGGTTGCTCCGATTGTAAATAAAGAGCCCAGTTCGGCATCGACAATCTTGGAGTCCTTTATCTTGACCTTGAACTCTTGGTAGAGGGACGGGCTGTTGTAGTAAATGGTTCGGGTTCCGTCGGTGCACTCATCGGTCGTCTCCCATTTGACGACGGGCTGGTCCGAGCTGGCTATCAGCAGTTCTGCTCCAAAAGCTATGGCATGGGTGATGATAACCAGTAATACCCAGACGACAAAGAGATAGAGAACCACATATGCAACGGGGTGTTTTGAGCGGATGTTTTGGAGTACGGCTGGGACATTCACGAGGGCACCTCCAAATCGTCATCTATGACAATCAAATTATACCCAGCCGCCATGCGTGCCGCCTCGAGCAGCGGCTCGGCATTTATCCGTACGGATAAATTGTCTGATTCTGGCTCTACTGGATTTAGCTTGAGATATTATGCAAGTGTGAATTATTCAACATTGCATAATTCGGGAGTGCATAATGTTTGTCGGACGCGAAGCAGAGCTTGCAAAACTTGAATCCCTTTATGAGCAGCGTTCATTTCAGATGGCCGTCGTGTACGGTCGTCGACGCGTGGGAAAGACGACGCTGATCAACGAGTTCTGCCGCGGTAAACGGACGCTCTCGTTTACCGCTCTCGAGCAAAGCGACGCCGACAACCTTGCGGATTTTAATCGCGCTATCGCCAGCTTTTTCAATCTCCCCACATCGATTGGCGGGTTCTCTTCCTGGGCCGACGCGCTGTCCTTCATCGCCGACCGGGCACGAACCGAGCGGTTTGTCTTTGTGTTCGACGAGTTTCCCTATGCGGCGATGCGCAACGAGGCGCTGCCCTCGATTTTCCAAGTCGCCATCGACCGGGCCTTCAGAGAAACGAACGCATTTCTAATTCTTTGCGGCAGCAATCAGGGTTTTATGGAAAGCAATGTGCTGGGACGCAAAAGCCCCCTGTTTGGCCGGCGCACGGCTCAAATCAAGGTGCGCGACCTTGGATTTAGGGATGCGGCCAAGATGCTTCCGGGCCTGAGCGCTCAAGATGCTTTTAAATTCTACGGATGCTTTGGCGGTGTCCCGTATTATCTGCAGCAGCTGGATTCGAGCATGGGACTCAAGGAGAATCTGGCCCGGCTTTACTTCGACCCCATGGGGTTTCTCTATGGCGAGCCTGAGGGCCTGATTCGTCAGGAGTTTCAGGAGCCGGCAATGTATAACTCGATTTTGCGGGCTGTGGCTGCCGGTGCAAACCGCGCAAAGCAGATCGCGGATCGCGTGGGCGTCGCCCAGACAACGTTGCCCCGCTATCTCAAGGCGCTGGAATCGGTGGGAATTATCGAAAAGGTCGTTCCGTTTGGCGAGAGTGTCGAAACCAGCAAGCGCGGAATCTACCGGCTTTCCGAACCGTGCTATGCGTTTTGGTTCCGGTTCGTCATGCCGTATTCGTCCGATATCGAGGCCGGTTTGGGCCGGGCGGTTGTCAACGCGATTCCAGAAGAGCAGCTGAACGAATACCTGGGTCATCGGTTCGAGGCGTTGTGTACCGAGTGGCTGGTTGAGCAGGCGAAACAGGGCAAGTTGCCAATTCCGGCAACGGCGGTGTCGTCGTGGTGGGGAACGAATCCCGACAAACGGGCTCAGGATGATATCGATGTTTTAGCTGCCGATCGGGTGTCAAAGCGCCTGGTGATTGGGGAGTGCAAATACAGGGAATCGTTTGACGAGTCGGCAGAGATTGACGACCTCGAAAGCAAGCGAGGCTTGGTAAAAGGGTTCACAGCCTCTCATTTCATGTTGTTTTGCAAGCATGACGTGAGCGCCGCGACAAAAAAGAAGCTCGCCGCACGCGAAGATTGGCAAATCGTCACGCTCAAGGACATGTATATCGACTGAGGTAATGTGACCACCCCGCTCGCTGGCCTCGCGGCGTGGTACGATTTTTTAGTTTGAAAGTCCCGTCGCGCTCCGGCTGCCCTTGCAGCTTGTCGCGCGGCCGCACGTAAAGGAGCCATCATGGCCGGTATGAACATGCAGCAAATGATGAAGCAGGCTCGCAAGATGCAGGAGCAGCTTGCCGCCGCGCAGGAAAACCTTAAGTCCCAGACCGTCGACGCCTCTGCCGGCGGCGGCATGGTCAAGGTGACCGTTAACGGCGAGATGGAGCTCGTCAACCTCACCATCGACCCCGATGCCCTCGATCCCGAGGACGTCGATATGCTGCAGGACATGATCATGGCTGCCGTCAACGAGGCCGTCCGCGGTGTCAACGAGCTCGCCAACAAGCAGATGGGCGCCATCACCGGCGGCCTCAACATCCCGGGCATGCCGTTCTAAGACACGCATATATATGAGTGCCAACCATAGTCTGCAAAAATTGCTCGATGAGCTGGGCCGTCTGCCGGGCATTGGTCCCAAGTCGGCCCAGCGCATCGCCTATTACCTGCTCGAGGCCGATGCCGAGGAGGCGCGCCGCCTGGCCGAGGCTATCCTGGAGGTTAAGCAGGAGGTTCACTTTTGCAGCCGCTGCTTTAACTACGCCACGGCCGACGAGTGCTCCATCTGCCAGGATTCGATGCGCGATACCACTCGCATTTGCGTGGTGGGCGAGCCGCGCGATGTCCAGGCGATTGAGCGCACGGGCAGCTACCACGGTCTCTACCACGTATTGGGCGGCGTGATCAGTCCCATGGACAAGATTGGTCCCGAGCAGTTGCACATTCGTGAGCTGCTGGCACGCTTGGGCCACGAGGACATCCACGAGGTCATCATCGCCACCAACCCCAATATCGAGGGCGAGACCACGGCGAGCTACCTGGCCCGCACTATCAAGCCGCTGGGCGTTGAGGTATCGCGTCTGGCGAGCGGCCTTCCCGTGGGCGGCGACCTGGAGTATGCCGACGAGCTTACGCTTGGGCGCGCCATCGAGGCCCGTCGCACGATTTAGGTGGCGAGCCTGCTCCTGCCGTATGTCTTCATCGCGACGCACGGGGTAGCCATAATTTCCCCGTGCGACTGTAAGTTTGTTGTGCAACAAAGATGCTTTGTATCCGCTTATCGCATGGATGCTTCCACTCGCATCCTTAATTTGCCCATTCGTTGCGCAACCTTTTGGGTTCGCTGATACACTCAAATATGGATTCGAATGAATGCGCCGCTCCCGAGCGGCGTGTTTTTGTTGGAGGAGAACGCATGCGGCCCGGTGGCACTCAGACAAAGCGCGGCGCCGCGGTGCGCATGCGACGCCGACTGGGCTTGGCGCCGCGGGCGTACGCACTGCTGTCTTGCTCGCTGGTGCTGGTCATAGCTGGCGTTTCTGCCTATGGCATGACCGTGCCGTCCATGATGCAGGCGCATGCCGCACGCGAACCGCGCGTGGGGCATGAGGTCAAAAGTGACCTGGGGACCACGACTGGATATGCTTGGGCAAGTGTGGTCGCGCATATTGTGTTTGGCACCGGCGACGCGGACGGCGCCGAGGCCCCGGACAACGAAGTCACGCTTGCCAATGGCAAAACCATCGTGCTCACCAACACCAAGATCATCGATCGGTTGTCCAACAATAGCGTGGCGGCAACGGTGAATAAGGTCGAGCAGCAGAAGGAGCAGGACGCCCAGCAGTCCGGAAAGCCCGGTAGCTCGGATACTTCTGGCTCCGGCTCGGATTCGTCGAGTTCGGGCGGTGGCTCTGGGTCGGGTTCCTCTGCCGGAGGGTCTGGAAACGGCGGCTCGACGGGCGGCAACACTGACAACGATGCAAACTCCGGTGGCCTTTCCGCTGCTGAGGAAGAGAGCATTCACAGCTGGCTTGTGACCAAGTACAACATGCTCGACGGCTATGTTTCTCGTGCCAATGACGTGGTCTCGACCTATAACTCTACGGGAGATCCCAGGCCGTGCGACAGCCTGGTCGGGGAGATGTTTGTCATTCGAGCCGAGTTCGGTCGTCAGACATTCTCGCCCCGGTCAAAGTGGTATCAGCAGTATGCCAATCTGTGGGGCTGTTACACCAACCTATGTCAATGGGTCGGCCATTACGGCGATGATGACGTCGCGCTCGGTAACTTCAACAATAACGTGGCGGCGCTTGCCCTATGATGACCGATCTTGCATCCACCACACCACAATCGCTCGGTCGCGATCCCATGGTCGGCCTGCGCCTGGCGCGTGTCGACGGGTTTGAGCCGGCCATTGCGCTCGGTCAGGACGAACTGCCTGCCTATCTGCGTCGTTTTACGATACTGTTTGCCGACGATGCCACCATGCGCCGTGGCGGTATCGGCCGCGTGACGCGTGCCGTCAACGCCCAAGGCGAGGCCGTGGCACTCAAGCAGCTCATCTTGCCAACGTGCGATGAGTTTGACGATGCCGCCGCCCATGAGGCGCTGGTCGCCAAGTTCAAAGCGGCGTTTCGCGAGGAATACGAATGCCATCGCGCCCTTTCGGGCCTTAAGGGCTTTCCCCGCCTCTATGGCTGGGGCGAGGTCGACGGTGTGCCTGCAATTGTCATGGAATGGGTCGAGGGCGAGACGCTCGCCCGCTTGCGCTCGCGCTTTGCCGTGGACGATGCCGGCCGCCTATCGCCGCTTGTGGCGGCGCGTCTGGGTCGCGACCTGTTCGATCTGCTCTGCCGTATGAGCCTGGTGGGCGAGGGCTTTGTCCATCGCGATATCTCGCCCGCTAATATTATGGTGCGTACGGCGCGTCTACCGCTTGACCGGCAGCTTGCCGAGGGCACCTTTGACCTGTGCCTGATCGACTTTGGCTCGTCGCTGGCGCTTGAGCCTGCGTCGGCCGTGGCCGGTACCGGCGGCAAGGCGTCGTTTACGGAGCGCTATGCCACGCTGCGTCGCGCGACGGTTGCCTATGCCCCGCCCGAGATGCTCACCGACGATATTCCCGACCTGCGCGCTTTGCGTATGTCGCCGGCGATCGACGTCTATGCCGCAGCAAGCACGGTTTACGAGCTCATTGCCGGCGCCGCGCCATACGAAGCCGCGCCGAGCACTTCGGGCACCTCGGGTTCGCGCAAAAAGACGCGCGACATCGCCAGCCCCTACCGTCTCAAGATGGACACGCTGCCCGACTATCCCATTGGTGCCCATGCGCCCGGTTGCGATTTGACTCAGCTGCTTCGTCGTGAGCCCGATGTGGCGCTCGCTGCGGCCGAGCAGGCCCAGCAGCTGGGGCTTGAGCCGGATTCCGAGGAGCTACGCGATGCGCTGGCGTTTGTCGATGCCCAGCTGTTCGACGTGGTGATGGCCTGTCTGTCCAGCCATCAAAAAGATCGTCCCGAGCCGGCGGCGGTCGAGGCGGCGCTCTCGGCGTTTTGTGACCACTATGCGCAAAATGTCGGTCGTTCGCTCCGCGGCGAGCCGCTCACGCCGTGCCCCATGGATGCGTCTGGCCGCGCGGTTCGTCGCGCGCTGATGGTCGGCGCGACGGTCGTCTGTGGCGTGGTTTGGGCTGTGGTCGTGGTTTCGGCCGCGCTGCTGGCGTCGGGCGCTCGCGTGACGGCGACTTTGGGATCGCTCGTGTGGTCTGGGTCGCTACCGGGTATTATTGCCGCACTGGCGTTGGCGCTGCCAGGCATAGCCGGCGTTGCCGCGGGGGCACTTGCGCGCGATCGGCGCTCGGGCTTCCTGCAGGGTGTGCTTGCGCTTTCTGCCTGCGAGGTTCCGGTGCTGGTTGTGGCTGCATGTAGCGTATTTTCCCAACGCGCCGTGATGGGCGGCCTTGTTGCCGCTCTGGTTGCAACCTATACGCTTACGTGGTTTTTGCTTGCGATGGGCTTTGCCTTTGAACTTCCCGTTTCGGCACCGCGACGCACAAAAGCCCAGATGGCGACTCCGCTTGCCGGTGGAGCCGCAGCTGTCCGTACTTTTGGCGGACCTGTCGAAGTATCGTCCGATTCTATTTCTACGACCAAGGAGGCCTAGGTCATGGCATCTCAAGTTGAGCTCACCCCATGCGGGGCCATGTTTGACATCTTTAAGCGCGCAGCGCATCTGAGCCATATCGAGCTGTGCGGCTTGGTGCTTTCGTCCCGTCCGCTCGCCGACGGCCGCAGCCCGCAGAGCCGAGCCGCCGATCGCTCTTGGGTTTCCCGCTTTATCGTTCGCGCGCCGGTCGGCACGCTTCAGCAGCGCTACTTTGCCGAATACGGTACCTCGGCTGCGCGTATTATGTCGCAACTGGCCCTGCGCCAGCGCAACCCCATGGACTCCACGGCTGTAATCAATATGGTGTGCGGTCCTGCAGGTGAACCGATGGTACGCGCGCTCGAAGAGTGCCACCAGGACACGAATCTCTATCGCAACGCGCTCGATCGCCTGTCCCAGGCGGCGGAACTCATGCCCGCCGAGCGCGCCGAGGTCGTGCTGGTGCTGTTTGTCGCCGTCGGTTGTTCGGCGGATGTGCGGTCCTCGGTGAACTATGCCATCGACTACGCGAACGCGACCTGCGGCGGAGGCACATCCACGCCGCGTTCGCTTGGCATGTCGCTGACTGCGGGCGAACGCGAACCCGCCCCGGCGCACCCTTTGGGCTTGCTGCGCGTGCAAAACAGTTTTGTCGTGAGCGCCCCGCGCTGGATTCAGCCGAGTGAGCAGGGTGTTGAGATTGGCGCGCTGGCCACTGGTGAGGGCGATATTACCGACGTCGGCGACGATGTCTCGGCCCGCCATGCCCATATCTGGTGCGATGCTCAAAATATCTGGCACGTCGAGGACTTATCGTCCACCAACGGAACCGTGGTGGTAAACGGGGCCACGCGCGTTTGCATTCAGGTCGAGCCCGGCCGTTCCGCCCAGCTCAATCCCGGCGACGAGCTCAAGCTCGGCGAATCCACTACCTATGCCATCCTCTTCGGTGCCCTCTAGCCGGCAGTTAAGGACGTTCCTTTTCTGCCGGCACTTGGGGACACTCCTCGGCGCGCCAGAGCCGGTCGCCTGGGGATGGAGAGGCCATTTTGGCCCTTGGCGGTCAGTCGGGGCGAAACTAGAAGATCTTTCCGATTCGCGGCTGTTCATGCTTGTAGAGCATCTAAAACAATAGGATGTTATTCTGGAATATGCCGGGTGCGTGAACTTGCCTGTCTTAGCCTTAATAAGGTATAGGGGAGTTTGGCTCAGGGGTTCCGTGTTGTTCTTCAGCGCAGTATTGTGGGACAGATTTGCTGAGATTGGCGCCTTACACCGCAGAGCGCACGGAAGGCTCTCGATTTGTGTTCTGGCCCCAGAATACAGGGCCTGATACTTACCAACTGTGGCATGGATGTAACATCTGTAGAAATCAACCCTTTTGTTGTCGACCTTTGTAAGAAAAACACTGCCATCAACTCTTTGGATGACGAAACTAGGGTGCTTGAGGGGAGCCTTTACTCCCCTCTGAGAGATGACTCATGTTTTTCGCTTGTCGTTGTGAATCCTCCGTTACTGCCGATTCCGGATGAGATTCCTTATCCCTTCGTTTGAGATGGAGGACAATCGGGTCTGGATAAAACACTTCGTATTCTTAAGGGTGGCGATACGCATTTAGAGAAAAACGGTAAATACTGCTAATAGGGGTGACGACGATGGTGCGGGGGCGACCCGCGATGCTCTCATCAATACGTCGGATACTTGGGAAATCAGGTCTAGATGCATGTATGATGATGCTGTGTGGCTATTCAATTAATCCGCGTTCCGAATGGGTGCAGGGTATAGCTGCGACATCGTATGCTTTTGACCCGGCGCGATACTCAGATATTTCTGAGGCGGTTGACGAAGTTTATACGCACTATGCCGCGCAAGGCGTTTCGGAAGTTTGCACATCTACGTTACGGGCTTAGGTTTCTTCAAGCGAGCAGGCCGGTTGCGTTATTTCGAGCGATTTTTCTAGTCTAGACGACAAAAGGCAAAGGATTTGATGGGTATAAAACGCGGACGTTTGTGGGCGGATGCTCAAATCTATTGTGGCAATCGGGCGGTTGAAAAAGATATTTCAACCGCCCGATTGCCAGGTTCGTCGGAGGAGATGTCCGATTCCGACTCTCTTGTAGGAAGAGCTTGAGATCGTATTGGCCCAAGGCAATCTTAAAGCAGTCTCATTGGCAAATCTTCGCTCCTGTTGTGTTGAGGTGTAAGGTATCAGTGATTGATGTTTTGTGGCGGGTAGATTGGGGCCTTCCTTGATTCGATGCGTTCTCTCGAGGTTCATCAGAGCAAAAGGGGCTTTCGTCTTCATTGCTATCACGGTGATTGGAACCGCTCTCTCCTATGCCATGCCATACGTGAACGGGAAATTCTTAGATTTTCTTCTCGGTAACCGCAGCGAAAGAGACGCCGTACTCTTCGCGCTCCTGGTTGCGTCAATAGGAGTTTTCTCCACCCTCTTTACTTATTTTGCAGGAACACTTTCCATTCGCATAACCACGAGACTTTCCTTTGATCTTCTCAGGGAGGCCGTCTTGCGTTTTGAAAGAGACGATTACTTGGTGAGTCGGACCATCGATCCAGCCTATACAACGCAACGGATTATTTCCGACTCTAGCGTGGTCTCATCCTTCGTTTTGGCGAATTTTATCAGTGCGCCGCTGTCCATTGTAGCCATTCCCATCGTATTGCTTATCATATGGTCAATTGATTCAACTCTCGCGGTGTTTTCCATCATTCTCCTCATCGTGTATTTCTGTGTAATTACTGGGTTGAGGAAACTTTTGTATAGGGTCACGTATGAGAAGAAAGAGGCGGACAGCGCCTTTTACGCCGCAATTGCATCGCAGCTTAATCAGATTCTCAACATTCAACTGACATCTTCGTACGGCAAGAGCGAACAAGCGCTCGACGCTGGGTTTAAGAGCTATTTTCCCAAAGTTTTGCGCTCCGGAAAGCTATCATATTCTCTGACATCGCTCGATGGTCTTTTCGCAGCGTTGTTTCAAGCGGTGATACTTGTTGTTTCCGGAGTACGAATCATTAACGGAACTATGTCAATAGGCGAGTACACTATCATCGGTACATACTTCGCGGTTCTCTTTAAGACTTTGAAAAGTATGATGTCATTGTTCAAATCCTATCAAGATGCCAAAGCATCATGGGATAGGACGGCTATCGCGACGAGAGAAAAGGAGAGATCGGGGTGGAATCGGACCGATTTAGCTAAACTCGATGAAATAAATGACATTTCGGTATCTGATTTGGAATTCTCGGTTGCCCTTCCAGACGGATCTGTCCGAGAGGTCCTCGGCGGGTTTTCTTTCAAGTTTTCCGGTCCTGGTACATATTGCATAGTTGGGGAAAACGGAAGAGGCAAGACGTCACTTCTTTACTTGATGCTCGGGCTATACTCATCGAAAGGCAAAGTAAAATACAACGGCGTGCCAATCGAAGAATGCGACTTGGATTACATACGTGCGAGAGAGATATCGTGCTGCCCACAGTCGTGCTTCGCGCCGGACGAAACGGTGAAAGAGCTGTTAGAGTATTTCGACACGCCCTTTTCTTCCTATCACCGGGGTGTAGATGGCCTACTTTCGCTGGAAAACAGCGTGAAGGAGTTGCTCGGGAAACGTTGCTCCGCGCTTTCGGGCGGTGAGCTGCGCCGAGTGTACTTATGGTCGGCGATTTCACGCAAGTCGTCAGTTTTGGTACTCGACGAGCCCACGACTGGGTTAGACGCTGTAAGCCGCGCCGAGCTTGCGGCCTATGTTAAGCGCAACAAGCAAAGCCAGCTGATCATCATTGTCTCTCACGATGACGAGATGGTCGGCGCGGTAGAAGGGGTAGTGGATTTAGGCAGCATGTACCGGGGTAAATGCTGACAAGTGTAGTGCTACCCAACTGACAGAGATAACAAAAAAGCGATGCAGATGCACGTAGCATTCAGTCGGTTCGGACTCGGTGCCTTCACGCCATCGCAACGCTTTCAGATATAGTTCTCATTCTCTTACTAAAGGAAACTTTAGTCTACGTTGTCTTGTCGAGACAGAGGTGAAGCGAAGTGTTGTCGCGACGTATCTTATTCCAGGTGGCTCAGTATCATCGTGAGAATCACACCAAAGTGTACTTACAATTCTCGTGTCCCACGGACAACATGAGCTGAGCATTGAGGTTCCACCCTTTGCTGCAACTACACGGGGTTGGACGGCAATGAATATGCCGGGCCGCATGCCACGCGCAGCGGGGGTCCATGCCCCAGTATGTTGCCTACAGCAGCCTCGATGTCCACGCACACATCATCTCTGCCTTCGTGTTCAATCCGTTTGCCGGAGAGTGCGAGGGTTACAAGGCCGTAGAATACGAGCCGAACAAATGAAATGCGGTATCGACGCATAGGATTAAACTGACGATTGCTTTGCACCGAAAATACGCCCGGAAAGCCGCTATGGGTGGCGGCCCGGGTTAAATTGAGAGGCCCGTCCGATCACTTTCATGTGACGAACGGTCGGGCTTCTTATTCCACTTGCCAATGCTCGGCTCATATTGGAAGAAAGCTACGCTAATGTTTGCGTGATACTCCTATTTTTTCCGAAGAAAGAATCGGATAATGAAGAATAACAATAAAAAAGGTGCCAGATATAAAGCAAGTACAAAGGTTAATCCAACGAGACCTTGCAATAATGGCATAACTCCTCCCAGACACGAGATTTTGGTATTTGTCCCCATCTTATTTTGAATTGGACCAAATAGTTCCTAGACACAAAAACTACTCGTCAACTGGATCGCACCAATCTGCTGGCAAAACACAGCTTGATTCTTTATCGACATAGCACCAATCCGCAACAGGGCACTCGGCGATGTCGTAAAAATTGCATATATCAACTCCAAGACAACAAGGCTCAACGGGAGTATGTTCATTTGAACCAACAGGATGGATATGCTTCATAACAGCTCCTCACCTTAATCCAATTAGAGACTACGTTTGATCAATGCCACAGTGATCTACAACGCAGATGCTGCCGCCATCCATGTCATAGTCGCAGTAATCGTATGCACCACAGCCATCTGCTTTATCATAAACAGTACAGATGTCAGTAATGCCCAAGAGGCAGTCAAAAGACATCGGCTTCACGCCTGCCTCGTCGCCACTTCCTGGATTAATCGGATGAATATGCTTCACGACTACCTCCCTTTGAGTGCAGAAAAACCTCAATATTGTGTATAACAAACCAAGATGTCTAGTTCACCATATTTCTAGAATGGTTTCGGCGAACGTAGCAATAAGCTTCGCAGACGGTAATCAGAAGAACGAACACCTCCACAATGGTGACAGCAATGCGCTGAACCGCTTATTCCGATACAGTAGCTTCTCGTTGATTTTTCTCCTGCGAAGATGAGTGGCGGGAAATAAGGTCAAAAGCCATCTCGTAGCACATTTTTCTATATTCACATGATGCAGGGTGTAGACTCTTGGGCAAGTAGCCGTGCTCGTCTGCAGCCTCCCAGCTACAGCCCCCACCACAGAAAGACCGAGCCCAACAGTCCGTACAGTCAATTCTTTTTTCGACACCCTGACTCCAGTTTTCAATATACCTAGTTTCGTCAATTCCGGTGACGATGTTGCCCATTTTGAATCGCATCATCCCGACAAACCTGTGACAGGGGTATACGTCCCCTTCGGGAGTCACGGAAATAAAACGCCTGCCAGCCCCGCATCCGACAAAGGCGATCCTGTTGCTCATAATCAAATCAACTGCAGTTTTCAATGTTCTAAACAAGGGCTTTTCCCCTTGATCAATCTGTTTGAGATATTGATCCGCCAAATCTATTAGGCCCGCCCTGATTTTGTTTAATGAGTGTTCGTCGAGTTTGATATTCTCATCGAATGAGCTCACGGGCGAGAAGTAAATCCTTCTGAAGCCCATCTCTTTAAACTGAAGATAGTCTTCAACAAGGTTACAGTTATTATTTGTTAAGGTCGCTCTTGCGCCGAAGGGGAACGACTCGGAAAAACGACGAACGTTTTTGTCGATATCGGAGAAAGAGCCGCCTCCCGTCTTGTACGGGCGCGATGCATCGTGCTTGCATCCTGTACCATCGAGACTAATCAGAACAGAAAACCCGTGCTCCTTGAAAGAATTCACAGCAGTGTCATTCAAAAGCGTTCCGTTGGTCGTAATAGAATAGGTAAAGTTTCTATTGGGGTATATTCTTTTTGAATAGTCGACCGTTTTCCATATCAGCGGCTCGTTAATCATGGGTTCCCCACCAAAAAAGACGATTGCAAGCGTTTCGTTTTCCGATGAACTTGCGACGAGGTAGTCGACCGCCTTGAAGGCTATCTCGTCTGTCATCAGCAGAGGAGACGTTCCATAATCTCCTTTACCGGCAAAACAGTAACTACAACCAAGGTTGCATGCATGTGAAACGTGGAGTTCGATGGATCTAAGTTTTCGAGGCGTGTCTTTTGTTAAGAAAGTCCGCTCAGACAATCGTTGATACTCATCAATGTCGTCTTCAAGTTCTGCTATGGTCGTTTGGTCGTAGCCTTTCGCAGCAAGTGACTTTGTTAGCAACTTCGAGTTGACCGTTCTTCCCGATGCTTCAAATATGCGAAGCGCATCTTCTGATGCTTGGTCAACCTGAAAGCAATTGCGAGTGACCTCATCGAAGCAGTAACGACGATCACTTACTGAGAAAAAATGCATACGTTCCTCAATTTCATGCTGGACTGGCACTAACCTTGTTTATTGTTACGCAGCTATAAAAAACCACCAGCGGGGATTCGGTGTGCGGCCCAATCGGACTCCCAAAAGGTTCTATTTGAGACTGGCAAGCTTTGTGTTGTTGGCACTTCGACAGCGCTCTTTATTCCAACATGGAGCCTCGCAGTTTGAGTCGACTTGCCTCTGGAAGGTCCGATCTCAACTTGATTTAGGATGAAAACAGATTACAGGCGCGCTCCTCTAGAAAGAAAGGAAACCAATCGCCGCCTTTCACCAGGAAAGTTTTTATAGCCCACCTCGAGCAAAATGAAAGATGCGAGAGCGATTGGGGAACAACGCGAATCTCCCCTTTTGGGTGGGAGCGAGCCTTCAGCCACCGGCGAACGACTCGCCCTGGTCAGAATCTGGAAGTGGTGCCGGGCCGCTTGGGCCTCCCCGGTGACTTCGTGGGGCTTACCTGCCTGACGTCGAGGAGTACATCCGCAAGATTCGTTCCCTATGCCGTTTGCTCTCACGCCCGCCTTGGTTCCAAGTCGGGCGAGCACGAGGTCGCGCCGGCGCATCCGCTGGGACTGCTGCGCGTGCAAAACGGCTACGCGGTGAGCGTCCCGCGCTGGATTCAGCCGAGTGAGGAAGGCGTCGAGATCGGCGCGCTGGCAACGGGGGAGGGCGGCATCACCGATGTGGGCGATGACGTTTCGGCTCGCCATGCCCACGTGTGGTGCGATGACCAAAATGTCTGGTACGTTGAGGACCTGTCGTCCACCAACGGAACCGTGGTGGTAAACGACGCGACGAACGTCTGCACCCAGGTCGAGCCCGGCCGCTCCGCCCAGCTCAACCCCGGTGACGAGCTCAAGCTCGGAGAATCCACAACCTACGCCATCCTCCTCGGCGCCCTCTGACTCATCTCCTAAATAAGTTGCGGTGAAATAGGGGCTGTTTAAGGCTACGGCCGGCAAAAACAGTTCCTATTTCACCGCAGCTGCCATTTGGTCCCTCGGTGACGGAAGGATCAATTTTGCCCTTGATGGTCACCCAAGGTAAACCTTTACCGCCCGCCTATATTTGCCGAAATTACACTTGACGGCGGGGTACAATAAACCCGCATGCGGATTTCCGTTGCGGGCGCTTCCCATCGCCGGGGCGTGCCCGGGAGCATCCGGCATGCGGCCTTTGCGGCGCTCGGTCATGTGCAAGACGGGTAGCTGGGCTTGTGGAGCGCGTGCAGCCCTCCTCGCCTCGGCATGCCTTCTCTCCACGCCATGTACCTGCTGCTGAGCCTGCCTGCCAGATGATTGGAAGCAACAGCGAAAATCCCATCACGCCAACATCCCGGCGATCGCCGGGGCCTGTATACCTATATGAGAGGAGAGGGGTATATGGCGCGTAAGTTTAAGTCTATGGACGGCAACGAGGCGGCCGCATATGTTTCGTATGCGTACACCGAGGTAGCGGGAATCTATCCCATTACGCCGTCCAGCCCGATGGCCGACCATGTCGACCAGTGGGCGGCCCAGGGTCGCAAGAATATCTTCGGCACCCCGGTCAAGGTCGTCGAGATGGAGTCCGAGGCAGGTGCAGCCGGTACCGTTCACGGTTCGCTGGGCGCCGGTGCTCTGACCACCACCTACACGGCTTCTCAGGGTCTGCTCCTGATGATCCCGAACATGTACAAGATCGCGGGCGAGCAGCTCCCGGGCGTCTTCCACGTCTCCGCGCGTTGCGTCGCTTCCCACGCCCTGAACATCTTTGGCGATCACTCCGACGTCATGGCCTGCCGCCAGACCGGTTTCGCCATGCTCGCCGAGGGCAACGTCCAGGAGGTCATGGACCTCTCGCCGGTGGCTCACCTTGCCGCCATCGAGGGTAAGACCCCGTTCCTTAACTTCTTCGACGGCTTCCGCACCAGCCACGAGATCCAGAAGGTCGCCATGTGGGACTACAAGGATCTGGCCGAGATGTGCGACATGGACGCCGTCCAGGCTTTCCGCGACCACGCGCTCAACCCTGAGCACCCGCACACCCGCGGCAGCCATGAGAACGGCGATATCTTCTTCCAGAACCGTGAGGCCTGCAACAAGGTCTACGACGAGCTTCCCGCCGTCGTCGAGGGCTACATGAAGAAGATCAACGAGAAGCTCGGCACCGATTACGGCCTGTTCAACTACTACGGCGCTCCCGATGCCGACCGCGTCGTCGTGTGCATGGGCTCCTTCTGCGACGTGCTCGAGGAAGTCATCGACTACCTCAACGCTCACGGCGAGAAGGTCGGCCTGGTCAAGGTTCGCCTGTTCCGTCCGTTCTCCATCAAGCACTTTGTCGACGTTCTCCCCGAGACCGTCCAGAAGATTGCCGTCATGGACCGCACCAAGGAGCCGGGTTCCATCGGCGAGCCGCTCTACCAGGACGTCGTCTCCGCTCTCTACGAGGCTGGCAAGACGGGCATCAAGGTCGTCGGCGGCCGTTACGGCCTGGGCAGCAAGGACACGCCTCCCGCGTCCGCGTTCGCTGTCTTCGAGGAGCTCAAGAAGGACGAGCCCAAGCGCGAGTTCACCATCGGCATTGTCGATGACGTGACCAACCTGAGCCTGCCCGAGGCCGAGGATGCGCCCAACACCGCAGCCCCCGGCACCATTGAGTGCAAGTTCTGGGGTCTGGGTGGCGACGGTACCGTCGGCGCCAACAAGAACTCGATCAAGATCATCGGCGACCACACCGACAAGTACGTCCAGGCCTACTTCCAGTATGACTCCAAGAAGACCGGCGGCGTCACCGTCTCGCACCTGCGCTTTGGTGATTCCCCGATCCGTTCGCCGTACTACGTGACCAAGGCCGACTTTGTCGCCTGCCACAACCCCAGCTACATCGTCAAGGGCTTCAAGATGGTCCGCGACGTCAAGCCGGGCGGAACCTTCCTGGTCAACTGCCAGTGGAGCGACGAGGAGTTCGCCGAGCACATGCCCGCCGTGGCCAAGCGCTACATCGCGAACAACAACGTCAACGTCTACCTGATCGACGCTATCGACCTGGCCGCTAAGGTCGGCATGGGCAAGCGCACCAACACGGTGCTCCAGTCCGCCTTCTTCGCGCTGGCCAAGGTCCTGCCCGCCGAGGACGCCCTGCAGTACATGAAGGACGCGGCTACCAAGTCCTACATGAAGAAGGGCCAGGCTATCGTCGACGCCAACCACAAGGCCATCGATGCCGGCGCTACCGCCTTCCGTAAGTTCGAGGTTCCGGCCGACTGGGCTACCGCCGAGGACGCCGCTCCCGTCGAGCTCTCCGAGGAGACCAAGTCCGCTATCGCCCGGCAGGTCAAGAACCTGCTCGAGCCCATCGATCGCATGGACGGCGACAGCCTGCCTGTTTCCGCCTTTGTCGATTGCGCCGACGGCCAGTTTGAGCTGGGCGCCTCCGCATACGAGAAGCGCGGCGTCGCCGTGGTCGTTCCCCACTGGGACGAGACCAAGTGCATCCAGTGCAACCAGTGCGCCTACGTGTGCCCGCATGCCACCATCCGTCCGTTCGCGATGACCGAGGACGAGGCTGCCGCCGCGCCCGAGGCTACCCGCACGCTCGACGCCATGGGCCCCAAGGCCAAGGGCATGAAGTTCACCATGGCCGTGTCCCCGCTCGACTGCATGGGCTGCACCAACTGCGTCAAGGTCTGCCCCAAGGGTGCCCTCGAGATGGTTCCCACCGAGCAGGAGATGGACCAGCAGCCCGTTTGGGACTACATGGTCGAGAACGTCTCCGAGAAGAAGGAGCTCATCGCGGCCAACGTTAAGGGCAGCCAGTTTAAGCAGCCCTACCTGGAGTTCTCTGGCTCCTGCGCCGGCTGTGCCGAGACCGCCTATGCACGTCTGGTGACCCAGGTCGCCGGCGACCGCATGTTCATCTCCAACGCCACCGGCTGCTCCTCCATTTGGGGCAACCCCGCTGCCACCGCTCCTTACTGCAAGGACAAGGACGGTCACGGCCCGGCGTGGAACAACTCCCTGTTCGAGGACAATGCCGAGCACGGTCTGGGCATGGCCGTGGGCTATGAGGCTGTTCAGCACAAGCTGATTGCCGCCACCCAGGAGATCATCGCCGCCGATGGTCCGTCCGACGAGCTCAAGGCTGCCGGCCAGGCTTGGATTGACTCTGTCAACGACGCCGAGGCCTCCAAGACCGCTGCCGCTGCCTACGTTGCCGAGCTCGAGAAGTGCGGCTGCGAGGCTTCCAAGGCAATCCTCGCCGACAAGGCTTACCTCACCAAGAAGTCCTTCTGGATCTTCGGCGGCGACGGTTGGGCCTACGACATCGGCTTCGGTGGCCTGGATCACGTCCTGGCTTCCGGCCACAATGTCAACGTCTTTGTCTTCGACACCGAGGTTTACTCCAACACCGGCGGTCAGGCCTCCAAGGCCTCGAACCTGGGCCAGGTTGCTCAGTTCGCCGCTGCCGGTAAGGTGACCAAGAAGAAGTCCCTGGCCGAGATTGCCATGAGCTACGGCTACGTCTACGTGGCGCAGGTCGCCATGGGCGCCAACCCGGCTCAGACCCTCAAGGCCATCCACGAGGCCGAGGCCTACGACGGCCCGTCCCTCATCATCGGCTACAGCCCCTGCGAGATGCACTCCATCAAGAAGGGCGGCATGCAGAACTGCCAGGCCGAGATGAAGAAGGCTGTCGAGTGCGGTTACTGGAACCTCTTCCGCTTCAACCCCGAGGCTGCTGCCGGCAAGAAGTTCTCGCTCGATTCCAAGGAGCCCGCGGGCGGTTATCAGGAGTTCCTGATGAACGAGGCCCGTTACGCTTCGCTGACGCGTTCCTTCCCCGAGCGCGCCGAGGAGCTCTTCAAGGAGAACGAGCAGGCCGCTATGGATCGCTACGCTCACCTGCTGAAGCTCAAGACGGTGTACAACGAGGCTTAGGTCTCCCACCGCAGGATCTGAGGGCTGACCTTCGCGGACGTCCTCGGACATGAAAGAACCCCCGCTGCGCACTACGTGAACTGCCTCCCATTTCTTGGACACAAGAATGGGAGGCTTTTTTATGGCT